>NZ_CP147243.1:0-695582 GCF_037198285.1 Haladaptatus sp. DJG-WS-42 | reverse complement strand
TAATGACCACGTCTTGGCCATTCCCTCCCTGTCCGGGCGCAAGTTCCATCGCAAAGCCGCGGACGCTCTCTGGACTTCCGATGACGATGACTTGGTCGTCGGTCTCGATTGTCGTCTCCCCGCGCGGGATGACGACCTCATCTCCCCGCAAAATGGCGGCGAACGTGAGCGAGTCGAACCGGTCTGCGTCTCGAATCGTTTGACCGGTGATGGGGCTCTCAGAGGAGATGCCGAACTGGGCCATGAGGACGCTCCCGCCTGCGAAGGCGTCTACGTCTTGGGTCGCGGGGAGGCCAACGACGCGGACGATGCTCTCTGCGGTCAGGAGGTCCGTACAGACGAGGAAGTCGACGCCGAATGCGCCTTCTTTGCTCTGCCACGTCGTGAGATACTTCGTGTTCTTCACCCGGGCGATGGTGAAGGCGTCACTCGTGGTTTTGACGGTCCCACAGGTCACGATGTTCGTCTCGTCGTCGTCCGTGCTGGCGATGACCATGTCGGTCTGTTCGATACCGGCTTCTCTGAGCGTGTCAAGGTCTGCGCCGTCGCCTTCGATAGCGAGCACGTCGAGTGAGTAGGTGAGCGCCTCGACGCGGTCGCGGTCAATATCAATCACGACCACTTCGTGGCTGTCTGCGAGGCTCGCTGCGATACTTGAGCCGACTTCACCGGCTCCCACAACGATTACTCGCATCCAGACCCCTCACGAGCGAGACTCTTCATGGTTGTCGTGTATTGCCGGGGCAGGTAAGTTCATTTCTATTCCTCAGACCGTCGCAGTGTGCAAATTGCTCACGTATCGACCGACGACACCGACCAGTTAAGTTCGAGTAGTCTGTCTGCACCTATCATGAACCATTCACTCGCCAGCAACGGGAAAAGTCACGGCCTCGCCATCGAACACGAACCACCGGGCGGTGGTGTCGATGGGTAACTCTCTCGTCGAATGCGTCGTCGTCCCGGTCGCTGACGAGACTGACGCACGAACGACCTGTCTCGCACTCGCGCCGTATCTCGACGCCGACAGCCGCGTCGTGGCGCTCCACGTCATCGAGAAAGCAGGTGGCGCACCCGACAAGGCGTCGGTCGAACAACGACAAGAGGGCGCAGCAGACATTTTCGCCGTCGTCAAAGACACGCTCACCGTGGGGACCGTCGAGACCGAACTGCGCTACGGAACGGACGTCGCGGAGACGATTTTCGACACTGCCACGGACGTAGACGCGACGTCAATTGCCTTTTCGCCCCGCGGAGGAAGCCGGTGGGTTCGCCTGCTTTCCGGTGATGTTGCATTGTCTCTCGTGACCGACACCGACCGGCCGGTGGTCGTCTTGCCGGACGCCTCAGACGAATGAGCGAGGAAGAACTCGCAAAAGACCTCGGGCCGCTCGCCGCGTTAACCATCGGCGTCGGCACCATGATTGGGGCGGGCATCTTCGTCCTGCCCGGCGTGGCCGTCCAGACCGCAGGCCCGCTCGCCGCCGCGGCGTTCGTCCTTGGTGGGGGGATTGCCCTGCTGACCGCGCTCTCCGCGAGCGAACTCGGCACGGCCATGCCGAAAGCCGGGGGCGCGTACTACTACGTCAATCACGCGCTCGGGCCGCTGTTCGGCAGCGTCGCTGGCTGGGCTAATTGGATGGGGCTTGCGTTTGCCTCTGCGTTCTACATGTTCGGCTTTGGTCAGTACGTCTCCGTGTTCGTCGACGTGCCCACACTTGCGCTGGGGCCGTTCACGCTAACGGGTGCGAAAATCATCGCGCTCGTCGGCGCGGCGCTGTTCACCTTCATCAACTACGTGGGCGCAAAGGAGACCGGACGGCTCCAAAACATCATCGTCGTCACGCTCGTGGCCATCCTCGCGGTGTTCACGACCGTTGGCGCGCTGCAAGCGGACATTTCCTCGCTCCGGCCGTTCGCGCCGGATGGCTACGGGCCGTTGCTTCCTGTGACGGGCATCATCTTCGTCTCGTATCTGGGCTTCGTCCAGATTACGTCTGTCGCAGAGGAAATCAAAGACCCCGGCCGCAACCTACCGCGCGCAGTCATCGGGAGCGTCCTGCTCGTCACCGCCATCTACGCGCTTGTCTTGCTCGTCGTCCTCGCCGCCGTGCCAAACAGCGTGGTCGCGGGCAACGACACCGCCGTCGTGGACGTGGCGCGCATCTTACTCGGGCCAGCCGGGGCCATTGCCCTCCTGTTCGGGGGCTTGCTCGCCACGGCATCGAGTGCGAACGCCTCGATTCTCGCCTCCTCGCGCATCAACTTCGCCATGGGTCGGGACAAAATCGTCACCGAAGACCTGAACACGATCCACCCACGCTTTGGGACGCCGTATCGCGCAATCGCGCTCACCGGCGGGTTCATTCTGTTATTCATCCTGTTCGGTGACTTAGAGACCCTCTCAACGGCCGGGAGTACGCTCCACCTCATCATCTACGGCCTGCTCAACATCGCGCTCATCGTGATGCGCGAGGCGAACCCAGCGGGCTACAAACCGGATTACAAGGTGCCGTTCTATCCCATCGTGCCGATTCTCGGCGCGCTCATCTCGTTTGCGCTCATCGCGTTCATCAATCCGGAAATCATCGCCCTTAGCTTCGCCTTCGTCGCCTTCGCCGCGCTCTGGTACGTCTTCTACGCCCGCTCGCGGACGGAGAAACAGGGCATCTTGAGCCAGTACATCCTGAACCGCTCTGAAGTGATGCCAGAACCCGCCGTCTCCGCGGCAGGCGCGGTTCAGCCAGACGGTGGTCAGTACCGCGTGATGGTGCCGCTTGCAAACCCGGCGAGCGAGAAAGACCTCATCTCACTTGCGAGCGCGGTGGCAAAGCAGAAAGGTGGCACCGTAGACGCCGTCCACATCATCACCGTCCCCGACCAGACGGCGCTTGCGGGGGCCGCAGCCTACAAAGACCAACTCGACGCAGAGTCCTCGTCGCTGCTCGAACGCGCCCGCGAAGACGCGACGACGTTCGGCGTGGACATAGACACTCACACCATCCTCTCACACCGGTCGTTCGAGGAAATCTTCGACGCGGCGCGATCCCACGACGCAGACCTCGTCGTGATGGGCTGGGGCAAAGATTCCCACGGCGCACCCGGGCGCGCAGAGAGCACGTTCGACGAACTCACCGAGAACATCCCGTGTGACTTCCTCGTGCTCAAAAACCGCGGGTTCGACCCGTCGAAACTGCTCGTCCCGACCGCCGGTGGCCCGGACTCAGACCTCTCTGCGGCCGTGGCGACGATGCTGCGCGCAGAGTACGATTCGGAGATTACGCTGCTACACGCCGTCGATTCACCCGACGAGGAGGAATCAGGTCGCGCGTTCTTAGAGCAGTGGGCCACAGACCACGACCTCACGGACGTAACCCTCCGCATCGACACCACGGGCGACGTCGAAGGCGCCATCGAGACGGCGGCGAAAGAGTCGTCGCTCGTCATCATCGGCGCGACCGAAAAGGGCCTGCTCACCCGCCTCGTTCGCGGGTCGCTCGTCCTCGACGTGGTGGACGACATCTCGTGTTCGGTATTGCTCGCAGAGAAAGGCCGCAGTCGCACCCTCCGCGAGCGGTTATTCGGTCGGTAATCGACCACGCCTCCCCGCTTTTTTGACCGTTTCACCGGTTTAGCCTCCCGATAATAACGAGGGGTGACAGGTAAGGGATACTCAACAATGGGTGTGACACAAAAATCTCTCTTCGCCGTTGGGCTCTTGCTGTTCGTTTCGGGTATCGCCGTCTCGACGGGTATCGCTCCCTTCGCGCCCGAAATGGGCTCGTCCGTCAGCAACCTCGCTGAAGGCAATCACTCTGACACGGCGAACACGGCAACTCCGACGGCAACCACGACGACGGCGGCCACGACGGCAACGACAACCACCCAAGAGACAGCCACGTCCACGACGACTGACGATGACGACGCAGACGATGACGACGCGGACGATTCGACGGAAACATCGACGGAAACCACAACGTCCACAACCACCACGACGACCGAGCCAACGGTGACGATTACGGAGACGACCACGGAAACGACGACAGACACGACCACCACGGAGACCACAACCGAAGAGACCACCACGACCGATACGACTGCGACGACCTCCACCACGACCACAACCGAGTCTACGACGACCGAATCAACCACCACGACAGAATCAGACGACTCTGACGACGGCATCTTCAGTTTCGACTAACCCACCACTTCTTACCCAACGGTTTCGAAACGCGTCACTCCCAGTCGTCTTCGACGACCGGATCGAAAAACTCGTAGCAGAAGTCGTAGGCTTTCCCTATCAGCAGCGGGAGCGCAAGCACGCTCACCCAGACGACCGCCGCGGCGACGAGGTCTCCGAGTCCTGTCTCGACACCGGAGCCTTCGAGGCCGATTTGCAACACCCACATGTGGTGTGGGTTGGCGTACCACACGTTTCAACCTCGCGCCGAAGCGCCGTATTCTGACCAGTCAGTCGCCCTGAATCGCGCTCATTATCCCAGCGCGCGTCTCCACCTCTGGGTTTTGCAATATCCAGTTTGGGTGAACGACCGGCCAACGGGCATCGCTCTTTGCGGGGGCTCCTCTCACTCTCAGAATCGGTTGTTTGTGGGGCCGGATGCCACAACGGGTTGGCGAGCGCACGACTTTACGCTCTCTGCCAGCCTACGCTCTGTATGCAGCTTCGTTCTATCGGCAGAGAGCGCGTCATCCACGCAACGGTCACTGTTCCGGCCAGCAGAGCCGCTGTCTGGGACGCCTGGACCACCGACGCGGGCGTTCGAAGCTTCTTCGCGCCCGACTGTACCGTTGACCTCGTCGTGATGGGCACCTACGAGCTGTTTTTCAGTCCCGATGCGGATGACGGCCTCCGCGGCGGCGAAGGCAACGTCATCCTCGCCATCGAACCGAAGCGGATGCTGAGTTTCACGTGGAACGCCCCACCGTCGCTGCCCACCGTCCGCGACCAGCGAACGAGCGTCGTTGTCCGCTTCCGTGACCTCCCGAACGACCGCACGCAGGTCACGCTGACCCACAGCGGCTGGGGCGAAGGCGCAGCGTGGACGAAGGCCTACGACTACTTCGTCGAAGCGTGGGCTGAAACGGTGTTGCCGCGGCTCAACGAACGCTTCGTGAGCGGGCCGGTTGACTGGGGCGCACTCTAAGTTCAGTTCGCAAAACCGGTCACGACTTCGACGCTTGCACCTCGTAGCGCGTCGGTGGCATCCCGCGCGGTCTCCAATCGTTCACTTGTCGGGCCGTGGCATGGTTTCAACTTCGCGGATACGGGGCGTCTTTTTGACTTTTGCGTACTGGCGTTTCCAGGCGTCGGCAGGGAACAGGTTGTTCCGGTCGAACAGGTCGCGGGCTTCTGTGGTAACCCCGTAGAACTTGTATGGATAGTTGCGAAGACGGGTGTCGAGTTCGTACTCTTTGACGACTTTCGCGTCGATGAGGATATTGAGATGTCTTCGGATGGAGTGGTCGCTGAGGTCGGGGTTCATGTAATCGAGTTCCTCAACGGTGGCCATGGTCGGGTGTCCAACGAGGTCAGCGATGATGTTCGCACGGGTTTCGTCGGTGGATTTCTGGAGCGCGAGCCACTCGTTGAAGCTGTCTGTCGCACTCGATGGGGTGTCGCTGGTGGTGTGGCGGATGTCGATATGGTTCCGGCCAGCGTTGCTCGGGTGCATATTTGTGTATATTGGGTCTGCCAACATAACTATTTGTATCTCAGTGAAGATGAATCTGTAAATGGTACTGCAACCAGTCTCGTAAAAAGTAGCAACGTGAAGGTGAAAGTAGTACGAGGATTAATGGTGTGACATTTCGACGGGTATGATAATGACGGTTCCTTCCGACATCGAGGAAGACGACGTTGAAGACGCGATACAGCATGTACTCGGCGACGCGGTTGTGGGGGTATTGACTCCCGAGGAGCACCAGACGCTGAAAAGCATCCTGAATGGCCAAGAACTACAGCGCATCAAGAATCACGAGCACCGTTACTTGGTTGTCGGGGCGGGTGACGACAGCGACGAAAACGAAGAGCCGAGTCCGGCGGCGAAACGTCGAGAATTGGTGTACGACCGATTAGACCGACGAGAGACGCCGCCGTCGGTGGCGATGCAGTTAGAAGATTTTGGGATAGAATCGGAGCAGATGGCGTTATGGTGGGGTGTATTCGATATTCTGTGTGGCCGAGCCTCCCATATTGTGGCGGTCATCGAGGATTTCGATGGCGGGTACACGTGGGAACTCGGAATGCTCGCCTCTCCGGCGTACCTGGCGAAGACGTGGGTGTTGAAGCGACAGTACTCGGATGACGAAACAGAACGAGAAAAGTACGATAACGGGATGGCGGCATCACACCTCGCCTTTCTTCTGCGGACAGAGCACGGGCAGACCTGGCGGGATGAACGGGAACTCAAACGGAAGACCGACAATATCCCGTAACACGGTTCCGGGGTACCCCAAGCGGTTCGGTTACTTGCCAGCACCGAACAGCTGGCGCGACACTAAAGAAACGGCTACCGCAGCGGGGTATCCAGCGGAGCAGGTCGGTATCGAACAGGAGGAAGCTAGAAAGTGGGTTGGCGCAGGAGTCTCAGTAGAATTGCAACAACCCCAACTCGCAACGACAGAGCTGCTTAGACAGAGTGAAATAAAAGGCTCAGAACGCCGAATTCAGTCAATTCGACATTCCAGTATCTACTTAGTCGCCGCCGCCGCCGAACATCTGGCGCATCATCGGGTGCATCTCCATGAGTTGCTCCTCAGCAATCTCCTCGTACAGTTTGTACGTGATGGAGACGGTGAGCAGCAGTCCCGTCCCGGAGACGGCACCGATGGTGCCGAGCATGTTCGCCATGACGGCGAGCAGGCCCACGAGGGCACCACCGATGATGGTGACCTGCGGGATGTAGCGTTCTAAGACCTTCTCCATGACACCGGGACTTTGGCGGAAGCCGGGAATCTGCATCCCCGAGCGCTGAATCTGGCGCGCGGTTGCTTCCGGCCCCATGTCGGTGGTCTCCACCCAGAAGATGGCGAAGATAGCTCCACCGATGACCATGAAGGTCAGGTCGATGAGCACGCGGATGATAATCATCCACGGCTCGGCCGTCGTCTGGCCAAGCCACCACATCCACTGCCCTGGTGACTGGATGGGAGCGAGGTAGTAGAACAACCCGCTCACGGGCTGGCCTTGGGCGTACGTGCCGACCCAGCCGGGCATTCCGGCCCACTGGGCCTCTAAGATGCGTCCGAGGAACTGGATGTTCGCTTGGAGCGCACGAACGAGGATCATCGGCAGGACGCTCGCGTAGATGAGTTTGACGGGGAAGCGACCGCGAGCTCCCTTCACACGCGAGTGCGAGAGGGGAATCTCGACGCGGACGCTCTCTGCGTACACGACCACACCGAAGATGAGGAGGGTCGTGATGAGCGCAAGAATCTGCCCTTCACCCATGAAGAGCACTTGCAAGCCCGGAACCGTCAGGAGGCTTGGCATGTCAACGCTGCCGGTAAGCATGCCGAACCACGTCGCAAACAGCCCGGCTTCGTTCGAGCCAATCCCGGGGACGGCGAAGAAGCCACCCACGAGACTTTGGCTCACACCGGCGATGATGAACAGGCCAATCCCTGAGCCAACGCCCCATTTCGAGACGACCTCGTCCATGAACAGGATGAGGATGCCGCCAACGAAGATCTGGGCGAAGATGAGCCACTTCACGCCGCCAAGGCCAATGCCGAGGCTCTGGGCGACCTGTGGGTCTGCGGGCAGGAAGTTTCCTGCGAAGACCATCGGGAGGCCGGTGAGCAGAATCATCACGACCACCAGGAACTTCTGGAGGCCCTGATAGAGGATCTGGTCTCTCGGGTTACTCGTGTCGAGGCCCAAGAGGTCGGCGCCGCCGAGTAGCTGCAGCACAATACTTGCGGTGACGATTGGACCGATACCGAGCTGCAGGATTGTCCCCTGACCACCCGCGAGGATGGAGCGGAACTGCCCGAACACGTCAGACTGCCCGGAGCCGAGTCCGTACAGGAACACGTTCGTCAGGAAGAAATACAACACCAGAATGCCCGCTGTCCAGCCGAGCTTGCGACGGAACGGCACGTGACCTTCCGGTCTGCGTACCGACGGCATTCGGGTGAGCACCGGTTCAGCAGCCTCCTTCCAGCCCATGGGTCTACTCCGCGTCCTCGTCTTCGTCTTCGTCGTCTGCTTCGAGTTCAGCCTGGCGCTCTTCGCCGCGCTCACTGAGGATGGCGTCGCCGCCTTCGCCCTCGATGAGCTCGCGTGCGCTCTCGCTGAAGTCGTCAGCCGTTACGACGAGCTGGTTACGAATCTGGCTGCCACCGAGCACTTTCACGACGTCGACGTCGTGACCGTCCTCGACGATGTCGCGGGCGTCCAGCTTGAAACCGTGGTCGGTCTCTTCTGCGAGACCGTCTGCGGCGTAGAGCACCGCGTTCTCGTCGAGCGTCTGGACGTCCACGGTGCGGACGTCTTCGCGGACGGACGGCGGCCGGGTGAACCCGTGTTTGCCAAGCGGTTCGTAGTTGTGGAACTCGTGTTTTGCGCGACCGGCGCGACCGCGGCCACCACGGTGTCCGGCACCACGCCGGTTCTTGTGGGTACCGCCGCTGTGGGTGCGCGAGCCACGCTGGCGTCGTTTCTTACTGGTCATGGTTATCGCATCGCCTCGAGGAGGTGGTCGATCTCCTCTGTCGTGTGCTTACCGAGTTCGCCACCCTCTTTAGTAACGTGCTTGATGCCGTTGTGCCCCTTGCGTGGGGGGTGGAGGCGAAGCACGGGAGAGAGGCCTTGCTCGCGGAGGTTCGTCTCTTCTGCGAAGAGCGCGTCTGCGAGGCTCTCGATGTCGTCGTAATCGGTGTTTTCTGCCACCCACTCGTCGTCGACGGTCGTGTCGCCTTCGAGCGGCTCTGCGCGCGTCCGAAGGAGCGTGACGACGACGTCCTTGCTTGGTTCACCGTGGGCAATGTAGTCGTTGACCTTGGTGACCATGCCACGGTAGGCCTCCGTGTCCGGGACGAAGGTCGCGTGGTTGACTTTGTGGATGTTGAGCATGGAGAGCGTGTCGCGGACGCCCTGTTCCATGTTCACTTCACCGCGAATCTGGACGAGTGCTCGCATTATTCGATCACCTCACGCTGCTCGCGGGCGTGCTGGGGCACGCGGGCCTCAGCCGTGTTGCGAAGCGCGTTGAAGGTTGCTTTTGCGAAGTTGACGGTCGTACGGGTGTTCCCCGACGAGCGCGTCCAGATGTCTTCGATACCGGCGAGCTCGAGCACCGAACGGACGGTCTCCCCGCCCGCGAGTCCAAGCCCGCGTGGGGCGGGCTGGAGTTCGACCTCGACGCTGCCTGCCTTGCCGGACGTGCGGAGTGCGACGGTGTGGGGTCGCCCACAGCCACATTCCCACGACCCGCAGCCACGCGAGACGTCGATGATGTTCAGTTTTGCGCGCTCGATTGCCTTCTGGATGGAGCCACCGACCTGGTCGTCCCGGCCCTGGGCGTAGCCAACGTAACCATCGCGGTTACCAATGGCGACGACCGAGCGGAACTTGACACGGCGGCCGGAGTCAGTCATGCGCTGGACCATGTTGATGTCCAGCACGTCGTCTTCGAGCCCCGGGAGGAGCTGGTCGACGATCTGGGGCTCCTTCAGCGGGAGACCCGAGCGGAGGGCATCTTCCATCGTGGTGATGTCGCCCTCTGCGACTTTCCGACCGAGACGGGTTCGTGGCTCCCAGCCGTTGTTGTTTCTGCTCATAGTTCGTTCTCCAGTCGTTCACGCACTTCGTCGAAGTGCTCGGGGAGTTCGGTCGCGTCGAACTCTCCGCTGTAGAGTGGTTCGTCGAGCGATGCTGCGTAGTCGGCAATGTGTTCGCCACGGGTGCGAGACCAGTCAGCGAGGACGCTCTCGTTGTGCGGGATGTCGAGTCCTGCATCGATTGCGCCTTCTTGAACTGCGAACACTTTGTTGCCGGGGGTTGCCGTGTTAAGGCCGATGTCGAGCACTGCCTCTTCGAGGCCTGCTGCGAGCGCGCGCTTGCCGGCGAGGAAGCCGGTCAGGTACGCTGCAGGCAGGTTACCAGTCGGGGCCTCCCAGCCAAACTCGGCGAGGTCGGCGGACGTTGCACTTGCAAGTGTCACGTCGCCTTCGTCTCCAGCCGTGATCAGCTGCGCCCTGATGTGCTGGTTGCTCTTTCGAGCGACCAGACGAGGCTTGCCGGATTTCAACAGGCGCAACCTCTGGTGGTAGTCCGTTCTGACCTCTCGGCGGCGCCGCATCGGAACCTTGTATCGTGGTCCGTTAGCCATTATTCGTCACCGTACTGTTGTTCGATGTAGTTGAGCAGGTACTGAACACTGCGGAACTCGCCACCGCTTGCCTTGTTGTAAAGCGAGCGGTACTGGGTGCGGTTGAGTTCACCCTCGTCGCGGAGTTCCTTGAGCTTCTTTCGCTGTGCGCGAATGCGGCTCGTCCAGTCCTTTTTCTTGTTCTGCCGTGCGCCAGCCTTCCCTTTGCGGGAACCGGGGCCTTTGCGGTGTCCGTAGGCGCGCTTCTTGTTGCGCTCACGGGCACGACCGCGGGAATTCCCGCGCTTGTCCTGTGCCTTGATGGAGCCATCTGCGACGAGTTCGCGGATGTCCTCGCGCGTGATTGCGTCTGCAATCTCGGCTGAGGCTTCTGGGTCCATCCAGACTTTGTTCTTGCCCACGTCTAAGACGTCGGCTGCGAGACGGCGCTGGGCTTTCAGGTCGCTCATTCTTCTGTCACCTCAACTTCGACGTAGGTTGGGTTGAGCACGCGGATGCCCTTCTCCTCTGCCTCCTCTTCGATGCGTTCGCGTTTGCGAGCACCGACGGAGCCAGCGATACGGGCTGCCTGCGTGTCACCGTCGACGCCTTCGAGGTCGTCGACGTTGAAGACGCGCACTTCTTCGAAGCCGCTTGGGTGGCGACCCCGAATCGATTTCGGGGTGCGGTAGCCTGCCTCGACCATCGGGCCCTTGCCCTTGATGCCGCGGCGCTGCTTCGAGAGACCGCCGCGTGGCTTGCGCCACGAGGTCGGCGTGCGCTTTTTCTTGTGGTAGTCCTGGCGGTTGAACTGCGGTTTGCCAGTGCGGGCGCGTGCTTGGAGCAGGCGCGCTTCCTCGTCGTCGAGGTCGGGGGTCTTATCGACCAGTCCGCGTGGCTGCAGTTCGGTCTCGACGTCTTCGGCGTCCGCCTCCTCGGCTTCTGCGTCTTCGTCTTCGACTTCGGCTTCCGTCTCCTCTGAGACTTCGAGGCCACCGACGTCCGCTTTGATACGGGCGGCGAGGGCGTTACCGATGCCATCAACCTCGGCGAGTTCAGACTGGGAGGCGCGTGCGACGGCTTCGACCGTTTCGAAGCCTGCTTCGCGGAGTGCCTCTGCCTTTGCCTCGCCGACACCGCTGATGTCGGTCAGTTCTTGTGGTTGGTCTTCGTCTGCCATCAGGCGTCACCTCGCTGTGGTTTTTCGATGATGTAGACGCCGTCCTGGAACACCCGTGTGTCTTTGCCTTTGACGCGCGTGAGCTGTTCGATGTCCGCTGCGGTCTGGCCGACGTGTTCTTTGTCGGGACCGGTGAGCGTCAGCTCCTCGCCGTCAATCTGAACTTCCGTGTCGCCGTGAACGGTGGTCCGTCGCGGGGACTTCTCACCGAGGAAGTTCTGGATGACAACGTCGTCACCTTCGACGCGAACCTGCATTGGGAAGTGAGAGTAGAAGACTTCCATCTTGTACTCCCATCCTGCGGTCACGCCGTGGAACATGTTCTCGATGTGACTCGAGAACGTCCCGATGGTGGCGTTCATCTTGGCTTTCTCAACGTCACTCTCGATGACGACAACGCTGTCGTCGACGGAGACGGTGACGTTCGGGTACCAGAGTCGGCGCGTTACCGATCCTTCTGGGCCGCTTACTGTGAGGTCGAAGCGGTCGACTTCGGCCGTCACATCGTCTGGAATTTCGAGTTCTACTCGTGCCATGGTTCAGTACACGTACGCGATAATTTGGCCACCGATACCCTGTTCGCGGGCCTCGTAGTGGCTCATGATCCCGTGGCTGGTAGTCACGACAAGCGTCCCGTAGTCACGGGCTGGGAGGAACCGTTTCTCCCATCGCTCGTAGTCGTCTGCACCCGCCGAGTAGCGGGGCTTGACCGAACCACATTCGTTGATCGCGCCTTTTAGTTCAACCTCGAATCGACCGGCTTTGCCGTCTTCGACGAACTCGAAGCCGTTGATGTACCCGCGGTCGTAGAAGACCTCAAGCACGCTGCCGATGATATTCGAGGCGGGCTCAACTGTCTGGGTCAGATGACCGACGCTCTCGGCGTTGTCGATGCCGGAGAGTGCGCTGCTGAGTGGGTCGTTATCTGCCATGTTACTTGTATTTCTTGAAGCCCATGCTTCGGGCAATCTCACGGAAGCACTGCCGGCAGAGCCAGATGTCGTACTTGCCAACAAGGCCTTGTTTGCGACCGCATCGCTGGCACTGTTGGAGCTGGCCCGTCCGCTTCGTGGCGTGCTCGCCGAGTTCCTCGCTCATTTGTTCACCTCCACGTCATACGTCGATTCGAGGTACGCGATTGCGTCCTCGACCGTCAGCTTGTGGGCCGACGGAATCTGTCGATTGACCTTGTCGCGCTTTGCGACACGGTAGCCGGGACGGACGAGGTTGACGGTGACGTCAAGCCCGTAAATCCCGATGTTCGGGTCGTACTCCTGGCTTGGGAACTCCGTGTGTTCCGGAACGCCGAAGCTGAAGTTGCCGTTGTCGTCGAACTGCTTTGGTTTGAGGTCGACGAGCGTGAGCGCCGTCGTGAGGAACTCTTCTGCGTCCTCGTGGCGGAGCGTCACTTTGGCACCGATTGGGTCACCCTCGCGGATGCCGAAGTCCGGGACCGTACGCTTTGCGAGCGTCCGAACGCTCTGCTGGCCGGTCACGTCTTCTAAGATGTCTTCTGCGTTGGCGAGCTCGCGCCCACCGCGGCCGACACCCATGTGGACGACGACTTTTTCGACACGGGGCTGTCGCATTGCGTGGAACTCAGCCTCGCTCATTCGTCGTCACCTCCGGTGAAGTTCTCGTCGATAACGACGACGTATTCTTCGACCGTTTCGAACGAGCCGTCGTCTTGGGAGACGACGACGCGGTTCGAGGCAGACGATGGGGCAACTTCGATGTTCTCGATGGTGCCGATTTCGCCTGCGTGCTGTCCCTTGATTGCCGTGACGAGCGCGCCCTCTTCGTAGACGAAGTGGGCAACGACTTCTGCGTCACTGGACACGACGAGCGAGTCGCCGCCGTTGTAGCCAGGGTCCTCGTCGAAGAGGAGCGTCTGGCCGTTGTGGAGAGACAGCTGCGTCTTGCCACCCTGCACGCTGCGCTTGCCCGTGATCTTGCCGAGTTTCGAGTCTGCGGCATCGCCGGGGATGGCGGTGAGTGCGAGGCGACCTCCCTCGTCGGGGAAGACGCGGTAGTATTCGTCGCGTTCGGTGAACGACAGGATGTCGAACATGCCGATTGGGCGACGTTCGTCGGTTACTTGCTTGCCGTTTACGAGCACCGTACCCTGGTTGAGCGCGTAACGTGCTTCCTTCTTCGAGTCGACGTAGCCGAGTACGTCGCGAAGAACGATGAGCAGCGGCACACCCTCTTCGCCGTGGGGGCCTGCGCCCGCTTTCACGGTGAAGACAGCGGTCTTACGCTCGACCGGCCAGGAGTTTGGCACTGAGAGTCGCTTCTGGTGATTACTCATTGTCTTCCTCCAGGCGCGCCTCGCGGACGTCGTCTTCCAGGTTCAGCTCGGTCACGCGGACGTTGCTGGTGTCGAGTGCACGGGGGACCTCTTCGCCGTCTGCCTTTTCGAGGGTCACGCCCTCGACGTAGATGACGGTCTTTTTGAGGTCAACTTCCATGACTTCGCCTTCTTCGCCAGCGAAGTCGCCGCGCATAACCTCGACGGTGTCGCCCACGTTCACGCGGACGTTTCGCTTGCCGTACTGCTCACGGAGGTCGTCCGAGAGCGTGGCACGAACCTGGCGCTGACGCTTGTGCAGCGGTGCGCGCTCGGTCTGGTTGCGCTGTTTGGTTGGTTGTCGAGTCATACTATCATCGTAGCTGTGGAAGCGATGCTTCCGAAGCGTTCTGCGACCTCTCGCCCGATTGGACCTTTAATCTCGGTCCCGCGAGGGTCTTCGTTCTCATCGACGATGACGGCGGCATTATCCTGGAACTTGACGCGCTGCCCGTCTGGGCGGCGAATCGGTTTCCGCTGGCGGATAATGACGGCCTCGAGGACCTGCCGGCGCATTTCCGGGGTCCCCTTCGTCACGGAGACGGTCACCTTGTCCGCGAGCCCCGCTTTGGGGTGGCGGTTAATGGTGCCGGAGTAGCCGGCAACACTGATGACCTTGAGTTCGCGTGCGCCGGTGTTGTCGGCACACTTGATAATCGAACCCTTTTCGAGCCCTTGGGTGATGTCGGCTTTGAGCGCCTTCATCAGGCATCGCCTCCTGTTGTTTCGACCACGACGTGTGCTTTCGTCTTCGAAAGCGGTCGTGTCTCTGCTATACGAACCGTGTCGCCGACCTCCAGACCCAGGCACTCTGGTGCGTGGGCCGGGATGCGAGAGCGTCGCTTCATGTACCGGTCGTACTTTGGTACTTTCACGTCGTACTCTCGTTCGACGATCACGGTTTTCTCCATATCCGTCGAGGCGACTTTGCCTTCGAGGAGCTGACCACGCACGGCAAGCGAGCCGTGGAATGGGCAGTTCTCGTCGGCGCAAGTGGCCTCCGGTTCTGGTACGTTCAGTCCTAACGCCATTTGGAATCTCCTGTAGTTTCTGTGCGAAGAGCAGGGTGTGAGAGCAGTCGGGCCCCATCCACCGTAACGTAAGCCGCATCCTCGCCTGCTGGTTTGGATGCGGTCCCGGCCTCCTTGCGGTCGGCCGCAGCTTCATCTATGGGTCCGAACTCGAGTGTCGAGGCCTGCTTTGGCACGTGCTTCGTCCGAGACCCCACCTCGATGCTGAGCATCTGGGTGGTTTCGCCCACCACACGCCCCGCTATCCCGACTACGTCGGGGTTTGGGGCAGCAGCGACCCGCACGTGCAGGCCGATGAGTTCGTGTCGTGGGAGTGTCTCGGGGGTCAGCATTCCTTATTCCTCGTCTGCGTCGCCTTCCTCCGCCTGAATCGTCTTGATTCGGGCGATGGTTCGGCGAAGTTCTGAAGTTCGACCGGGGTTCTCAGGCGCGCCACCGGCGGCCTGGATTGCGCGGTCGTTCAGTAGTTCAGTTTCGAGTTCTTCGAGTTCCGCCTCGCGCTCTGCGGGCGTCATGTCACGAATCTCGTCGGTGTAGAGAATCGCCATTATTCCTCGTCCTCCTCGTCGTCATCGTCTTCCATCTCAGAGAGCAGCTCTTCTGCTTCCTCTTCGACGGCTTCGTCGAGGTCGTCGAGTTCTTCTTCGACGTCGGCGTCCTCACTCTGGGAGTCTGCCTCGTCGTCGTCGGCTTCGACGTCCGCTTCTTCGACGATTTCTTCCTCTACGACTTCGTCAGCCTCGGGGGCCGGTTCTGCGTCGTCGACTGGCTCGTCGTCCTCGTCGGACTCTGCGAGCAGGTCTTCGACGCCGTCGTCGTCAGACTCGACTTCCGGTGCGGCTTCGATGTCCACGTCGTCGTGGATTTTGAAGTCGTCGGGCAGTCGCGCCTCTGGTGGGATGATCTTCACCGTAACGCCAATCGTACCGAGTTTCATGACGGCGACGCCCTGACCCTCGTCGACGATGGCTTCTGCGGGTTCACCGTTGTGCTTGATGTAGCCACGGTTGAACTTCTCCACGCGTGAGCGTGCGCCAGTGACCTTCCCGGAGAGGACGATTTCGGCGCCAAGTGCGCCTGCGTCCATGATGCGGTCGATGGTCGTGTGACCGGCTTTCCGGAAGTACCAACCGCGTTCGAGCGCGTTGGCGAGGCGGTCTGCGACAATCTGCGCATTCAGGTCTGGTTCTTCGACTTCCTGAACGTCGATTTGTGGGTCTTCGAGATTGAATCGCTCTTCGAGCTGGCGGGTAACCTTTCGGATGTTCTTCCCGCCTTTGCCGATGACCATCCCGGGCTTCTCAGCCTTGAGGATAATCTGCGTACCCATCGGCGTCTTAGCGACTTCCATGCCGCCGTAGCCTGCGCGAGCGAGTTCTTCGCCGAAGAACTCGTCGATGGCGGTACGCTGGAGACCGTCTTCGATGAATTGGTGTTCGTCTGCCATCAGTTTTCGACCTCCTCAACGATGATTTCGACGTCAACCTGTGGGGTGTTCCACGCGGTGGCGCGGCCCATGGCACGCGGTTTGCGGCCGGGCACTTCGCCAACCTTGTGGGCGGCGATGTGGACGATCTCCATCGTGTCGCCGTCGAAGCCCTGGTTGCCTGCGTTCGCGGAGACGTTTTCGAGCAGGTCGAGGAAGGCCTTCGATGCCTTCTCTGGGTAGCGACCTGCGTCCCAACCGTCGATGTCCGACCGGTGGCCGACGCCCGAGTTGTGGGACTTAAACGGCACCGAGCGCTTGCCTTCGACGACCTCTGCGAGGTAGTCCTTGGCTGCGCCGACGGTCATGCCCTTGATTTCGCGGGCAATCTCCTTGCTGTGCTTGTGACTCATGTGACGCTCCCGAAGCATCGCTTTCGCGGTGGTGTCCGGGTCTGCGTCCACGCTGTAGCTGATTCCCATGGTTTACTTGAGGGGCACGAACTTCGAGGAACGGGTTGCCCCGATACCAGCCTGTCCGTGGGTAACCGACGTGCGCGTGAGCTGGAACTCGCCCAGGTAATGGCCGATCATTTCCGGCTCGATACGCACGCGCTCGAACGACTGTCCCGTGTAGACGGAGAACGTCTTGTTGACGAACGCCGGAAGGACAGGCATGTTGCGCAGGTGCGTTCGAATCGGGTTGTTGGCCGACTCTTGCGCGTCTCGGTTAGCTGCCTTTTCCATGAGCTTCTCCTGCTCGATGGACAGGCCGCGTTTGATACTTCGCCGCATCCGTGCGGGGAGCAGTTCCGCAACTTCGTCGAGCTCCATGTCCTGCAGCTCTTCGAGCGTGTGACCGCGGTAGGTGAACTCACCCTCACGGCCGGTACGGTAGTCAGAACTCATTTGGAACCTCGCTTTCTGCCAGTGCGTTTGGACGCAATGTCACCGACCTTGCGGCCCGGTGGTGCGTTACGCGAGACGGACTTCGGTCGTCCTGGGTGCTGGCGGCCACCGCCACCGAACGGGTGGTCAACGGCGTTCATCGCAACACCACGGACGCGAGGCCACTTCGACCCGCGTGCCTTCATCTTGTGGTACTTCTTCCCGGCTTTGACGACCGGTTTCTCGGTGCGGCCACCACCAGCGACCACGCCAATCGTGGCGCGACACTGTGGGTCAAGCCGCTTGATTTCGCCACTTGGCAGTTTCACGACTGCGTTCTGGCGGTTGTGGGTGATGAGCAGTGCGCTCACACCAGAGGCGCGAGCGAACTTGCCACCGTCACCAGGCTGGCGCTCGACGTTGCACACCGGAATCCCCTCAGGGACTTCGGCGAGCGGGAGCGTGTTGCCGGGTTTGATTTCGGCGGTGATGCCGACTTGCACGGTGTCGCCTACACCGACGCCTTCGGCGACGAGGATGAGACGCTGGTCACCGTCTTCGAATTCGACGGCGGCGATCGGCGCACTCCGTGCTGGGTCGTGCTCGATGTCAACGACCGTGCCGGAGATGACGTCCGCGTCCTCAACCTTACGGTGGGAGAGCTCTGCTTTGTATCGGTGCGATGGTGCCCGGAACGTGGGCGTCCCGCGACCGCGACGTTGGCCAAGAATTCTGCGTCCCATGGTTAGAACACCCCAATTCGTGAGGCGACTTCTTGCGCGTCGTCGTCGTCAGACAGCGACACCGTCGCTTTCTTCGTGCCTTTCGGGGTCACCTGCGTGTTGACGGAGGTGACCGACACGTCGAAGCGCTCTGAAATCTCTGCTTTGATCTCGTCCTTGTTCGCGTCTAAGTCCACGATGAACTGGAGCTTGTTGTCGAAGTCCATGGCGTTCATCGCCTTCTCAGTCACGTACGGGTACTTGATGAGGCTCATCGGTTTGCGACCTCCTCTACGGCGCTTTCCGTCCAGATGGTGAGGCGACCGGGCTGTGTGCCGGGCGCTAAGTCCTCTGCGGACACGTTCGCCGCGGTTGCGACGTCTGCGCCTGCGAGGTTACGAGCCGCCTTCGACGGCTCGCCTGCGGTGACGAAGAGGATGGACGTTGGACGGCGGTACTTACGACCGCGCATCTTCCCTTTGCCTGCGCGAACCTTGCGGTCCTCTGCGCGCTCGATGTCGGCGTCGACGCCGAGGGCGGAGAGCAGCGAGACGACTTCCTGCGTCTTCAGCAGGTCTTCGAACTCGTCAGAGACGACGAGCGGGAGCGAAACGTCTTCGTCGAACTGGTGACCGCGCTCGGCCACGAGTTCGGCGTCAACCGTCGCGGCGATTGCGCTGCGGACGGCGAGTTGGCGCTCTTTGTCGTTGATGTTGAGCGAGCGGTCCTTTTCGGGTTTTGGTGGGTGCGCTGGGCGACCACCGACGGCCTGTGGGACGGCACGCCCGACGCCGTTCTGGCGTGGGACATGAGCCATACCACGGCCACTACCCATCGATTCCGCGGGCGTTCGGAGCCCGGCGTATCGGTCGGAACCGTAGTCCTGTTTCCGGTTTGCCTGAGCGGCGAGGACAGCGCGCTTGATGAGGTCGGGACGGAACTCCGTCTCGAACACCTCGGGAAGGTCAAGCGAACCGGCCTCAGAGCCGTCCAGACTGCGAATTGTTGCCTTCATTATCCTTGGTTCGATGCGGTGGAGACGTAGCGCACCTCAGGGTCGAGGCGCGGTTGGTCGTTCGGTCGGACGGCTGGTCGGAAGCGCAGGAGGCGCTTGTCGGGGCCCGGAAGCGAGCCCTTGACGAGCGCGTATGGGCCGTCGACTTCGCCGTAGCCGACGAAACCGCCGTCGACGCTGGCGTCGTCGCCATCGCCGAGCGCGATGAGCCGTTTGTTCAGCTCGGTGCGCTGGTGGTAGCCCATCTGCCCCTGCTGTGGAACGGTCGAGCGAACGCGGCTCGGGTTCCACGGGCCGAGGTTGCCAATGCGACGCCGCCATCCCTGGCGGGCGTGCTTGCCCTTGCGTTTCTGGACGCCCCAGCGTTTGACGGGCCCTTGGGTACCCTTACCCTTGGTGATCCCGCCAACGTCGAGGTACTCACCGGCGCGGAAGACGTCCGACATCTCGTGGACGCCGCCTTCGGCGATGAGTTCGAGTCCGTACTCGGCGCGCTCTTCGATGGAGCCCCCGCCGATGCGGGATTCCATCACGTCAGGGCGCTTCTTTGGGACGCCGTTGATGTCGGACGGCACGGTGTGCGTGATGACACGCAGATCCGCGACGGTACCGGCATCGAGGGCTTCCTGCAGCTCTTCTTTGGCACTTTCATCTTGCTCGCTTGGGACGTCTAAGACGCGGGAGAGTTCCGGGTGGAACTCATCGGTCCAGACTTCCGTCAGCGGACGCTTTCCATACGGCGTTTGTTCGTAGGCACGGAGCGCGACAGCGCGCATTGGCGGCGTTTCCACGATGGTGACGGGGACGGTTTCCTCCATCCCGTTGCGAGGCGATTCTGCCTCGTCGTTAATCATCACCACGTGGGTCATGCCGGCTTTGTAGCCTGCGAAGCCTTGCAGTGCGGGCTGACCGTCGTCTGCTGGCCAGGAGCCGAACCGCGGGACTTCACTTGCCGCGCGTTTTCGCGGCCCGTAGCCCAGCGAACCTTTGCGTGGTCTGCTTGGTTGTGGCATCGTATCACTCTTTGAGTGTCAGGCAGGCAAGCACGGCGAACAGTGCTTCTTCCGTTCGCACGGTCTTGCTACCTTGATTCGGGATCGCATTGAGCCAAAGGTCGAACCGGCTGGGTGCGCCTGATTCGACACGCGGAGCGTCCGCGTCTGTGTCCCAGATCCCGCTCCGATGAGCGGCGATCTCAGCTTCCTCAACGCCGAAGATTTCCACAAGCCCTCTATCGGGCGCCCCAAACACGATGGTCGCTCCATCGGTCTGGATGCGCCCGGCCAGCGTTCCGAGTCGCCCCACGGAGAGTGCTTCCCCGTGGCGCGAGGTTGCAATTCGGAACCCAGCGTCCTCACGGCCGAGTGCTTCTGGGAGGTCCATGCGTTCGACGGCAAACCCGGGTGGGGCTTGGTCGACGATTTTCGCACGGACCGGACGTCGCGAAGAGATCCTGATGGTCACGCGCTCCCCCACACCGGGCGACTCCATGGATGGAGGCACGATGAGGGAGATCGGGTGTTGCAGTCCGCAATTGACCCGAACGCGCCCGTCAGGTCCGACCTCGGTCACGATTCCCTGTCTTATCGACTCCGAATCGTCTGATTCGGAGCCGGTCTGTGTCGCGGTGCGAAGCGGGGGGAGAATGCCCGCATACTGCAACTCGTCGCGCTTGCCCCACGCCTCCTTGCGGAGGTAGGGGGGCGTTGCGGCGTACCGGAGTACGGTCTCGACGAAGTCGCCTTCCCATCGATTCTCCCCTGCTTCGTCGGGGAAGATGGTCACGCGGTCTACGTTGAATATCGTAGCCGCGCGGGCGACGTAGCCGATTTTTCGAGTTGCCTCGCGTTTGTCCTCGGCCTCTCTGACGAGAGACGAGGGAACGAGGATGCTGACAGTCATACTGTCCGCATTCGCGCCTCGACACTAGACTGTGGCGATTGTACCGTATCCTGTGGTAAAAAGGCCTCGCTTCGTCTGCGGGCGTGTGAGGGCCTGACACTCACGTTTGCGTGAGTTTTGGCACAGTTTGGTTCGCCCCGCCCTCACACGATTTTCGCCCCTGATTCGCAACTCTTTTATTCCATCCTCCACCTCTATTCGAATGCAGTTGAACGCCGAAACAGGCACGCGCTGATAGTGTAGTGGTATCACGTGACCTTGCCATGGTCACAACCTGGGTTCAAATCCCAGTCAGCGCACTTCTACCGAGAACAACACCGTGAGCGACGCTTGCGTCGCTCACACGTCCGTTCGAGGGTGTGTGCGGTACCGTGGCGATTTGAATCAGGGAGCGAGAGGTGAGCGAAGCGAACGGGAGCGACTGTGGTTCAAATCCCAGTCAGCGCACTTCTTCAAATTCAAATCTTCCAGCGACGCGTTTTATCGCGTCGCAATGGCTGAATTTGCTGTCGTCGTACTACTGGGATTTGAAGCACGGAACGAGTGAGCGACGCGAACGAAGTTCAGGTGGTTCAAACGCAGGAGAGCCTTTGGCTCTCCAAGGCTCGCAAACGCGAAGCGTTTGCTCACTCCCAGTCAGCGCACTTCTACCGAGAACAACACCGTGAGCGACGCGTGCGTCGCTCACACGTCCGTTCGAGGGTGTGTGCGGTACCGTGGGATTCTGAACTAAGGAGCAAATCTCTGATTTGCGACTGGCGTTCAAATCCCAAAGTGGTCTGCGACCGCTTCGACGTTCGTGAAAGTGGTGCTTTCACTCACTCCCGCTCTTTCGTCCCGTACTGCGCAAGAAACACGACGACGCCGAGAATCCCGAAAAATCCGTACACCACGCCTCGGACTTTCGGGCGTGAAAGGTCTCGTCGCGTTGACTCTGAATAGACGTAGTAGCCTACGGTTGGCCAGAAGATGAGGAGATACAGGCCAATACGCAACAGTGCGCCATTCCCTGCCGTGAGCCAGTCCATATTCTCAGTTGGACCTGTGGCCGTATGTAGTTATTTGGATGACATTAGGTGTGCCTTACGCGTGCGTGCTCGTTCGCGTGCGAAACTACCATTATAAAAACAAAGAATGAAACCGCAGATGTGTCGCTAGTCGTCGGCTTCGAGAGCGACTTCCTGTGGCACGCCATCGACCGTGACGCCGCCGGTGAGTTGGCGGTACGGGTACGGCATGTCGATGCCTTCGGCGTCGAATCGCTCTTTGACGGCTTGCACATATTCAGACCGCGTGCGAACGAAGTCGGCGCGGTTCGGCTCTTTTATCCAGAAGCGTGACTGGAGACCAACGGCGCTGTCGCCGAGTTCGGTGACGCGAACCGACGTCGCAGGGTCGTCCAGAATGTCGTCGTTCTTCTCGGCTTCTTCGACGATGATGTCCGTCGCCTGATTGATGTCGTCGTCGTAGCCAATGCCGAAGACGAACTTCTGGCGGAGCGTATCGAACGCGACGGGGTTGATGAGCGGGTTGTTCGCGAGGTCGGCGTTCGGGACAGTGATGAGCTGGTTGTCGAACGTCTTGACCCGAGTGACCCGGAGGTCGATGTCTTGGACGCGCCCGGCGTAGCCCTCCCACTCGATCCAGTCGCCGATTTCGAACGGTTTGTCTTTGAGGATGAACAGCCCGGCGACGAAGTTGCTGAGCAGGTCTTGGGCGGCGAAGCCAAAGGCGAGTGCGAGTGCGCCCCCGAGGGTTGCAAAGGCGGCGAGGAACGCACCGAAGCCAGCGACGGTGAAGGCCACGGCGACAGCGAAAAAGAGGGTGAGGACGCCGACCACCTTCTCCGCGAGGTTCGCAATCGTCTCGTCGAAGCCGCGTTTGTCCATGGCGCGGCTGGCGAGCGGCGCGACGATGGCTCGTCCGATGATGTAGACGACGACGAACGCGAGGATGAAGGCTGCAACTTTGCCGAGCAGGCCAGCGTACTGGGCCATAATCCCTTCGACTGTCGGTGGAACCCCTACCTGTAACATCATTTCTCTGTACCCATCGGCAAGGACGGTGTGGGTAAAATACTACTGGCTATCTGTCACGAATCACTCGTCTTCGCGCGGCGACCAGCGAATCTCGAAGCCAACGGTGCCGTCACCGAGATGCAGCGGCGACTCTGTTGTGTCCGCGGTCACGTTGAGCGGGCGCGGCAGGGTGATTTTCGTCCCATCTGCAGTGACGACCAACTCGTCTATGTCTTCTCGTTTAAGGAGGGCGTCCAGTTCAGCGAGTCGTTCTGTCAGGTGGGTGCGGTCGATGTCGGACTGTTTTTCGAGCGGACGAATCCCGCCGACGACCGGTTCGATGTTCACGTCCTTGCTCCGATTCGAGAGGACGGCGTTGATTGCCGCGCCGATGAGGATGACGAGGCCGCTGAAGTAGAGCCATGTTAGCAGGATGATGATGCCGCCGATGATACTACTCTCGTCACCGCCGGTGTAGAGGCGAAACAGCGTCTCGAAGACGACGAGGCCAACAGCGGCGAACCCGACGCCGGGGAGCACTTCGCGCACCGAGACGTCCGTGTCGGGGAAGATGTAGTACATGGGGAAGAAGGCGAACGAGAGGCCCACCACGAGGATACCGCGTTGGACGACCCACCGAAGTGCAGGCGACCCGAATTCGGGAAGACTCGTCTCGACCCAGCCGCCGATGAGCAAGGCAAGGGCGACTGCCACCAGCACGATGAGGCCGTCGCCGAGCGAGTCGAAAAAGGTGTTCTCAGCTTCGGTTTCGTAGATGTCAGAGAAGGCGGTATCGAGCCCGCGGAAGATGCGGAGCGTCCCCCAGACGAGGACGACAAGCCCGATGATTGACACGCCGGTTGAACTCCCGCCGGTCTGGAGTTCGGTGATGAGAATATCGCCCGCATCTTCGGTCAAGACGGCCTGCATCAGGCGGCTGAACCCCTCTTGCAGCGTCTGGTTTCCGACCGTTGAGATGACAGCGGTGACGAGCAAGAGAAGCGGCAACAGCGACACGAATGCGTGGTAGGCAATCGAACCTGCCATGAACGTGATGTTCTCCGTCCGAATCTCGTGGACGACGGCGCGGGCCACGGTGACCGGCCGGTCGAGGCGCGCGTTCATACCACTATCACGTCACCACACCGGAAAAACACGATGGCGAGGACAACGATTTTGCGGCTGGCGGGTGCGCTCTCTGCTATGACCGTCGTTGCACTTCTCAGCGTCGCGCCTGTCCGTGAAGGCAGTATGGCAGACGAAGTCGCGAAAGCCGTCGCCGCCCTCGATGACTTCGCCGTCGAATACGAAACGAACCCGATGGGAACCGTCATCGAGACCGACGACATTGGCGAACTGTTCGCCGCCGTGCAAGCCGCCCACCAAGCCGTAGACGGCGACCGGGTGAGCACGGTTCTCAAAATCGATGACAAGCGGACGAAAACCCAGACTGCCCGCGAGAAAGTAACGGCCGTCGAACGCGTCCTCGGCCACGAGGCGCGAAGCGACCGGTAGTCTCGAACTGAAAAACGGTTTATCCGGCGGCCCGCAATCGTGGGCATGGAGAGTCTCAACCGGATGACGCTCGAACTCGTCGATGAAGCGCTCGACTTCGCCGACGAACTCGCAATCGAGGCGTTTGCCCTCGACAACGAAGCGACCGTCCTCGACTTCGGCGTCGAAGCGCTCGGCGGCATCGAGGCCGGACTGTTGCTCGCAGAAATTCAGACGGCCGGGCTTGCCACCATCCAGACGCGCATGGACGAAGTCGCTGGCGCGCCCCTGCCCCACGTCGAACTGTCCACCGACCATCCCGCATTTGCCCTGCTGTGCTCGCAGAAAGCCGGCTGGGAACTCGCCGTCGAAGACTTCGAAGGCCTCGGGAGTGGCCCGGCCCGCGCGCTCGTCGCAGAGGAGTCTGAGTTCGACCGCGTTGGCTACAAAGACGACTTCGACTTTGCCACCCTCGCCGTCGAATCGGAGCGCCTTCCCACCGAAGCCGTCGCAGAACACGTCGCGGAACTAACTGATGTGTCGCCAAACGCCGTCTTCCTCCCCGCCTTCTCGACGGCGAGCATCACGGGCAGCGTCACCATCGCCGCTCGCGCCGCAGAACTCGCCGTCTTCCGCCTCTCGGAACTCGGCTACGACCCACTTTCGGTGCTCTCTGTGAGCGCAAGCGCCCCCGTCGCCCCCGTCGCCGGAAGCGAGGAAGCCGCGATTGCCCGCACCAACGACGCGCTCGCCTACGGCGGACAGGTGCACCTCGTCGTTGAAGACGAGTTCGACCGCTTCGACGAAATCGTCTCGTCTGCGACCGACGACTTCGGCACGCCGTTCGCGGAGATTTTCGAGTCGGTTGACTGGGAGTTCTACGACATCCCCGAGAGCCTGTTCGCCCCGGCACAGGTCACCATCGACGTGGTCGGCGGCCCAACCCACGTGTTCGGTGACACCCACGAAGACCTGCTCGCGGAGAGTTTCGAGCTGTGAAGTTCAAAGTCGTCCCCGTGCCGCCCGAGTCGCTCGATTACATCGAGACAGCCCACCGTGCCGTCCCGCTCGTCGCCGGCTCCGTGGACGACTGCTGTGCGCGGATGATGGCGAAAGCGGACGTCCCTGCCCGCGACCAAGCCCGCGAGTGGCTCACCTTCTTACAGGCGCTCGGCCTCGCAAACGAGGGTGACTCCGGCTTTTCGCGCATCCGCAAGGAGTACGATACCGCAGACCTCGCCGCCGCGTTCCGCGAGCGCATCTTCGGCGCGGACGACCTCCTCACCCTCCTCGAAGCTGCAGACGAGCCGCTCACGTCGGCCGAAGTCTTCGATCGCTTCGAAGAACACGTCCCGAACTGGGAGCGCCACCGCAACCCCGAAACGTGGGAGGACATCTGGACAGAGCGCGTTCGACGCATGCTCGACTGGGCTGTGCTCTTGAACCTCGCGGACCGAACTGCCGACGGTTACCGAGCCTGAGCCTTTTGTCCGTCGGGCGCATTCTCTCGGGTAATGACCGCTGTCGATACGATTCTCTTCGACATTGACGACACCCTCTGTACGTATCGTCGCCCCGCCACAGACATCCTCGACCACTCGTTTGAAATCTCCGGCGTTGAGCCGTTTTTCACCGTGCGCGACTACTTCGCTCGCTTCCACGAGTTCACTGACGCGGACACCATCGACGAACTGCGCGCAAACTGCTTCGCCGCGATTGCAACCGACGGCGGCTACGACGAGTCAGTGGGCAGAACCGTCGCGGAGGTGTTCGCCGCAGAACGCGACCACGGCGACGTGACGTTCCTGCCCGGTGCGAAAGAAGCGTTAGCAGCCCTCTCTGACCATCACCTCGGCATCGTGACCAACGGCAGCCCGGAGATGCAAGCGCCGAAACTCGACAGCCTCGGCATCCGCGACCACTTCGACGTGGTCGTCCACGCTGGCTACGACGGCCCAGCGAAACCCGCACCAGACCCGTTCTATCGGGCACTCGACGCGCTCGACTCCGCGCCCGACCGCGCGGTTCACGTCGGCAATTCCCTCGAAGCGGACGTGCCGGGCGCGCAAGCCGCCGGCGTCGGCGCAGTGTGGGTGCCAGACCACACCGGCGCAACCCCAGACAAACACCACCCGGACTACACCGTCGAGACGCTCCACGACCTGCTCGACAAACCGTGGTCTGCCTGAGATGGCCGCGACGGTTGCCATCCGCGAGGAGTTGCCGACTGTAGACCAGTTTCTCACCCTCCGCGAGGCCGCGGAAATGGCTCCACGCTCGCGGGAAGCCGTCGAACAGGGCCTGCCGAACTCGGTGTTCGGCGTCGTCGCGGTTCACGACCAGACCGACGACGTCGTCGGCATGGGTCGTATCGTCGGTGACGACGGCTCTGTCTACCACCTCTGCGACATGGCCGTCCGCCCCGAGTTTCAGGGACAGGGCCTCGGCACGCGTATCATGGACGCGCTCATGGCGTACGTCGAGGAGACGGCTCCGCCACAGGCCTACGTGAACCTCATCGCAGACGTAGACGGCTTCTACGAGCGCTGGGGCTTCGAGCCCACGGCCCCGGCGTCGAAGGGGATGTTTCTGCGGACGGAGTAGGCACCAGACCTTTGCTATCGCTCGATGAAACCTTACGCCATGACGACGGAGGGGACGCTCACCGACACGTATCTCGCTGCCATCCAGCACGACCTCGCAGAACTACCCGAAGAGACGACGCTCGTCGGTGTCGTCCGCAAACCGACCCGGTGGTTCTCGGGTGCAGTAGACGAGAACATCCCCGCACTCGGACCTCCTGCAGACCTCCTCTCTGCGACCAAAACCCGCCACGAGGACCTGAAGCTCCAAGGTTTCTGTGACGAAGAGGCCCACAACGCCGCGTGGGATGGGTGCGATTTCGAATCGAGATACCGCGAGTACTTGACGACCGACGAGGCGCAGGCTGCGATGCAGCGGCTCCGCTCACGGCTGGAATCCGGTGAGAACATCGCGCTCGTCTGTTTTGAAAACACAAACAAAAAGCGGTGTCACCGGACGATTCTGCGTGCCGAACTCGAAGCCCGTCGGTGACTACTCGGACACTTTCGTGACCGTCCCGACGCCCTTGCTCCGCCCTTCGCGGAAGACGAATCGCTGGCCGACTTCGACGTGGTACGGCCGGAATTTGAAGCGGACGCGGGTGCCGCCTGTGTCACCGGGGAGCAGCTGCCCCTCGCTTGGCGTGAACGTCACCGTCTCGCTGATGGTCTCTAAATGGATGACCGGTTCGTAGCCGTCGCCGATGCGCGTCGGGTGGTTGAGAACCATCACGTCGGCTTCGAACTCGCGGACGGCAGTCGGCGCTGCGTCGCGGCGGACGAGCACCATCCCGCGCTGGATGTCGCCTTCTTTGACGCCTTTGAGCGCGATGCCGACGATGCGGCCCGCCTTCGCGTGGTCGACACGGTGGTAGTGCATCTCGATCGAACGCACCTCGACCTCGCGGTAGGTGCCATCCGCCATCGGCCCAAGCAAGAGTTCGTCGCCTGCATCGACCGTTCCTGACCGAATCGTCCCGGAAGCGACGGGACCGACCCCCACGACGTTGTACGACCGGTCTACGTACATCGAAAAGTCGCCTTCGCCGTAGGCCGTCTTCGGGAGTCGTTCGAACAGGTTATCAAGCACGTCTAAGCCCTCCATCGTGACCGAACTCGTCCGGAGGATGGGGATGACGCGTGGGCTAATCTCCTCGATTGCCGAATCCACGCCGTGGCGGGCAATCGAGAGCGGCGCTTTGCCGGCCATGCGGAGCATGCGTTCGATTTCGTGTTCGACCGCCACGACGCGGTCTTCGGTGACGGCATCGATTTTGGTTATCGCAACGATGGTCGGCAAGTCCATCGCCAGCAACACCCCGAGGTGTTCTTTCGTCGTCTTGGTCGGGCCGTCGTCCGCGGCGACGACGAGCAGGCCGTAATCGAGCTTCTGGCCAACCAGCCCGCGAATCGTCGTCCGAAGCCACGGTTCGTGGCCAACCGTATCGACGAAGGAGACGAGTCGGTCTGCTTGTTCGACGATGTGCGCGCGCTCTTCTTTGCGGAAGGGGTTGTGCATCCGTAGCGGCCCCTCGTCGGTGAAGCCGTACACGCCATACGAAAGGTCAGCAGAGAGACCGCGTTCGACTTCGTGCGGTTGCACGTCGAGATAGGTGCGCGTTCCGCCTTCGCCATTGTCGGCTTGTCCAGTGACAAGCGAGCCAACGAGCGTGCTCTTACCGTGGTCTACGTGTCCAGCGGTGCCAACCACGATGTGCTCGTCATCGGTTTCGAGGACGCCGCCTTCTTTTACCGTGGCGACGCCGACGATGCCGTCGTTTATGCCCCACGTCTGTACCGCTTCGATGTGGGCACCGGCTTCGTCTGCGAGAAATGAGAGAACGTCCATCGATTCTGCAAATGCGTCGGGTTCGAGGCCCGCCAGCCCGCCGTCGTCGGTGACACCAACGACGTACAGTGCCTCGCCGCCTCCGGAGAGAACGCGGTGGCGCAGTTGCGCCGCGAGGCTTTCGAGCCGGCCACCTGCCAGGTGCAGGTCCTTGCTGAGCCGTTCTTTGAACTCGACGTTGCCATCCTCTTGTTCGCCACGTTGGAGCGCTTTCTCGAGGATAGCCCGGTCGGGGCTCATGAATCACCATAGTTCACCACCGAAGAAAAGTGTTGTCAGGCGTGTTATCAATTGACACTCAAACTGCTACCCAGTAATCTGGTCTATCGCCTCTACAAAGCCGTCGCCGTACGACCCCTCGGTGACGAAATCGGCCGCCTGCTTCGCTTTTTCGTCCGCGTTCGCCATCGCGAACGACCGTCCGACGACCGAAAACGTGGACACGTCGTTCTCTGAGTCGCCAAGCGCGACGAAATCCTCGGGGGACAGGTCGAGGTGATCCGCGGTGACTTTGAGCGCCTTCCCCTTGCTCATCGCGGTGTCTTTGACGTGGTAGGCAAAGCCCGTGTCAACCACTTCGAGGCCGTGACGCTCGGCGATTTCGTACAGTGGTTGTTTCGGGGAGTCGAGCGACACCGCGACTTCCGTCTCGCGCCAGCGGTTGACGAAGTCGGCCTCGCCCCACCCGAGGTCGTGCCCCGCCGCGACGTACTCATCCGCAACGGCCTGTGCGCCCGCGCGGTCGCCGAGGTAGTCAACGCGGTCATCGACGGTGACGACGCCCCCATTTTCTGCGATGACGCGAATCGGGATGCCGATGAAATCACAGAGGCCAACCGGGTAGGGAAGCGCCTTCCCGGTGGCGATAACGACGGGTGCATCCCAGTTTCGGATGATGGGAAACACCCGCTCGTCGAGAGAGCGGTCTGCGCGACTCAACGTGCCGTCGATATCGAGGACGAGCGGCGGAACCATACACCGTGTGCGTACTCTGTGCCTTACTGGTTTCCGCTTTCGAAAAGTGCGACCGGGCTAGTACGCGCTGAAGACGCCGAGCGTCTCGAAGCTGCTGCCATTTGGCCCGGTCCAGAGGACGGTGAGTTGGGTGTCTGCACTCACGGCGTATGTCGTCGTGTAGGAGTCGCCCGCGGCGATTGCGCCGCCTTCGGGCATCCAGAACTCGAACTGGTCGTAGCCTTCGTCGTCGATGTACTCGACATAAAGTGCGTCCGTGACGTGGTCGCCGCCTTGGTGGGTGATGGTGACCGTGCCGTCCGTGTTCTGCTCGAAGCTGAGCGACACTTGGGGGGCTTCGGCGTTTGCGTCACTGGAGAAACTCGTAGAGGAACTGCCTGTGCCTGTGCCCATCAGGCCGCCGCTATTGTCCTGATAATCGCTCCAGAGCTCGTCGGTATCGACTTCGGAGGTGACGACGACGGCGCGGCCGTCCGCGCTCACCGTAATCTCTGCGGTGTTCTCTTCGAACTCCTCGGACTCCTCTTTGAGGCGCTCGATGAGCGCTTCGACGTTCTCTGCGCTCGCGGCGTCTTCGTCTTCGTAGACGAGGATGATTTTGTTCTCCGTCGTCTCGCCGTTGATGGTCGCGCCCATGCCCATCGCCTCTAAGTCGTCGAGGACGGCTTTTATCTCGGTTTCCTCGTCTGGCACCCAGTCTTTTAAGATGCTGACTTCGAGGTTCAGGCCCATCGCTACGGTGGCGTCCCCGAGTTCCTGCATCATTGTCTTCGCGTTCTCGTTGGTGTCGTAGTAGCGCTCTACGTTGCCTGCATCCGACTCGATCATCTGTTCGACGGCCGCCTTCGCGGTTGCCTCTGCATCGACGACCATCCCGAGCAGTGCGTTCTCCTCACCAATGGCGAAGGTAACGGACATCGTGGAGTCGGACTCGCCGGACATGCCGTAGCCGTAGGGCTGTTCGATGCTGTAGAGTGTGTACCCCTCGTACTCGCCTTTCTCTACGTCCTCGCCGCTCTGACTCTTCTCGAGTTCGTTCTCGATTTCTTCGCTGATCTCTTCGCTATCGAACGATCCGGAGACGACCCACGACATCCCCGCGCGGCTGAAGTCGGTTTCGCCGTAGGCGAGCATGGTCATGTGCTGTAACTCGTCTAATTCGACCGAATCAATCTCCTCGTCCAGTTGGTCGAGCGATTCGAACAGCGATTCTGGAAGCTGGTCTTCGTGCTCGTAGTAGCTCTGGACGTCGATTGACATAAAGAGGTGATTGTCCACGTTGAGCACCGTTTCCGGGTCGTATAGCCAGCTCGAATACGCTGGTGCGCTCGGGCCGGTGATGGTTTCAAGTTGCGTACAGCCAGCAAGAGAACCAAGAGACGCAAGTGCGAATGTCGCCCCGCTCGCTTTCAGAAAATTTCGTCGAGATGCCATATTTGTCACTCGCCAGCAGTTACTAAATAGCTATTCATTCTCCAAAATTTATACATATTAATTGGTAATGCTTGATTGGATTACTTTCACCTATTCGAGAGACGTTCATAAGCTGCCGTCACGCGTTTGAACGCTTCTTCACTCCCGCGTTCGGTGTCGGGATGTGTCTCTTTGACACGTTTCCGATAGGCTTTCTTGACCGCTGCTGCGTCCGCACCAGGGTCGAGGCCGAGTATCCGGTAGGCCTCTACCACCGACTGATTGGGTCGAGACGGCCGCCGAACTCGCTGTTGGGTGCGCCGGTCTTGTCGCGGCCCACGCCACTGTTGACGTGGCCCTGCACCGAACCCGCCGCGCTCTTGGCGTGGCGGCCGCCGCGCGGTGCGTGCCTGTTGATACACCTGCTGTTGGAGTTTGCCCGTCGCATGAAACCAGAGGGCGTACGTCGTCGCGCCGAACAGCGCCGTCGCCACGAGCAGCACGGGCGTGTAGACGAAACTCAAGACGAGAAACAGCACTGTCATGCCGGCGAACACGGCGGTCAACGAGAGGAGGAGCCGCGACTGGTTCACGCGTGTGGCTTTGACCCACACGACCCTAAACCTCTCGCCCAGCATGCTCAAGTGGCTTCCTGTGCTACAAGTAGCCATGTCCGTCTCCGGCACCTGCCAGCTCTGTGGTACCCGTGAGATTACAGACGACTGCGGTCGCTGTGGGAAGCTTGTCTGTGCCACCCACTACGACGACAGCTTCGGGTACTGTACGAACTGCGTCACCGAAATTCGCGGGGCAAAAGAGCCAACGTCCACCCCCGAAGAAGACGAGTTCTCGGACGGCGTCGATACCTTCCGGAGCTAGTCGCGGTACTGATTCAGTCGCTTTTTCAGCCGCTTTGCCGCCTCGCCTGCCGCCTTGTCGAATTGTTCGCCTTCGCCCGCGAAGATGATTCCCCGAGAGGAGTTTACGACGCCGACGCCGTTTGCGAGGCCGAACTCGACTGCGGCCTCTGCGTCGCCACCCTGTGCGCCGACGCCGGGCACGAGAAACGGAATGTCTGGCACCTGCTCGCGGACGGTTTCGAGTTCTTCGGTCGTCGTCGCGCCCACGACGAGGCCGACGTTGCCGTTACTATTCCAGAGGTCTGCGAGTGCGGCGACGCGCTCGTACAACTTCTCACCGGATTCGAGCGTGAGGTTTTGAAGGTCTGCGCCGCCCGGGTTCGAGGTGCGACAGAGAACGAACACGCCCTTCTCCTCCTGTGAGAGGAACGGTTCGAGCGTGTCACGACCCATGTACGGGTTCACGGTGATGGCGTCTGCGTCGTCAAGGAGTTGCGCGTATTTGCGCGCCGTGTTGCCGATGTCGCCGCGTTTGGCATCTAAGATGACGGGCACGTCTTTGCCGTGTGCGTACGCGATGGTCTCTTTGAGTGCGAGCCAGCCGTCGCGGTCTTCGTAAAACGCGGCGTTTGGCTTGTACGCGACGGCGTGTTCGTGGGTGGCGTCGATGATACGGCGGTTGAACGCCCAGCGTGGGAGGTCGTAGTCCTGTAAGTGCGCAGGGATTCGGTCTGCGTCCGCGTCGAGACCGACGCAGACAACGCTCTCTTTCGATTCGATATTGCGGGCGACCCAGTCGAAGAACTCTGCTGGCATACGTGTCACTCTCTGGGGTATCCTAACTATTCTGTCGGATGTGGCCAGTGAGCAATCAGGTCGGCAAACCGCCACGTCTGTCGGTATTTCGCCCCTCCGCACGGCAGATTCAATTAGGTGGCTCTCATTTTTGCTACCATGATACGAGCGGTCGGGTTTGACCTCGACTACACACTCGTCGTCCCAGAACGCGACCGTCAAACGCTGTTGCACGAGGCATCAGAGTCTGTCGATGCACCGCTGTTCGACCGACAGGCCTACCTCGACGCCCACCGCCGCAACCTCTCGAACGAGACGCGCGAACCCATCTTCGAAGACCTCCTCAAAGACCACGAAACGCCTGTCTCGCCTGCAGAACTCTCAGAAGCGTACCAAAACGCCATCAACAACTCCCTCATCGCTATCGACGGGGCAGCACGCCTCGTCACTGACCTCCGCAAAGAGTACCGCGTGGGCCTGCTCACCGACGGCCCCATCGAAGCCCAGCGGGCGAAACTCGAACGCCTTGGTTGGCAAGACCTCTTCGACACCGTCCTCATCAGCGGGTCGCTTCCGGCAGGCAAACCCGACCACCGGGCCTTCCGGTCGCTGCTCGCCGAACTCGATACCGTTCCAGAGGAAGCGGTCTACATCGGCGACCACGCAGACCTCGACATTCGGGGTGCAAAGGACATGAACATGCACGCCATCCACGTCGTCGGCCCCGGAGACGACCCTTCACCCATCGCGGACGTGGTACTCAAACGCGACGAACTGGTCACCCGGCTTCCGGACGTGCTGAAAACCCTCTAATTCGACACCGCGGCGACGAACACGTCGAGAATCCGCTTTACTTGCGCGCCGTCTTCGATGAACACGAGCGCTTTCGGTGGGTTGGTCGCCTTTGGGCGCGTTCGCAGGCCCTTTTGTTCTGCCGTTTTCACGACTTTGTCGATGCCCGCCTCGAACTCGACGTACGCGCGGTCAGGGTGGACGAACACGCGAGCGATGCGCTCGCCGTCGTGTGCGACATCGTACGCTCTCGCGACGTCTTCGACCGGGCGCAAACCGTCCGCGTCGGCCGCATTCGACACCGAAAGCGGGCCAAGTGGCCCGTCTTTGTAACCGTCGAGTTCGGAGGCGAGCAGCTGCGCGAGGCGGACGCCGTCTGTCTCGCGTTTTTTGACCATACCAGTGAATTGGTTCGCAGCGGTTTATCGCTTCAGAGTTCGGCCAGCGCTGCGTTGGCTTCTTCGCCCACAGAAACGCCCCGTCGATGGGCGTAGAGCACGGCGGCCGTCTCGATGGTCACGCCAAGGTCGCGCTGGAGTTCGTTTACGGCTGCGACGGCCTCCTGTTTGCTATGACCGTTTGCGATGAGGCGGTCTAAGATTTTCTCGAACGTTGAGCGCGCTTGGAGCAGGCTCGCATCGGGTGAAAAGTCGTCGGGGATGGTCACGTCATCCGGGTCGAACGCGCAGTGGAGCGCGTCGTCTTCGCGCCGGAGCAGGCCTTGGCTCACGGCGATATCCACGAGTCGTTTCGCCTGGTCGGGGGAGAACCAGTCGCGGTCGAGCGAGAGGGAGACGACGAACTCGCTTTCTGCGAGTTTTCGCTTGCCTTTCGTGCGAAACGGTGCGGCGGCGGCGACCCGGATACTCATCGTCTCAACTGATTTTCTGTGCCGGTGTAAGTGTGCCGGTGTCTCCGTGTTTCAGGGCTGTGGGGGTCGGTGGACAGAGAGAGCGGTACGAGTCGTGCGATTCAAGTAGTCCGTTTGCCTTTGATGGGGTATGAAAGACCAGGGACGCTCCACGCGCAAACGTACCGGTGGGCGACGCCGTCCAATTCGCAACAAGAAGAAGCACGAACTCGGCCGTCAGCCGACCGAAACGCACGTCGGTGACGCAAAGTTCCGCGTCGTCGAAGGCCGCGGCAACACCAAAAAGCTCCGTGCCATCGCCACGGACTCCGTGACCATCGCACAGGGCGACGGCACGTCGGTCGCAGCCACGATTCAGGGAGTAAAAGAGAACAACTCGAACCCAAACTACGCCCGTCGTAACATCATCACGAAGGGCGCGCTCCTCACCACGAACGAGGGTGTCGTCCGCGTGACCTCCCGGCCTGGTCAGGACGGACAGGTCAACGGCGTTCTCGTCGAATAACCAGTCTCGCCGCGCGGTGGCAGTCCACCGCTTTTTTCGGTTGAGTGAACTGGACACCTATCGGTCGTCGATGGGTGTCCACGTCCTGCCGGTTGCGCCGACGTAGCGACTGCGCGGGCGGATGATTCGGTTATTGGCGGCCTGTTCGAGGCAGTGGGCCATCCATCCACCGACGCGCGCCACGGCGAACGTCGTCGTGAAGAGTTCACGAGGAATGCCGACGCCAAAGAGCAGGGCCGCTGTGTAGTACTCGACGTTCGTATCGAGTCGGCGGTCTGGCTTGTGCGCCGCGAGCAGTTCCACTGCCGTCTCTTCGAACGCGCTCACGGTTTCAAAGAAGTCGGCGTCACCACCGTCTTCGTAGAATCGTTCGGCGGCCGCCGACAACACCGCAGCGCGTGGGTCGCGAACCCGGTACACCCGGTGGCCGAATCCCATCAGACGCTCGCCCGCTGCGAGTTTCTGGCGAACGTATCCCTCTGCATCGCCCGACTCGTGTACCTCCATGAGCATTTCGAGGACGGGACCGGGAGCGCCGCCGTGGAGTGGCCCTTTGAGCGACCCCACCGCCGCCGTCGCCGCCGACACGACATCCGACTCGGTGGAGACGACGACGCGGGCGGTGAACGTAGACGCGTTCAACCCGTGGTCGATGACTGTATTCAAGTAGGTTTCGAGCCCCGTTGTCGCGGCGTCGCTCGGTTCCGTCCCAGTTAGCATGTACAGGTAGTTCGCGGCGTGTCGCAGGTCTGCTCGTGGTGAAAGCGGGTCGTCGCCCTGCCGGTAGCGCCAGTAGGCGGCCACAACCGTCGGAAACACGGCGATAGTTCGCTCGACTGCCTGTTGGGCGGTCGCCGTTTCCGCCCCGAGATTCGCAGCCGCGACACCCATCCGAAGGGCGTCCATCGGGTCGACACCCTCCGCTGCGGCGCGTTTGAGCACGGCTCGCGTCTCGGCTGTGAGTTCACGGTTGCTCGCGAGGGACGTGCGGAACGCCACGAGTTCGTCTGCGGTTGGCAGCCGGTCGTTCAACAGGAGGAAGACGCTCTCTTCGAACGTTGCGTTGGCCGCCAGTTCGGAGACTGGAAACCCGCCGATGATGAGCCTTCCAGCCTCCCCGTCGATGTGACTCAGCCGTGTCTCCGCGACGGTGATTCCTTCTAAGCCACGGTTGAGTTCGGTGTCGACCATAGCATGTCCTACGTGAACGACAACGAAGAACTCCCCTCGTTCGACGCCAAAATTGCGTGAGAAGTGGGCGAACCGGCTCTACGGGCGGGGCGCAGCCTTCTGGAGCGCCGTCTCCGCGATGTTCCCACCATAGTCGGCGCTCCGTGAGAGTGAGTCCACGATGAGGCCGAGCAGTTGGGCGCGCTGTGGGTTCAGGTCGCGGATGAGGTTGTCTACGTTTCGCGTCTGTTTGTCGATGGCTGCAATCTTCTCGCTCGCGTCGTTTGCGAGGCGGGTTGCGCGCTCGGGGTCGTCTTCTAACAGCGCGTCCATCGCCATCTCGACGATGGTCGCAGCGTCGGTGTGTAGTTCCTCGATTGCCGTCGATGCGTCGTCGGGGATTGCCCCGAGTTCGAGCGTGATGTTCGCAATCTTGGTCGCGTGGTCTGCGATGCGTTCGAGCTGGCGGGCGCTCGAATGGTAGTCGAACGTGGTCTCGCGCGGGAGACCAACTTCGGTCGCTGCAGTCGGATTTCGCAGTGCAGAGCGGAAGACGCGCGAAATCATGAACCAGAGGCGGTCTACGTCGTCGTCGCGCTCCATCACGTCGCGCGCGAGGTCGTCGTCGTTTTCTGCGAGGGCGACAACCGCGTCTTTGAGCATCGAGAGTGCGACGAGGCGCATGCGCGTGATGGCGTTCAAGACGGAGAGTTCGGCCGAGTCGAGCAGGTCCTGCAGCACGACGTGGTCAGACGTTTCTTCGATGACTTCGAGGCCGACGAGTCCTTGTGTGGCTTTGCGAATTGCCCGGCGCTGTTCTGCGGTGACGCGCGAGGTTTCGAGCGTGATGATGTCGAAGCCGCTTACGTACATCGTGACGATGGCGCGCATCAACTCGTCGCCTTTGAGCCCGACGATGTCGAGCGTTCCCTCTACGTGCGTCGATTCATCGTTCGGTGTGAGAACGAGCGAGTCGTCTTCTTTGAAAAACGCAACCTCGCTCCCGGCTTTGATTCCGTTGTCGGTCGCCCAGGTTTTCGGGAGGGAGACGGTGAACGTCGAGCCACCCGTGATTTGGACCTTCCGCGTTTCCATACACTCCCCGTCGCCCCTCATCCACAATAAACTACTCCATATCTACATACTTCACCACTCATCTACGTTATTCAACAAATACGGTACTATTCCGATGCTATTTCCACCTCAAATCATGTGGAAATTTGGCGCTCTGGATGGCGCTGTCCCGCTGTCGCCCACGGTACGAACCTCTCGAAACCCGCCACTGTAAGGGGGTATTCTTGTTGTTTGTTCAGACACTCTGTCCAAACATCTTCTTTGTCCACTTGTCCCATAAGGAGTGCTATATAGTTATCATAGGAGGTTATTTACCCCTCTCACCGATTTCCACAAGTGATGACAGACAAACCTGACTTCGTTTCGCGTCGCAAATTCATCACTGCCGCTGCAGGGGCGTCCGCACTGGGCATTGCGGGCTGTGTCAGTGAGAGTGGCTCGGGCGGCGAAGGCGGCGACGGAACCAACACCGAGGGCGGCGAAGGTGGCATGGAAGAACTCTCTGGAACCGTCGAAATCGCAGGGTCTTCCACCGTGTTCCCACTCGCAGAGGCAGTCTCCGTCGAGTTCCGCAAAGAGCACCCCAACGTCGAGTTCAACATCCGCTCGACCGGTTCTGGTGGCGGCTTCAGCGACTTTTTCTGCCAGGACAAGACGCACTTCAACAACGCCTCGCGTCCGATGAAAGACAGCGAGAAGGAACTCTGTGAAGACGCTGGCGTCGAATGGCTCGAGATGAACGTCGCAACCGACGCACTCACCGTCGTCGTCCACAACGACGCAGACTGGGTCGACTGCATGACCGTCGAAGAACTCAAGCAGATCTGGGAGCCAAACGGCGCGACCATGTGGAGCGACATCCGCTCTGAGTGGCCAGACGAGGAGTTCGAACTCTACGGCGCAGCATCCACCTCCGGCACCTTCGACTACTTCACCGAGGCTATCATCGAAGAAGAGGGTGCCCACCGCCAAGACTACACGGCGACCGAGAAAGACCGCTCTATCGTCCAGGGTGTCTCCGGCAGCCAGTACGCGATGGGCTACTTCGGCTTCTCGTACTACTACAACAACCCCGACTCCGTGAAGGCCGTCAAGATTGACAACGGCAACGGTTGTATCGAGCCATCGCTCGAAACGGCAAAGGGTGGCGACTACACGCCACTCGCCCGCCCGCTGTTCACCTACCCGAAAAAGAGCGCGCTCAAAGAGCCACACGTCGCGGAGTTCGCGAAATTCTTCGTCAAGAAGAGCGCAGACCAGGCAATCGTCGCAGACCAGGTTGGCTACGTCCCGAACACCGAAGAGGACATGCAAGAGCAGTTAGACAAACTGACGGCCGCAATCGACGAAGTCCAAGGCTAAGCGCACCCGTTCGAAACGAAGCGCTTTTTTTCAAACCCAAAAAAATACTTCCAAGTAAATGAGCACAGACCAGCAAACATCCGATATGACTACGCGCGTTGCTAATTCGCCGAGAGAGCGGCTGATTCGGTGGTTCTTCTTCGCGTGTGCGGCCGTATCGGTGTTGACGACACTCGGAATCATCCTCGCGCTCGTGGGCGACGCGGCGAGGTTCTTCCGAATTACGGGCACGTCGCTGATGGGAATCGCCCCGGAACAAACCGTAACCTTCGCGCAGTTCTTCCTCGGCGATACGTGGGCTCCGGCGATCACGCCGATTCAGTTTGGCGTCCTGCCGCTCATCGCCGGGACGCTCACCGTAATGGTAGGGTCTGCAATCGTCGCCCTCCCCCTCGGCCTCGCAACGGCGATTTACCTGAGCGAGTACGCAAGCCCGTCCGTTCGCTCGGTGCTCAAACCAATCCTCGAAGTTCTCGCCGGTGTCCCAACCGTCGTGTACGGGATTTTCGCGCTCATCTACATCACTCCTGCTCTCAAGACGTTCATCCCCCAGCTCGGGACGTTCAACGCGCTTTCTGCATCGCTCATGGTCGGTATCATGATTATCCCGATGGTTTCATCGATTAGTGAAGATGCGATGAGCGCGGTACCAGACTCACTCCGGCAGGCTGGCTACGGACTCGGTGCAACGAAGTTCGACGTCTCAACTGGCATCGTCATTCCGGCGGCGGTTTCCGGCATCGCCTCCTCGTTCATCCTTGCGCTCTCGCGCGCAATCGGGGAAACGATGATTGTCGTCGTGGCCGCCGGTGCGACGCCGAAACTCGTGAACCCGCTGTTACCGTCCGCGTATCTCGAATCGGTGCAGACCATGACCGCGGCGATGATTCAACTCGGCGTCGGTGACATCGCTGCACAGGGGCCTGCCTACCGTAGTTTGTTCGCAATCGGCCTCACGCTGTTCGTTATTACCCTCGCTATGAACTTCGTCAGTAACCTTATCGCACAACACTACCGGGAGAGCTACGAATAATGGCGACAGAAACTGGCACCCAACAGGAAGCGGGCTTCGGGCAGGTAAGTCGCACAAAGGGTATCATCTTCAAAAACGCGCTCCTCGCCTCGGCCCTCATCGGTATTGTCTCGCTCGCAACGCTGCTCGTGTACGTCACCCTCGACGCCGTGCAGCCAGAGACCGCGAGTACGGAGTGGACCATCACGTACCTCCTGTTCGTGTTCGTCTCGCTCGCGACGGTCGGGTACTTCTCGCTTCGGAACAGAGACGGGCTCCGTGTCGGCTTTTCCACGACTGGGCTGCCCGTCGCTGGCGTCATGCTCGGCGCGGCGATTCTCGTCATCTTCGTGGACGTACTCGACGACGACGTGTGGTTCTATCACATGGTCGGGTTCGTCCTCGCTGGAGCGCTCGTCTACGCACACAGAAAGCTTCGCTCGTCGGCGAACGCCTACGAGCGCGTGCTCGTGGGACTCGTCGTTTTCGGCTACGTGATGGTTGGCATTCCGGGAATGTTCTACAGCGTCCCGGAGATTCTGCTCCGCTTTTCGCCGTTTGAGCCCGTTCGGTGGTTCTCACTGCTCACGACGTTCAGCGTCGGGGCGGCAATTCTCACGGGACGGTACATCGCGCGAAAGCACGAGAACAGCCGAACGGGACTCGTCGCCGGGGCGCTCGTGTTCGGTGCGTCGCTCGTGAGCACCTTCGCGTTCATGTTCGCCGGTCTTGACCCGAGCATCGGCACCATCTTCGCGCTCACCATCGGTGTCCCGACGGCCCTCTACGTCGAACACCTCTACAGTGACCCCGAATCCGTCGGTTCGCGGTCGGGTCTGCTCATCCCCGTCGTCATCCTCGGCGGCCTCCTCCTCGTCGAGACGGTCGTCGGCCTGCTTGGCTTCGCCGGCCCAACGGCGTGGATTGATTGGCAGTTCCTCACGAGTCTCCCGCACCCAGAAGCAACGCAGGCGGGGATTTACCCGGCACTCGTCGGCTCCGTGATGCTGATGGCCGTCGTCGTGGTACTCGCGTTCCCAATCGGCGTCGGCGCCGCGGTGTACTTAGAAGAGTACGCTCCCGACAACCGCTACACCCGGTTCATCCAGCTCAACATCGCGAACCTCGCGGGCGTTCCATCGGTCGTGTACGGCCTGCTCGGACTTGGCTTGTTCATCAACTACCTGAACATGGGTATCGGCTCGGTGCTCGTTGGCGGGATTACCCTCTCGTTGCTCATTTTGCCTATCGTCATCATCTCTTCACAGGAAGCGATTCGCGCGGTTCCGGATTCGCTCCGGCAGGCGTCCTATGGGATGGGCGCGACGAAGTGGCAGACCATCCGCGAAGTCGTCCTCCCTCGGTCGATTCCGGGCATCTTGACCGGGACGATTCTCGCCATCGGTCGTGCCCTCGGTGAGACGGCACCGCTGATCATGATTGCGGCTCCGACGGTGACCTACTCGGTTCCGGCGAAACTCTCTGATGCGGCCAGTGCGATGCCGCTCATGATCTTCAACTGGGCAGACCGCCCACAGCCTGAGTTCCAGTACGGTGTGCTCGCGGCTGGCGTCGTGACGGTGCTCATCGTCCTCCTGACGATGAACTCCATCGCGATTGTCCTCCGCAACAGGTATCAGAGCGAGAACTAACCATGTCACAAGAGAATATGACTTCGAACGAAGAGGTAGAGACAGACGACCCGACTAACGACGAGATGCTGCTCGAGACCGACGTCACCGCCGGTCTTTCCGGCTCGTCGTCGTCGGGCACGGCCCGCGCCGTCGTCGAAGCACGTGACGTGAACGTGTTCTACAACGACGACCAGGCGCTCCAGAACATCGACCTCGCCATCCCCGAAAAGAAGGTCACGGCGCTCATCGGCCCCTCCGGCTGTGGGAAGTCCACCTTCCTGCGCTGTATCAACCGCATGAACGACCTCATCGACGCCGCGCGCGTCGAAGGCGAGCTGTTGCTCGACGGCAAGAACGTCTACGACGACGACGTCGACCCCGTCGCACTGCGCCGCCGCGTCGGGATGGTGTTCCAGCACCCGAACCCGTTCCCAAAGAGCATCTACGACAACGTCGCCTACGGGCTGAAGATTCAGGGCAAAACCGACAACATGGACGAGAAAGTCGAAAACGCCCTCAAAGCCGCCGCGCTCTGGGACGAGGTCAAAGACCGCCTCGATGAGTCCGGCCTCGAACTTTCGGGCGGGCAACAACAGCGCCTCTGTATCGCTCGCGCCATCGCGGTCGACCCCGAAGTCATCCTGATGGACGAGCCTGCAAGCGCACTCGACCCCGTCGCAACCTCGCAAATCGAAGACCTCATCGAAGAGCTCTCAGAGAAGTACACGGTCATCATCGTCACCCACAACATGCAGCAGGCCGCCCGCATCTCGGACAAAACCGCGGTGTTCCTCACCGGTGGCGAACTCGTCGAGTTTGACGACACGAACAAAATCTTCGAGAACCCCGACAGCCAGCGGGTCGAAGATTACATTACTGGCAAATTCGGATAAAAAACATGGCACGGGAAACGTTTCAAGAACAGATGGGTGCACTGCGCGAGGACGTCCTCTACATGAGTGAAGTCGTCCTCGAACGACTCCGTATGGGGTTAGACGCCCTGGAGCAGAAAGACCACGATCTCGCCCACGAAGTCATCAACGGCGACGACGAAGTCAACCAGCTTTATCTCGACTTAGAGCAGGACTGCATCGACCTGATTGCCCTCCAGCAACCAGTCGCCTCAGACCTGCGCTTTATCGCCTCTTCGTTCAAGATTATCACCGACTTAGAACGCATCGCCGACCTCGCAACCAACCTCGGAGACTACACGCTCACCGCCTCGCGGGACATGTTCCCAGAAGTGGACATCCAAGAAATCGGCTCGTTCACCCTCGACATGGTCGAAGACGCAATGGACGCCTACGCAGAGAACAACGCCGAGGCCACCTTCGAACTCTCAGAGCGCGACGACGACCTCGACAAACTCTGTGAGCGCGCCTCCAGCCTCGTCGTGCGCGACCTCATCGAGACCGAAATCGACGACACGACGAGCGAAAAAGAAGTCGAGCAGCTCATGCAGGACGTCTCGCGCCTGCTGCTCACCATCCGCGACTTAGAGCGCGTTGGCGACCACGCTGTCAACATCTCGGCTCGGACCCTGTATATGGTCGAGAACGACGACACCCTCATCTACTAGCAACTTTTTACTGCGGGGGGTCGCGGAGCGACCCCCGCTTGCAAAAACTTGCATGAAAAAGGCCGCTCGTTCACTTTGTTCACTCGCGGTAGAATAACTGGACAGCGACCGCTTCAGTCAGTGACCGCAAACGACGCGGTCTGTCGTTCGAGCCCCCAATCAAATATTGCGGTCATCTCTGAGGAGTCAGTTCGGACTGCCTCTCCAGAGAGTTCACGCGATACGGTTTCGCCGATGGAAACGGGAAACGTGAATTTCGGGACAAGTGGGAGGCTACCTGCACCTTGGTCTAACACAACTGCAAGAAATCTGCCGTCTCGATCTCCGGTATTGGTCACGTCGATGCTCGCCGTGAATGAATCACCTCGCGGGATCGACTCGGGGACGGAAAACTCGGTTTCAAACTCTGGTGATTTTGCAAGCTTCGTGAGCACTGCATCAGGGAGCGTCCAGCGATACTGCTCGTCTGCTGAAACCGTCCACTCAATCGCCCCACTTTCAACTGCCTGCACGGGAACGAGCAGGCTCAGTCGAGTCGATTGTCCCGGCACGAAGTCGGTGCGATACACCTTGCTCTCGGTACGGGTTCCATCGAGAACAGGTGTGAATTCCAATGACGAAATCTCTGTCTCGGCAGTCTCGACATCGAATCCAAGAAACTGTGCGTTCGTTTCCCCTGCCGGACGTTTGTGGGTGCCGCCGCCAACATCTGGTGTGTAGATGATTTTGCGCACCTGTGGTTCAGAAATTGTCACGGTCACACCGTCACTGCTCGTAGCCGTTTCACCAAGTGAGAGCGTGGTCTTCCGTTCTGTGGGCGACGCTGTTGGAGGTGGTGTAGACTGCGTCGTTTCAGAATCGGTTGGCGTGCCGGGTGACTGCCCATCCACGCACCCGCTTCCAATCGGCGCGAGTCCGACAACAATCGTAGAGAGAAGCGCACGTCGAGAGGGCTGTTCCATGCCTCAAATAGCTAACTAGTTGACAAATATTTTGTGCTGAGGAGAATTATCTTCTCTGTTGGAAAACCGAACCAAAATCAACAGCAAGCAGTTCTACCGCGGAGACGCGAAGCGTCGGAGCAGCCTTTTTCGGGCGCGTTTTTGCGAGAAGCGGTTCGCCGAAGGCGAACCCGCCGAGCAAAAAGGTGCTTTATTGGAAGCCGATTCTCGAATGCCGTCCAGCCGTTGGCTCCGTCGCACCGCCCTTGAACTCGTCTTTGATGCGCTCGAAGTACTCCATCATGTCGTCGGTGATGGTCGGACGGACGTTCTCCATCGCCTTGCGGAAGTGGCGCATCTCCACCACGTCTGCGTCCGAATCCTCGCGCAGCGCCTGAATGGCGGCTTCGCGCGCGATGGATTCGAGGTCAGAGCCGACGTAGCCCTCGGTAATCTCCGCAATCTCTTTTAAGCTCACGTCGGCGGCGAGTGGCATGTTCTTCGTGTGAATCTCTAAGATCTCTTCGCGGCCGTCCTCGCTTGGCTCGCCGATGAGCACGAGGCGGTCGAAGCGACCCGAGCGGATGAGCGCCGGGTCGATCATGTCCGGGCGGTTGGTCGCGGCGATGACCATGACGTTGCCGCGGTCTTCGAGACCGTCGAGTTCCGTGAGCAACTGGTTGACGACGCGCTCTGAGACGTTCGAGCCCGTGTCGCGGCCACGGCTTGGCGCGAGGCTGTCGAGTTCGTCGAAGAAGATGACCGTCGGGGCGACCTGCCGCGCCTTGCGGAAGGTCTGACGGATGGCTTTCTCCGACTCACCGACCCACTTCGAGAGCAGTTGTGGGCCGCGCACCGAGATGAAGTTCGCCTTCGTCTGATTTGCGACGGCTTTGGCGATGAGCGTCTTGCCCGTGCCGGGCGGGCCGTAGAGGAGCACGCCCGCAGGCGGGTCAATGCCCATGCGGGTGAACTTCTCGGGGGAGTTCATTGGCCACTCGACCGATTCCTGAACGTTCTGCTTTGCGTCCTCCAAGCCGCCAACATCCTCCCACGAGACTTTCGGTAACTCGACGAGGACTTCGCGCATCGCGGAGGGGTCTACCTCTGCGAGCGCGCCGCGGAAGTCAGACCGCTTGATGATCATGCGGTCGATGAGTGACGGCGGGATGTCCTCTTCATCAAGGTCGATTTCCGGCAGGTAGCGCCGGAGGGCTTTCATCGCCGACTCTTTGGTGAGCGATTCGATGTCCGCGCCGACGAAGCCGTGGGTCTCCTCTGCGAGGTCGTCGAGGCTCACGTCGTCTGCGAGCGGCATGCCGCGGGTGTGGACCTGCAGAATCTCCTTGCGGCCTTCCTCGTCTGGGACGCCAATCTCGATTTCGCGGTCGAAGCGGCCGGGACGGCGAAGGGCAGGGTCAACGGAGTCAACACGATTGGTCGCGGCGATGACGATGACGTTGCCGCGCGCCTCTAAGCCGTCCATCATGGTGAGCAACTGGGCGACGACGCGGCGTTCGACTTCGCCGGTCACGTCCTCGCGCTTTGGCGCGATGGAGTCGAGTTCGTCGATGAAGATGATAGATGGCGACTCTTCGGACGCATCTTCGAAGATTTCGCGCAGTTGTTGCTCGGATTCGCCGTAGTACTTCGAGATAATCTCGGGACCAGCAATAGAGAAGAAACTGGCGCTGGTCTCGTTTGCGACGGCTTTTGCGAGCAGGGTTTTCCCCGTGCCGGGTGGGCCGTGGAGGAGGACACCCTGTGGTGGCTCGATGCCCAGCTTCTTGAAAATCTGGGGGTGTTTCATCGGCAGCTCGACCATCTCGCGGACGCGCTGAATCTCCTGTTGGAGGCCACCGATGTCCTCGTAGGTGATGCCACCGCCGGTCTTCTCGAAGCCGCTGATTGGCTCCTCGCGGAGTTCAACCTCCGTGTCCTCGGTGATGAGGACGACGCCCTCAGGCTCCGTCTCGACGGCGATGAGCGGGATTGCTTGGCCGGGTGAGCGCATGAACGGGTGGTTCGTGCTCGACATAACCGGCACGATGTCGCGTTCGACGACCGGGCGCTTCAGAATCTGGCGCTTGACCATGCCCGCGGCATCGGAGCCGAACTGGACGCTCGCGTCCTCAGGCGGGGCGAGCACGAGTTTTTCTGCCTTTTTCGCCTCGGCTTTGCGGATGGTTACCCGTTCGCCAATCCCCACGTCTGCGTTCTGCCGGGTGAACCCGTCGATGCGAACCGTGTCGGTGTTCCAGTCCTGCCGGTCTGCCCGCCACACCTTCGCCGCCGTCACGTCGCCACCCTCTATCTGGATGATGTCGCCCGGGCTGAGCTTTAGATGCAACAGCGTGTCCGGATCGAGGCGGGCGATGCCCCGGCCGGAGTCATTTGGGTACGCTTTCGCGACCTCAAGTTGAACTTCATTCATATTATTTTCACGTTCAGGGAGATGCATATACTCTGTCGTGGATGGCGATATGCTTTTTGCTCCCAGCACTCACGGTGTATCACGTTTTCGCCTGATGTCGCAGGGATGTCCGCCGAGTCTGACACACGTCTGACATCGGCCCGAGACCGGATGTTTTTCTCCGTGCCCTTCGTCCGCTCGCATATGCGAACAGTTGCGTTCGACGGACGAATGGGTGCGAGCGGCGACATGCTCCTCGGTGCGTTGCTCGCCGCGGGCGCAGACGAGGCTGTGCTCGCGCCGGTCGAAGCGGCACTCGACATCCGCTACGATATCGACACCGTGGACAAAAACGGTATCTCGGCGACGAAGGCGAACGTGCTGCTCACGAGCGATACAGCCGACACAGCGGCGTCACACCACGCCCACGAGGACGCAGAGGGCTACGACCACGAGCAGTCTCACGAGCACGACCACGCGCACCCGCACGACCACTCACACACCCACGACCACACGCACGCAGAAGGTGCCGGTCCAAATCGAACCTACGCAGAGGTCATCGACATCGTCGAAGCCATGGGCCTCCCCGAGGACGTCGAAGTGGACGCGAAGGCCGTCTTCCGCATTCTCGGTGAAGCCGAAGCGACGGTCCACAACGCTCCGCTCGAAGACACCCACTTCCACGAAGTCGGGGCTGACGACGCCATCGCGGACGTGGTCGGCGCGTGCCTCCTCTTTGCCGACCTCGCGCCCGACCAAGTGCTGACGACGCCACTCTCCGTTGGCGGCGGCGAAGCGGAGATGGCCCACGGCACCTACCCCATTCCGACGCCCGCCGTGGTCGAAATCGCCGCGAAAGCCGACTGGGAACTGCAGGGAGGCCCCGTCGATGCCGAACTGCTCACGCCTACGGGCGCGGCGATTCTCGCCCACTTCGCGCGCGGAATCGACGCCCTGCCCGCGATGACCCTCGAACAGTCGGGCTACGGCGCGGGTGGGTGGACGTTCCCCGAGCGGCCGAACGTCCTGCGCGCGCTCGTCGGTGCGGCGCGCGGTGGGCTTGTCCCCGAAGCCATCACCGTCCTCGAAACAAACCTCGACGACGCGCCGCCAGAAGTGCTTGGCGGCCTGCAAGAGACGCTCAAAGCCGTCGGTGCACGCGACGTGAGTATCGTCCCCGTCACGATGAAAAAGGCGCGACCCGGCCACCTCGTGAAGGTCATCGTCCGGGCGGAAGACGCCGCTCGCGTGGCCCAGAAACTCGCAGAAGAGACGGGGACGCTCGGCATCCGCGAGATGGTCGCTCGCCACCGTTGGACGGCCAAGCGACGCTTCGAAACCACCACCCTCGATATTGAGGGAACCACCTACGACGTCTCCGTCAAACTCGCAAGCGATGCAGACGACACGCTCTACGACGTGAGTGCGGAGTACGACGATGCGGCCGCCGTGGCAAACGAAACAGGCCTCCCAATCCGCGAAGTCATGCGCCGGGCAGAGGCCGCGGTCAGAGACGATTAATCCCGGCCGTTCAGCTGTTCGCGGTGTTCCGCAAGCGCTTCTTCGATAGTCAGTTCACCGGCCGCAACTCGTCTGGCGAGTTCCTCGCCTATCGCTCGATTCTCGGGTGACTGCTCTCGTGAGCGCGTCTTGATGACTTGCAACTCGCCAGCCGTTGGCTCGATGGTTCGCTCACTGATGCGCTCTCCCGAGAGATGGGCGATGTTGATGGCGGCGATAACGTCGCCCATTCCGCGCGCACCCGTCCCGAGATATGGTGTCGTTCCGGTCTCGTCGACGAGTTCGATGGGGGTGCCATCGAGGTCGTCGATGAGCCGTGCGCCCTGGAGCCGAGCGCCGTCACCGATTCTGACGAGCGGGTCTACTGCTCCCTCAAGTTCTCCTAAAATAATCGCCGCCGCCTGGGCGAGCGGGACGTGGAACGTGGCGATGACCATCTCGCCGTTCAACACCGCGATACCGGGGCGCTCGCCGGGGTCTACGCCGACTATCGTTCTCCCGCCGCCGCTTCGCATGAGTGCGAGGGCTTCTTCGACGGCGTGGCGACATTCGTCTGGTTTTGCTCGGACGACGGTCACGGTCGTCTCGATTTCGTCGTCCGCGCCCGTGATGACGACGGCCGTATTCTCGGGGAGGTTGTCGCCGGGTTCGATGGTGGTGAACTGCACCCCGCGCTCGCGCAGTTCTGCGACTGCCTCGTGATACACTTTGAAGTCCGTTGTGGCGACGACTATCACTCCCTTCTTCTCCGCGCCGCAGGTGGCTAAATCCTTCGGCAGACCGGACCCTTTTTGCCGAAGACGGCGAAAGGAGAGGTGTGTCAAACGCGCCCGTTCCGACTGGCTGTGGCCCCGTCGATGCCCTCCTCGGCGGCGGCTTCGAGCGCGGCACCGTCACGCAACTCTATGGCCCGCCCGCCGCCGGGAAGACCAATCTGGCGCTTGCTGCGGCCGTCGAAACAGCCGCTGCAGGACGGACGGTGCTTTATATCGATACGGAAGGCCTCTCCATCGACCGCTTCCAACAGCTTGCGCAAGCCAAGGGCGAAGACGTCTCAGACCTCGCCTCGCGCATCATCATCTCGGAGGCCCACGATTTCGGCGAGCAGGAAGCCGCCGTCAAGGACGCAGCCGACCTCGCCTCGCGGGCAGACCTCATCGTTCTCGACAGCGCGACCGGATTTTATCGGCTAGAGCGAACGACCGAAGAGGAAGGTGAGTCGCTGAGAAAGGTCGCCCGCCAGATGACCCACCTGCTCTCGCTCGCCCGCAAACACGACCTCGCCGTCGTCATCACGAATCAGGTGTTCACCGACCCTGACGGCGACTCTGCGCGCCCACTCGGTGGCCACACGCTTGCCCACTGGACGGGCACCGTGCTCCGCCTCGACCGTTTCCGCGGCGGGAATCGCCGTGCCACCATCGAGAAACACCGGGCAAAACCGACCGGTGAGACGGCGCGCTTCCAAATCACGCAGGACGGCCTCGTCGGCGTAGACGAGTTGTAAAACGGAAGAAATGCCCAGGTTGTTCTGTGGTCCAGTTATTGTACCGGTCACAAGCGAAGCGAGTGACCGGCTTTTTTCGGGCGCGTTTTTCCGCTGAGCGGTTCGCCTTTGGCGAACCCGAAGCGGAAAAAGGTGCGAGGTTAGAGTTCGCCGAGCTTCCGGAGCAACTGCCCCTTGTAGATTTCGTCAGAACGCATGTCTTTCATCTCGATGACGTTGCGTTCGAGCTTGTCAAGGGCGACGTAGAAGGCGTTCTCTGCACCGTAGCCTTCGCCGGAGCCAGCGACTTGGCCGCGATCTGACCGAATCCGAATCTGACACTGGATGAGCGGCGTGCCGCGGAGTTTCTCTTTGTGCTCGTGGAAGCGAACGTGGGCGTGATGGACGCTCATCCGCTGGTACTTCTGGACGACAGCTTCGATGCTTTCGCGAATCTCGTCGCGGCTCAGCGTTTCGAGCAGGTTGATGTTGGTGATTTGGACGTCTAGGTGTTCCTCCTCCGTGTAGGAGAGTGCGCGGAGCACGTCGGTTTTGGTCAGCACGCCAGCGATGAGGCGGTCGTTCTCCTCTGGCGTGACCACGAGGCCTGCGTAGCTGTTTTCGAGCATTCCAGAGACGGCATCACGAACCGAGGCACCGAGCGTAATCGTCCGCACGGGGCTGTTCATGATGTCGTAGACGGGGAGGTCGAGCATGCGCTCTATGTCACCCGAACGCTCGCCGAGGGTAGCTTTGTTCATGTCGCGGACGACGAAATCGACGATGTCGTGGGTCGTCACCATCCCAGAGAGCTGACCGTCGTCATCGACCACGGGGAGACGCGAGACGCCGTGTTCGCGCAGGAGGTTGATGGCCTGCCCGACACGGTCTGACTCGTGGACGGTGACGGTATCGTCGGTGTAAATCTGGTCAACAGTAAGCACGTCCAGATTTTCCAGGACGGCTTCTAAGATCGCATCTGCGGTGACGATGCCCCAGAGGGCGTCGTCTTCAAAGACGGGGGCGACTTTCGTCCCGCCTTCGACTAACATCCGCGCAACTTCACGGATGTTGGTTGTTCGTTCGACTTTCGGGGCAGATTTCATCAGCGCGGCCACTTTCGCCGAGTCTTCGACGTGTGACTGGAGGAGCTCGCGCTGGGTCACAAGGCCGGCGTATTCGTCGCCGTCCGTGACGATGATACCCTTGGGGTTCTCCCGTTCGAAAATTGACCGCACTTTACTCAGTCGCTGGTCGACGTCGACTTCGACAAAATCGTTAGTGGCAATGTCAGCAATATCCATCAATTGTCCCCAGTATGGTAGAGGGGCGCAGCCCTAATGAAAACTAGGGCTAATCCGGCGACAAGACCTTTATCATGCGAGTACCTATCACACCGGATGATGCCGAACATTGGGGTGTTCGGACCGTACACATATCTTCTCACAGAACTGCTCTGGGGTGCCGTCGCACTTACACTCCTCTGGTACTCGAATGCGTGGCGCGCCGCCGCGCGAACCATCGTCGTGCTCTACCCGTTTGCGTACGTCTGGGACTGGTATACGCTCACTGTGGGCGTTTTCTCGATTCCGCTCAGAACGGGCATTGACCTGCTCGGCATCCCGATAGAAGAACATATCTTCATGTTCGTCGTCCCCGCGATGGTTATCGGGGCGCACGAATCGCTCAAAAAACGCTTCGACGGCGGCTCAGAGAAGTGAGACGACGAGCCAGCCAAGCCCAATCGCCGCGAGACAGGCGAGCAGATTTCCGCCCGCGTTCAGCGCTGCCCGCGTCCGGTGACCACGCTCCCAGAGCAGACTGGTTTCGACCGAGAACGAGGAAAACGTCGTAAACGCGCCACACGCGCCGGTTCCGACGAGAAGCATCACGTCGTCAGAAACGCCGAGAAACGTGAGCGCCCCGAGGACGAAGCTCCCGATGACGTTCACCGTGAGCGTACCGTAGGGAAGTCGGCCCTCGGGAACGCGCCCAGAAACGAGATAGCGCGCCATCGCCCCGAGCGCGCCGCCAATCCCGACGAGGTAGGCCGGGTTCACGACTCGACCTCCGGCGTCCCGACACTCGCGCCGGGCAGTGATTTTGCGAGCAGTCGTCCGACGAACACCGCGGTAAAGCCAAGCGCGTAGTTTGCCACGACGTTTAGGAGCGCGAGTTCGGGCGATAGCGCCGTCTGCACTGCGAACGTCGAGTACGTCGTGAGCGAGGAGAGAAACCCGGTCGTGATAGCGAGGCGCATCGGCCCAGAAAAGACACCGAGAAACCGCTGTTCGTAGACGAAAAAACCGAGCAACAGACTCCCCACGACGTTCACGACGAGGGTTCCCGAAAGCCCCGGGAGCACCGTACTCGTCGCGTAGCGAAGGGTTGCCCCGGCGAACCCACCGAGCGCGATGAGCGACAGGGCTTCAACCGTGGCGAGCGGGTGGTCTCGACTCATACACCTACGTGAGTTGTGCGAGTCGGGTATAAGGGTGTAGTGAAGTTGATAGCTCACTAAATACTGTCAAGTGGATGCCTGTATTACGGTGTTGTATCGCAAATGCCCTCTCGCGCAATCGACGCAACGTCGCTCATTGCGATACAGTCGGGCGGCTATGCTGGCACGCTTCTCGCGATCTCGATGCTCGCCGCCTTTGGGTACAAAAGCGCGGTTCGTCGCTTCGACCGCTACACCATCGCGTAAGAGTGGTGTGCGTTATTCGTGCTGGTCGAACGCCTCGCGGGTCAGTTCGTTGTAGCGTTCGAACTCCTCGCGGGCGGCTGCCGGAAGTTCGTCCTGTGGCGGTTCCATCGCCGGCTCAGCGTCGAGGTCGGGCATGCCTACGACGACACGCCCAACCATTCCGAACACTTCGTGCGGTGAGCAGAAGTAGTCGTAGACGCCTTCTTGCTCGAAGGTCACTTCGAACGTGTCACCGCGCTCGCTCATGAGTGGGCTTCGCCACGGAGCAGCCCCCTCCGGGATTCGCGCTGGCTTGCCGTTGTCCGGATGGTACGCCACCGTGTCGTGAACGTTGTTGACCTGCTCCCACGTCACCGTTCCACCGGAGACGATGTGGACGACGTGCGGAAGGAAGTGATAGCCGTTGTCTTGAACCATTTCGACGGTTGCACTCGCTATTGGCTCACCAATCTGGAAGTCGTCGTGGGCGTGCGTATCCTCGTCGCCTTCGCCATCCATATGGTCGTCGTCCATGTGCTCATCACCCATGTGGTCGTCGTCCATGTGGTCATCGCCGGGATCGTCGCCGGTTGCATCCGTGGTCGTGGTTTCTCCGCTTTCGCCGGGTGTCGAAACGCAACCTGCGAGGCCAACAGTGACGACCGCACCGGCCGCTTTAAGGTAGCGTCGGCGTGTCGAGGTCGATTGTCGTGCGTTCATACTATAAAATAGGTCATCGACTGATGAACGCTTGTTGTTGAATCTCACTTTCTGAGACTGCGACGACCGTACTGACGCCCGATTTATCAATTGTTCGTAACACATTTTATCTCCGTTTCGGTCGAACTAGAACGGGCGATGACCGCTGTAAAAATCATCAAAGTGCTCGGCACATCGAGCGAATCGTGGGAAGCCGCCGTCAAAGAAGCCGTCAAACAGGCCGCTGCGTCGGTCGATGACATCCACGGCGTCGAGGTCGAAGACTGGACGGCCACCGTCGAAAATGGGGAGATTGTGAACTACAAGGCAACCGTGGAGATTGCGTTCCCAGTCCACCACGAGATGTAAGCAAACGGGTTCGGACACGCGTTCGTGTCCGCTTGTCGCCGCGGTCCATTTTGTCTATTCAGCCACCGAAAACCGTCTTACTGGACGTTCCCAAACTCGAAGCGTGCTCCGCCGTCTGTTCCAGTCGTTACCGCCACAGCCCAGCCGTGCGCCTCGGCAACTCGTTCGACGATATTCAACCCCTGCCCGGTTCCCTCTGCTGACGTTGAGTAGCCAAACTCGAACACCGAGTCGAGTTCAGCAGGGTCGATACCTGAGCCGGTGTCCTCGACGAAAAACCCGTCCGGCAGCTCTCCGACTCGGATGGTAACCGCACCGCCGCCGTGAGTCACCGCGTTCCGAAACAGGTTCTCTAGCAGCTGTTGTAGCCGGGTTTCGGCTGCTGGAATAGTGAACTCGTCTTCGATGGTGAGTTCGGCGTCCGCGGTTGGTACGAGCGCCCACGCCTGGCGGCTGAGACGCTCTACGTCACACAAGGCGAGGGTGTCCATCTGCTGGCCTGCGCGAGTCAGCGACAGGATGTCAGAGATAAGCGTCTCCATCCGTTCGTGGGCTTTTTCGACTTTATCAAGGCGCTCGAAGTCGTGCTCTGTTCTCGCCATCTTCGTCCACGCAGTGGCGACCATCAGTGGATTCTTGAGGTCGTGTGAGACGATGGACGCGAACTGCTCAAGCCGCTCGTTGTGCTGCTCCAATCGTTCGTTGGCCAGTTGTTGCTCCAACGCAGTCTCGACCCACTTTCCCATCAGTTCGACGAGCGTCACCTCCCAGTTGGTAAACGGCTCAGCGCGCGGTTCGGTGTCGTAGAAACAGAATGTGCCGTACGTTTCTCCATCGACGATGATGGGCGTGCCGAGATAACACTGAATCCCCCATTCGGTGTAGCCGGCTCGCTCGGTGAACTCTGGCGATTCTTCGGCGACGTCTCCCAACGAAAGCGTCTGTTTTGACACGACCGCATACTCACAGTTTGTCGCCTCTAGGTCGACCACGTCGCCGACTTGAATCGCCTCGTCCGGCGCTCGCACCACCTCAAACAGGTACTCGTCGCCGTAAATCCGCGAAAGCGTTCCAAACGACGTTCCGATAACAGACTGCCCGATGCGCAACAGCTCATCGACCCGCTCTTCGAACGAGAGCTCCTGGTTAACTATCGAGTCGTACATCTCACGGAGCACTTCCTCGCGCGTTTCGAGCGTCTCGTCCGTTTGCGGGTCTTGGGTAAGCTCTTGGAACGTCACCGTCACACCCGTCTCAGAGGGGTAAACCCGCACTCTGAACCACTGTTGGAGCGGGCCAAAGTAGCCTTGGAAGGTGACTGGTTCCTGGAGCTCCATGGCGTGTTGGTACTCCTCGTAAAACGTGCGTTCTTCCGCGTCCGGGATCTCCTCCCAAACGTTCGTTCCGATGAGCTCCGCTGTCGACAGCGAACCACCGACTACCTCGCTGAGTATCTCTCGCCCTCGGTCGTTCGCGTAGGTTACTCGCCACTTGGTATCCACTCCGAAAACGCCGTCAGAAATTCGGCCAAGGATGTTCGCTGGTGCCCCTTCTCGCGAGTGCGAATTCCCCTCCATAGATTTTAATATATTGATAATACCTGTTGTGGGTAAATACCTTTTCCCGAACGTTTTAGCGGGTCTGTGCGTCTATCGCGTCGGTGCTTTCGACTTCGATACTGTCCGCATCGGCCAGTCTGTTTCGTTCGATTTCAAGGGCGACAAAAACGTGTTCGTGAATCATTAAGGTGGCTTTCTTGTCGAGACTGCAGTGTGTTCTGGCTGCATTTCCGGGCGCTTACATGCTACCGTCTGCGGACGGCTGGAGGAACAACAGTTCGTTGCCCTCCATGTCGCTGGCGATGGCTTCCGTGCCGTAGTCTTGCTCGTTTGGCTCTGAGACGAACTCGACACCGCGGTCTTTCAGGGCTTCATAGGCCGCGTGGCAGTCATCGACCGCGAACGCCAGCATCGCGTTGTTGCCAACGAGCGGGCGGAGTTTTTCTTCGTCACGGCCGTCGAACCAGCCAACGGCTTGCAGCGCGATTTCGACGTCTTGACCGGGGACGCCAATGGTAATCCACCGGTCGTCGCTGCCTTCTTCCATCGGCATGTCCATCTGCTTCTCGAAGCCGAGTTTCTCGGTGTAAAAGTCGAGGGCGGCTTGCTGGTCTTCGACGACTAACGAGACGTGGGTGAGTGCTGAAATGTGGCTCGCTTGGGTCTTGCTCATGGTACGTTTTCCTCCACCTATCTGGTACGCGAGAGACGGGGTTATTCGTGCGCCTAGAGCGGAGTGAAAGTGAAATTCGCGGGTGGTGATTTCGGCCGTCTCGAAGCCACCCAAAAACACTTCACCCATCGTGTCAATTCCGCTACCAAGATGTTCGATGTTCCCTCCCCAACGTTTGGGTTTGGCCGTGTTGCCATCGCGTTCTGGGGGTACGTCGCCGTGGTGCTCGCCATTACGGTGGTTCTCCACGAGCTTGGCGTGCCGAGCGACGTGGCCGTTTTCGTGTTTATTGGGGTTGGAACGCTGCTCTTTCCGGTGTTCCTTCCGCTGTTTCGTCAGTTGATGCCCGGTGGACAGAGCGAGGGCTGAGCGTGGGCTGTTAGTTTTTCTTGGTTACTGGGAGTCCCTGACGGGTGCTCCCGTTTGACTGGGTATGACTCAAATACGTCTTTGAATTTAGCAAACAGTTTTGATTACTGTTCACTGACTGTTCTGTGTGAACCGCCGAGCGTTTCTCGGGTTAACCAGTGTTTGGGTGGTGGGAAGCGCAGGGTGTGTTGCGACCCTCACCGAGTCGCCGTCTTCGATAGCACTCCCAGCACAGGTCGAATCTGTTGACTTTACCATCGTCGCAGAAGGCGCAGACGAGCCAGTTTTTCCAACGATTGTGTTCGTCCCCACGGAGCAGCAAATACGAATCACCGGAACGCTGTGGGGCGGGAACTCCTGTTATGAAACTCGCCTCCGCTCAATCGAGTACGACACGCAAGCCGATGCGCTGACCACTCGAGTTGGCGTCACGCGGGTGCGTTCTACCTGTCCTGATTCGACTGGGACAGACACCTATGAACTTCTGATTACGATGCAGTCACAACTCCCAACCGTCGTCACTGCCACCCACAGCGATGCCGAGGATAACTCTGCAACAACAACCGCTCGTCCTGCGTAAAATTCGTTTCCTGTCTGTTCTTTGGCTGGGCTGATTTGAACGTTGGTCGCTCCTTCCAGTCGCTCCCGAGTTCAAATCTCCCTCACGTCAGAACACCTGTCGCTCACGAATTTGTTCGCGACAGGAAGTAGTGGGTTCGGGCAGATTTGAACTGCCGATCTCCTCCATGTCAAGGAGGTGTCATAACCAGCCTAGACCACGAACCCTTGCTGGTGTGCTTCTGTCTGCATTCCTTCGTAACCCGCCGGGGTAATTGAAGGTTTCGAATCGGGAGCGAATACACCGCCGCCGGAGTGCGTTTTTCTCCCACACGGTGAACCAACGGGTTTTGGCCGCCTCGACGGGGCGCTTCTCCAATCACTTGCATGCAACCCGCTCGCTCGAAAACGGCGACACTGTTAAGTGGATGTACGAATTTGTACATTGCAAGACAAAGAAGTACATTGGTGATATAATGAGGGAATTTATCGAGCGTGTGACGGAGGGCGAGGATTTGACCATCGAACAGGCGAGAGCGGCGGCGACGGCCATCTTTACCGACGCGACGGAGGCGCAGATGGGCGCACTGCTTGCCGCGCTCCGAGCCAAGGGCGAGACCGAAGACGAAATCGCGGGCTTCGCACAGGGGATGCGAGACGCCGCGTTGACCATCGACCCCGCGCGAAACGGCAAGCCGCTCGTTGACACCTGCGGCACTGGCGGCGACGACTACAACACCATCAACGTCTCCACGACGAGCGCGGTCGTGGCCTCGGGCGCTGGTGTCGCCATCGCAAAGCACGGCAACTACTCGGTCTCCTCGTCGTCGGGGAGTGCAGACGTGCTCGAAACTCTTGGCGTGAACGTCGAAGCGGAACCGGCGGATGTCGAGAAAGCCATCGAAGAAAACGGAATTGGCTTCATGCTCGCGCCGGTGTTCCACCCGGCGATGAAGGCCGTCATCGGCCCGCGCCGGGAACTCGGGATGCGCACCATCTTCAACGTGCTCGGCCCGCTCACCAACCCCGCCGGGGCTGACGCACAGGTCATCGGCGTCTACGACCCCGATCTCGTTCCCGTCATCGCGCGCGCCCTCTCGCGCATGAACGTCGAACGCGCTCTCGTCGTCCACGGCTCCGGCCTCGACGAAATCGCCATCCACGGCGAAACCGTCGTCGCCGAAGTCACGGGCACGGACATCGAGGAGTACACGCTCACGCCCGCAGCCCTCGGCCTTGACTCCCATCCAATTGAAGCCGTCGCAGGGGGCACCCCCGAAGCAAACGCAGAGGACTTCGAAGCCATCGTCTCTGGCGAGCTCACTGGCGCGAAACGCGACATCATTCTCGCAAACGCCGGCGCTGCCATCTACATCGCTGGCGCAGCAGAAACCCTCAAAGACGGCGTGGCCCTCGCCCGTGAGTCCATCGACTCGGGTGCCGCGCTCGAAAAACTGAACGTACTGCGACAGACCGTGGTGGCATGACGCGGGTGAAAATCTGCGGGCTCACGAACGAAGCCGACCTCCGCGCCGCCGTCGCGGTTGGCGCAGACGCCGTTGGCTTCATCTCCGACGTGCCGGTCGAAACGCCGCGCGAAGTTTCGACCACTGAAGCCCGTGAACTCGCGGCCGCCACGCCACCGTTCGTTACGAGCGTGCTCGTCACCATGGCTGACTCCGTCGAACGAGTCTGTACGCTCATAGAGCGTGTCGAACCCGACGCAGTACAACTTCATACCATGCTCTCGCCAAGCGCTGTCTGCGAAATCCGCGACCAGACCAACGTCACGGTCATCCAGCGCGTCGAAGCAGACGACGCGCGCGTGCCAGAGTACGCCGCCGTTGCAGACGCCCTCCTCGTCGATTCGGTCGATGCCGCTGGCGCTGGCGGTACAGGAACCACCGTAGACTGGAGTCGGACGAGCGAACTCGTTGCGGACATCGACGCGCCGGTCATCCTCGCTGGTGGCCTCTCGCCCGACAACGTTGCCCGCGCAATCGACGAGGTTCACCCCTTCGCCGTCGATGTGGCGAGCGGCGTCGAGAAAACAGGCGGCGTGAAAGACCACGAGAAGCTGCATGCGTTCGTCCGCGCGACCCAACGGGAGGTGACCGTTCAATGACGTCACACTCGCTCACCCGCGAGGAGTTCGTCGCGCTCGCCGCAGACGACCGCCCGGCAGTTCTTCGGCTGGCTGTTTCACTCGATTGTTCGCTCGACCCGCTCGCGGCCTACACGGAACTCGCAGACGGTTCGCATTCGTTCCTGCTCGAAAGCGCAGAAAAGGTCGCCTCAAGCGACCCAGCCGGGGCGTTCTCCCCGGAGACGAGCGACCGCCACGCGCGCTATTCGTTCGTCGGCTACGACCCCGACGGCGTCGTGTCGATTGGCCCGGACGGAGCGGAGGTTGAACAGTTCGAAAACGCGCTCGCAACCCTCGCAGACCCCGGTGAGGGCGACGTCCTCGACTCGCTGCGCGAGACGCTTCCAAACCTCCCGCTCAAGGGCTTCCCGAAAGCGGGCCGCCAACACCTACAGGGCGGACTCGTCGGTTTCCTATCGTACGATGCGGTGTATGACCTCTGGTTGGACGAGGTCGGCGTCTCCCGCCCGGAGAGTTCGCTTCCCGACGCACAGTTCGTCTTGACGACGAAAACGGTCGTGTTCGACCACGCAGACGAGTCGGTGTCGCTCGTGTTCACGCCCGTCGTCACCCCCGACACCGACGCCGGTGACCTCTACGACGCGCTTACCGCCGAAGCAGATGCAGTCGAAACGCGTCTGCAAGACGCCACGCCAGTCGAACCCGGGACGTTCGCTTGTACTGCAGCGCATGCTGGCCCGCGCGACGAGTACGAGGCCGCCGTGAGAACAGCAAAAGAGCGCGTCTTAGACGGCGACATCTACCAAGGCGTCATCTCGCGCAAGCGCGAACTCGAAGGCGACTTCGACCCGAAGACGCTCTACGCCTCGTTGCGGGAGGTTAACCCGTCGCCGTACATGTACCTCCTGCGCGTAGACGACCTGAGCATCGTCGGCGCGAGTCCAGAAACCCTCGTCTCTGTGAGTGGCGACACCGTCGTGAGCAACCCCATCGCGGGGACGTGCGGACGCGGGGGGAGTCCCGGTGAAGACCGCCGTCTCGCCGGTGAGATGCTCGCAGATGACAAGGAACGCGCTGAGCACACGATGCTCGTCGACTTGGCGCGCAACGACGTTCGCCGCGTGGCACAAGCCGGTTCGGTACGCGTCGAAGAGTTCATGAACGTCCTCAAGTACTCGCACGTCCAGCACATCGAGAGCACGGTCACGGGGACGCTCGCGCCCGAGTACGACGCCTTCGACGCGACGCGAGCCTCGTTCCCCGCTGGGACGCTCTCTGGTGCGCCAAAGGTGCGAGCGATGGAGATTATTCACGAGTTAGAAGCCGGGCCACGCGGCCTCTACGGCGGCGGCGTCGGCTACTACTCGTGGACGGGCGACACCGACTTCGCCATCGTCATCCGCACCGCGACCATCGAACACGGCGACCCAGACCGCCTGACGATTCAAGCCGGTGCGGGCATCGTCGCCGACTCAGATCCCGCAAGCGAGTACGAAGAGACCGAAAAGAAGATGGGCGGCGTGCTCGCCGCGATTGAACGACTCGAACCCGCGGAGGTGCGGCCATGACCGACGTGCTGTTCGTCGATAACTTCGACTCGTTTACCTACAATTTGGTCGAGTACGTGAGCACGAACGCGAACACCACCGTCGTGAAAAACACTGCCTCGCTCGCTGAGATTCGCGCCGCAGACCCGGACGCGATTGTCCTGAGCCCGGGGCCGGGCCATCCGAAAAACGACCGCGACGTGGGCGTGACCCGCGACGTGCTTCAGGAGCTCAGTCCAGAGATTCCGACGCTTGGGGTCTGTCTCGGTCTCGAAGCCGCGGTGTACGAGTACGGCGGCGAGATTGGGCGCGCGCCGTTCCCCGTCCACGGCAAGGCCTCTGCCATCACCCACGACGAGAAAGGTGTGTTCACAGGACTGCCACAGGCGTTTCGTGCCGGACGCTACCACTCGCTCGTGGCGACGGCTGTGCCTGACTGCCTGACGGTGACCGCGCGCTCTGAAGACGACTTGGTGATGGGCGTGCGCCACGAAGCGTATCCGCTCGAATGCGTCCAGTTCCACCCGGAGAGCGTGCTCACCGAACACGGCCACGACGTCATCAAGAACTTCCTCGCGGCGATTTAGAGGAAAATACCGACAATCCAGAGTGCGCCAATGATGGCGATGGCGATGAGGATGAGTTTCCACGCGACGTGGAGCAAGATACGCCCGACGAGAACGATTGCCGCGAGTAAGACAAGCGTCAACAGGACGGTTGGCGGCGAGGTGAGTCCTTCGACGAGGAACGGTTGCATAACGTGAATTATGAGATAGCGACGGTTAATCGTGTTGGGCGTCCATTCCGGGTTCGGCGGTGTTGCCTTGGCTCACTGTGACAGCTTTCAACAGGGCGTTTGAACCCCCCATTGTTTCTCCTGAACCACCGCTTCACTCGGCCGGTTTTACAGCAAACCGTCTACTTTCACTCCGGTCTACGCAGCATTATTACGCTCTCTCGCTTACCTGTAATCGGAAGCAGAATCAGCAACATCACCCTTGCTGGGGATGTAAACTAAACAGCTGAGTTACAACTTTCCAGGTGGCCTGAAAATCGCGAATGCCAAAGGGTTATTTGGGTGGACTCAGTACAAAATCGCCGTTACAAATGTCGTGTATGACGCCACACTCTGAAAGTCGTATCGCCCGGCAGAGCCCATCTGTCGGCTGTCGAGGGGAACTATGAGCCGCGCGAACCTCTCCGCCGACGAGATTACCCTGCCCATCAAGCGCACTGATGGAGAAACACTCGCAGACCGGATGACCTCAAATGCGTATAACAACATTCTTCCGGCCCGATACCTCCGCAAAGACTCGAACGGGGAGCTTATCGAGACTCAAGAAGACCTGTTCGTCCGCGTTGCGAAGAACATCGCGCTCGCAGAAGCCGTCTACGAGGCAGAGAACCTCGGCCTCGAACTGACGGTACGCCCCGAGCAACTGAAACCACGCCACCCACGCCGCGACGAACTCGCTGCGGAAGTGTTTGGCGAGGGAACCACCGCGGACAACGACGTCGAGACGCAACTCACCGAGTTCAACGTCAACAAGTTCGACTACGACACCGTCGTCCCCGAACTTCCGTCCGAGGTACAGGAGAAAGTAGAGTCGGTACGCGCCGAGTTCCAAGACCTGATGGAGCAACTCAGCTTCATCCCGAACTCCCCGACGCTCATGAACGCGGGCGACGAACTCCAACAGCTCTCTGCGTGTTTCGTTGACTCGCCCGCAGACGACCTCACCGACATCCACAAAACCGCCATGGAGGCCGCAGAGGTCTTCCAGTCCGGCGGTGGCATGGGCTACGCCTTCTGGCAGCTTCGTCCGTACGGTGACGCCGTTGGCTCCACAGGCGGTATCGCCTCCGGGCCAATCACCTTCATGCGCACGTTCGACCAGATGTGCGAGACCATCGCCCAAGGTGGCACTCGCCGCGGGGCCCAGATGGGCGTCATGCGCGTCAGCCACCCCGACGTCATCGAGTTCCTCCACGCAAAGAACAAGGACGTCTCGCTCGCCGTCACGCTCCGGCTGAACGACCCAGACGACTACACGTACACGAGCTTCAACGAGGCACTCGCCGAAGCCCGCGAACTCATCGACGAGGAAGGGCGCGTGCCAAAGCACCTCCGCAACGCCGTCGAGGGCCATCTCTCTAATTTCAACATCTCCGTGGGCGTCACGGACGGCTTCATGGAAGCCCTCTACAACGAAGAGGAGTTCGTCTTCACGAACCCGCGCACCGAAGAGCCACACATCGCCACCGAGGAGACAAAGGAGATGTACGACCGGTACGACCTCGGTCACTACGTCACCCCCGGCGAAGTCCTCAAAATCCCGGCTGTCGAAATCTGGGACCACATCATCGACGGCTCGTGGGAGAACGGCGAACCCGGCGTCATCTACTTAGAGCGCGTCAACAAGGAGCACTCCTTCGACGTCGAAAAGCACCCAGACCACCAGATTCTCGCCACCAACCCGTGTGGCGAACAGCCACTCGAGGAGTACGAGGCGTGTAACCTCGGCCACATCAACCTCTCTACGATCGCCGAGTTCGACGCCCCCGACTGGCGCGTCTGGCACGAAGCAAACGGCGAGAACTACGACTCGACCGAGGAAGCCATGGATGCGTTCCTCGCAGACGCCATCGACTGGGACGAGTTCGACCACCGCATCGAGTGGGGGACGCGTTTCCTCGAAAACGTCGTCACCATGTCGGACTTCCCGGTGCCGAAAATCGAGGAGAAAGTCCGCAACATGCGCAAAATCGGCCTCGGCGTCATGGGGCTTGCCCAACTGTACATCCAGCTCGGCATCCGCTACGGCTCTGAAGAGGGCAACGAACTCGTTCGACAGCTCATGATGCACATCAACCACGGTTCGAAGTGGGCGTCTCACGACCTCGCAGAAGACCGTGGCTCGTTCAACGACTGGGGCGATTCGAAGTACGCAGACCCCGTCGAGTACCGTGACTGGTTCGAACACCACACCGGCCTCTCGGCCGACGAGTGGGCAGACGGCTTCTCGATTCGTAACCACAACACGACGACCGTTGCGCCAACGGGAACGACCTCAATGGTCGGCAACACCACGGGTGGCATCGAGCCAATCTACAACGTCGCCTACTTCAAGAACGTCTCCGACGACGTGCAGGGCGACGAGATGCTCGTCGAGTTCGACGACTACTTCCTCCGCGTGCTGGAGGACAACGGCATCGACGTAGACGCCGTGCAGGCAGAAGCAGTTGAGCAGATGCAGTCCAACACCTTCGATGGCGTCACGTCGCTCTCGACGGTGCCTGACGCGATTGGCGAACTGTTCGTTGTCACCGCAGACCTCGCTGGGCTCGACCACGCAGGCGTCCAGTGTGCCGCACAGGCGGGCGTGGACTCCGCCATCTCGAAGACCTGCAACTTCCCGAACTCCGCGAGTAAGGCAGACATGGACGAGGTGTACCGCTACATCTACGACCACGGCGGGAAGGGCGTCACCGTCTACCGCGACGGCACACGCAGCAAACAGGTGCTCACGACGCGCGCGAAGAACGCAGACTTCGCCGACGACGACGAGGCCGCCGAAGCCATCGTCGACCAGATTACCGACGTGTTCGGCTCGATGGACGAGTTCTTAGAACACGAGGAAGTCAAGGCGGCGCTCAACGCGCAACTCGACTCCATCGCCACGGCAGCCGCGAACGGCAACCTCTACGCCGAGAAACGCGCCCGACCGGACGTCCTCTACGGCGTCACCCAGCGCATCTCGACGGGCTACGGCAAGCTGTACGTCAACATCAACGAAGACGAGCAGGGCCGTCCGTTCGAACTGTTCGCAAACATCGGCAACTCCGGTGGTTTCACCGCGAGCTTCACCGAGTCGCTCGCAAAGACCGTCTCGACCGCACTCCGCTCGGGCGTCGACCCAGAGGAGATTGCGGGCGAACTGAAAGGCATTCGTTCACCGAAGATTGCGTGGGACAAGGGCGAGCAGATTCAGTCCATCCCGGACGCCATCGGCACCGCAATGCGCCGGTATCTCGACGGCGAAATCGACAAGGCCTACCCACAACAGCGCAACCTCGCGGAGATTGCAGAGGAGAGCGCACCCGTCGAGGACGCAGACGATGTGGAAGCCGAAAGCGACGACGACGCCACCCAGTCGCTCATCGACGCGGGCGAGAGTCCAGAGTGTCCCGACTGTGGGTCGATGACGCTCTACTTCTCAGAAGGCTGCAAGACCTGCGAGTCCTGTGGCTGGTCTGAGTGCAGCTAAGCGAAAAATAGCGAGTTTCGATTTTTTCTGTGCTCACTGCTTGACTGGCAAGAGCGGGCACTCGAAGAAGTTCGGCGGGTCACCCGGGTTCGGCGAGCCGGGCGTGATGGACAGGTGTCCAGCTTCGTACTCGGCGTGAACGTCGTCGTAGGATGTCAACACCGGCAGCGGGTTATGTGCGGCCAGTCCGGCAGCCGTCCACGTGGCGGTGTGGGTGTACCAGCGCCCGCCGTTGAACGCAGGGTTGCCGGGTGCGGCTTCCGCGACCGGAAGCTGGCCGGTCGCGCCGTTCGTGAAGGCGAACAGCTTGTCGAAGGAGTGGTCGTTTTTCCCGTTCGGGCCGGGAATCGCGGCTGCGCCTTTCGTCCCCCACGTCTTGCCGTCGCCGTAGAGCGACGGGCCGAAGTTCGGCTTCCCGGGGTTGGCTGTCGCGCTTCCCGCGCCAACGGCGAGCCCAGCGCTGAGGAGGGCCGTCGTTCTGAGGATGCGTCTGCGGGTCACAGTCGGTAGCGGTGTCTGTGTAGTCATTTCATCACCTCACTACGACTCGACGCAGAACGGAGGGATAGCGATTTTTCAAGATTCACACCGAGTTGTTCTAGAGTCTCTCGAAAATGAGTCTCCGTCCGGTCTTTTTCTGAGGAGTGGGCGCCTTCTTGACATAATTGGTTAGGATACCAACATGTTTTTATGGTGTCTCAGTGATGTTTTGCGTGTGCCCTCCCCTGATAGCTCGCCGTCCGATAGCTCCCGCCGTCGGCTTCTCCAGTACGCGGGGTACACGCTTACCGCCTCGCTCGCGGGGTGTTTCAACCGTCGCCCATCAGAGACAGCGACGGAGACGCCCCAGCCGTCATCGACAGACCGTCCAACCAACTCGACGACACCACATGCCTCGCTCGACGCGCCGTTGCGGACGGCGTACAACAGCCGCGAGCGATTCCAGTCGTCTGGCTCCTCGCTCGACGGCTTTGAGACGCTCACCGAGTGGGAGTCAATCGTTGGCGAGCACCGAGCCGATACCGATGTCCAGTTTACTGATTCCCAGAGCTTGCAGCTCGTGGGTCAACCCGGCGAGAAGGTGACCGTCGACCGCACCTTCGACACGCCGCTCAACCTTGCCGAAAACGACCTGTCGCTTGCGTTCAGAACCGAACATCCCGAGTCGGTCGCGCTGTTGGTCTACCTCTACGATTCGGCCGACAACTGGGGGGTGTTAGAACTTAGAGACGTGACCTACCGCCCCCCGGACATCGGCTGGTTTCGCACGTCTCCCGGCGTGTTCGCAACGAGCGAAGACGAGCCAAATCTGTCGGTAATCACGCGCGTTCGCCTCACGGTGCGGAACACCGCAGAGCGCGAAACCACTTCGTGGATAGACGATCTTCGTATTCACGAAAAAGCCGACACTGGCTACGTCGTGTTGAGTTGGGACGATGGTTTTCAGAACTTTTACGATCACGGTGCGCCCCTCCACGACGAGTACGACCTGCCCGCCGTCATCGCGTATCCGCCGTTCGCAGAGGCCTCGCCGGGTATCTCGTTCATGACGGAAGCCCAACTGCGCGAGCGGCAGGACGCGGGTGACGAAATCATCTCCCACGCGAGCATCAACGAGCGATTTTCGAACGTTAGCCCCGACCGACTCGAAGAAAAGCTTCAGAAGAACAAACGGTGGCTCCTCGACCACGACTTCGACGGGACGGCGTTCATTGTGTATCCCGCGAACGACTTCGATCGCGCCGCTCTCGACACCGTCTCAAAATACCATTACATGGGCGGGATGAATCAGTCTGGGAGCGTCAATACGACCGGTGTTCGCGGTTTCGACCCGCTCGTGTTACCGCGTACGATTGGCCACGATCTCGACATCGCAAAGCGGGCGGTGAGGCTTGCCGCGCGACACCGCCAGTGTACGATTCTGAACTTCCACCATTTCGAGAAAACTCACACGATGGGCGTCGAAGAATACGAAAAGCTGCTCCAGCACATCACAGAAACGCCCAACGTTGAGGCGATAACGTTCACCGACCTCTGGGAGTTGCGAACGCGGGAGTGACTCACTTCACCGTGACCCACGTGAGGAAGACGAGCGCGACGAACTGGAGGGCGCGCAAGACGGCCACCGCGCCCTGGACGGTCGGGTCTGAGCCGTAGAACATCTGCATGGTGAAGAAGAAATAGAGCGCGACAGCGTTCTCTACAGCCATTACCGCGCCGAAGGCGATGAGGCCGAGGATGGTGTTCGTCCGGAAGGTTCGGTAGTTGCGCGCCCAGACGAAGGTGAGCGCCCCGAGCAGGACGATGTTCAGTCCCGCGAGGGTGCTTGCGATCAGTAGTTCAGTTCCCATTGCCATTGTGAGTCACTCCATTTGGTCGGTGATGCGCTCGAACGCATCCCAGTGGTGTTCGAATTGGTCGGTGAGGAAGTACAGCGCACCGTAGCCTTCGCCGCCCGGCTCGACGATGCCGTGTTCGATGAGCATGTCGAGGTGATGGCGAACGGTGTTGTAGTCCACGTCGAGTTCCGTCGAGAGCTGGTTTGCATTGTGCGGGCGTTCAGCAAGGGCTCTGATGATGCGGACGCGGTTTGCGCCCCCTCGCATGCCCACGAACAAGTACCACAGCACCTTTTCCATCGGTTGTCTACAACGTGTTCACTTGTTGTCAACGGCAAAAGTCTCTCTCATTGGACGGTTCTCGAAACCCATCCACTTGGCCCGTTCGGGAACGCAGGCAACTCTTCGTTTGCCTGCACCGTCCCGTCGCCCGTGATGGCGCGCACTCGCACCCGGTGTTGGGAGCCGGGATGCGGGTAGGTGTACGACCACTGTCGCCACACGTCCTCGCCCGGCAACGGCTCAGAGAGCGTGGCTTTCTGCCAGCCGTCGCCGGTGTTGACTTCGACCGCCGAGACGTCCATGAGTCCGGCATAGGCGTGGCCAGCGACCGTCACCGTATCGTCGTCGTTCAGGGTATCGACCCAGAGCTTTGCGACGATGTTGACGGGGCCGGTGCCGTGCCAGCCGCGCTCTTCCCAGTAGCCATCGACTGCCTCATCGAGGAATTCGATTTCCGTGAGCCACTTGACGTTGATTTCGCCCCAGTGGCCCGGAATGAGCACGCGGACGGGTGCGCCGTGTGAGCGCGGCAGCGGCCGACCGTTCATGCCGTAGGCGAGGAAGCCGCGTTTGAGTGCCGCTATGGGGAACTGGACGTAGTAGCCGTCGCCAGCCCGGAGCATGGCACACTCACACCCCGACTCGGTAGTGACTTCGTCGAGCAATGGCGCGAGGGGCGTCCCCGTCCAGAGTGCGTTGTCCATCTTCGTGCCGTTGAGCGAATCACCGACACACCGGAGCGTGATGAAGCGTTGTTCGACCGGGAGCGCACGGATGTCGTCGTAGGTGAACGTCGCGTCCTCGGAGACGGCTCCTGTAAGCGAGAGTGTCCAGTTTTCGGGGGCGGTGTTCGGGTTCACCGCGGCGATGTCCACTTCGTAGAAATTTGTGCTGACGAGTGGTTCGAGCCCCGACACGGAGAGCGATTTCGACTCCGCCTCCGCGAGGAGGGTGTCAATTTCTTGGTGTTGCGCTGCGGTGAGGCCGAGCGGAAGGTCTTCTGTCTCGTCTCTGCTACGCACGCCGCCAACGACGTACGAGAGCACCGAGAAGCCCGCGACGCCAGCGACCGCGGTGAGCAGGCGACGGCGCGCGGTGGCGTCCACGTCACTCGGTCGGATGCCGGGGATGGTGAGGGCGATGACGGCGCTCGCGGGAAGCGCCGCGGCGAGGGCCAAGACGGGCGAGCCAGTGAGGAGCGTCACGGCGGCCCACGTCAGCCCAAGTGCCACCGTCACCGAAACGAGCCCGCTTCGCTGTCGCCACCCAGTCGCCAGTGCAGCGGCTGCGAGGCACGCAATGAGGAGGACTGCGAGGGTTATGGCGGCGAGCAGGTTCAGTTTCTGGCCGATGTCACCGAGGACGACGATGGCGAACGTCACAAGCGACGCGGGGGCCGCCCGTGAGAGCATCGCTTCGAGGGGCGCTCCCACGAATCCAGTCGTGAACCCGGCGGCGGCGTAGGAGCCAGCGACGGCTGCGACGCCTGCGAGTACCGCTCTGACAGCACCGACGCGAACGCGCTGTGATTGTGGGAGCAGGTTCATCGCTTAGCTCCGGACCCGAGCGATGACCAGTGCCACGCCGATGACGGCGACGATGGCGACGCCGATTGCCGCCGTTGGCGAGAGCAGGCCACCAAGTGCGCCGGACTCCTCGCCCATGTCGTCACCCGAAGTGTCGTCTGCCATCTCCTCGTCAGTCATTTCGTCATCTGCCATCTGGTCGTCGCTCATGTTGTCTTCAGACATGTCATCATTGGACATATTATCGTCGGACATATTGTCATCTGACATTGAGTCGTCGGTCATGCTGTCATCGGACATGTTGTCGTCGTCCATTCCATCGTCCATGCCGTCGTCGTCGGTCATGTTGTCGTCGGTCATGTTGTCTTCTTGGGCGAAGCCAGCGTCCGGGGCCGCCGCACCCGCGCCGATTGCAAGCGCGAGGGCAACTAGGACGACCGCCACTGAAGCTACGGGTTTTCGCATGATTCAGGTAAGCAAAGTCCTCGGGGTAAAATACCAATTTTTCAAACTCCGGACAAAGTTATTCTAGAATTGGGCCAAGGTTCGTGGCATAACGCTCAAGCGACTGGCAGCACGACAGCGTGTATGGAAACCGTCGGTGGCAGACCGTGTCCACTCTGTGAGGAGCCGATGTACCATCGCCACTGTAAGTACGTCTGCCCGAACCATGGCGTCATCTACGACTGTGCGGACACCTTCTGGTGACTGCTTTTCTACTGTTCTGTGACGAACTGACGATACAGCGGCCCCGCAAGGAGCGCCGCGGCGACCGCGAGCGCACCGAGAAGTAAGGGGAGACCGATGCCTGAGATGCCCTCTGTGGCGAGTGACTCCATCGAACTCCCCGCGATGACGCCCGCAATCGTCCACGGGAGCTCCCCGATGAGGGTTCCGGCGGCGAACGGCCAGAGGCGAACGCCCGACAGCCCGGCGCTGTAGGAGATAACGTCGGTTGGGATGGGAATCAGCCGTGAGGCAATGACGCCGCGCGTCTGGCCGGTGGCGGTGAAAAAGCGCGACCCCACGTCACGGGCTTTTCCGAACAGCCCGCTGTCGGGGAAGTGGCGGGCGAGCAGGAAGGGCGGAATCGCCGTCACGACAATGCCGACGAGCGCGATTGGAAGACCAATTTCGATACCGTAGACGTAGCCAACGACGACGGAGATGGGCGTGACCGGCCACGCGACGAGCGGCCGGAGCAGGTAGACAAGCGCGAGAACGCCCGCGAAGGCGACCGGGTCTGCGGCGAGGTGCTGGAAACGGGTGAACACCTCGCGCGGTGAAATCACGAGCGACGCGCCGAGGAAAAAGCTCCCCACGAGGGCGAGACCCACCAGTTGTCGTCGCGTCGCCCGCTCCATGTGCCGTTCTCCGCCAGAGTCGCGTAAACCAGTTGCGGCTCACCGTTTTCTTTTTGAGCCTCTCCGTCGAACACAAACTGTGACAGAACGCGATTCGGTCGAACTCGGCGTCGAACTCCTCTCGAAACTCGAATTCGAGGAGCTGACGCTCGCCGAGGCAATCGACCGCATCGAAACCATCACGACGAACCCGGCGACGACCCGGGAGATCCTCGACGTGGCAGAGAAACGCGGTGTCATCGAGCGCGACGGGACGCTCTTGAAACCACAGCGTGGCACCTACATCAAATTCGAGAGCGAAGTCATCACGAAAGAAGGCGAGTTCACCTGTCGGCGCTGTAACGCGGCAATTACGACGGGCTACTTTATCAAAATGGAATCTGGTGAACTGGGGCCGTTTGGCTCCTCGTGTATCCGGAAGGTTACCGGCCGCGACTGAGTTCGTCGATGAGCTGTTCTAAGAGCACCTGCTGTTGTTCTAACAGCGCGCTTTGCTGCTCGACGACGGCTGTCAGGTCTGCGAGTTGTGCCTGTACGTCCGCGCTCTCTGTGCTCGCCACGTCCGTGGGTGCGGCGGCTGGTTTCTGAATCGGGTCTGCCTCCGTCTCCTCGAACATTGAGGTGGCCGTTGCACCGCTCGTCGCGTTCGTCGCCTGTGACTCCTCGGGCGTTGGGTCAGGGGTTGGGTCCGGCGCTGACTGACTCGCGCTCCCACTTCCGAGCGGTTTCAGGCCGCTCTGTTCGAAGTTGGTGTCCGCACTTTCTGTCTCCGCGTCCTCGTCTTCGTCGGGGGCGACGACGGTGTTGAACTCTGCAAGCGAAGCCACGTCGTAGAAGTCGAACAGCTCTTTCTCGAGCGTCTGGCGGACCACGCGCGCTTGCTCGTTCGGACACTTGATGCGCTCTGGACGCCCGCTTCGTTCGATGACGATGGAGGTCGCCACGCTACCGTCCTCGAACGAGAGACCGGTGATGTCGGCAAAGGGGTACTCCTCGAAATCGGCGTCCCAGACGGCCTGCCCGATGTGCTTGACCACGCGCTTGCTCGTGACGACGAAGGTGAGTTCGCTGAAGCGATACACCGCTGCGAGCGTCTCGTCGCCGTCCATGACCCCCGACACCGAGAGGATGCCTGCCATGAGCGATTGGAGGATGTTGTCCGTGCGCTTGCCCGGGACGGTGAACGTCTCTTTGCCATCGACGTACTCCAGTTCGAACTTGTCTTTGCGCCGCCCGCTCGCAATCGAGAGTCGTTCGACGTTGTGGCTGAACTCCTCGACCGCTTCGTCGCTCAACAGCCCCTCCGCGCGGTAGACGAGCGTCCGGGTCGGGGTGATGTAGACGCGGTCGTCACCGCCGAGGTGAACGCTGGCCGCGGCCTGCTCGTCCCCGAGGTGCTGGTTGACGAGGTCTGGCAGATTCATGGTACTTCATTCCACGGAACAAGTATAAAACCGCATGATGACTCGGGTGAAGATGAGAAGCTTAAAGAAGTCCCTCCTGCTACGAAAAAGTGAGCCCGGGTGGCTTAGCTGGACATAGCGCCGCACTCATAGGGTTACGAGATTCGGTGCGGAGCCTTGGAAGCTCCCGACATGTTCCGGAGGCTTTGCCGAGCCTCTAACCTGGGACATGCGGAGATCGAGGGTTCGGAGCCCTCCCCGGGCATTGCCACGTTTCTGTTCATGCCCAGACTCAAACCGTCACCAGTAGCAAGACCCCTGAGCCAATGTTGGTCACACACGTCACATACACGACAACCAGCACCGTCATGACCATCACCAGAAACAGCATTTATAGTCAAGAAGCGATCCTCAGCGGCTCACATAACTCGCCAACGGAATGGTCGTACTGTCAGGGTCACGGTACCGAATCGCCAGATATGGAAGCATGAATAGTGCAGGTACGATCGCAAACGGTTCGAGTTGGTACACTCCTATAGAAGCCGAACCTAATGCAATCACGAACATCAAAGCCATCAAATAGCGAAACATCGGAGGTCCAGAAGCTCCTTGATAATTTTCTGAATAGTCTTTAGATTGGCCGTTAGGGTTCTCGAAAACATCGGTTTCAAACGCTTTCATCTCCCGTGAGTAGTCCTCAACATCTAACTCCTCATTGTGATATGCCGTTGTGGCGGTGTTGAGGTGTTTGGCCTGCGTCGCTTCTGCTCGGCTGTCAAGACGAATGCTTGCGTTGCAGGTTGGACAGACTAGATCATACGCAGCCCGAGAGAGTGGGATTAGCGGGATAAAATAGAGCTTGAACCATCGTCGAGATTTGAGAAGATGGAAGTAATTATCATTGGAGCAGTGAGGGCAGGCGGCAGGATAGGTTGCTCCGTATTCCTTGAATCTCGTACTCCAACCGAAGATAATAAAAGCCAACATGAGTAGTTCTACTAACTAATTTTACATAAAACTATTGCTATTTACACTTCACATGATGTATCTAACTGAAAAACCTTTGAACCCGTGTTTCCTGAGCAAGATTCTGAGAAACACCTGCCTGAACCCGCGATTTTTCTACCTCGCGCGTATCCGTGAGAGCATGCACATACGCCTCGCCACGCCGGACGACGCGCCGGGGATTCGCGCCATCTACGCGCCGATGGTGCGCGAGACGACGGTCTCGTTCGAGACGGAGCCACCAACCGAAGCAGAACTCCGCGACCGAATCGAGGAGACACTGCCGCGTCGTCCGTGGCTCGTCTGCGAAGGCGACGATGGCTCGATTCTTGGGTATGCCTACGCGGGAGCGCACAACTACCGCGAGGCCTACCAGTGGACGGTGAACGTCTCTGTCTACATCCACGAAGACGTTCGTGGACAGGGGCTTGGCCGAAGGCTCTACGAGGCGCTGTTTGCCGTCCTCCGTTTGCAGGGATTCGTCTCTGCGTTCGCCATCATCACCGTCCCGAACGAACCGAGCGTCGCGCTCCACGAGGCGTTCGGCTTTGAGCGGGTCGGCGTTATCACGGAGGCGGGGTACAAACACGGTCGGTGGAACGACGTGGAGTGGTGGAAGCTCCGCCTCGGCGAACCGAGCGAGGCTCCGGAACCACCGCGCTCGCTCGACCAGCTTGCTGCTGACGAACTGGCAAGCGTGCTTGCGCCGTAAGTCGGGTCCTGCTACTCAATTCGGTGCGTCGCTGTGGCACAGTCAAAACATGTACACTAGCGGTACTATTTCGACATCAATCACCACAGGGCGGCAGTGGAAAATACGACGATGAAATTACATCTCTGACTATAGTTATTACAATCTGTGTTGACTAGAAACTTGGCGCGGGAGATTCACTTGTTGTACTTCCCCACTAACAACCCTTCCCCCTTCTCCCGCGTTCATTCTTGTGCGTCGAACCGTTCCTGCCACTGACCGACGAGTTCGAGCGCCGCCTGCTCCGTTTCGACGAGTTCGTGTTTGTACGCCTCGCCCTCAGGAGCCTGAATCAGGCGGTCGAACGAGACGGCCCAGGTTCCGTCGTTCGTCTGGCGCAGGCTGATAGTCGCGTAGTCGTCGTCGCGTCGCCATTCGCGTTTGTCGCCAATGGGTGTGCTTTCGGCCCAGCTCATAGTGCTCAATAGGGGGTGACTAACCTAAGCCCCTCGAAAGCACGGCACGCTCTTTAGTCTCCTTGCCCTACCCTCGCTCATGCCCTCGCACTCTGACGATTATCGTGTCGTTCGGTCGATTGCGGTGACCGCGAGCGATGTCGTGATGGCCTACGAGGCAAACCAGTCGCGCCGCGACCAGCGAGCGGTGATTCGGCTCACGCCACCGTTCAACGGCCGGATGCGTGCGAGACTGCATCTCGTCCGGGAAGGCGATGCCTACCAGCCACCTGTTCCAGCGCCACTTCATATCGACCCGGAAGCCTTCATCGACGCGGCTCCGCCGTACCCACACGCAGAAGACACCGAAGCGGCGATTCGGGCGGAAAGTGACACACAGTACACGGTCGAAGCGCACTATGAGCGCCACCGCTCAGCGGTCAGTGCGTGGCGCGAGGCTGTCTTGAGTCGGCTCAGCAAGACAGTCACGCTCGCTGGTAGGCACGGCCAGCACACGGTCGATGTGAAAGTTCTTGGAAACGATTCTGGACTTTCGAAATAACGACTTTTCCGCGGGCTTTGAAGAATAAAAGCAGATTTTAGCCTCTCATGAAACGTTTTCAGACTGTTTCCGAATCGTGAAATGGGCGAAAACTGTCCAAACGCTCCACCCATTATATGCTATCTCCTGTCGTAGAGATGTGTGAGGTAAATGGGGTGTCCGCTATGAACGAATCCGCCATGAATGAAAACAGGTCCTCTCTCGCCGCCCGCCACGACGCGGGCGACTCCGGAGACCCGACTGCATCGCTCACAACCGTCGCCGGGAACTACCGAGACGAGCTCGTCCGCTCGTTTGAAGCCGCTGCCTTTTGGTCTGCAATCGCACTGCCCTTCCTCCACGTGCCATTGCTCCTCGCTGGCCTCAACACGACGGCAGAACAAGTCGCGTTCGTCTCACTGCTCACACTCAACGTCCTCGCGCTCGTCGTGGGTCACTCCCACCACGAAAGCGAACGCTGAGGATTTATTCTGGTTCGGGAGCTATCTCGAATATGGCTCTCGATTTCGTCCCCCTTGGCCGTACTGGTCTCCAAGTCTCTGAACTCGCCTTTGGCACCTGGCGGTTCGGCCGCGAGAACGACCAGGGCGACATCGAAGTTGACGCAGACCGCGCTCACGAACTCTTAGACGCCTACGAAGCGAACGGCGGCCGCTTCATCGACACCGCAGACATCTACGGTGACGGCCGCGCAGAGGAGTACATCGGCGACTGGCTCGCCGGGCGCGACCGCGAAGAGTTCGTCATCGCCTCGAAGGTGTACTGGCCAACGCGCGCCGACCCGAACGGCCGCGGACTGAATCGCAAACACCTCCGGAAGGAAATCGACCGCATCTTAGAACGACTCGGAACCAGTTTTGTTGACATCCTCTACATCCACCGCTGGGACGACGACACGCCACCGGAGCAGTTCATGCGAACCCTGAACGGCCTCGTTGAGGCCGGGAAGGTGAACCACCTCGGCACCTCGACGTTCGAGCCGAACGCGTGGAAGGTTGCGCGGGCAAACGAGATTGCAGACCGCCGTGGCTACGAACCCTTTACCGTCGCTCAGCCGCGCTACAACCTCGTCAACCGCGAAATCGAGGGGAACTATCTGGAGATGGCGAGCCACTACGACCTCGCTGTCGTGCCGTGGAGTCCGCTCGCCGGTGGCTTCCTTTCGGGCAAATACACCCGCACCGAGGAACCACCGGAGGGAACGCGCGGGGCGACTGATTCACAGTTCGCAGACACCTACCTCACGAGTGCGAACTTCGACGTGATGGAGGAAGTAGAGGAGATTGCCCGTGAGGTCGGCGTGTCGCCCGCTGCAGTGAGCCTCTCGTGGTTGCTCCACCATGATTCGGTGACGGCTCCGATTATCGGTGCGCGCACCGTCGAGCAGCTAGAAGAGAACCTCGCCGCGACCGACCTTGCGCTGTCGCGCGACCAGTTCGAGCGACTAGCGAACGCGAAATAACGGTTATCCGGTTCCCCATCCAACGTTTTAGGGGACGATGGACACAACAATGATTCAGCCACTGGTCGAGCAACTGCGCTCGGCTGCAAGTGTGTCGTCAGTGTACGGCGAACCGGTCGAACACGCGGACAAGACGGTGATTCCAGTCGCCCGTATCGCCTACGGCTTTGGCGGTGGCTACGGGTCGAGCGACGGCGTGGGTGAGAACGCCGAGGGAGACGAGGGCGAGGGTGCGGGTGGTGGCGGTGGCGTCGCGGCGTTGCCCGTCGGCGTTGTCGAAATCACGGATACGGACACGCGATTCATTCGATTCAACGACCGAAAACGCGCCATCCGAGGTCTCTTTTTCGGGGTTGTCATTGGCCTTCTGCTCGGGCTCGCACGCAGAAAGCGCAGTTAGTCAGTCGAGCCGTCGCGTTGGGTAGTACCCAGCAACTCTGTGCGAATATCCCGGCCTTTGAGCAGGAGAAAGCCGGTGAAGATGACGAGGAACCCGGCGACGGTGTAGCGGTCGAGCCCTTCCTGTAAGAACAGAAACCCACTGAGCGCGGCGAAGATGGGTGCGACGTACGAGACGAGGTTGATTTCGACGGGGCCGAGGCGTTCTAACAGGTCAAAGTAGATGAGAAAGCCAATCGCACTCGCCACGAGCGAGAGGTAGGCAAGCGCGAGCAGCCCCTCGTTCGTCCAGACGATGTCGCCGAGCGACTCGTTCGGGAGGGCGAGACTCACGGCGTGCATGAGGATTGCACCGCCGAGCATCGACCACGCTTCCATGGTTTCGATTGGGAGTCGGGCGTCGATGCGGCGGGTGAGCACGCTCCCGAACGAAAACGAGACCGCGGCGAGGAACACGAGTCCCTTTGCGACCACGTCCTCGGTGAGGAGGTTCGCGGGGTCGGGGCGAGCGAGGATGGCGACACCGAGAAGCGCGATGACCATGCCCGCAACGCCTGCGGCGGTGAGTCGCTGGCTGGGCAAGAGCGCGCGGGCGAACGTCGTGGTCAAGATTGGCGAGAGGCTGATGATCACGGCGGCCGCCGCGCTCGTCGTCTGCGTCTCACCGACGAACAGGAAGATGTGGTAGCCAGCGATCAGCAAGACGGAACCGACCACGACGAGCCACCATTCGGCTCTCGTCCGGGGCAGCCAGTGGTCGGTCACGTAGACGGCATAGGCGAGCATGAACACCGCCGCGATGTCGTAGCGGAGGGCGGCGAACAGCACGGGCGGGAAGAACTCGAGGCCCGCCTTGATGGCCATAAACGCAGACCCCCAGATGGCGGCGAGGAACACGAACAGGAGTAGATTCCGATAGCGCACAACGGTGATGGCGTGTCAGCGAGCCTCAACCTTTCGTTAGGCAACGCGCTCGCCGCGAAGTGCGTCGAGGATGTCGTCGCGCGTGATAATGCCAACGAGCACGTCGTTTTCGACGACGGGCAAGCGGTTGATATCCCGCTCGTCGTTGGTCACGAGGTCGAGGATGGTGGCCAAGTCGTCGTCCGGGGTGACCGTCACCACGTCTTTGGTCATCACGTCTTTGATGGGCTTTCGCGCGTTCTTTGCGAGGTCGATGTTCACGTCTACGTCCTTCCACGAGAGGTCAAAGCCGTAGGTCTGGCTTTCGAGAAATGGCGGCAGACCAATCGGAATCCAGAGCGTCCGATTCGAGGGCTGGAAGATGTGGACGAGGTCGCCTTGGGTGACGATGCCCACGACGTGGTTCTCGTCGTCTACGACGGGAAAACCGTTGAACCCCGCCTGTGCCAATCGGGTGAGCACGTCGCTCACCTCGTCGTCAGGTGAGACGGTTTCGACGGGCGTGGTCATGATGTCGCGCGCGAGGGGTGCCATACGTGACCACACGTCGCCTGAGAGGGTAGTGATTACGGTGCCCTGACGTACCAGTTTGCTATACTGAGACACACATTTAAATCATCTGGGAACATACCGGGTTACATGGCCGTGTACGGCCGACGCACCCTTCGTAACCTGTTCGACGATTCGCCCACGCCGCACATCGCACACCCCCCTCGCACTCACCATCGCCATTTTTACGTAGCGACGGATGGGTCGTACCGGGAGTCCGGTGGCGGGTTGGGCGTCGTCATTGAAACGCACGACGGTGAACGCGTGGCCCGGCTTTCAGTGCCGGATTCGCCACCCGATAACAACGTCGCAGAGTACCGGGCGTTACATCTCGGGCTCGACGTACTCGCCGCACGCGCGCCGCGAACCGCGCGCGTTGGCGTCCTCATCGATCATGAGAACCTCGCGGCAAACGTGAACACGGCGACCATTCTGGCCCAGGACACAGACTGGCTGCCCCACCATCAGTTCACGATTCCCGCCAGCGCAGAACATCACTGGCGCGGGATTCGCGCCCGTATTTGTGGGTTTGCGGAGCTTCGGGCTGCACAGATTTCCTCTGGAGAGAACCCCGCTCATTCGCTTGCGAACGCACCAGACCAGTACAGTCACGTCAACCGCGAGCGGGCGCGCTGTGTGCTCCCCCAACCGTTCGACGTGCCACAGTCACCGAACGAGACGGGTGTGCCGCCGCCGTCGCGCGCAGACCGTCACGCGGGAGACTGACGGATGAACTACACAGCCGACCTCGAAGCAGAGCGCACTCGCAAAGACGAATTTTTCAAGAATCATCCACACTCGCCGATTCCGTACGACCAGCGCGAGGGCTTTCGGGGGCTCATCTACTACGAACCGAACCCCGGCTTGCGGTTCGTCGTGCCCCTCCACGAACACGAGGAGAAAGCAGAACTCCTCCTCGATACGAGCACCGAGGGCGTTCGCCAGTATCTCCGGTGGGGCGAGTTCCGCGTCGAAATCGACGACGAGGACGTCGTGATTCAGGCCTACCGAACCGACGAACACGAATCACGGCTGTTCATCCCGTTTCGCGACCGGACGAGCGGCAACGAGACGTACGGGGCGGGTCGCTATCTCGACTTAGAAGGCGAAGACCGCGACGGCGACGAGTGGATTCTCGATTTCAACTTCGCGTACAACCCGTACTGCGCATACTCCGAGGCGTACGAGTGTCCGTTACCGCCGGGTGAAAACTGGTTGCAAGTGGCGGTGAACGCCGGCGAAAAGAGCTACGAACCGAATTAGTTGTTCTCTTGGGCGTCCACGACTGCAACGGACGCAAGGTTCACGATGTCCTTGACTTCGTCGCCGCGCTGGAGGACGTGGACGGGTTTGTCCATGCCCACGAGCATTGGCCCGATTGCCTCTGCGCCGCCGAGGCGCTGAAGGAGTTTGTACGCGATGTTCCCCGCCTCCAGATTCGGGAACACGAGCACGTTCGCCGATTTCTTCAGGTCAGAGAACTCGTAGGTGCCATCGAGAATGCTCTTGACGACGGCGGTGTCTGCCTGCATTTCACCATCGACCGGGAAGTCTACGGCCGGGTCAGCCCGCAGCGTGCGGGCGGCGCGCCGAACTTTCGCGGTTCCTTCGTTGTCCACGGAGCCAAAGTTCGAGTAGGAGAGCAACGCGGCGCGTGGCTCGACGTTGAACCGACGGGCGAGCGTCGCGGTATGTTTCGTAATCTCTGCGAGCACTTCTTCGGTCGGGTCGAGATTGACCGTCGTGTCCACGCAGAAGATGACGCGGTTTTTGAAGGTGAGCATGTACACCCCCGCGGCGTAGTTTGCGTCTTCTGCCGTCCCGATGACCTGCAGCGGCGGGCGCAGGGCCGAGGGATAGTGGTGGGTCAGGCCGGTGAGCATCGCGTCTGCATCGCCCATCTCCACGAGGACGCTGCCGAGGTAGTTGCCGTCGGTGATGAGTTCGTCAGCCTCGCGGCGGGTGACGCCTTTGCGCCGCCGAAGTTCGTAGAGGCGGTCTGCGTAGGCGTCTAAGTTGCTCTGGTCTGGGTCCACGATTTCCGGCTCGAATTCGAGGCCGAGACGCTGGGAGGTCTCCCAGATGCGGTCGCGGTCGCCGATGAGAATTGGCTCTGCGATGCCCTGTTCGACGAGTTGGTAGGCTGCGCGCACCATCTTCTCGTCGTCGCCTTCTGCGAGCACGACGCGCTTTGGGTCGAGCTTTGCTTTGTTGAGGACGACACGCATCATCTCGCGGGATTTCCCGAGGCGCGCTTCGAGCTTTTCGACGTAGTGGTCGATGTCGAGTTCGATGCGCGAGGCGTCCGAGTCGATGGCCGCCTTCGCAACGGCGGGGGCGACCTCGAACAACACACGCGGGTCGACTGGCTTCGGAATGATGTAATCAGGGCCGAACTGAATCGGCTGATCACCGTAGGCTTTCACGACGGCGTCCGGCACGTCTTGGCGGGCGAGGCGGGCAAGCGCCTTCGCGGCGGCAATCTTCATCTCTTCGTTGATCTCGCTTGCGCGCACGTCGAGCGCGCCACGGAAGATGAACGGGAAGCCGAGGACGTTGTTCACCTGATTCGGGTAGTCAGAGCGCCCGGTTGCCATGATGACCATGTCGTCGCGGGCGGCTTTGGCGTCCTCGTAGGTGATTTCGGGGTCGGGGTTCGCCATCGCGAAGATGATGGGGTCTGATGCCATCGACTTGACCATCTCTTGGTTCACGATACCGCCGATAGAGAGGCCCGCAAAGACGTCTGCGCCTTCCATCGCGTCTGCGAGGCCGCCTTCCGGCACGTCGCGGGCGAACTGCTGTTTGTACTCGTTTACGTCGCCTTCCTCCGCGCGCTGTTTCGTGATGATGCCCGAGGAGTCACACATCGTGATGTTCTCCTTTTTCGCGCCGAGCGAGACGTAGAATCGGGCGGTTGCGATGGCGCTTGCCCCAGCACCCGAGAACACGATGTTGAGCGAGTCTAAGTCCTTGTCAACGACGTCTGACGCGTTGAGGAGGGCGGCCCCGGAGATGATGGCGGTGCCGTGTTGGTCGTCGTGGAACACGGGGATATTCATCTCCTCTCGAAGTCGCTCTTCGATGGTGAAACACTCGGGCGCCTTGATGTCCTCTAAGTTGATGCCCCCGAACGTCGGCTCCATGGCCTTCACCGAGGCGATGATGGCTTCTGGGTCGTCTAAGTCGAGTTCGATGTCGAACACGTCGATGTCGGCGAAACGTTTGAACAGGACGCCTTTTCCTTCCATGACGGGTTTCGAGGCCTGTGCGCCGATATCGCCGAGGCCGAGCACCGCAGAGCCGTTCGAGATGACGCCGACCATGTTGCCTTTCGCGGTGTAGGTGTAGGCGTCGTCCGGATTTTTCTCGATTTCGAGACACGGCGCGGCCACCCCCGGCGAGTACGCCAGACTCAGGTCGCGCTGGGTGTTCGTTGGTTTTGTCGTCGAAATTTCGATTTTACCGGGCGGGTCGCGCTTGTGGTATGCGAGAGAATCTTCATCAAGTCCCATGGGTGTACTCCCACAGGGTTCCGTAAAAAGATATGCGAAGTCACAATTCGACACGCGTCGAAAATCCGCAATTCTCCGGCAACTATTACCGGCCGTCGTCTACCGATTCATCTGTGTCTTCATCCGAGTCTTCGCGCAGTTCGCTGCCCATCTCATCCTCGCCTTCGCCATCTGCGCGCACCGCCCGGCGTTGGTCGGGAATGAGGTCAAAGTCTGGGGCCGAGTCACCGAGGACGAACAGCGCGTAGTAGCGGAAGAACGTCGCCACCGGGACTTGCACGAACAGCGCGTAGATGAGCAAGAGCAGGCCAATCGGGATGGCGAGTACGACGAGGAAGGCGATGACGGCGGTCGTCAACCCGCCCGCGCCAGCGGACAGCGCAACGCCCAGTAGGAACCCGATACCGAGGATTGGCACGAATACGACCGCGAGGGCAATCGCCACGAGAATGCCTGCGGCGAGACCAAGCAACCAGCGAAGCACGACGTAGAGGCCGTACTGTCGCCACTGCTCGCGGAGAATCGGCCAGAAACGACGCCAGCCAGCGAGGACGCCGAGATCTTCGCGCATCATCACGGGCACGACGAAGTCGGTGGTCAGGCTGAGTGTGATGCTGAGTAAGAGTGCGACGATGAACAGGAAGGGCAACAAGAGGAGCAACAGCAGTGGCGTGAACGCGAAGACGAAGACGGCGACGACGCCGAAAATTGGCGCGAGGATAAGCAAGAACAGGAGGAAACTGAACACGAACAGGCGCACCCCCTTACCGAACCACCGGCCGAACGGCGCACGAATGTGTACTTCCTCGCTGCGCACTGCGTCTACGAACACGAACTGGAAGACGGCGCTCACGATGGCGAACAGCAGTCCGATGAGGAGCAAGACGGCGACCACGATGAGTATAAGCGCAGCGAGATTTGCTGGCTCTTGAATGGGCGGAAAGTCGCTCGGCGTGTCGCCCGACGGCACCGAGAAGTTGGCCCCACCGCCGCCACCGCCGACACCGCCGATGAAAAAGACGATGATGGCGAGTTTCAGCCACTTACGGAGGTCGAACGGAAGGAGGAATTGCCGCGTCGCGGTCAACGCATCCTCGATGTCATCAATAGCATACCACGACATGTCAACTAGAACATGCGACGGCCACGGGTAAGAAGGTACCCTCTCAGACGGGAACAACCCAACTCGGACACATCTAAATACCATCGGGCCCGAGTTCCGACCAATGAACCTCCGTTACCGGCACCTCGCCGCCGTAACCGCGGGGCTGACGTACATCCTCATCCTGCTCGGTGTGTACACGAGCCTGATGGGCGCAGGAGCATCGTGCAACTTAGAGTGGCCGCTCTGTTCTGGAGGCTTCCTCCCGCAGACGGCGGCTGGCTGGATTGAGTGGACCCACCGCCTCGTTGCGATGATAACCGGCTTCTTCATTCTCGGAACGACCTACGGCGCGTGGAAACACGACCGAGACCCACGCCTGAAGAAGGCCACGGCAATCGCTGCCGTGTTCCTCCCAACCCAGATTCTGCTCGGTGCGGTCACCGTGAAGGGGTACATCTGGTTCGGGAGCATCCAGCACCTCGTCGTGCTTGCCCACCACGCGACGGCCATGATTATCTTCGCGGCAACGGTTGCCACGACGGCGTGGGCGTATTCGGCCGCGCAGCGTGAGACGGCGACGTCCCTGTCTCACAGTTCCACGCCTGCGGACGACTAACACATGACGAAACGTTATTACGGTTGACGAATCCTTTTTATCGCATGGATCGCACATTCAGCAGTGACATAGACCGCCGCTCCTACCTGAAGCTCGTCGGAGCCGGTGGCGCAGTCGGAATGATGGGAACCGCAGGCTGCCTCGGTGGCGGCGACGGCGGTGAAGGCGAAACGACCACGACCGAAGGCGACGACACCGAAACTGAAGACGGTGGCAACGGCGACATGGAAGTCACCGAAATCGTCCCCGGTACCGCGCCCGGCTTCGCGCCGTTCGAGTTCAAAGAGGGCGACGAACTCGTCGGCTTCGACATCGACCTGACTACGGCAGTCGTCGAGAACATGGACGGCTACGAACTCGGCGAGTGGAAGGAGTTCGAGTTCTCCTCGCTCATTCCGGCGCTCACGAGCGAGAACATCGACCTCATCGCCGCGGCGATGACGATTAACGACGAACGCAAGCAGACCATCTCGTTTTCTGACCCCTACTACGAGGCAGACCAGTCCGTGCTCGTCCGCGCAGACGGCGAGTTTGCGCCGGGTTCGCTCGACGACCTGAACGGCCACCCGGTCGGGGCACAGAAAGGGACGACGGGCGAGTCCATCGTCCAAGAGCAGGTTCCGGACGCGACCTACCGCGCCTACGACAACTACGTCCTCGCCGTGCGCGACCTTGAGAACGGCAACGTCGATGCCGTCGTGCTCGACAAGCCGGTCGCCGAAAACTTCGCCTCACAGAACGCCGTCGAAGTCGCGTTCATCGAAGAGACCGGCGAACAGTACGGCCTCGGTGTCCGCCAGGACTCTGAGTTCATAGACGCGCTCAACGAGGGCCTCGCCGCCGTCCAAGAAGACGGCACGTACGAGGAAATCGTTAACAAGTGGTTCGGCCAAGAATAAGCGCATAAATGACCCTCTCAGCCCCAATCTTACAGGCGAGTGACTGGGCGTTCATCGCAGAGAACGCCGAATTTCTCGTAGCCGGGCTGTGGGTCACGATTAAACTCACGCTCGCGAGCATCCTGCTCGGCTTCCTCCTTGGATTTCCAGCAGGCGCAATCGAAGTGTACGGACGCGGCCCCGTAAAGTGGGCCGTCGAGACGACGGGGGTCGTCATCCGCGGCATCCCAATCGTCGTCATTCTCGTGTACATTGCCTTCGTACTCTCGGTGACCAACGACCCGTTCTGGGCGGCAACGCTCGGCCTCGGGCTTCGTGGTGGCGCATACCAATCACAGGTGTTCCGTGGCGCCTTCCAGAGCGTCTCGAGCGGGCAGATGGAAGCCGCCCGCGCGATTGGCCTCACGCGATTGCAGGCGATTCGCCACGTGAGCGTGCCACAGGCGCTTCGACGCAGTGTGCCGGGGTTTCAAAACGAGTTCACCATTGTGCTGAAAGACACGAGTGTGGCGCTCGTCGTCGGCCTCTCTGAGTTGCTCACGAGAGGGAACGACCTCTACTTACAGCCACGGGGCGGGTCTGCCGTCCTCGAAGTGTTCTTGCTCATCAGCGCCATCTACTTCGTGCTCACATTCGTGACCAACCGCAGCCTCGACTTACTCAACGATTACTATGCTATTCCCGGAGGAAATGACACATGACTGACCCGCTGCTCCGCGTCGAGAACGTCGCAAAATCCTACGGCGCAGAAGAGGTGCTCCACGACATCAGTTTCGAGATGGAACCCGGTGACGTAGAGGTACTCATCGGCCCCTCTGGCAGCGGGAAGTCGACGATGCTTCGTTGCGTGAACCGCCTCACCGAAATCGATGCAGGTGCCATCTACCTCGATGGCGAGAACGTCACGGCCCCAAGCTACGACGTAAACGACCTGCGACGCGAGGTCGGCATGGTGTTTCAGGACTTCAACCTGTTTGCCCACCTCAAAGCCCGCGAGAACATCACGCTCGGATTGCGAAAGGTTCGTGGCATGGACAAAGCCGAGGCGAACGAGCGAGCGATGGAACACTTAGAACAGGTCGGCCTCGCAGACCAAGCAGACTCCTACCCCGCAGAGCTGTCAGGCGGGCAAAAACAGCGCGTTGGCATCGCCCGCGCGCTTGCGATGGACCCGAAGCTCATGCTGTTCGACGAGCCGACGAGCGCGCTCGACCCTGAACTCATCGGCGAAGTGCTTTCCGTGATGCGCAAACTCGCAGACGATGGCATGACGATGCTGGTCGTCACCCACGAGATGAGCTTCGCCCGAGAAGTCGCCTCCGGCATCTCGTTTCTCGCAGACGGGTCGCTCGTCGAACGCGGCCCGCCTGAACAACTGTTCCAGAACCCACAACACGACCGGACGCGACAGTTCTTGAGCCGCCTTTCGACCACGGAGAATCACGGATGAGCGACGCTCCCAGTCGAGACAGACGGGCGCTTCTCAGGCGAGTTGGCACCGCTGCTGGCCTTTTTGTTGGCGTGCTCTTCTGGGGCTGGCTCATCGTCCGGTGGGTGAACGCATGGCTACTTTCGGGTGTGACCGGCATTGGGCCGAACGAGCCGTTCGTTTCTCCGACGCTCTTTGGCGGCATCGCCGAGTCACTCACCGCAACCGCGTCCCTCCTCGGGCCGCTCGGCGGGCCGGTAAATCTGCTCGGCGAGCTGTTCCTCTACGCCGCACAGACGCCGGAGGGGCTTCCACAGCTCGCGGGAGCCGTCTGGCTCACCATCGTCCTCACCGTGCTCGGCCTCGGGCTTGGCCTCATCATCGCCATCCCGCTCTCGGTCGCGCGGGTGTACGGTGGCACGGCTTCGCGGAGCATCGCGCTTGGCTATATCGAACTCATCCGCGGGACGCCATTGCTCGCCCAACTGTTCGTGTTGCACTTCGGGACGGGACTCTCCTCGTTCATCCGCGAGTTCCCCGGCGTTGGCCAGAGTATCATCCCAGACCAGTTCGTCTGGGTGGCCATCATCGGCTTCACCATCAACAGCGCGGCGTATCAGGCAGAGTACATCCGCTCTGCGTTGTTGTCCGTCGAAGATGGACAGCTCACCGCCGCGCGCGCCGTGGGTCTCTCGAAGCTTGAGGCGATTCGTTACGTCGTGCTCCCACAGGGACTGCGCTATGCGATTCCCGGCTGGTCGAACGAGTTCGTCTACCTCATCAAGTACTCCTCGCTCGCGGCGTTCATCACCGTCCCCGAACTGTTTTTCACCTCGCAGGAACTCGCCACAGTGGGCTATCAGATAACCGTGGTGTACACCCTCGCCGCGCTCATCTATCTGGCGCTCGTGCTCTCCGCGTCGAAGCTCATGAACCGCGTCGAACAGGCCGTCGCCATCCCCGGTCTCGGACACGTAACTGGCAGAACTCACTGACGGTCCACTTTTTTCGAACCTCAGCAAACCGCGCTACATGAAGTCGCCGAGTCCCGACTGGGAATCGCCGCTTTCCGTCTCTTCTTCCGGCTCAGCTTCTTCTTCGTCGTCGCTCGTTTCTGACTCGTCAGCCTCGTCGTCACCCTCCATCGACGTGCGGTGTGCACCCTCGAACGCGCCGCCAGAGTGCTCGACGGCCGCTTTTTCTTTCAACTCGTCTGCATCTTCGACGATGCCCTGTACCTTGTTCGTGTCCTTGCCGCTACCCGTGAGAAACGAGAGATGGTCTGCGTCTAGGTCGTAGCGCGCGGCCACGGCCACCGTCAGGTCGCGATTCTTGCAATGATAGGTCATCCCGGCGAGATACGGCAAGATGTCGCGGCGGGCGGTTCCCATCGACACACCGCTCGACTCGGCGATTTTCTGAGCGATGTAATCGCGCTTGTTCCGCGTAGACTTCGAGCGGCCGAGTTTCGACCAGTAGCTCGGCGGCCCGTAGCGCGTCCACCCGCCCTTCGTACCGTTGCGAGAGGCGGCGACACCCGCGGTCATGTTGTCGCCCGCATACCGCCAGTAGGAGTAGTTCTGGGTTTTGCGCACCCGGCCGAGCCAGATGTCTGCCTTCCCGAGATGGTCGTAGGCGTCTGCCAACTCTTCGCCCACGAAGTCTTTGGGCATGTTGTCCTCGATCCAGTTGATGAGGTCGTCGGGCGTCTCGTCTACGTCGTAGGATTGTTTGAGCGCCTCCTCTGCGCCCAACTTCTTGATGACGTCATCGAGGTAGTCGAAGATGCCCGTCGAGCGGTCGCGCTCGCCCGTGATGATCTTGTCCGCGGTCAACCGGTCGGTCGACTCGGCGAGTGCCTGTAAGTCGTTGACCGCGCCGCGAAGGTCGCCCTTGTTGGCCTCCGCGATTTTCTCTAAGGCATCCTCTTCGTACTCGACGCCCTCCTTCCGGCAGAGGTCGCGGAGCACGGGGACGATAGAGCGCATCCGCACGTCGCGGAACTCGATTGCCTCACACGCATTTCGCAGCGAGTTCGACATGTCGTAGAACTCGTTTGCGATGAGCACCATCGGCTGGCTCGCTTCCTTCACGAGCCGTGTGAGCGCCCGCGAGCCGCCGCGGTCTGCGTTGCCGTGGATATTGTCCGCCTCGTCTAAGATGATGAGCCGTCGCTCCGCCGCGCCCGTTTGCGTGAGCGTGCCGCTTTTGGCCGCCTCGCCAGCCACCCGCTCGATGACGCTCGCCGTGCGCTGGTCTGAGGCGTTGAGTTCGATAGTATTCCAGCCAAAATCGTTCGCCAGCGCGTGGACGGCGGACGTTTTGCCGACGCCGGGACTGCCGTGGACGATGGCGGCTTTCCGGTGTGAATCCCAGCCCTGCGCCCACTCTTTGAGGGCGGTGCGGGCCTTGTCGTTGCCGCGTACCTCCGCCAGCGTCGTCGGGCGGTACTTCTCCGTCCAATCCATTGGCACACGGTAGGCGCGAGCGGTGTTTAGTGGTTGCGGAGCCGTCGTGATACGTGGGACTTTCTGTGCGCCCTTCGTAGCGCTCTCTATGCCTGACCTCACAGACACCGTCGCCCTCGTCACTGGCGCAAGTCGGGGCGTTGGCCGCGGTATCGCCCGCGAACTCGGCGCGGCGGGCGCGACCGTCTACGTTACCGGACGAAGCGTCGTGGGAGATGCGACCGAAGACCTGCCCGGAACCGTGACGGAGACGGCCACGCTCGTGGACGAAGCGGGCGGCACCGGCATCGCGGTTCGTTGTGACCACGCGGCCGATGCGGATGTCGAAGCGCTGTTCGCACAAATCGAACGCGACCACGGCCGCCTTGACCTGCTCGTGAACAACGTCTGGGGCGGGTACGAGCAGTACGGAGACACCTTCGACGCCCCGTTCTGGGAGCAGTCACTCGACCGCTGGGACAGAATGTTCGACGTGGGCGCTCGCGCTCATTTCTCGGCCAGTCGCCTCGCCGCACCGATAGTGCGAGACCAGGGCCACGGCCTCATCGTCGGCATCTCGTCCGGCGACGGCGAGAAGTTCCGTGGCAGTACGCCATATGACGTGGCGAAAACTGCGGTCGATAGGCTCGGGAAGGCCATGGCTCACGAACTTCGCGCTGATGAAATTTCATCGCTCATCCTCTACCCCGGTTTCACCCGAACCGAGCGTGTGGTACAGGCGTTTGAGGAGATGGGCGAGGAGCCGCCCGAGGAAACTCATTCGCCCGAGTACGTCGGCCGCGCGGTCGTGGCGCTTGCGGCAGACGAAGACGTGTTTGAGAAAACGGGTGGCATCTTCGCGGTTGGCGACCTCGCCCGCGAGTACGACTTTACGGATACCGATGGAAGCCAGCCGCCGCGATTCGAACTCGACACCGAGGAATTGTAAGTTCGGGTGAGTGGACTCAACAACACCTTTTTCGCACTACCCCGCGCCTCTCAGCATATGTTCCCCGAGGAATTCGAGACCGACCGCCTGCGCTACGAGCAGGTCTCACTCGACACGCTCGACCCTCTCTCAGTCTATCCCTATCACTCGTCTGAGGACGGTATCGAGGAGGCAACGCAGTACATGTCGTGGCGTCCCCACCAGACGCTCAAAGACACGTGGAATTTCGTCAAGCAAGTCGGTGAATCAGCCGAAGCCGGAAACGGCGCAGTCTATGCCATCTACCCGAAAGACGGTGAGCAGGGCGCAGGCGAGTTCGCGGGTACGACCGGCCTGCACTGCGATTGGGACAAGCACACCGCCCGCTTTGGCATCTGGCTCAGAAAGAAGTTCTGGGGCCGGGGCTATTCGGGCGAACGGGCGGCCAAACTCATGGAACTCGCCTTCGAGCGACTTGACTTGGAACTCGTCGCCGTCGAACACGCCGTCGAAAACGAGCAGTCGAAACGTGCCATCGAGAAGTACGTCGAGGCCCACGGTGGCCGCCTCGACGGCATCATCCGCAACCACATCGTCTTAGACGACGAGCCACACGACGCGCTTCGCTACACCATCTCACAGGACGAGTGGGAGTCGAGTAAATGAGCCATCTCTTTCCCGAACAAATCGAGACCGAACGGCTCGTCCTCCGGCGACTCTCGATGGACAATCTCTCCGTGCGCGAGTTCTACGACATCTGCAAGCCGTCACCCGAGATGGAGGCGGTCACGAAGTACATGCCGTGGAAGCCACACGCGACGATGAAACCGACCCGCGAGTTCATGGCACGCCGTGAGAAGCTGTGGAACGACGGCGAGGAAGCCGCGTACTTCATCCTCCCACGAGAGGGTGAAGATGGCGCGGGCCAATTTGCGGGCACTGCCACGCTCCACTGTGACTGGGAACGCCGCGTTGGCGGCCTCGGAACGTGGCTCAGAAAGGACTACTGGGGGCGGGGCTACTCGGGAGAGCGCGCCGCCGCGCTCATGCAACTCGCCTTTGACAGACTTGATTTGGCGTACGTCAAAGTCACCCACCACACCGAGAACGACAAATCGAAGCGCGCCGTCGAGAAGTACGTTGAGGCCCACGGCGGCAGGCGAGACGCCACGCTCAGAAACTGGTTGCCCTACGAAGACCACGTCTCAGACCAAGTGTACTACTCGGTGAGCCAGTCGCAGTGGCGCGAGGCCGTGGAGGGCAGAAAGAAGGCCGAGTATACAGAGGTCATCGACCATGCCGAGTAGTCTGTTCCCCGAACTCGTCGAAAGTGAGCGGCTGCGCTACGAACCGCTCTACGAGGTTGTAGCTGCGCTCGACCTGTACGAATACCACCGAACCGGCGAGCTGGACGCTGTGATGCAACCGCTCGGCGAGAAACCCCACGCCACGCCAAAGAAGTCGATGGACGAGGTCGAAGCGGCGAAAAAGGGGTGGGAGTCCGGGTCGCGGGCGACCTACGCCATCACGCGACGTGAGGACGACGAGTTCGTCGGCGTCGCCGAACTGTGGATGGAGTGGGAGAAACGCGTGACGTCGTTCGGGACGTGGATTCGAGAGCCGTTCTGGGGCCGTGGCTATTCCGGCGAACGCGCTGGTGTGATGCTCGCCATCGCCTTTGACCACCTCAACCTCGACTACGTGAACGTCGGCCACGAACCCGACAATGAACAGTCGAAACGCGCAATCAGGAAGTACGTCGAGGCATACGGCGGCCAGCAGGACGCCACGCTCAGAAACTGGCTGCCACCCGGTGATGCTGGTGGGCCGCGCGATTTAGACACGTACAGCATCTCCCAGGCCCAATGGCGCGAGAACGTCACCGACGGAGCGCGCGAGACGATTCGGCTAGTCAAATAGCCAGAATATTCATATCCCCTACCTTGCTTCGAGGTGCATATGGCCCAGAAAAACACGATTCCCGTCGTTCGCGGCGCGCTCGCTGGAGTCGCTGCGTACCTGTTCGGCTATCTCGTCACCTACCTTCTGGCCGCCCCGCGGCTCGATGACCTGTTTGCGGTGCAAGCGTTCGAGTTCTTCACGGGCGAAAATCCGGTCTGGAAGCTCACCGGATGGTTGTTCTACAACGAGCATTTCGTCTCCACAATCGTCCCACGCCTCGCGGGCTCTGACATGGTGAACTTTCTTGCAGAAAGCGACGACGGCAGCGCAACGCTGCTGTTCTTTCTCCCCGTCATTTTGCTCGTGGTCGCCGGAGCAATCGCCGCCCGTGGCCAGTCGGGTACGGGGACGTCCCAGCACGCGAAAGCCGGAGCGAGCGTCGTAATTGGCTACGTCCTTCCAGCACTCGTCGGCGCACAACTGTTCCGCCTCGAACTCGAGAACTCGACGGCTGGCCCCGACTTCGTCACGGCACTTCTCGTCGCGGGCTTGCTCTACCCACTCCTGTTCGGCGCGCTCGGTGGGTCGCTCGTCTCGTTCTACAGTTCTCGACAGACGAGCTCGCCCCAGTGAGCGAACTCGTGGCGGTCGTAGAACGCCTTCGCGCGTGCATTGTCGCCGTCCACGTCGAGAACGATGCGGTCGAGCGGGAGGTTCTGGTCGCGGGCGAGGGAGAGCGCACCCGCCATCAACTCGTCTGCGACGCCGGTTCCACGATACGCTGCCGCGACGAAAATCTCGTTGAGGACGGCTGCATCCCAAATCATCGACATGGTTTCTGGCAGCACGAACACGTAGCCGACCAGTTCGCCGTCGTCCACCGCGACAGTCAGACAGCGTTCGTCTGAGTCACAACACCGCGACACCCACGCCAGATACCGCTCGCGGTAATCGTCGGTGAGTTTCGCCTCATACTTCTCCTGCTTTTCGTCGCCGCCAGTCTCGCTGCCGAGACCTAATTCAAATTGCGTTTTGAGCGCCCACAGGCCCTCGCGGTCTGTCTCTGGGTCGTACGGTCGAATCATGCGTGTGCTTTCACACCCGGGAAGTCAAACCTTGCGCGTCTCTCGCAGCCGTCCCCAGATGACGATGAGGCTCGTCACGATGAGCAGGAGCTGCCAGCCAGATTGGGCGACAGGGAAGACTCTGTCCACTTCCGGTGGCTCTCTCCCGGGATTCGGGTCGATGCCGCTGTTGATGTGCACCTCCTGTGAGGAACCAATCGCGATGGGATCTGGATTGCTGGTCGAAAAGTCAACGAACGTTTGGACGATGCCGCGATTCGTAGAATAGATGAGTTCGCCCGAAACGCGGTAGAACTGGTCATGGACGGGATAGAACACGTTTGCGCCCGCCGTAAAAAGGTCGAGGCCGATGCCTGCGACGGCGAAGGCGAGAATGCTCACCCACGCAACTCTGAGCCCGCGTGCGCCCCATCGTTCACGGAGCCACGAGGGCTCTCGTCGGGAGTCTGCGTACACCACGCCCGCAGCGACGAGCGGGATGAGAAACGTATGTAACACCGAGCGGTGGCCGCCAGCGATGAAAAAGCCAGCGAACACATCGAGGTCGGGGAGGATGGTCACCCCGAGGATGACGGCGAGCGACCGCTTGTCGAAGGCGTCACCCAGCAGCCCCGCGGCGAGCAGCCCGGCAAGCGCGAGGTGGACAACGGTTGAGGGCATGGCACAATCTACCACGCGGGTCGCCCTGAGCATTTCGGGAAAACGTCGAAACCGTTTTACGATGAACGACGAACCCTTCGCCAATGACCGACCGCGGCGCACGTCGTGACCTCGCCGAGAAAATCGCTGGCGAGATCACGCTCAGCACAGACCCCGGGGCGACGCTCAGAAAGTGGCGCACCGACTTCGACATCTCACAGACCGACCTCGCAACGCAACTCGACGTCTCTTCGTCTGTCATCTCAGATTACGAAAGTGGGCGACGCAAAAGTCCGGGCATCGGCGTCATCAGACGCATCGTCGAAGCCTTGCTCGACATCGACGAACACCGCGGCGGCGGGCGCATTCGCCAGTACGCCCGCGTCCTCTCTGCGGGCTTCGAAAGCGACATCGTCCAAGACCTGCGCGAGTATCCAACAACCATCCCGCTCACCCGATTCTACAACGCTATCGACGCCACCGAAGTCGCTTCCGGGAACCAGTCAACCATCGCTGGCCACACCGTCGTAAACAGCATCGAAGCCATCACGCGCCTGTCGAGCGAGGAGTTTTATCGCCTCTACGGCCAGAGTACGAACCGCGCGCTCGTGTTCACCCACGTCACCCGTGGCGAATCGCCGCTCGTTGCCATGCGCGTCGTCACGCCCACCCCGAACGCGGTGGTGTTGCACGGCCTCACCGAAGATGACCTCTGGGAACACGCCCCGGCGCTCGCTCGCATTGATGGCTTCTCGCTCGCGGTGACGAACAAAGACTTAGAAGAGATGCTAGACGCGCTTCGACAGCTCCCCTAATTACGGCGCGGCGTCCATCCCCTGGTCGATGAGCCGTTGCATCTCCTCGCTTATCTCCTCGATTGCGACCATCACGTCCTCTGCGATGAGTTCGTGGCTCGTCATCGCCGTCTCGTCGGGATGGTCGGGTGCGTTCACAATTGTTTCGTAGGTGATCGTCCCGATAGCGTCGTCACCCTCCATGACCATCGCTTGGTCGACATCGAACTGGTCCATCAGTTCCTCGACTCGCGCGACTAATGTGTCTTTTCTGACCGTTACGAAATCCTTCCCACCGATTTTGACGTGTTTGTTCATCGTAGGTACCCTCAGTTGACGGTGCTGGCCTTGCAGACCGCCCGTCACACGTGTATCTACGCGGAGCAAGATAGTTAACTATCCGGACGATTCTCAGTGTGAGAGACCACAACCGACCGCTCGCGCCCAAAAAACAGCAGAAAAGTCGGAAGGGACCTTATTCGACGAACCGATATTTCCGTTCGTCCATGCGGCCCCAGCCGTCGAAGACGAACTCGTTTTGTGGGGTCGTGAACTCCTCTACGTCTACGTCTTTTGCGTGGTTGTGCACGTCGTGGATGTGCTCGTAGTCGTCGAAGCTAATCTCGTAGCGGTCGTCGAGGCGGTCGAGGATGTCGATGGCCTCAATCTCCTCCGCCCAGCCCTCTTGGACGATTTCTGAGTGAACTTCCGCCTGTGCGCCACTGCCGTAGGAGCCAACGAGGAGTTGCTCGCCGGTCATGTCCTCGCCTGCCTCGTAGGCCTTGATGAGGCCGCTGACGCGGGCGACGTGGACGGAGCCGGTGTACCAGTTGCCGACGTGGCGCGCGAGGTAGAGCGTTGGGTCGACCGTGTTCGCGTACCACTCTTGGTAGGCGTCGGTGCGTTTGAGGTCGTCCATGTAGGCCCGGATGGCCTCGGTGTAGTTCTCCTCTGAGTCGAAGTCGGCTTCGCGTGGCTGGCGGCCAATCTCCGGTTCGAGTTCATCCTCCACGTCGGTATCGCGGATGATGTGGCGGAACCCAAGAAGGGCGGCCTTGCGAACCATGCCGGGGAACGGCGTGTGGAACGGCGCGAGGTTCACGTCGTCGAGTTCGACTTTCCCTGCGACCGATTCGTAGTCTTCGAGCGCTTCGCGCATGCGGGCGAGATACACCTGCACCGAGCGCTTGCCGTCAACGCTTGGGAACTGCTGATTTGGTTTGAGGAAGTCCGTCTCGTCTGCGCTGCCAAAGCCCTGTTCGGTGCTGAGGCTGACGAGCGATGGGTCTTCGCTGATGAGCATGGCAACCGCACCGGCCCCTTGGGTCGCCTCACCGGGGTCGCCGCGGGCGTAGAGGGCGGTGTCCGTTGCAATTACGATTGCCGAGCGACCACGATGCCGTCCGGCACGAATCCAGTTGTAGGCGTCGTCGATAGACTGCGTGCCAGCGACACAGGCGAACTTACGCTCACCTTTGTTCGCGTGGTGGAAGTCGCCGTCGAACACCTGTTCGAGACACCCAGCGATGTACGTCGAGACGGGCTTTGAGTTGTCGAACGCGCTCTCGGTGGCCACGTCGATGCGGCCGATGTCGTCGGGCGTGAGGCCCTTTCGCTCCATCAGCTTGTAGGCGGCGTTCGCGCCCATCGTCACGATGTCTTCGTACACGTCCGGGAAGGAGCTCGCGTGGAGGCCGAGCCCTTTCGTATACTTCTCTGGGTCGTCGCCCATCTCCGGGGCGAACACCTCTGCGAGGTCCATTTTGAGCTTCCCTGTATGAATCTCAACGGCGTCAATTCCGACTTTTGTCATGGCTGTATCCTGTGTAGACCAACTATATGTGTTTGTCGTCTGGGCTATCGACAGGTGTCGAAAATTACGTCACGCAATAGCATGGCGTCGCGCCCTGACTGGTTGGGGTGGTTAGGTGACCGGACAGTAGATGATGTTCTCTCCGTCGCTGTTTTGCTCGACAATCGCTTTCTCTGCGGTCGTTTCGAGCGAGACAAGGACGACCACGTCTTGGAAGTCAGCCGAACTGCCGGTTTCGCTGTCTCCGAGTTCGAACAGGAAAATCGCCTGATTTTCGTCTAAGGTTACCGCCCCATCGTCAATATACGCCTGCATGTAGGTGTCAACGCTGTCTTGACCGCCGAATCCCTCGAAGTTCGGCACCGAATCGCCGTCTCGTAGGGTGTAGACGTAGATACCATCGTCGGCCACCGACGAGCGCGTACTCCCGTCGAAGTAACTGTACGACGACGCGGTTGCGATGACGGAAATTGCGTCACCCTTCTCGCGGTCTTCGAAGGTGTAGGTTCGTGGGTTGCCGTCGTCGTTCACGTCACTCCACGGCGTTGCACTGTCGCCACCTGCGGTCAACGCAAGCGAGATGGGGATGTTTGGGCCGTCCGCGCCGTAGGTGAAGCCAGTCCCGAGCACCGTCACTTCCGCCTCGTAATCGTCGTAGACGACGATTCGGCCGTTTTCGGTCTCGAAATGGCCGCGCTTTACCGGTACCTCCTGGGTGCTGATGATAGACGACGAGCGTCCGTCGTCGCTCTCGTAGATGAGCGACATATCGACTTCCGAACTGCTGCTCGAACACACCGTTTCGGTCGTGAGGTCGAGTGTGAGGTGTTCTCCGGGCGACCACTGACCGTCTGCGAGGGTGCCGGTGTTCGGAAGCGACTGACGCGACTGGGAACCCGACCCAGAGAGGACAATAGAGAGTGAGTCGCTCGGAATCGATTGCCCGCTTTCGAGCACGATATCAAGTGAATGCGCTGTGTCATTCTCCACGACGGAGACGTCAATCGCCCCGCTCGAAACGCCCATCGGAACCGGCTCGCCAAGCTCCTGCTCGAAGCTCAACGCCATCACGCCAACCACCGAAAATAAGGCCACGACGATGCCCATGAGCATCACGACACCGATTACTGGCGAGATTGCTCGTTCGTCGCTAATCCACCCACCGCGCTTCATTACATAAATTCACGGACTTCTTATATTTACAAATATTGGTAATAATAAACTAGTCTATAGTTCTGGGTTATGCTGCTTCGATGCGAACGTAATCGACGCGAATCTCGTGTTCGGTGTTGTCACCATTTCTGCTCGTATCTTCAATGATGAGATACACCTCGCCGTTGTCGTTGATGTAATCTACGGCGTCCTGCGAGAGTGGAACGGACGTTGTGATGTATTCAGTGCTGTCCGGAATCGTTTCGGTCGTCCCGAGATTATTGCCGTCTGCATCGACTACCCGAACACTGAAGTCCTCGTTTCCACTGCCGAGCACCCAGTGGCGAATCGTGAGGTCGTATCCCGTGCTGTCTGCGATGTTCGTGACGGCGAGGCCGGTGTCGAGGCCATACTTCGTCGAACCGCTCCCCGACGTTGGGGCTTCGGTGAACACGGCGGAGTTTCCGTTCTCAGCCTGCAGATTGTCGAAGTTTTCGATGTCTCCAATCGTCCCACTTGGGGGGATGCTCTCGTCTTCGTCCGTTTCAGGCTCTGGGCTCTCGTCGTCGTTGAAGCTGGTTGGATACGCAACGCTCTGTCCCGGCCCACCCGGCCCAGCCTCTGATTCCGGCGTGATGGTGAACGTCTCCGTGTACGTAACTCCTTGATACTCGTACTCGACGGTGATTTCGACCGGTTCGTCGGCCATGTCTTGTGGATTGTTGTTGTCGAGGAACTCGTACAGGTAGAACGTGGCGTCAGCGCCACCCGAGAGGATGGCAGACTGTTGTTCATTGTAGCCCTCGCCCGATTGGTTGACCCACATCGGCAGGTCGTCACCGTTGTTGATGTCGAACGTCCCGTCTCGGCTGTCGGCGTCGATGTGCAACTCGCTCTGCCACTGTCCTTGATTTCCAGACGGGTCGCTCAGTTCGTCGATGTTAGTGTCGTCCGGTTCGACGCGCACGTCGGTAATCGTGACCGCGTCGGTGTTGCCGTTGTTGACGCTGAAGAAGACGCCTGACTCCGTGCCATCGCCGGACTGGTCGGTCGCCACGGCGTCGCCGTTGTACGTAAGCGACGGTTCTTCGCCCTGCTCGACTATCAACGTAAACCGGTCTGTGTCCTCCGTCGTGGAGGCGACAACGGAGACGACGCCGGGTTGGGCGATGGTCGCTTCGGTGGAAACCGAACTGTCACCATCTCCGTCTGGGTCCTGTGAAACGTCGAGCGTCGGGTTCAGATTCGAGATGACGCTGCTGTTGTTGACCGTGAAATCGACGTTCGCGAAGGTCGACCCGAGGATGTCGGCCGTGAGCGTGAGTTTGCTGTTCGGGTCGTCGGACAGACGGTAGGTACAGACGCTCTCGGCACACGAGATGACGCCCTGTTCGTCCGCGATGTCGCCGTCGGATTGGTCTGCCCACTCGACGGTGTACTCATTCGGCTCGCTAGTTCCACCGCCCGTAGACACGTCGATGTTGTAGGTGACCGTTTGGAACGACTTGCTGCCATCGCTGATAGATAGCGCCACTGGGTCTGTATCTGCTAGCTCGACGTCCGGCGCGTCGTAGCGGAACGTCTGATGGCCACTTTCGTCGGTCGCTGTCGTTACCGGTGTTACCCGGCTGTGGCTCTCGTTTACGACGACTCCGCTCACGGGATTGTTGAGCGCGTCACGAACCTCTGCGGTGAACGTCACCGACTCGCCCGGTTCGACGCTCAGATTGGTGTCAGAAACCGACGTGAGGTAGGTCGCTTGCTCGTCTTGAATCTGGGTTCCAAGCCCCACCTTCGCCATCCGGAGCGTGTAGGTTTCACCGCCTTTGAGCCAGAGCGTAATCGTGTTCGGGTCACCCGTCGTGTACGTCGTTTGCTCTAAAAAGGCACTCTGGCCGTCGAGGGTTTCGTTCCACGCTTCCCAACTCATCCGCGTCGGGAGCGTGAGTTTGAGAGGGTCGGTGCCGTTGTTCGTGAGCGCTACGGTGTTGGTCGAAACGCTCACCGGCTTCGTATTCAGCGTAGCACTCCCCGTCGAAGATTCCTGATAGCTCCCGTTTACGAGTACGAGCGTGATTTGTCGCCCGTTGAGTACGCTCTGGTCTGCGAGCACCGTGTTGTTCTCGGTTCCTTCAAACGTGTTGTAGAGTACCGAGTTCTCGTACACGGTGTTCGGCGCGTTCGTATACTCGTTGTAGCCCGGTCGGTAGACGAGGCCCTTCGTCTCGTAGGTGCGCGTCGTCCCGTTCCAGTACTCGTAGTCCCCGACGGCAGTCGCGTTCGCTATCGAAACCGTCCCGAGTGGCACGGTTTCGAGCGTCCCACCGGGACGGCCCGGATTCACGGTGAACACGCGCGCTGCGTACTGCGTGCCGAGTGTGACCGACACCGGCTGGGCTGTGCCCGTGCCTGCGGTTCTGACGAGGGCGTTTCGCATCTCCACCAGCTGGTCTTGCACCTGGAGGTTGTGGTTAAATTCGACTTCCTTGTTGTTCTGCGGAACGACGGTTGCCTGATACAATGATAAAGCGATAATCAGCGTTGCAAACAGGAGCACGGCTCCAATCTGGATTGCTTGCCCCCGATTGTCGCCCCACAGTCGCATGGGCTATATCAGCAGGGAGTCAATAAAAAGTCTCTGCCAACTGACTATCTCGCGTTTCGGCTTATTCGTCGTCTTCTTCGACGACTTCGGGGTCGCTCATCGCGTTGTGGAGGCTGTCGAGACCGTTTACCCACTCGGTGACGAGTCCGTATTCGAGTTCTTCTGCGACGGCGAGGTCTAAGTCGTTGCCGTCGATGATGCGCGTGCCTGCTTGCACACAGTAGCCAAGCGCAGCGTCGAGGTCGTCTTCTGCTTCCGCGTCGCCTGCCGCGACGATGTACTCCTCGATGCTCGCATCCTCGGCCGCCCCATCGAGGATGTACTGCTCTGCGGCGTAGAACACACACAACAGCGAGGTCTGGACGCCGTCTACGAGCATGGCCTTCTCTTCGTCTTCGAACTCGACGTCCGCGAGGACGATTTCTCGGATCTTCGCAAGCTCCTCTTGGGCGGCCTCCGTGTCGATGTCACCGTCGGTGTGGCTGGTGACGACCTTCACAATCGCAATGGCCGTGTCGTCCTGTAAATTGAGCAACAGGCGAGCCGAGTCTTCGTCTTCTGGGTCGATTTCTTCTTGTTGAATCCGGTCTAACCAGTTCTGCCACCGGTCCTCGGTGTAGAACTCTCCAGGGGGCGTGCTCATACCGAGAGGAAACGGGTGATACGTGATAAGCCCTGTGTTCAGTAATCTATCGTGTCAATGTCATACACGGCCTTCGGTGTCTCGACGTGTGCGACCCGAACAGCCTCCTCGTAGCCCGATTCGAGCAACCAGTTCACCCGCCGCGGAACCGTTTTCGGCCCCAACACGGCCCCCGGCCGATCCGGGTCGTCGATGAAATCTGTCTCCATCAAAAACGGTTTGTCTTCGTCGAGGGCGGTTTCAAGACGGTCTGTATCTGCTAGCACACTCGGTGTTGGGCCATCGAGTTTGCCCACCGAGTAATGTTTGACAACTTTGTGGCGCGGGAGGCCGCGGGCTGCTGCCCACTCAGCAACGTCGGACAAATCCTCGCTTGTCTCGGTGTGGAGTTGTACCGCACAGTCGTGGGCTGCGCCGAGTGCGAAGACGTGTTTCATCACGTCGTTCGACGCCTCCCACACCGCGTCTGACACCTCGTAATGCGGTCGCCCGGACTTGAGCGCAAGCGCCCGTCCGTCTTCGACGAACTCGGCGGCCACGTCGAGCCCGGTCTGCATCAGGTCGCGCGCCTCCGCGGGTGAGAAGTCGCGCTCGCCAACCAGCCGCGAGATGAGTGCCGGATGGACGCCGAGGACGGCCCACGCGCGGCCGTCGAGAAGCTCAGTTGCCTGTTCAACCGCGCCAACGGTCAGCTCGAACACCTCACGAAAGTCGGCTGCGCCTTCGACCTCGCGGTCGAGCAGGTGCCACGAGGGTTTGTTGACCACGAGCAGGTGCGTGCCACCGGCGCGGGCGAAGTCTTTGACGGCTTCTTCGTTCCGACCGTACACCGGGTCAAGGTGCATATGGTTGTCGAGAATCGGGGTGTCGGGCATAGCAGAGTGCGGGGGACGCACGAAAAAAGGTCTTACTCGATGGTGATGGAATCGTGGGCGGCGTTGCGCAATGCGTCAGAGCGGCCGTGTTCGCCCGGCGCGATGGCGAGTGTGCGCACGCCGTGGCGGGAGGCCATTTCGAGAAGCGGCTTGAAATCCGTATCCCGGGAGGCAATCGCGAGTACGTCGATGGATTCGGTGACGATGAACTCGGTCGCATCGACGGCGAGTTTCACGTCCACGTCGCCGCTCGTGATGATGACCTCGAAGCCGCGGGCTTCTGCGGCCTGTATGAGCGCGGGCGTCGCGTGCTCGTCGAGATAGAGCCGTCGTGTCGCAAGCCATCCTGCTTGCGCTCCTGCCGTACGGACATCGTCTAAGTCAACACTGAACTCGTCGCGCAGCATGTTCGGTCCATCAACGAACAATCCCACCTTGGGTTCGTCGCGGTCGCCGAACGAATCCTCTGTAAGACCGGACATGCCTCCGCTACGGCCGGTAGAATAAAAGTGGTGACGATTGCCAAACCCGTCAGGTATGTTGAATTTGGGTGAAACGAAGTGTCCCCGCGAAGGGGTTGCGCGGACACGGTGTGAGTGTGGTTTGCTCACGGGAGCAGCCCGTGAGGGATGTCCCACGCCGGGCGCGTGGACGGATACAGGGTTGGGTGTCCCGCGTGGGATTTGGTCCCACGAGGACGGGATGACAGACACGTGGTGGATGACAGAAACGTGTGGTCTGCGAGAGAGCCAGACTGTCTGGCCGGGGCAGTCGGCGTGCGACTGCGTTATTCGACGGTTCCGTCGGTGGAGACGGAGCCTTCGGTGAGCGCACCGAGCGTCGCCTCCAGTTCGTAGGCGGGCGTCTCGATGGTCACTTCGGTGTCAGCAGAGACGTTGACGAACCGGATGTTGAGCGTGTAGCTCCCGTCTTCCTCGATTTCGGTCGCCTCTTTCTGGTCTTCGTAGTAGGCCCACGCGGCCTCACCAGCGTACTCGGCGTCTACGTTGCCGTTGACCGTCCACGTTTTTGGGGCCTCTTTTGGGCTGCTCCCTTTCATTGGGTAGCCCGCAGAGCGCCATGCGCCGTAGCCTTCGTAGACGACGTACACCTCTTCGTATCCCTCTGCTTTCAGCGCCGCAGCGCGAATCGAGGAGAGGTGGTGTGGGCAGTCACAGTAGGCGACGATTTTGTCTTCTTTTGGCCAGCTTGCGACGGGGTCGTTTTCCATCTCGCTCTTTGCGGGGCTGACGACCGCACCGTAGATGTGCGAGACGTTGTACTCAGACTGGCTGCGCGCGTCGAGGAAGCGCGCTTCACCGCGGACGTACCAGTAGTACGCAACGTCGAACGGGACGAGCGTAATCTCGGTTCCGTCGATGGTCTTTGACTCCCAGCGAGAGTCGTCGATTTCGACGTCTTCGAGCTGCATTTCGAACGCTGGCGGGTAGCCATCTTCTGGGTTGGAGTCTTCTGGAAGCTCCATCTCGTTGGTCGGACCGTCGAACGCGAGCCGTCCATCGGCGTCCGTTTCGACCGTCACCTTCGCCTGCTCGGTGGTGGTCGCTGCGGTCGTTGTTTCATTCCCGGTCGCGTTCTCGGTCGTGCCCTCAGTTGTCGTCGAGTCGGAATCGCCGCTGCTCGAACAGCCAGCGAGTCCAGCGAGGGCGGCCACGCCGGACACTTGAATGAAGCGTCGGCGGGTTGTGTTTCGGTTCGTCATCGTCAGTTTCGCCTTACAAACACGACCCCCATTATTATAGGCCGAGTAAGGCCGTGAAATCGGAAGCTTACCCCGTGCATAATGGTGTGTGCGCATCTCACGCATACAATTTCGCTGGGAGCCGAAATCGCCCGCTTAACCGTTCAAAACACCAGCATTGTGAACTGTACACGATTTTTATCACTTTGCTGTCGTGCCATGAGTGCGCACACGCAACTCCAAAACGTTACTTGGCGGGGGTGCGACCGGACAGATATGGGCCTTCTGCAACCACCACTGCACGGCGTCCACGACGCCCGCGGTGCGAAGTTCACCGAATTCGGCGGCTGGGATATGCCCGTCGAGTTCGACTCAATCCGAACCGAACACGACAGCGTTCGGGAGACCGCCGGTATCTTCGACGTGAGTCACATGGGCGAAATCACCGTCTCCGGCCCCGACGCCGAGGCGCTCATGCAGCGGCTCACTTCGAACGATGTGACGGCGCTCTCTCCGGGTGACGCACAGTATTCGATGATTACGAACGACGACGGCGTCATCTTAGACGACACCGTCGTCTACCGGCTGCCGGAGGACGTAGACGGCGACTATCTGTTCATCCCGAACGCGGGCCACGACGAACAGATGGAACGGCGCTGGAAACAGCACCGCGACGAGTGGGACCTCGACGCCACAATCGAGAACGTCACCGCCGATTGGGCGATGTTCGCGCTCCAAGGCCCAGAGGCAGAAGACCTGCTCATCGAGGCCGTCGATGACCACACGCCGGACGAGCCAACCCTTGTCCAGAATCTGCGCAAATTCACGGCAACGACCGTTTCGTTCGATGGCGCACAGTGCATCGTCGCGCGCACCGGCTACACGGGCGAAGACGGCTTTGAAATCCTCGCACCGTGGGACGACGCCGAAGCGGTGTGGTCGCTGTTCGACGCCCAGCCGTGTGGGCTTGGCGCGCGCGACACGCTCCGCATGGAGATGGGGTTCCTGCTCTCCGGGCAGGATTTCAACGCCGAAGAAAACCCACGGACGCCGTACGAAACGGGCCTCAGTTTCACCGTAAAACTCGACACGGACTTCATCGGCCGCGACGCGCTCGAAGCCCAACAGGCAGAGGGCGTCGCAGAGAAGTTCGTTGGCTTCCAACTCGTCGAGCGCGGCGTCCCCCGGCACGGCTACGATATTACTAACACGGATGAGGAGCATATCGGCACAGTGACGAGCGGGACGATGAGCCCAACGCTGGGCGAACCCATCGGGCTTGGGTACGTTCCCGTTTCCTACGCAGAGCCGGAGACGACGATTCACGTCCTCGTCCGCGGCAAACCAAAGAAAGCAGTCATCAAATCACTCCCCTTCAACCAATGACATTCGACATACCAGACGACCGCAAATATCAGGAATCGCACGAATGGGCACGCTCGGCAGACGGAACCGCAAAAATCGGCATCACCGACTTTGCCCAGGACGAACTTGGCGACATCGTGTTCGTTGAACTGCCCGCCGTTGGCGACGACGTGAGTCAAGGCGCAGAGTTCGGCGTGGTCGAATCCATCAAAGCCGTCTCCGACCTCTATGCGCCGGTTTCGGGCACGGTCACGGCGGTCAACGAACAGGTGTTCGACGCGCCAGAACTCGTAAACGACGACCCGTACGGCGAGGGTTGGATGCTCGAACTCGAACTCGCAGACGAGAGCGAACTCGACTCCCTCCTCACGCCCGAGGCGTACGCAGACCAAATCGCGTAACGACGCGACTCTTTTTCATGTGTCCCGGTGTCGTGACCCAATGCACAGACATGTATCGCGCCTGCGCTGACGTACTGTCGATACACACCGTCGTGATAATCGACGCAATCATATGCCATTGTCTGTAACACCCAACCATCGTGCGGCCACAAACCGGACAACAGCGTTTCTTTGCAAACTATGAGTGACTCAGCAACACCAGGCAGTCCGTTCGCTCCGCATACGCCAGCAGAAACGGAGGCGATGCTCGACGTACTCTCCGTCGCGAGCGAAGAGGAACTGTTCGACATTCCAGACGACATCAAATTCGACGGCAACTTCGGCATCAAACAGCGCAGTGAACAGGACGTCCGCGCACGCGCAGAAAAGATGTTGAATCGCAACGCCTCGCTCACCGAGTTCCTCGGCCGAGGCCACTACAGCCACTACATTCCGTCGCTCGTGGACAACCTCTCGATTCGCTCTGAGTTTCTGACTTCATACACACAGTACCAACCCGAAGTCGCCCAAGGCTTCCTGCAAGTGCTGTTCGAATACCAGTCGATGCTGGTCGAACTCACAGGCCTCGAAGTCGCCAACTGTTCGATGTACGACGCGGCCACCGCACTCGGCGAGGCGGCGACGCTCGCACACCGCCTGCGTCAGACCTCTGGTCACCGCGTACTCGTCCCCAAGTCCATCTCCGAGGGCCGTCGCGACGTGCTCGAAAACTACGTCGATGGCTCCGAGATGGTCGTCGAATCGTTCCCCATGGGTGACGGCAACGCGGACGTAGACGCACTCGCCGAAATCATCGATGACGACGTGGTCATGATTTACGCAGAGAACCCGACCGTCCGCGGGACAATCGAAGAAAATCTCGCAAAACTCGGCAAACTCGCCCACGACCACGACGCGATTTTCACCCTCGGCAGTGACCCCGTCGCACTCTCACTGCTCGAAAAACCCGCAGACGTTGGCGCGGACGTCGTGGTCGGCGACGCCTCCACGCTCGGCATCCCGACGAGCTACGGCATGGGGCTTGGCATCTTCGCCTGCCGCGAGAAGTTCCTCCGGCAGGTTCCTGGCCGCCTCGTTGGCATCTCTGAGGATTCGGCTGGCATGCGTGCGTACACGCTCACGCTCCAGACGCGCGAACAGCACATCCGCCGCGAGCGCGCCACCTCGAACATCTGCTCGAATCAGGCGTGGGTCGCACTCCGTGCGGCGATGCACATTTCGATGCTCGGCCCTGACGGGCTCGTTGACCTCGCAAAAGATTGTGTGACGCGCCCGGAAGAACTCGCAGAACGACTTGACAGCATCAGCGGCGTCCAAGCGCCGGTACACGACCGCTATCACTTCCGTGAGTTCGTTGCCCACACCGACCAACCCGCGGCAGCGATCGTTTCAGACCTCGCAGAGAAAGGCTTCGCCGTCCATCAAGTCGGTGAACACGAGGTCCAAGTGTGCGTCACCGAAACGAACGCCGTCGCCGTCGATGAGTTCGTCGCGGCATTCACGGAGGTCGCCTAGATGTTCTACGACCAAGCCCGCTGGACGGACGACTCTGGCGACGTGTACGAACCGCTCCTCTCTGAGAAGAGTTCGAAAGACGTGAAAATCGAGAACTCGCCGCTTCCGGCCTCGCTCACGCGAGACTCACTCGAACTCCCAGACCTTTCAGAGCCCGAACTTGCACGCCACTACACCCGGCTGAGCCAGATGAACTATGGCATCGAGTCGGGGCCGTTCCCGCTTGGCAGTTGTACGATGAAGTACAACCCGAAGTTTACCGACGATATCTCGACGATTCCCGCGGGAGCCGTCCACCCCGAACGCCCGGACGAGACGATTCAGGGGACGCTCGAACTGCTCTACAAACTGCAGGACTACCTCGGGCGCATCGGCGGCATGGACGCCGTCACGCTCCAGCCACCCGCGGGCGCGGCCGGTGAGTTCACGGGCATCCTCATCGCCAAAGCCTTCCACGAGGCGAACGGCGACGACGAACGCACGGAAATCATTGTCCCGGATTCGGCACACGGAACCAACTTCGCAACTGCGGCGCTCGCGGGCTACGACGTGGTTTCCCTGCCGAGCAACGACGACGGGCGCGTTGACTTAGACGCCCTTGAAGCTGCGGTGTCTGAAAAGACAGCGGCGCTCATGCTCACGAACCCGAACACGCTTGGCCTGTTCGAGCGCGACATCGAGCAAATCGCCACACTCGTCCACGACGCTGGCGGCTTGCTCTACTACGACGGCGCGAATCTGAACGCGCTGCTCGGCCGGGCGCGCCCCGGCGACATGGGCTTCGACATCATGCACTACAACGTCCACAAGACGTTCGCCACGCCCCACGGCGGGGGCGGGCCGGGTGCTGGCCCGGTCGGGGTCACAGAGCGCCTCAAAGAGTTCCTCCCACGCCCGCATATCAAGCGCCACAAGGGTGGCTACAAACTCGCAGACCCCGAACAGTCGATTGGCAAGGTCCACGGCTTCCACGGCAACTGGCTCGTCCTCGTCCGGGCGTTTGCCTACATCGACCGGCTTGGCGACGCGGGCCTCTCGGATGCGAGCGCGAAAGCGGTGCTTAATGCGAACTATCTCGCAAGCCAGATTGACTACGAGGTGCCTTACGGCCCGTTCCACCACGAGTTCGTCGCCAGTGCAGGCGACCAAGACGCAGCCGACGTGGCAAAGCGCATGCTTGACTTCGGCGTCCACCCGCCAACGACGAAGTGGCCGGACATCGTCTCGCAGGCGCTCATGACCGAACCGACGGAAATCGAGAACCGTGAGACGTTAGACCAGCTCGCCACCGCATTCAACAACGTCGTTGGCGAAGACACCGAGGTACTCGAAGCCGCACCAAGTCGGACGGCCGCCCGCAGAATCGACCAAGTACAGGCTGCCCGCAACCCACAGCTCTCCTGGCACGCGCTCGACGCTGACGAATAACCAACAGTCAGTTAATTCCGATTGTTTTGCCACCAAATAAATAAAGTAGCGCATGCCCATACTCCCCAAATGGATGCTTGACAAACTCGACCGACGGCGAGTACTCATCCTCTCTGCCGCCGTAATCGTCGTCCTTTCGCTGCTGGTTTTCGCCAATCCGACGACGGTTCAAGACGCCTCTCGGATCTCTTCCCTCCAACAAACCCCCGAAGGCGTCCATCTCGTCGAAGCCGACGCCAACAGCACGGCGAGACTGTGGCCGTACACGAGTCGGTCGCACTCGTTCAGCGAGCGGACGCTCCCTATCAACATGATTGTGACAGGGAACGCGACGCGCGTTCGGTATATCTTGATGGAGCAGACGGACGCGGAGTGGAACGTCACGCGAGACGAATGGGTGCCTGCCCAACCTGAGAAACCCGTCGGCCAACAGCCCGGCCCGCGCATCAACTGGGGGAGTACGCGCGGTGCAGACCGCTATGTCTATATTCACAATCCCGCCGGACAGACTGGCGTGACCGGGGTAGACCCCACGAATCAGGGTGGCATCTGGGTTCCAGAAACGTACCAGGTTCACGACGGCACGTATCTCGGCACGCGCACGCACATCCGCCTCTACGCGGGTGGTTCGGGCGAGTCTGCGTGGACGGCCATGCAAATCCACCACGAACACTGGGATTGGTTCCGGCTCCGTCACACCGTCGGGAGCCTCGAAAAGGGCCGGACAGAAGTCGAACGCGACCTCATCGGCGCGCCGTTCGTGACGGACGTCACGAGAGAGTATCACGCGACACGCCGCACCATCGACGCGGACGGCTGGACAACCATCATCGACCTCGATGAAGGGTATCGAAGCGGCGTCGAACTGGACGACACGAATTCGACTGCGCTGTCGCTCGCCTCACTGCTCGGACTCGCGCTGGTTCCCGCACTCTCTCGGCGCACGGACGACGTGCTGGACGAGGTACGCGAACGCAGTGCGCAATGGCCGCTCCCGCCTCGAAGCGTGCTCTTGTTCGGCTCGATGGTCACCATCATGCTGGCCGTCAGAGTCGGTGCCGTCGCCGTCGAGTCGTGGGGCATCACGGAGTCGCCAAAGCTCATCGCGGCGTTCTTCTACCCGATGATCGCGGGCGGGATTCCGCTCACGGCGTACCTCCTCGCCAAGCCGCTCGAGCGCGACGATGCGTTCTTCCTCGCCATGTTCGGCCTTGGCTTTGGGATTCTCGCAGACTACGCCTACATCGATATCGAGGTGATTCCGGTGAACGTCATGCTCCACCGCATTGTGCTCTCGGTGGCCATTGGGATTATCGCAGCTGGCGGCGCGCGGTACGGGGCTGGCGACGGACGGATTAATCGCCACTTTATCGGCGGCATCGTCCTCTGGGTGTGCTCGCTCGTCTGGCCACTGCTCGGCTGGGTGTAAGAAATCTATAATTTTTTTAGGATTCACGCAGTAGGACGGAACACGTCAACGAGACTGCATTAGGCCCCTCGTAGTAACTGTGTAGTAAACGCTTTCACTACGAAAGCGTCTGACTCCGATTGAACGACGCCGACTTCCATTTCGGCCACCTTCACCATGTCCCCTGACCCTCCCTCTCCGTCTGCCCCTTCGCTATCGCTTCGTCGCCGCGACCTGCTCGCGGGTCTCGCGAGCGGCGGTCTCCTCGCCACCAGCGGGTGTATTCGCCAACTCCGCTCGCTCGCAAACCGCGATACTCCAGAGCAGGTTTCACTGTCGATAAAGACCGTCCCCGCAGATGCAGACCCCCGGTGTACGCACATCGCGCGCCAACTCTCGTCGAATCTGAACGAGGTTGGCATCGAAACCTCGATTGTCCCGATGACCGAGGAGGAACTCCTACGCGATACGTTGTTGAACCAGTCGTTCGACATCTACGTGATGCGCCATCCGGCGACCGATGGCGATACGTTCCTCTACTCGCTGCTCCACTCACGATTCGACGCAGAACCCGGCTGGCAGAACCCGTTTGGGTACGCAAATCTCGGCGTCGACGACCTGCTCGACAGCCAACGCCGCCAAGCGGGCAACGCCCGCGTCAAAACCCTCCACGAGACCCAAGTGGCCGTCGCGCGCGACCAGCCGTTCGCGCCAGTCGCCATTCCAGACGAGATACGGGCGACCCAAGGCGACCGCTTCGCTGGCTGGTCTGCGGCCGACATGCACACGCCGCTCGGGTATCTCCGCCTTCGCTCGACGGTGGACGTAACAGAACCGACGACACCGACGAATCAAACCGCGAACGAGACAGATACCACTCAAGAGCCGACTCAGCCGCCGCTTCGGATGACGCTTACGGATGCTCGTGCAACGCGGAATCTCAACCCGATTGCCGTTGAGTTTCGCGGTGACGGCGACATCACGGACCTGTTGTACGACCCACTTGCCCGCCGCATCGACGGCGAGCTCGTCCCGTGGCTTGCCCGCTCGTGGGAGTGGGTGGAGTCGACCGGACCCGGGCCAACCGCAGAACTCACCCTCCGCGACGATCTCCAATGGCACGACGGCACGCCCATCACCGGCGAGGACGTATCGTTCACCTACGACTTCGTAACCGACACGTCTGTCGGAGAGTTGGAAAGTCCGGTTCCAGCCCCGCGATTCCGGGACCGCTCGACGCTCGTGGCCGACGCAATTGAAACGGGCGACCGCACCGTCCGCATCGAGTTTGAAGCCGTCAGCCGTGAAGTGGCAACGGCGGCGTTCACGCTTCCCCTGCTCCCAAAGCACATCTGGGAGACGAAAACCGGCCAAGCCACAATTGCCGGTCTCGACACCGGTGGCGGGGTGACCGAAGCGCTCATCTGGAGCAACGAAACGCCTGTTGGCTCGGGACCGCTTAAATTCGTGAGCGCAGAAGGCGGTGCGTCGCTGACGCTTGCGCCGTTCGAGGCACACTTCCTCAGCCAGAGCGAGTTCGACGGGCCACTCGCGCCGTATCAAGGTGGGTTCGAGCCCTCGGCACTCGAATTCACCGTCGTGCCCTCCGATGGGGCGGCGCTTGCGCTGTTAGAAGAAGACGAAGTCGATGCGACGGCCTCGCCACTCGGCGCTGATGTCATCGCCGAGATTGGCCGGTCCGATGCGCTCAGACTGCACGTCTCGAAGCCGTCGTCGTTCTACCACGTCGGATTTAACGTCCGTCAGTCGCCGCTCAGCAACCCGCGCTTTCGCCGGGCGGTTGCGCAACTGCTCGACAAACAGTACATCGTAAGCGAGGTGTTCGGTGGCTATGCAGAGCCGATTGCCTCGCCGCTTGCCCCGTATCCCGAGATCGCACCGAATCTGGTCTGGGCGGATACAGACCCTGAACTTCCCTTCCCGGGTGAGGACGGCACGCTCGACGTGGAACTCGCAAAAGAATCATTCCGCGAAGCTGGCTTCCGATACAACGAATCCGGCGAACTTCTGAGGCGATAAGCAAATGGCACTACTCGACATTCTCGCGTATCTCGCGGCTGGCGTTGGCGTAATGATTGCCGTTGGGTCGCTCACGCTCATTGGCCCCACGAAACTCTCGCTACTGCGCGAATCGTGGCAGACGCGCTTGCGTGAAGCAGGGCCGTATCTTGGCTTGCTCCTCGGTATCCTCGGCATCAACAAGGTAGCGAGGCAGGTCGGCCCGGAAATCTCGTGGGTGGTTGGCCTCAACATCACGAGCTACATCTACCAGATAGAGGGTGATTTCGTCGCGTTCATCCAGTCGATTGCCACCGACCAGCTCACCGTGTACTTCTCCTTCATCTACCTCTACGGCTACGTGTTCTTGCTCGTGTTCCCGTTCGTGCTCACGTTCGCGATGCGGGAGACGAAACACCTGAAACAAACAGCCGTTGCCTTCGCGCTCAACTACTCACTCGGCCTCGTGTTCTACATCCTGTTCGTCTCGTATGGGCCACGAAACCTGATTCCCGACCTCGTCGACCCGCTCATGTACTCGATGTACCCGCAGTCGCAACTGCTCACGGGTGAGGTCAACTCGAACACGAACGTCTTCCCGTCGCTTCACACCTCGCTGTCGGTGTCGGTGGCGTATCTCGCGTGGTTTACGCGCAAAGAGTACCCCTACTGGCTTCCGACGAGCATCTTCCTCGCCGCGAGCGTCGTAATGGCGACGATGTATCTCGGCATCCACTGGGGCACTGACGTTGTCGCCGGAACGATGCTCGGCCTCGGGAGCGTCCACATCGCTCGCCACCACTACGAAGTGTTCGAGTTCCTGCGGAAAGATCCGTGGGAGCTGCCCGTCTTGAACCGGCTTCGCTAGGATTTTTCTGTTCGCTCGAACACGAGCGCGTAGTGATACGGCGGCAGTTCGCGTTCGGACACCAGTTCGAACCCAGCTGGAACAACTCGTTCGCGTGTCGCTTCTGGCGTCAGCCGAAGCGTCTCGGGTGGGCCACGCGTCTTCCCAGCGACGACGGTTTCACTTTGGGGTAAGTCGTGCCAATTGACGACGATAAACCGTCCCTCGCTGGTGAGGGTTCGTCGGACTTCGGCAGCAAATTCGGTCTGGTCTTCAACGCCGTGGAAGGTGTTCGCCATGAACGCCACGTCCACGGGTGGGATGTGGTCACTGAGCGAACGAGCATCACAACAGACGCAGGTGACGTTGTCGATGGCTCGCTCGTCGAGTTCCGCACGCAACTGTGAGAGGAGTGACTCGTCGAGGTCGATCGCGAAGAGCTGTCCTTCGAGCATCGTCGCCGCGGGAATGGTAAAGTAGCCGTTGCCACAGCCCACGTCTGCGAGCGTATCTCGCTTGGCTACACCCACTTTCTCCAACAACCCGACTGGGTCGGGCCAGAGTTCGCCCCACCAGTCCCAATCTGGTTGCCGCGTGTTCTGAAATCGGGTCACACCGGCCGCTAGGCGTCGATACGCTTCAACACCTCGGCTCTATCGCACCGCGACAATTTAATATCTCACTATACGGTTTATCCGTTAGCTGTCTGGGCAGCTCTTCCGGTTCGAAATTGCCACCTGTGGTCGATCTCCGGGCAAATCCCGCCATTTTTCGTCGTGGCTGCGTGCAACGCGACAGCGATGGCACTCGAGCGTGCAGAGTCAGTCATACGGGATACCCACTCTTCACGGCCCGAACCCCCGGGGTTGGCCGCCCACTGTTGGCACTCTGAAACTGGGTGTTGGAAAAGGCGCTCGAGCTTACGCGGAGGCGCTCGAGTCGATGCCGTTGATTTTGATGAACGCGTAGTTACACTCTGGGCAGCGCCACTTGGTCTTGGTTCCGAGGTGAACCGTCATGCTGGCTGCCTTGTAGAAGATTCTAGATTCCTCACAGTGTGGGCAGTCGTGTTCGAGTTCAAGGCTCATGCATTTCATACTCTCGCCCGCCCAATTGAACGTACTGGTTCGCAGCCACCCGTGCTCTCCACGAGCGGTATGGAGTGGCGTCGGTCGCCTGCTCTCATTCAGACACCGCCGTCGACTCCGAAGGGACGCCGCTCAGCTGCCGCTGATTCAGGCATTCTGCCCTTCTATAAACGGTATGTGAATATACTAATTCGTTGCCTGTAAGCGTCGGCGGGTATTCGACCGAGAGCGATGTCGGCGTACCGGTTTTTAGTACCCCACAGCCAATCAGTTGAGCATGAGTATCTATTCGAGGAATCGGCGATGGCTGTAATCGTCGCGATGGATGGGTTGGGTTCTGCCAACTCGAAGGCATTCGTTGAGTCAGCCATGACCGACACATGAAACCCCGTGTCGATTGGCGTGTCAGCGTTCGGTTTGTCGGAACGATTCTCAAGTGGTTGTGGGTTCCGCTGCTCATCCCGCTCGGAGTTGCGCTCTACGACGCCACGACGGTGTTTCCGTTCGTTCTCCCGATGGCCGGGACTGTGGTCGTCGGTATCGGACTCGAGCAGCTCACCGACCAGCGCGACTTGGGAGCCAGAGAAGGGTTCTTGATGGTTTCGTTGACCTGGTTGAGCATGGCAGTCGTCGGGGCGGTGCCGTTCGTTCTCGCCAGTGAAGGTGCGCTCGCCGCGCCGGTGAACGCGCTGTTCGAGGCGATGAGCGGTATCACGACGACCGGCGCAACTGTCATCTTGGACTTCGAGATTCACTCTCGGGCGGTTCTCATGTGGCGGGCCGTCCTCCAGTGGCTCGGCGGACTTGGTATTCTCGTCCTCGCAACAGCGGTTCTCTCCCAGCTCGCGGTTGGTGGTGCACAGCTCATGGAGACGGAAACCCAAACGCGAGACATCAACAAACTCACCCCTCGTATCTCGGAGACTGCGGGATTGCTCTGGCAACTGTATATCGGGTTGACGGGGTTGAACATCGCCACCCTCTACGGACTCCACGTGGTCGGATTGGCCTCCGAAATGACCTTCTACGACGCGGTCGCCCACGCGTTCACAACGATTTCGACGAGCGGGTTCTCCCCACGTGCTGAGAGTCTGGCAGCATTTTCACCGGCCGTGCAGTGGGTGACCATCCCGTTTATGGCAACCGGTGCGACGAGCTTCATCCTCATCTACTTCGTCGTGCACGGGAACACAGACCGACTGCGCCAGAGCGACGAGTTTCGCTTCTACCTGAGCATCCTTGCAGTGTTCACCCTCGGCGTAGCCGGGATTCTCATCGCTGACGGCGGCCCACACACCGGCCTCGAAGAGATCGTTCGCCACTCGCTGTTTCAGGTGGTCTCCATCGTGACGACGACGGGCTACGCGAGTACCGACTTCAACCTCTGGTCGTCGGGGGCGAAACACCTCCTGTTCGTGTGTATGTTTATCGGCGGGATGGCAGGGAGTACCACCTGCTCGATAAAGGCGGTGCGCTGGCTGGTCGTGCTGAAGGCGTTTCGCCGCGACCTGTTCATCGCCTCTCATCCGCGCGTCGTCAGACCGGTTCGACTGAGCGGGGGCGTGGTCACAGAGGAGGCCATCCGCGACATCTACGCCTATACACTCGCGAGTCTCCTCATCTTCATCATCGCGACGGTTTTCGTCGTCGTCAACTCCTCGCGCGTGGCGTCACCGATAACCGAGTTCGAAGCGATGAGCGCCGCCGCATCTACCTTCTTCAACGTCGGCCCGGCGTTCGGCATCGCGGGCCCGTTCGCGAGCTACGAATCGTTCCCCGAAACCACGAAACTGCTCATGACGTTCCTCATGTGGGTCGGCCGAATCGAAATCATCCCCGTGCTTGTGCTCCTCACGCCTTCTTACTGGCGGGGTTGATTCGGTTCACTCTCCGTCGCGTCCTCTCGTCACGTCGAACGCCGCTGGGTCGGCGTCAGCGACCGCGGGGAGTCGTCGAAGCCGCGGGCGTAAAAGGACGTACAGTCCCGTAAACCCGAAGCCAAACGCGGCGAGCCCCACCGTCGTCGGTATCCCAAGCACGGAGGCGACGAGGCCGCCAACGAGCGAGCCAAGCGGGAGCGTGGCCCCCGATGTGGTTCCCTTGATGGTCGAAACGCGACCAAGGAGTTCCGTCGGGAACAGCGTCTGGTTCAGCGTTGACGTGAGCACGCCGCTGATACCCGCGGGCACCCACGCGAGCCCAAACAGGACGACGGTGAGCAGAGGTGACGGCGCGTACACCGCTGCGAGCCAGCAGCACGCGCCAAGCGAGTGGCCGACGAGCAGCAGCCAACCATACGGAATACGTTCGAGAGACGGTGCGAGGAGCGACCCGATGAGCCGACCGATACCGAGCGCTCCGAGCAACAGACCGTAGACGGCCGGGCCCCCGAGCGCGTCGCCAAACGCCGGGAGGATTGCGAGCGTCACGCCGGTCGCGAAGTTTGCCACCGCCGTCATGAGTATCAACTCAACGAACACGGTTCCCCGGAGCACGTCGATTCCGTCCCGCAGGTCGTTGAGGTACGCGTCGAAGACGGGCTCTCTCCCGCCGTCTGGTTCTCTGTGTTCGGCGTTCATCGGTGGAACGGCGATACCGGCGAACAGCAGGCCGGCAACGGCGAAGGTAACCGAGTCGAACAGGAACAGTGTCGTCGCACCGAAAACCGCGATGAACAGACCACCGAGCGCGTCGAACACCATGTCGAGGCCGAGCGTGACGGTTGCGAGCGCGGAGTTCGCCCGCGAAAGCCGTGATTCAGTGACGATGCGCGGGACGAGCGTTGCCTGCATCGGTGACATCACCAGTGTTGCGAGCGTCAGTATCGGGACGACCGCGAGCAAGACGCCGACGCTCAACCGCCCGGTCGCTGCGGCGAGCGGGAGTGTGAGAACGACGACACCTTGCAGGACTTGTGAGCCAACGAGCACGGGCCTGAGTGGGAGTCGGTCTACAATCGGCCCGGCGAGAATCTGCAAGAGCCACGGGAGCAACAACAGCGAATTTGCGAGTCCCGTGAGGACGGTCGAGCCGCTGAGGTCGTAGACGAGCCACAAGACGGCGACGGTGTAGAGGCTGTCCCCGGCATTCGTCACGAACTGCCCAGCGAAAAATCGTCGGAAATTCCGATTTCGCCACAGCGACGAGGCTTCGGGTACGTCGGCTGTGGTCATCGCAGACTCCCTCCAATGAAACGTGAAAGTGAGTCGAATGGTTGGTGTGAATGCGAGCGATACGTCTGGTGGTTGTGGGGCGATACGTGGTCAGATAAGCCCCGGCTGTGTGCCGGTAACTCAGCGAATATCGGCATATGCGTGTGTGTTCGGTCGAAAAAGTACGGCTACGAACTGTAGCGAAACGAACCCGAGTGCTGCGGCTATCGGGCCGTCCGCGAAGCGGGTGGCGAGAGCGGATTGAACACCGGATTACACGCACGCCGGTACGTCATCAATCGTTCACTCGAAACGTCGCTGACACTACATATAGGTGTGACGGTGCGCTCTCACATGCGGGAAATCAGCTAGTCGCACTCGCATCGAGTCGAGGGAGTTGAGCGACATACCGTAACAAACGCGGAGTACGGGGATATCCAGTCGTGCGAAGCGTTGAGAGTCAGTGTCGAAAAATAGGCGTGTGTTCAGTTCACAGCCGGTCGCGGCCCGAGGAGTTCGTGAGACGTGCACGGAGCCATTTGTGGATGCGAAGCCGCAGCGATGACTTCGTTCGACGGCCGCGGTCGTTCGTGTTTCGTGCCCGTGCTCTCGTGACCGCCCACCGCGTCGCAGACGGCAATGCCGGAAGCGTGAGTCCGAAGATACCGGTGAGCCACAGCGCTGGTGAGAACAGTGCGACGAACATCCCTACCGAAAGGAGCCAGATGCCAGCCGCCACCATCAGCTGATTGAGCGTGACGAGTTTCGCCTCTGCTTGTGCTCTGTTTCTCCGTTCCGAGGACGCAAGCGGCGAGCGCCCCTGATTCATGCGGCGTTGCTGCCGCCCACCTAATTGCCCTACCATACTATACTCTTGTTTCGGCCTACCTTTAAGCCCTGTCAGACCGGAGTCTGACGATTCTCGCCGCGTGGACAGGTCGCCAATCGAAAGTTACCGAGAATGTTATGTGTTACCACTCGAATCCACGCGGTGTGTCAGGTGGCGACAGTGGGCTTTTCGCCAGTCCTGCAGTGGGTTCTGGCTGATTGTACTCGGCGGGTGCCACGTCGTTTGCAGTGTCTGGGTAGAACAGCGAAGCGAGCGCGTGGATGTGTTCACGTCCGACGTCGAGTTCGAACTGACCGCCGCCGTACAACTGCATCCCCGCCGCCTGTGCGTATTCGATGCTTTCGAGGAGCGACTGGACGCTGCCAAAGCGTGACGGCTTGATGTTCAGCCAGTCGGGTTCCCACGGGAGATTTTTAATGTCGTCAAGGCTGTGGATGGGTGCGTCCCACGACACGCGCCCTTCGTGGCCGGAAAAGAGTGGTCGGGTCGCTTCGGTGAGCGCAGGGTCTTCGATGACGACCTCCGGAAGCCCCTCAATGATGCGCTTGTACAACTCGGGATCTGGGGCTTGGTCTATGTCCGTGCCCTCGTAGTGGCCTTTCAGGTCACAGACGCGCACCGCGCCAGTGGCTGCGAGGGCTGCAACGAGGTCGTCGTCCCACTCGCTCGTCGGGTCGAGTTTGAACTCGTAGGCGTCGTCTACGGAAAGCCACGTCTCGATGCGGTTAAAGGAGGCGTCGGGCAGGCGCGTCGAGATGATGAACCTGACCGGGTGGTATTCCAGTCCCAACTGAGCCGCGAGGCTGGTGTCCGCTTGCTTCAGCGCAAGGTCGAGCGCCGCGCTCTCGAAGCCCCACCGGCGATAGTTTCTGAAATCGTGACGGCCGGGCTCGCGGCCGTGAAACAGGTCTATGTCTGCGAGGCGGGAGGAGAACTCTGCGAACGTCCATTCGCCTTCGAGGTCGAAGGTGGGAGCCGCCTCAATCAGCGTGCGGTGGTCGGCTGGTTCGTAGGTCACGTCCTCGCCACGACCGGTTTCTCCGTCACCATCGAGTGAAATCGTGGTCGAGAGTCGGGTGAAGTCGCTCGACGTTTCTGCTTCGTGCAGCTCGTACGAGACGGACGAAATCGAGAGCGGGAGTTCTGCGAGGGCAGCGAACAGTGCCATGCCCAGCGTACGGAGGCAGGACAGAAAAGTTACGACCCGCGCCAATCGGTGACGACGGCGTAAATCTCGTAGGCGAAGATGGCGACGACGAGCGCGACCGACCCCCACGCCAGCGCGGAGAACAGCGTCTGGCCAATTGCGCTCATCGCTCTTCACCCCCATCTGGGCGTACCTCATCGAGTTGGTGGATGGTGCGAGAGAGCGACCCGAGGTCGAACGACCCGGGTGTCACCCGCGAGATGAGCAGGATGGCGAGCCCCGAAACGACCGCCGCCCCGACGAACGAGTTGAAGTACGACGCCGTTGGCAGGAGGTCTCCGATGACTGGAAGCGCGGCGAGCGGAGCGCGGAGTGTCGGGAAGTAGGCGAGGCCGACGAGCAGTCCAAGAATGCTTGAGACGAGCGCGCCGAATCCAGTCGCTTCCGTCGAATAGAGGCCGAACAGCAGTGGAATGAACGTCGCCGCCGCGAGCAGGTCTGCGATGAGGAAGATGGTGAGCACGCTGTAGCCCTGTGCGCCGACGAAGATGGCGGCGAGCGCGACCACGACGGTGAGCGCCCGCGCGGCGTTCGTGAGCGTAGAGCGGTCCGGGTCGTCCATGACGAGCGGGAGGTCTGCGGTCACGATGCTCGCAATCGCGTTGAACAGCGTGTCTGCGGTGCTCATGACGAGTAAGATGGCGAGGATGACGACCACGAGCGTCACCCACTCGGGGAACGCGGCGTCGAGCACGAGGAAGAAGGAAATATCGGCGTTGTAGCCCGCCGTGAAGTCTGTCGTGACGAGACCGAGTCCGGAGGCGGCGAGGCCGAACAGTCCGGCCAAGAACACCATCGGAATCACCGTGATGGCGGCGATGGTGAAGGAGCGTGCGAGGGTGCGTTCGTCTTTCGCGGCGTAGATGCGCTGCCACCACGCCTGATTCAACATCTCTGCGGCGAGGACGGCGACGGCGATGTAGGCCCCGAACTCGATGCCGGGGAGGAAGCCGGGGTCAAGCAGGCTCGGACTCGTCTCTGCGACGGTCTGGTAGATTTCGCCCGTCCCGCCGAGGGCGAGCAGTGCGCCCGCAAAGCCAATCGCGAGAATCGGGAGAATGACGAGCGTCTGGACGGTGTCGGTGAAGATGCTTGCCTTCAACCCGCCGTAGCCGGTGTAGGCGAGGACGAACAGGCCAACGAGTGCGGCGGTTTGCCACGTCGGGACGCCCGCGACAAGCGAGAGTGCGCCCGCGATGCCGGTCATCTCCGCGGCGAGGAAGATGAACATGTAGGTGATGCTCACGAGCAGGACGTAGACGTACATCACCGGGCCGAAGCGCGCGAGGGTGTACTCCGTGATGGAGTGGCCCTCGGGGATGAGTTCCCGGATGCGCGGACCAATCACGATGAACGCGAACAGTGGGAGTGCGCTGCCGATTGCGTAGCCGAGGACGGCCGTGAGGCCGCCGAATGCCGCGCCTGCCTCTGCCGGGCTAAAGAGAATCCACGCGCCCATCCCGGAGGCGATGAGCGTTGCGGTGGTCATCCCGTTGCCCGTCGAGTTGCGGGCGGTGATGTAGTCTTCCACCGAGTTGATGCGGCCGCGGGCGTACCACGTGCCGAGGCCCGCGAAGGTGACGAGCGTGAGAACAGTCAGTCCGAGGGCGACGCTGGCCGTTACCATCGTCCCACCTCACAGTGTTCGTACATGGATCACATTCGGCTATGGGCCTAGTTAAACATTGGTAATACCACTGGCTTATATTCCGTATGCTGCATCGAAAAACGCCACTTCGAGTTCCACGGTGCGGCTGAACAACCGGCGAACGCGTGCCGTTCGCTGGGGGGAGAGCGTGGCTCCCTGTTCGTCTAGCTGGGCTCTGAGCCAGCTAACGAACGCTTCGAACTCGGCGCTCGCGTGCATCGCAATCCACTCCTCGTGGTAGAACTTTTCTGGAGCGGCGTCTCGGTGAGGACGGGCCCACGAGAGGTATACCCACTCGGCTGGCACGAGTACGGCGAGCGACTCCGCGTACCCACCCTGATGGGTGGCGCGAACGAACAGGTCTTCAAGGGCCTGTGTGACCGGTAGTTTCTGGGGATCTTTCCAGGCGGCTTCATCGACTGAGAGCGCGGCGAACGACCGTTCGAAGTAGTCGTTCTCGGCGCCGGTAAGCGTCACGAGGAAGTCGGTGAGTCGGCGCTTTTCGGCCATGGATGGCGCGGTCACAACCGCGCTCCCAACGAGACCGGTGAGGGTCTCTACGAATGCGTAATCCTGAATGAGGTAGCGTCGGAGCGCGTCATCTGCGAGAGTTCCCGCCGCGAGTTCGTGGGTGAACTGGTGGTTCGTCGCGTTCGTCCAGGCCGGTTCCGAATGGGAACGCAGGCGCTCCGTGAATCGTGGCTCGCCACCCACCATCAGACAGTCCACCGTTCCTCGCGCCACGCGGCGTCCCAGAAGCGGTACTCGTAGCGAAACGAGGTGAGAAACCGCTCGCGCATCTCTTCACGGGCGGTGGGGCCTGCTTCGGCGGCGACCTCGTCGAGCAGGTCGAGACACCACTCGGTGAGCTCGGTGAACTCGTCGCTCGCGTACATCGCAATCCATTCTGCGTACTGCTCATGGTCGGGTTTCCCGCGCACGTCGAGGTTGCGGGCAGTCTGGTTGAACCCCCACATGCACGGCAGGAGGGCAGCGACGAGGTGAGAGAATGGCTCGGTGGCTGCCGTCCGGACGAGGAAGTCGGTGTAGGCTTGCGTGGTCGGCGAGGGCTTCGTCGCTTCGAGTGCCTCTTCGCTAATGCCGAACTCGGCAGCGTAGGCGCGGTGAAGCTCCATTTCGGTGTTCACCGTCTCGTCGAGCAGGGTTGCGAACGTCGAGAGTTGGGTGAGCGTGGGGGCGGACGCCGCGCCGAGAGCGAACACCCGGCTGTAGTCTATGAGGTATACGTAGTCCTGTTTCACCCAGTAGCGAAACGGCGATTCATCGAGCGTGCCGTCGCCGAGGCCGACGACCATCGGGTGGTCGAGAATCGATTCGAGGATGGGGCGGCCCTCCTCACAAAGGGTGTCACTGAAGGCCATGCCTCGCCTTCGTAGGGCCACCTGAAAACTGTTCACCGTCTGACTGGCCCGACTATAAGTTACTCCCGACCCTCGATACGGGCATGAAGATTTACACCAAACGCGGCGACGAGGGCAAGACCGACCTCTCGAACATGTCTCGCGTCTCGAAGGCGAGCCACCGCATCGAAGCCTACGGGAGTGTAGACGAGGTGAACGCGCTCGTCGGTGTCGTCAGGCCGACCGGCCACGAAGACATAGACGAGAAACTCCGCTCGATTCAAAACCATCTCCACATCGTGCAGGCGGACTTTGCGAACCCCGATCCGGACGCAGACGACCCCGTCGTTCGGGCAGAACACGTTGCGCTGCTCGAAGGGTGGATGGACGAACTCGACGCAGAACTGGAGCCGCTTCGAAACTTCATCCTGCCTTCAGGGAGCGAACCCGGCGCGAAACTCCACCACGCCCGCGCGGTCTGCCGTCGCGCCGAGCGCCGGGCGGTCGCGCTCATCAACGAAGAAGAGGCCAATCCAGAGGCCGTGAAGTACCTGAATCGGTTGTCCGATGCGCTGTTCGTCCTCGCGCGCGCGGTCAACAAGCGAGAGGGCGTTCCCGAGGAAAGTCCGACCTACTGAGTTCGTCGTTATTCGGGCGTGAGGCCGACCAGTTCTTTGGTCAGGATGTTCGCGTAACCCTGCGGGGTGAGTTTGAGAATCGGGACGCCGAGGAAGGTGAGCGTCGCGACCGCGAGCATGGGGTGGTCTGCGGTGACGCCTTGGTTTCTGAGCGCTGCGCTGACGGCTTCGACGTTTGCTGCGGCCTCGTCGATTGGGATGTCTGCCAAAAATCCGCCGACGCGACACGGGTGTGACGCGGTGAGTTCATTGTCGTCTACGACCGTCCAGCCACCGCCTAGCTCGTGGAGGTGGTCGATGGCGCGATGGATTGCCTCGTCGTCTGCGCCCACGGCGATGGTCAGTCCGGCCTCCCACGCGGTGGTTGTCGCCACGGCTCCCGAGGTGAGGCCGAGGCCGGTGACGAAGCCGACGAAGGCGTCGGCGTCGCTTTCGGGATGGCGGTCAATGACGACGACTTTCAGCACGTCGGCGTCGGGGTCAGCAACGAGATTCCCGGCTTCGACCGCTGGCTCTGCGAGCGTGTCTTGGGTGAAGAGGCCGGTGACGTGTTCGATGGCGCGGACGGTGCCGTTGCGGGCGACGGACTCAGGCACTGTGAGGTCGAGCGTTTCGGGGAGGTGGACGCTCTCGTAGAAGTGGTCTGGGTATTCGTAGGGGACTGGCTCGACGGTCGCGGTGCCGTTTTCGACCACGACTTCGCCGCCTGAAATGACCGTCTCGACTTCGACTGCTTCGAGGTCGGAGAGGAGGACGATGTCGGCTCGAGCGCCCGGCGAGAGCGTGCCGCGGTCTGTGAGTCCAAAGTGTCTTGCTGGATTCAGCGTCGCCATCCGAATCGCGTCTTCGGGAGTGACACCCGCGTCGATTGCGCGGCGGACGACGCGGTTCATGTAGATCCCCTCGCGCACGTCACCGGGCCAGACGCTGTCGGTCGAAAGCGAGAGGTCTGCCGGGCCGACTTCGTGGTAGGCGTCTACGACGGCTTGTGTGTCGTCGCGGACCGTTCCCGACCGCCCGATGGCGTGGATGCCGTTTTCGAGGCGGGAAATCATTTCCTCGCCCGTGATGGCTTCGTGGTCGTTGTCCACGACGCTTGCAAACGCCTGCAGGTTCGCGCCCTTACAGCCCGCGCCGTGGCCGCTGATTGGCGTGCCGAGGGTTCGTGCTTCGTCGTAGAGGTCGAACAGCGGTGGGTCGCGCCCGACGACGTGTATCCAGTCAACCTCGCCAACCCCGACGACGCGCGGGTGGGTGAGGAGGTCACAGAGCGCGTCTTTCTCCGTTTTATCGCCCCACGCGGGCGTGAATGTGGAGACGAGTGGCTGTGGAGGGACGGTGAAAAACACGTTCACTGCGAGCGGGGCGGTTGCGCGCAGCAGCTGTTCGACAGCGGTCGCGCCGTAGAGCGAGCCGAGGCAGTTCGACTCGCTTATGACGCTCGTGGTGCCCGCTTCGAGGACGTGTGGGTAGGCGTATTCGAAGGCGTGTTGGGCTTCGATGTGGGTGTGGGCGTCGATGAGCCCGGGGATGGCGACGAGCCCGGTTGCGTCGATGACGGTCGTGTCGGGGCCGATGATTGGCTCGGGGTCTTCGGGGAGCGCCGCGATTTGGTCGTCCACGACGGCGATGGCTCGCTTCTTCTTCGCTCCTGTCTCAGGAAACAGCACTCGTGCGCCGCGGACAACGAGGTCTGCGGGTGCGTCTCCAAGAGCAACGGCTTGGAGGCGAGTCATGTTCGCTCGTAGACGATGACGCCGCCGTTCTCGTGTTGGCGCACCTTGCCGCGGGCTTCGAGGACGTCTAAGTGGCCAACGGCTTCGCTCATGCCGGGGAAGAACTCGGTGACGGGGAGGTCGCCGAACAGTTCGTGCATGATTTCGACGGCCGTCGTCGGGCCGTCTACGAGACCGTACACCGTCTCCGTTCGGTCGTCGTGTGCGTCGAGCATCTCTTGGATGCGCTGGCTCGGGTTCTCGATGATGGTTCGGTGACCGGGGAGGAATCGGTCGTAGTGCTCGGCTTTGAGCGCGCGGAGTGAGTCGTTGAACGCCGGGAGCGGGCGCGGGCGCTCGTCTTCGCCGGGTTCTGGAGGCTGAAGCAGCGGGTTTGGCGTAATCTCGTTGAGGACGTTGTCGCCGATGATGGCGTGGCGTTCGTCGCCCTCGGTGAATTCGAAGATGAGTTCGCCAATGGCGTGACCGGTGACGCGGTGGGCGACCAGCGGCTCGCCGTTGATTTCGATTTTGTCGCCCTCGCTGACTTCGTGGTCGGTCTCGACGCTTGGCGCGTAGGAGAGGAACGACTCGGGGAGGTTGACGACGGCGTTTGCGGTCGCGTTCGACATGCCGTTGCGCTCGAAGAAGTCGGCGAAGAAGGTCTGTTCGTGTTCGAGTTCGCCGGGGAAGTCGGCCATGATGCGGGCGGCTTCGGGGCTGGCGATGACGGTTGCGCCTTCGGCTTGGAGCCGGGCGGCGAGGCCGAAGTGGTCTGGGTGCGGGTGGGTGACGACAACCTGTTCGACTTCGTCAGGCGTCATGCCGTGTTCGTCGAAGCCGTCTAAGAGGGCGGCCCACGCCTCCTCGCTGTCGGGGCCGGGGTCAACGACGGTTCGGCCGGAGAGGTAGGCGTTGACCGCGCCGACACGAAACGGCGTCGGGATAGAAAACCGTGTGAACATAGCCACGACTTCCACACGCTGTGCTAAACAATTTGTGACGGTCGAAAGAGTGGACGGGTGCAAACGACCGGGTGATGCCCACGGTCTGAAACGGCCACGTCGCACTCAACCATGCGTCGGCTTTGGGACAGACGCCGACTGCGACGGATGGTCATTCACTGTGCACCGCCTGCAGGTTTAGGTCTACCTAAAACAACCAAAAGTGTTGTGGTATCGATGCCGACGCAGATTTTTTCATCAGCTTCGCTCGATGAAAATCCAGCACGCACGTACTGTCGTGGGCATAAGGGTTTTATTCAGTGTTGCCGTATTATAATACGTATGAACAAGCACTTTGAAGATACGCAGTACTACCTGAAGCGCGCCGGCGAGACGGCAAAACGCGGCGTTTCAGACGAACTCGCGCCAATCCAGGAGAAGTTCCGCACGCTCACTGGCCGCGAAGACGAGGAGCCAGAGCCCTCTCGCGTTGACGAGGTGCGAGATGAACTGAAGAAGCTGCAGGAGCGAGCCGAGGGTGAGACCCGCGAGGCAATCGCCAGCGCCCGCGGACGCCTCGATGATTACCGGTCGAGCCGCGAAGAAGCGTCCGACTAAGCCTTTTTTCGGCTGCCGAAAGTAACCCTTAAGTTCAGCCGTCGGAAACGAGGTACTGCAGAGGGTTGGTGATCTAGGCTGGTTATGATACCTCCTTCACACGGAGGAAGTCGGCGGTTCAAATCCGCCCCGACCCACTACTTCTGTCGCGAGCAACTCCGCGAGCGACTGCTGTTGTGACGAGCGGGCGGTTTGAATCAAGGAGCGAAACGAAGTGGAGCGACTGGGGTTCAAATCCGCCCCGACCCACTACTTATCTCAGCGCAAAACCGACGAGCGCAGCGAGTCGTCCGTGTCGTCGAAATGGTCACGTAGGATTTGAAGCAGGGAACGAAGCGGAGCGAGGTTCAAATCCGCCCCATCCTCCCTTCCTACAGATGAATTTGCCGACGAGAGCTGTGTGAATATCTTAGACTGGCGCGCTTCCCGCCCAATTCGACCGATGAGCCATGATGAAATGGTTAGCAGACCGTTCAGGAGCTAATACACTTCTTACGGATTTCGGCCAACTCGACCATTCGTGGTTTGTTCGATTTTTCCACGACATCGTCGATCTCCATCTCCAAAGGTTTGTTCCAATCGCGGGGGTACTGGATGCCGTTGTTCGATTCGAACGTGTAGTAGAGCTCGATAGACTTTTGCTCGTAGTTATCAAAAACCGGGTTATCAGCGTCTGTTAAGTCGCCGAATGACTCTTTAGCTGATGGCTTTGTGGTCAATGATATGAACTGGTTTTCTTCCAAGTGAAAGTGCCAATCCTTTGTAGAGACCATTAGAGTGTCTACAGAATCGTCTCCTTCTCTAAGAATCGCTTTAAGCCGAAGATTGAGTGCTGGACTGTCACCGAAATTCTTGAGTCCGAAGTCGTAGGTTCCCGAATCATCGAGTTGACGAAAGTGAGGGCGTACTGCAAGACGACTGGCAGGCTGGTTCAATCTTGACTCACGCATTTGATTAAAAGCGATATAGGCGTATAGCCCTGTAACCGTGACCAGTACGCTTTCGGTTGAAAATTCGCCTACGACCCACGAAACTGCGCCTATTATTACGACTCCTATTCCACCCAATATATTCCAGCTATCGAAAAACCTGACCACGTCCCCCTTTATTGACCCCCATAGTGATTGAATATCAACCATACCTATCACACCCGGTATGATGTGATGAACCTTTGGCAGGTCAGGCCGTGTCAGAAGGAAGTAGCATGTACAATATCGAGCTACGTGGAACCTCTTACAACGTCCCGTCCGCGTTGTCCATGTACCCCGACCTACCTTCCACCTTCACTCGCGGCCACGCCAAGGATGTAATTACAGCTCGGACACACCCATTGGGAAACGAGGACCTGACCTTCTTGGATGACTTCTTCGACGGCTGAGACGCTGTTCTCGCAGTATGGACAGATTCCCATGCGTTGGTGACGGTGGCGATGTGCCTTCAGTGTTGTAGCCAACTCACCCCACTAACACTCGCGTCACCTGCTGACACCGATGTCCGCGAGCGCTTTTGTGTGCCCAGTCCAAAATGAAGGTACGGAACTCTGGTGTGTCAGTCCCTGAGCGAAGGCGCTGGCGCACGCCCATACAACAATGTCACAGACAAAGGCCGATTACGAGGACGAGGTATCGTACGACGAAGCACTTGACGAACGCCCGAGCGAGGCGGAACTCGACGCGGCGGTCGAGAACCTAGAGGCTCGTGGTTTCAACGTCGTAGTTGTTGATTCTGCGGAGGAAGCGAACGAGGAACTCATTGGCCAGATTCCAGCCGGTGCGTCGGTGATGGACGGCCACTCCACGACGCTCGAAGAAATCGGGTTCATGGACTATCTGAACGAGGGCGACCACGACTGGGAGAACCTCCACGCAGAGGTCGTTGCCATCGAGGACGACGAGGCGCGATTCGACGCCCGGCGTGAGGCGCAGACGGCCGACTACTTCCTCGGGAGCGTCAACGCCATCGCGAAATCTGGCGAGTTGGTGGCCGCAGACGCCTCCGGGAGTCGTATCGGGGCGTATCCGTTCGCGGCGAAGAATCTCCTGCTCGTCGCCGGGACGAACAAAATTGTCGAGGACTTGTCCGCGGCGCTCGACCGCCTCGAAGACGTCGCGTATCCGCTTGAAGACGCCCGCGCGCAGGACGCCTACGGCGTTGGTAGTGTGATTGCGAAGCAACTCATCTACCGCCACGAGACGACCGAAGGGCGCACGACGCTCGTGCTCGTCCGCGACGACCTCGGCTTCTAGGCCGAACTCGCCGTTTCACACCCAGTCCCAATTCTCTTTGCTCGCCGTCACTCCGTTTCACCCATGGAAGAGCAGCAGCCTGAGATGCCTCGACTCGGCCTCGGGACGTACGGGATGAAAGGCGACGAGGCGACACAAGCGGTCGAGACGGCACTCGACATTGGCTATCGGCACATCGACACGGCCCAACACTACGATAACGAGGACGCCGTCGGCGCGGGAATCGCACAGTCGGCTGTCCCACGAGACGAGCTGTTCGTCGCGACGAAACTCTGGCCAGACAAGCTCGGCTACGACGACGTCCTCTCAGGGGCACAGGAGAGTCTCGACCGCCTCAGCCTCGACTCCCTCGACCTGCTCTACGTTCATTGGCCAGCGGGCGAGTACGACCCTGAAGCCACGCTCGCTGCGTTCGACGAGTTGTACGAAGCTGGCAGCATCGAACACGTCGGCGTCTCGAATTTCACGACTGACTTGCTCGACGAGGCGCGAGAGCACCTCGACGCGCCGATTTTCGCGCATCAAGTCGAATGCCACCCACTCCTTCAGCAGCAAAATCTGCGCATCTACGGCGCAGGCCACGACATCGAACTCGTCGCCTACTCACCGATTGCGCGAAACGAGGTGGCTAACAATTCCGACATCGAAGCCGTCGCCGAGAACTACGACGCGACACCGGCCCAGATTAGCCTGGCGTGGCTCCGGGCGAACGGGATTACCGCAATTCCGAAGTCGAGCAACGAGCAGCATCTTCGCGCGAATTTTGAGAGCCAGTTCATTGAACTGACGACCGCGGACAAAGAGCGCCTTGACGGTCTCGACGTAGAAAACCGACTCATCGACTCAGATTTCGCGCCGTGGTAGGACTGGGGTGATTCGGACACTTTTCACCACGACGCGACGTTAGTCGACGAAGTCGATTGCTGCACCCGATTTCGAGCGGAGACTGTGTCTCACTCGCCGGGCCGTCTCCGGGCGCGCGCAGCACAGATACGCGGCACCGATATCGCTGTCAGTGAGAGCCATGAGTAGCGACTGTCGAATCGACCATCGCAGCCGCTCACTGGTCGGGCCATTGCCGTTCCGAAACGGGAACATGAACGCAGGGTAGGTTCAGTCGTCAGCGGGGGCCGGAACTTCGAAGTCGCTGATGGTGGCTTTTGGCAACAGCGTCTTTTCGAAGTCGAAGTCGGAGAGTGCCTCGTTGTTTGCGACCTTCGTTGGCCAGTCCGGGTTTGCGAGCGCACTCGTTCCGAGCGTGAACAGCGTTGCGCCGGAGTCGATGACCTCACGAGCCGCCTCGGGGTCGCCGAGGCCACCGTTTGCGATGACGGGGACGTCGCCGTGTTCAACGGCGGCTTCGGCGAGCGTCGGCCCGTCGTCACCGAACGTTGGGGCGGTTGCGTCGCCGTCGGTCGTGTGGATGTAGTCTGCACCAGCCTCGCTCAGGGCGTCGAAGAAGACGGCGGCGTCGTCTTCGCCGCCATCCCATTTGTGTTCTTCGTCGCTCACCATCGCCTGTGAGATGCGGACGCCGACGCCGAAGTCGTCTGCGGTGGCTTCTTGGATGGCTTCGACAATGTCGCGGGTGAAGCGAACACGATTTTCGGCTGTGCCACCGTACTCGTCGTCGCGCGTGTTGTACTCAGCAGAGAGGAACGTGTGGAGCAGGTACCCGTTCGCGCTGTGAATCTCCACGCCGTCGAAACCAGCGTCTTCGGCGCGTTTTGCGGAGGCGGCGAAGCCCTCAATGACCGAGGAGATGTCTTCGTGTGTCATCTTGCGCGGGACGGGGAACTCGCCTTCGCCGCCGTAGAGGGGACTCTGTTCGCCTTTTGGCTGGACGGCGGCGGGCGCGATGGTCTCGTCCGTGAAGCGGTTGCCCTGTGCCTGTGACCCAGCGTGCATCAGTTGAGCGAAGATGGCGCTGTCTTCGTCGTGTACCGCGTCCACGACGCGTTCCCACGAGGCGGCCTGCTCATCGGTTGCGAGGCCGGGCTGGTTGTGATACCCCTGACTGTGGGTTTTGTCGGTGTAGGTGCCCTCGGTGATGAGGAACGAAAAGCCGCCACGGGCGAACTTCGCGTAGTAGCGAGCCATCTCCGCGGTTGCAGTTCCGTCCTCGGTCGCGCTCGTTCTCGTCATTGGTGCGAGACCGACGCGGTTGTCGAGTGTGAGCGACCCGAGAGTGAGTTTGTCGAAGAGGGACGTCTCTGATTTCATCACCAAGACAATGCGTCACCGACTAAAAACCACCCGGCGGGTGTGTGCGCGTTCTACCGTCCCGCCGTGATTGATTGTGTGATTCGCTCACTGAGGAGTTCACCTGGCTGTCACCTCTCTTCGTTTCCGTGGACGACGCTCGACTTTCACGCCGGTGGGAGACAAGGTAGTCTTCCTCGGCGAAGCGACGGATGGCGTTGATGATGCCGAGGATGGTAACCCCACGTCGCTGGCGGTGACCCTCGTGCTTGCTCTTCAGCACCCATGCGCCACAGTGAATGGCCAGCTAGCCAATTTTAGCTCATTCGATAGACTGGTGACCTGCGAAACGCCTGCCCCACGGTGAAAATCACTCAAGTGTAGCGTTTGCAAGCACCACACTTTCGAAAACCACGTCACAATATTCTTTAGACGATATTTTTAGACGGACGTTTGTGTTTTTCCGATTTTACTAGGTCCCTTCGATACTAAAACGACCTATTATTGTCCTTATAGCAAAGCTTTATCACCCTCATCGACATCGATTGGGCTGTAATGCGTGAAACGAACTCCAACTGCGGTGGGGGTGGTCGGTAGGAACGAACCGCTGCGGAACGATTACCACCAGACCAACATGGTCGTGCAAGCTGTACTATGGGTTAGCCACCCTGACTGGCGTCCGCCAGCGCCAGTCTATTTTTCATGAACTGCCACATTCGCTCAAACTGTTCTCAATTCTGACACACTAACCACGAGTTCGTGGTTTGCTATGTGATATACTTTCTCCTGTTCACCATCCCGTGAGTATACTGAAAATTGACGCGTTAATGACTGCTGAAACCGACCGACAGTGGTCGTGTGACTGCCTCACACCTAGATTAATTCCATTACACTCGTGTATACGATAATACTGGATAATCTTGTATGATTACGAGACATCTTTTTCTCCTCAGCGTGCGTTCTTTAATTCGGTGTTAAACCATGCAGTATGAAGGCAGAATTAGAGCAAGCGTTCTCGACTGGGCATCGCTCATCCTCGTTATCGTGGGTGCGCTTAACTGGGGTCTCGTCGGGATTGGGGGCTTTATCAATGCCAACTGGAACGTAGTGAATCTCATCTTCGGCTCGATTCCGACGCTTGAGAACCTCATCTATCTCCTCGTTGGCCTCGCGGGCGTCTACGAGCTGTACTTCGCGTACCAGCTCTACTCCGCACGCGCCGAGAAACCGATGGCAGAAAAGCCCGCATAAGACCGCTTTTTTCGACGACCGTACGCTGTGAGCAGTTGCTACGGAGCGAAGCGCAATAAAAAGTGACAGCGGGGCTGCTTAGAGGAACTCTTCGATGTAGTCTGCGACTTCCTCTGGGGTGTCGCCGACTGGTGCGCCCGCGTCGTTGAGCGCGTTGATTTTGGACTCTGCGGTGCCCGTCCCCGAGCCGGAGACGATTGCGCCCGCGTGGCCCATGCGCTTTCCTGGTGGAGCCGTGCGGCCAGCGATGAAGCCAGCGACCGGCGTGTCCATGTGCTCTGCGATGAACGCGGCGGCTTCCTCTTCGTCCTCGCCACCGATTTCACCGCACATGACGACGGCTTCGGTCTCTGGGTCGTTCTCGAACGCTTCGAGCGCGTCGACGAACGACGTGCCGATGATTGGGTCGCCACCGATACCGATTGCCGTGGTCTGGCCAATCCCGCGCTGAGTCAGGCTGTCCACGACTTGGTAGGTGAGCGTCCCCGACCGGGAGACAAGCCCGACGTTGCCGTCGGAGAAGATGTTGCCCGGCAGGATGCCGAGTTTGGCTTCACCCGGCGTGATGAGGCCGGGGCAGTTCGGACCGATGAGGCGGGTGTCGACCTCGGAGAGGCGCTTGTACACCTTCGCCATGTCCTGCGTTGGGACGCCTTCGGTGATGGCCACGACGAGGTCAAGGTCGGAGTCGAGTGCCTCGAAGATGGCGTCTGCGGCGAACGCTGGTGGGACGAAGACAACGGATGCGTCCGCGTCCTCTTCCTCGACGGCTTCACTGACGGTGTCGTAGACGGGGACGCCCTTCACTTCTTGACCGCCCTTGCCCGGAACGGCACCGGCGACGACGTTCGTCCCGTACTCCATCATCTGTTCGGTGTGGAACTTCCCTTCGCCGCCCGTAATCCCTTGGACGACGACGCGGGTGTCCTTATCGACAAATACACTCATTATTGAACCTCCTCTGCGCGTGCAACAGCCGCTTGAACGGCCGATTCAAGCGTGCCTTCGACCTGCACGAGGTCGGTGTTCAGAATCTCCATGCCCTCTTTGGCGTTCGTCCCTGCGAGACGGACGATGACGGGCTTTGGAATCTCGTCGAAGCTTTCGAGCGCTTCGTTGATACCCTTCGCCACCTCGTCACCGCGGGTGATGCCGCCAAAGATGTTGAAGACAACAGAGTCGACGTTCGGGTCGGAGAAGACCATGTCCAGCGCGTTCGCCACGCGGGAGGCCTTTGCGCCGCCACCGATGTCGAGGAAGTTGGCTGGCTTGCCACCGTAGTAGTCGACGAGGTCGAGCGTCGTCATGACGAGCCCTGCGCCGTTGCCGATGATGCCGACGTTGCCCTTGAGACGGACGTAGTCGAAGCCGTACTCGCCGGCTTTGCGCTCTAAGTCGTCCTCGTAGGCTTCCTCTTCGAGTTCCGCGAGGTCTGGCTGGCGGAACAGCGCGTCGTCGTCGATGTTCATGACGGCGTCTGCCGCGACGACCTCGTTGTCTGAAGTGACCATCAGCGGGTTGACCTCGATGTCGCTCGCGTCCTTGTCGTCCCAGAGCTGGAACAGCGTCTGGAGAATCGAGGAGACCTGACGGGCGACGTCTGCGTCCACACCAGCGCCGTAGACGGCGCGACGGGCCTGGTATGGGTGCATGCCGAATGCCGGGTCGATGTGTTCCCGGGCAATTGCCTCGGGGGTTTCCTCTGCGACCTCTTCGATGTTGACCCCACCTTTCGTCGAGACCATGGCCACGGGCTTGCCCTCGCCGCGGTCCATCGTCACGCCGACGTAGAGTTCATCGACGAAGTCGACGGCTTCCTCGACGAGAACGCTCTCGACGGTGTAGCCTTTGAGGTCCATGCCGAGAATTGCGTCGGCTGCCTCTCGCGCCTCGTCTTCGTCGGAAACGAGTTTGATGCCTCCGGCCTTGCCACGACCACCGACGTGAACTTGGGCCTTCACCGCTACGGGATAACCAAGCGACTCAGCAGCCTCGACAACCTCGTCTACGGTGGTTGCGAGCGCCGAGTCTGGCGTTGGAATCCCCGCGTTTGCGAAGATATCCTTCGCTTGATACTCGTGCAGCTTCATACGTATACTAGCGTGTGAACACGTCGCTTAAATCCCTTTCATTCCGACCGTCGGGAATTGCCGCTACCGTCGCCGCGTGGCAATATCTGCGCGAACTGTGTGCAGGCCACATGGTCGAGTGAACACACCGGGTGATTCTCCTGATGGGTCACGCTTTTCCACGGCGCTCACGTTCGCTCTCCTATGCGCGCTGTACGTTACCACGAACACGGTGGGTCGGATGTGCTCCAGACAGAGGAAGTCATGCGCCCCGAACCCGACAAAGGAGAACTGCTCGTCGCCGTCCACGCCGCCGGCATCAACCCGGTGGACACCTACTTCCGCGAGGGGGCGTACAAGCCCGGCTCGCTCCCGTGGGTTCCCGGCTCTGACGTGGCGGGCGTCGTCACCGCAGTCGGTGACGGCGTCACCGAATATAGTGCAGGCGACGAAATCTACGCCACCGCCCTCGGCAATTGGGTGCAAGGCACCTGTGCCGAGTACGTCGCCGTGCCCACCGAGCTGGCCGCACCGCTCCCCGAATCCGTCTCGTTCGAGGAAGCCGCCGGGGCCGCGCTCGTCGGCGTCACCGCGTGGCAGTCGCTCATCGCAACCGCGAGCTTAGAACCCGCAGAGACGGTGCTCATCCACGGCGGCAGCGGCGGTGTTGGCCACATGGCCGTCCAAATCGCCAGCGCCACGGGCGCACGGGTGGTCACCACAGCCTCCCCGAAGTACCACGGCACGCTCGAGGAACTGGGCGCGGACGTGGTGCTCGACTACGCGCGCGACGACTTACAAGACGCAATCGAAGGCGCAGGCAGACCAGACGTGATTCTCGACCACCGCCTCGATGAGTACCTGCCGCTCGATTGTGAGGTGGCGGCGAAAGGCGCTCGCATCGTCGCCATCGGGAACGAGGACCCGGAAGCCACCTTCCCGAGCGTGCCCGCCGCCCGCGCGAAAGCACTCTCCGTACACCACGTCTCGATGTTCAATACGCCCGACATCGGGGCCGTCCTCGCACGACTCGGCACGCTGATGGACGACGGGGCACTCACGCCGCTCGTCCACGAGACCTACGCGCTTGATGAGGTGGCAGCCGCCCATGACGCCGTTCTCGCAGAGAGTTTCCTCGGCAAACTCGTGGTCACGCCCTGACCTACTCGCCCCACCTTTATCCTGTTTCCACGCCAACCAGTAGCCATGAGTGTCGAGTTCGATTTCTCGGGGAAGGTGGTTGTCGTGACTGGCGCGAGCGGCGCGCTCGGAAGCACCGTCGCAAACGAGTTCGCCAAAGCCGGAGCCACTGTCTGCGCGGCGGACGTGGTGGAACCGGAGTCTGGCACGCTCACCGCGGGCGTCCACTTCTACGAGGGTGATTTCACGGACGAAGCAGAAGTCGAATCCACGTTCGAGAAAATCGTCGCAGACCACGGGCAACTCGACGCGCTCGTGAACATCGCGGGGACGTGGAAAGGCGGGACACCCATCGACGAAACCGAGGTGGGCACCTTCGACATGCTGTTCAACGTCAACCTGAAAACGATGTTCCTCGCGAGCAAGCACGCCATTCCCCACCTCAAAGAGACGAAAGGCGCAATCGTCTCCACGAGCGCCCGCGCCTCGCTTGAAGGTGGGAAAGGCGACGGTCCCTACCGCGCCGCGAAAGCCGGCGTTCGCCTGCTCACCGAGACGATTGCCGAGGAAAACAACGGAGTGGTGCGAGCAAACGCCATCATGCCAAGCGTCATCGACACGCCGCAAAACCGCGAGGCGATGCCAGACTCCGACCACGACACGTGGGTCAAACCAGCCGAGATCGCGCGCGTCATCATGTTCCTCTGTAGCGACGCCGCGGACGTGACGAGCGGGGCGGCGGTGCCGGTGTACGGCGAGGCCTGACGCACACCGTTTTCGTCGTAATCCGCAATCCAACTGTCCCGGTTCGCCGAACACGTCTTCATTTTTCCAGAAATAGTCTCCGTGAATGTTACGCTCGCCTCGGCATCGACCCAGACGAATCCGAAGCCATATTCCTGTTCGTGCAATATTTGCAATCTGCCAATTTGTGTCCGACTAGATTCACATGCGGTGATTTTTCTATATAATATCTCAGACATCTTCCCTACGTGCTGGCTCTTGTTATTCTATAACACTCGCGTCGTGTGTGCATTTCTCATATGTCCGCACGATAAACATACCAGTCAGGTGTTTGGTAAGTCACGACAAATCGGGACATTTATTTGAGCCATCCTGATAGGGGGTTTCACACATGAGTGACAGAGAGACATGGGCAACGCGGATGGGATTTATCCTCGCGGCCGTCGGCAGTGCCGTCGGCCTCGGGAACCTCTGGCAGTTCCCGTTCAAGACGGCGACCAACGGCGGGGCTGCGTTCCTCGTCGTCTACATCGGCGCGGCCATCGCCATCGGCTTCCCGGCGATGCTCGCGGAGTTCGTCATCGGCCGACGAACCAACCTCAACACGATTAGCGCGTTCAAGAAACTCGGCTTCAAAAATTGGCGTATCGTCGGTGCGCTCGGCCTCTTCACTGGCTTCTGGATTCTTTCATACTACTCCGTCGTCGGCGGCTGGGTGCTTCGATACATCGGCGGCAGCGCCACGGGCGCGTACTTCGGTGCACCCGGTGAGTACTTCGGAGCCATCTCTGCTGGGCCTGAAGCGCTCGCGCTCCACGCCGTGTTCATGGCCATCACCATCGGCATCGTCGCCTTCGGTATCGAGGGCGGTATCGAGAAAGCCACGAAGCTGATGGTTCCCTCGATTGCGCTCATCCTCGTCGGCCTCGCTGGCTTCGCGTACGTCAACAACCCGAGCGCCGCGATGGACGCTTACGGCTACTTCCTCAACCCGGATTTGAGCGTCGTCCGCGCCAACTTCACGGAAATCGTGCCGTTCGCCGTCGGGCAGGCGTTCTTCTCGCTCTCGCTCGGCATGGGCGCAATGATCACCTATGCCTCGTACCTCGGCAACGACGACAACCTCGCCAAAGACGGGCTCATGATTGTCTTCTTGAACTCGCTCGTTGGTATTCTCGCCGGCCTCGTCGTGTTCCCGCTCCTGTTCGCACAGGGTATCGACCCGAACACGAGCGGTCCCGGCGCGCTGTTCGTCGCCGTGGCGAGCGCCTTTGCAGACCTCGGTGGACTCGGCCGAATCGTCGGCGTCATCTTCTTCGGCGTCGTGCTCATCGCCGCGCTCTCCTCGGCTATCAGCCTCCTCGAAGTGGTCGTCGCGTACATTGTTGACCACTACGACGTTGGCCGCAAGCCTGCCGCGCTCAGCGTCGGTGGCATCATCTTCGCCCTCGGCATCCCGTCCGCGCTCGACATCGCGTGGCTCGGCTGGTTCGACACGCTTGCCTACAAGTTCCTCCTGCCGTTCGGCGTCCTCTTGCTCCTGTTCTTCGTGGGCTGGGTTCTCGGTGGCGACGCAAGTCGAGAGCTCCTCAAGGGCATGCAAAATCGGACGACGTTCAGCACGACCTGGCTGTGGACGGTTCGAACGGTTGTTCTCCTCGGCGTCATCGTGACCCTCGGTTTCGGTATCCAGACGCTGATGGAAGAGGGTATCATGCCGCCGCTCTAACCGCCCGAACCCTCACAAACGTTCCGCCCAAATCGGCCGACTGAGCGGCTGTACTGTTCTTTTATTGCCGGATTGAAACTCGAAAGTCACTTAGGTACGCCTTGGTGAGTGCGCTGCAATGACACGAGAAACCTGGGCAACCCAAATTGGGTTCATTCTCGCGGCCGTCGGCAGCGCCGTTGGACTCGGTAACATCTGGCGATTTCCGTGGATAACCGCGGAAAACGGCGGCAGTGCATTCCTCATCGTCTATCTCGGTATCGTCTTCGCCGTGGGCGTCCCCGGCCTGCTTGGGGAGTTCGTCATCGGTCGGCGCGCAAAACGCAACCCCGTTGGCGCAATGCGAGAGCTCTCCGGCTCACGGGCGTGGGAGTTTGTCGGCGGCTTCAGCGTCATCACCGCCGTCGTCCTCCTTTCGTTTTACAGCGTGGTCGGCGGGTGGATTCTCCGCTACCTCGTCGCGAGTCCGACCGGCGCGTACTTCGGTGCACCCGGCGCGTTCTACGAGTCCATCTCCTTCGGGACGACCGGAGCCGTCGGCTTTGGCCTGCTGTTTCTCGTCTTGACGGCACTCATCGTCTTCGCGGGCATCCGCAAGGGCATCGAAATGGCGACGAAGGTGATGATGCCCGCCATCGTCATCCTGCTCATCGCCTTCGCCATCTGGGCGTTCTTCCAGCCAAACGCCGCAGAAGGCTACGACTTCTACCTCGGCGCTGACTGGACGTACCTCAGCGAAAACTTCCTCAGCATTCTCCCCGCCGCCGCCGGACAGGCGCTGTTCACCCTCTCCGTGGGCGCGGGGACGATGATCACCTACGCTTCGTACCTCGGTGAAGACCGCTCGCTCCCGTTCGATGGCTCCGCGATTGCGGTGCTCAACACCTTTGTCGGCGTTCTCGCTGGCCTCGTCGTCTTCCCGCTCCTGTTCAGCTTCGCCCCTGAAATGGCAGCACAAAGCGGCCCCGGCGCGCTGTTCATCGGCATCGCCGGTGCGTTCGCCAACCTCCCGCCAGTCGCTGGCTTCGAGATTGGCGCGCTCGTTGCGACGCTCTTTTTCGGCGTCGTCGCGCTCGCGGCGCTGTCGAGTTCCATCAGCATGCTCGAAATCCCCGTCTCGTTCCTCGTTGACGAGTTCGGTGTCGAACGCTCTACCGCAACCGGCGGCCTGCTCGTATTCGTGTCGGCCATCATGGCCGTCAACGCACTTCGACCCGCTGTGTTCGGCTTCATCGCCGGAACGCTCGTTGACCTGATGCTCACCGCCGGGATTCTCGCGTTCTTGCTGTTCGTTGGCTGGGTGCTCGGGCGCGACGCCGCAACCGAGTTCGCAAAGGGTGCGTCCGACTTCGGCAAATCGCTCGCCACGCCGTGGCTGTTCGCCGCAGGCGTCGTGTTGCCGCTGTTCTTGGTGTTCACGCTCCTGACCGGCATCTTCGGGGCACTCAGTCTCACCGGCTCCGTCGAGACGTGGATGACCCTCCTTCTCAGCGTCGTCATCGGTCTCGTGGCCTTCGTTGGCCTGCGCAGACCGACCTCGGTGCTGTAAGATTCGACAGCTGTCGAACAGACAATTGCCTCTTTACGGAATCCTTTTTGGGGCGCTTCTGTATCGATGTAGCATGAATGCGGTATGGAGTGAGTCCCCATGACGATGGACGAGAAGATCTCTGAGTTACGCGAGAAACACGAGGAAGCGCTCCTCGGCGGCGGCGAAGACCGAATCGAAGCCCAACACGAGAAGGGGAAGATGACGGCGCGCGAGCGCATCGACTACTTCCTCGATGAGGACACCTTCACCGAGTTTGACCAGCTTCGCACCCACCGGTCGCACAACTTCGGGATGGAAGAAGAGCAGATTCCCGGCGACGGCGTCGTGACGGGCTACGGCGAGGTCGACGGACGCACCGTCTTCGTGTTCGCCCACGACTTCACCGTCTTCGGCGGCTCGCTCGGTGAAGTGTTCGCAGAGAAAGTCGTGAAAGTGATGGACAAAGCCATGGAAGTCGGCGCGCCCATCATCGGCTTGAACGACTCCGCAGGCGCCCGGATTCAGGAAGGCGTCGTCTCGCTCGCGGGCTACGCGGACATCTTCCACCGCAACCAGCAAGCCTCCGGTGTCATCCCGCAGATTTCGGCAATCATGGGGCCGTGTGCGGGCGGTGCGGTGTACTCCCCTGCTATCACGGACTTCATCCTGATGGTCGAAGACACGAGCCACATGATGATTACCGGCCCCGAGGTCATCAAGACCGTCACGGGCGAGGACATCACCATGGAGGAACTCGGTGGCGCGAAAACCCACAACACGAAAAGTGGCGTCGCCCAGTTCTCGACGGCCGATGAGGAAGAAGCCCTCGACGACATCTGTCGCCTGCTTTCGTACATGCCGTCGAACAACGTCGAAGACCCACCGCGCGTCGAGCCGTGGGACGACCCAGAGCGCCGCGACGACGAGCTCAAAGAGGTCGTTCCCGACCAGCCACAGAAGCCCTACGACATCGTGAACGTCATCGACCGGGTGATGGACGAGGGCTCCTTTTTCGAGGTCGCAGAGAAGTACGCCCGCAACATCGTCATCGGCTTCGCCCGACTCGACGGCCACGCCGTCGGCGTCGTCGCCAACCAGCCGAAAATCAACGCCGGGACGTTGGACATCGAATCCAGCCTCAAAGGCTCCCGATTCGTGCGCTTTTGTGACGCCTTCAACATCCCACTCGTCACCTTCGTGGACGTGCCCGGATTCATGCCGGGAACCGACCAAGAACACGGCGGCATCATCAAACACGGTGCGAAACTCCTCTACGCCTATTCGGAAGCCACCGTCCCGCTCTTGACCGTCATCACGCGCAAAGCCTACGGCGGCGCGTACGACGTGATGGCCTCGAAGCACCTCGGCGCGGACGTGAACTACGCCTGGCCAACCGCCGAACTCGCCGTGATGGGGCCACAGGGCGCGGTGAACATCCTCTACCGCAAGGAACTCGCAAACGCAGAGAACGTCGAAGAAAAGCGCCAAGAACTCATCGATGAGTACCGCGACGCCTTCGCCAACCCATACGAGGCCGCAGAGAAGGGCTACGTTGACGACGTGATTGAGCCACAGGAAACGCGCCCACGGCTCATCAACGACCTCAAGATGCTCCGGACGAAGCGCAAGAGTCAGCCAGACCGCAAACACGGCAACATCCCGCTCTGAGATGGACGTAGAAGAGCTACTTGCGGCGCTCGACATTGACGACGCGGATGCAGACGAAGCCGCCGCCATCGCCGCTGCCATCGGCGCACACCTCCAAGACCTCGCCGTCGCCGCCGCCGCAGAAGGCGGGCAAGAAACGTGGGACGGCAAACGCTGGACGTTCGCTGGACGGATGGACAGCCTCCAGCAACGCATCGTTCGGGTTCCAGAGCGTGCGCCCACGGACGCGTGGGCGGCCGCAGGTAGAACCGATAGAATGAGATAACGCGACTGATTATACACCCTTATTCACAAATGTTCAATAAAGTTCTCGTCGCCAATCGAGGTGAAATCGCAGTGCGTGTCATGCGTGCCTGCGAAGAGCTAGGAATTGGCACCGTTGCAGTGTACAGCGATGCAGACAAAAACGCCGGTCACGTCCGCTATGCAGACGAAGCGTACAACATCGGCCCGGCGCGCGCTGCAGAGTCCTATCTCGACCACGAAGCGGTCATCGAAGCCGCAGAGAAGGCAGAGGCAGACGCCATCCACCCCGGCTACGGCTTCCTCGCAGAGAACGCCGAATTCGCGGGTAAAGTCGCAGACGCTGGCATCACGTGGATTGGCCCGAACGCCGAGTCGATGGAACAGCTCGGTGAGAAGACGAAAGCCCGCAAGGTGATGGACGCCGCAGGCGTCCCGATCGTCCCCGGGACGACCGACCCGGTAAACTCCGGCGACGAAGTCAAAGCGTTCGGTGACGAGTACGGCTACCCCGTCGCCATCAAGGCAGAGGGTGGCGGTGGCGGCCGCGGGATGAAGGTCGTCGAGTCGGCAGACGAAGCACAAGACCAGTTCGAGTCGGCCCAGCGCGAGGGTGAAGCCTACTTCGACAACCCGTCTGTGTACGTCGAAAAGTACCTCGAATCACCGCGCCACATCGAGGTGCAGATTATCGCTGACAAACACGGCAACGTCCGTCACCTCGGAGAACGCGACTGTTCGCTCCAGCGCCGCCACCAGAAGGTCATCGAAGAAGGCCCAAGCCCGGCACTCTCAGACGAACTGCGCGCAGAAATCGGCGAGGCCGCCCGCCAGGGTGTGAAAGCCTCCGATTACGTGAACGCAGGCACCGTCGAGTTCCTCGTCGAGGACGGCAACTTCTATTTCCTCGAAGTGAACACGCGGATTCAGGTCGAACACTGTGTTACCGAGGAGATCACGGGCATCGACATCGTGAAGTGGCAGCTTCGGGTCGCCATGGGCGAAGCACTCGACTTCGCACAGGACGACGTGGAAATCGAGGGTCACGCGATGGAGTTCCGCATCAATGCCGAGAACGCCGCAAAGCAGTTCGCTCCTGCCACGGGGACGCTCGAAACGTACGCTCCGCCGGGCGGCATTGGCGTCCGGATGGACGACGCCCTTCGACAGGGTGACACAATCGGCGGCGACTACGACTCGATGATTGGCAAACTCATCGTCCACGGCAAAGACCGCGATGAGTGTATCGCCCGCTCGAAGCGCGCGCTCAAGGAGTTCGCCATCGAGGGCGTCGTGACGGTTATCCCGTTCCACCGTCTGATGCTCACCGACGACCACTTCGTCGCCGGAACGCACACGACGAAGTATCTGGACGAAGAACTCGACGTTTCGCGCATCGAAGATGCCCAAGAAAAGTGGGGCACCGAAAGCGATGGAGCCGCGGGCGACGAGGAGACCGTCGAACGCGAGTTCGTCGTTGAGGTCAACGGCAAGCGCTTCGAAGTCAACTTAGAAGAACACGGCGCGCCCGCCGTCGCTGCAACTGGTGGCAACAAGAAGCCGTCTGCGCCACGCCCATCGAAGAGCGACTCTGACGACAGTGGCGGGGCCGCCCCAACCGACGGCGAGCAGGTCGCAGCCGAGATGCAGGGGACCATCCTCGCAGTCAACGTCGCAGAAGGCGACGAGGTCAACTCGGGCGACGTGGTCTGTGTGCTCGAAGCGATGAAGATGGAAAACGACGTGGTCGCAAGCGCCTCCGGCACGGTCACGCACGTCGGCGTCTCCGAAGGCGAGAGCGTCAACATGGGCGACGTGCTCATCGTCATCGAATAACCGACTTCTTTCGTTTTTCGAAGCGGGCAAAACCAAAAGAGCCTCGCGGCCGTCTAGGCCGGTATGAGCGAAAAGTCAGCCACCAGTGAAATGCCGAAAACAGATGACGAGTGGCGCGAACGACTCAGCGACGAGGAGTACAAAGTGCTCCGCGAGCAGGGAACCGAACCGAAGTACACTGGCGAGTTCATCGACAAGGACGACCCGGGAACCTACACCTGCAAGGGCTGTGGCCAGAAACTGTTCACCTCCGACACGAAGTTCACCTCGTCGGGGTGGCCGAGTTTCTACGACGCCATCGAGGGCGCAGTCGAGTTCGAACGCGACACGAGTCACGGCATGGTTCGCACCGAAGTCCACTGTGCGAACTGCGGCAGTCACCTCGGACACGTGTTCGACGACGGCCCGAATCCGACGGGGAAACGCTTCTGCATAAACTCGATTTGCCTCACCTTCGAAGACGAAGCCTGACCTACTGATTCCACGGCGCGGCGTCGAACTCGACGGTGCGCGCTGCGCGGTCTACGGCGTCTATTTTCGTAATTTCCTCGGGAGTGAGCGTCAGGTCTGTCGCGGCGAAATTGTCTGCGATGTGTGCGCGACTGGTCGCTTTCGGAATTACCTTTGCCCCTTTTTCGCGGAGCCACGCGAGGGAGACCTGTGCTTCGCTCACGTCGTGTGCGGCGGCGATTTCTTGCAGTTCTGGAATCTCGAACACCGCGCCTTGGGCGAGCGGCGAGTAGGCGACGAAGTGGTGGCCCTCCCGCTGTGCAATCTCGCGGAGTTCAGGTTGCTGCCACAGGGGATTCATCTCGACTTGGTGGGCATAGAGCGGCGCATCGAGATGGTCGAGTGCCTCTTCGAGTAACTCCGGTGTGAAATTCGACAGTCCGACGTGGCGAATCGTCCCCTCGTCGTAGAGTTCATCGAACGCACGGAGGGTCTCTGCTGGGTCGTACGCACCGAGTGGCCAGTGGACGTAGAGCAGGTCAAGGGTGTCCACACCGAGGCGGTCGAGGCTCTGTTCGGTGGTCGAACGCACGTCCTCATAGGCGAGGTTCGTCGTCTCGACTTTGGAGGCGAGAAACACGTCCTCGCGGGGGACGGAGGCCGCTGCAAGTCCTTCGCCGACGGCGGCTTCGTTGCCGTACTCTTGGGCGGTGTCTACGTGTCGATAGCCCAGTTCCAGAGCGGTTTCGACGCTTTTTGCACACTGGTCGTGGTCGTCGTTCAGGTACGTGCCAAGACCAACGGTCGGAAGCTCGCGCATACGCCTGCTTTTTCACTCGGGCGGTTAACGGATTCGGCTTGGATGGTCGCTGTGGGGACAGCCACGGCTCAAAAAGAAGTGGTGTACAGAAAGCGTCGACCGGATTACGGTCGGGTCATCGAATCGATTCGGCTGACTAACGCGGCGTACTGTTCGCTCTGCTCGATTTCTTTGTGTGTAAGCTGTTGTTCGAGCAGACTACGTTTGGTCATTAGGATCGCGAGTTCTTGGATTTCGGTGTCGTAGCGGTCGCGTGCGAGCAGGGTTTCGACCAAGCTACGCAGCGCCGATTTGGTGATGGGTTTACAGAGGTAGGCGTCGAACGACATCTCGGTAATATCGAGGTCGGGTTCGACTGCCGTCACCATTGCCACCCGACAGCTAAGGCCGCGTTCACGGATTGTTTCGAGTACCGCATCACCCGTAAGCCGCGGCATGTGTCGGTCGAGCAAGACCAGGTCGATGGATTCATCGAGGATTTCGAGCGCGTCGTTCCCGTCCGTGGCCACCCGGAGCGTATAGTCCGGGGACAACCACATCGAGAACAGCTCGACGATGTCGCTCTCGTCATCGACAATCAGAATCGTGTATTTGGATTCGGTCATGCTCTTGTTTGGTAGTGTTTGAATCGTAGTATGAACGCAAGTGTGATGGTGGCCGGACAAATCGTTGGGGGGTTGTCCGGCGTCGTTGAGTGGGGGTAACGACAATCACCACCGTGGGGGGTGTCTGAGTTCACGACCACACTCACTGTGGTCAACCTATCATATGGAGGATACGTGGTTAAGTAAATCTTCTATTTGACTAGAGGGTTCAGAAAGTCGACTCTACATACCTAGAGTTTCCCATCGAGTGCGAGCGTGACGAGCTTGCGTTCTGCCGCGCGCAGATGGTACTGCAACGTGGGCGCGGAGATGTCGAGCGTCGCGGCGAGTTCCTCGCCGTTGGTCACCCGTGGCCACTCGTAAAATCCGCCGAGGTACGCTGTTTTGAGCGCGGTGAGCTGCTTTTCCGTCAGCTCTGCTTCGAGGAGTGCGTAGAACGTGTGGCGCGTCTGTCGCGGCGTGGTGTGGTCGCGGCGGGCCGCAAGCGTGGTGTCGGGATAGGCGCGTTTGATTGCGTCCACTATCTCGCGCACTGACACGTCAGGATGGACGTCAATGAGAATGTGGCTCTGTCCGTGCTGGGTTCCCATCTCCTTTAACACCGCGCCGTGTGCGTCGAGAATCTCTATCAGCGCGGGTTCTGAAAAGCGCATCTCGAACAGGCAGACACTGTCTGATGCGGAAATCAAGCCCAACTCCACCACGTTCTCCATCTCAGTGGCGGTTTCGAGGATACTGTCCGGGTCGATGTCAACGAACGAGACGAACGCTACGGTCTGCCCTTCTGCTTGCGATAAGATGCCTTCGATGTTCATCCGACAGTTGAGCTTCGCCGAGAGACGATTGCAAAGGAGGCGCTCGTCTGCAGTGTGGACTTCGATTTCGACACGCTCGTCGGTCAGTTGACGACCCGCGCGGACGACGGTTTGGAAGCCGTGGCCGATGAGTTGGCCGAGATTCGAGAACGCCGTGAGTTCGGTGTCCGTGACCGAGTGGGCCGTCGCAACGTGGACGAACAACACGTGCGTCGTCTGCTCGCCAGTTCCGATCGGAATCGCGACCACCGAGTTGAAGCCGTGGGTGAGTGCGTCTTTGCGCTCTGTGCGCCACTCGGCCGAATCGAGCACGTTTTCGACGGTGGCTTCGTTTTCCGCCGTCACGGTCGCCGCGAGTGTCTCCATCAAATTCGGCGTGCGGTCTGCGCTCGTAAACTGCTCACCGTAGTCGCTCGCAATTCCCGCTTGGGAGACCACGTCGAGTGTCGATGTGGCATCGTCGTATCGGCACAGCCACGCGAACACGTACGGCTTTGCTGCTTCGAAACTCTCACACACCGCCTCACTGAGTTCGCTGAGCGTCGAAGCAGTCACGATTGCTTCGCCAACCGCACCGAAGATGGCGTTCAGCGTCGCCGCACGTTCGAGGTCGCGTGCCTGTTCGTCAACCCGGTGTTCGTGCGCCTGCGCGCGCTCGTCGCTTTTTTGTCGGTCGCGGAACGCGGCGACGGTGTGAGCGAGTACCGTGAGCGCCTCGTTCGTCTCGGCCGGGACGTTTTGGTCGAGGGTTGCGACAACCACGCCGTGCGTGGAGATGGGGACGGCGATGACCGTTTCATTGGCGAGGTCAGACCGAACCACGTGCCCCTCCATGAACGCCTCCCAGACGATGCCGTCGCCGTGTTCGACCGGAGCCGTTGTTTCGCCTTTGGCTCCAGCGACGGGAATTAACACGCCTTGCTCTTCGCTAAACTCGTAGACGATGAGTTGCTCACAGCCAGCAAGACGCTCACCACCCGCGACGAGCCGGTCATACAGGGCTGTCGGTGAATCGCTTTCCGTGAGTCGCTGTACCGTCTCCGTAAGGCGGCCAAGCGGCGTGTTATCAGACGTGGGCTCGGTCATATCGTGCGTAGTGACAACGCGGTGGCGGTCGCGGTGTATGTAAGGCAAATTGAAGGAGTCCGTTCGTTGTTCGATTCACAGGACCGCAGTTCGTATCTTTCATCGGGTATCGCAGGCGCGATGCCACACGACTGCCCTGGATTCGACTGCCGTTGGATTCTGTGCCGCTGTCTCCACGGCTGTGGCGGGTGCGATTTTTCACGCCCAAAGGGCGGAGACTGCGGTGCTGTCCTGCTCCGTGTTTCTTCAGGCCAGTCTCGGCGGTTGACAGACGAAGATTCGTCTGTGCTTTGCTGCCTGAAGAGTACCATACAAAGTGGATGTTTCTGAACGTAATAATGTTGCTGTTCATGAGAGGTAGCGTCCCGTGAATCAAACCCTTTAACCACCGCCCACGGCAAACACCCGTATGGACCGAGAGGAGCGCGTACACCTCGTTTCGCGCAACACAGAGGAGGTCGTCACCGAAGAGGAGCTTTCGGAAATTTTCGCCACAACGGAGACGCCCACCGTCTACATCGGCTTAGCTCCGACCGGCGAAATGCACATTGGCCACTTCACGACGATGCGCAAACTCGCCGATTTCCTCAACGCCGGTCTCACTGTGAAGGTCCTCGTCGCAGACCTCCACGCACACTTAGACGACGAAAAGAGCCCGTTCGACCTCTTAGACGCCCGCACCGACTACTACCAAGAAGCCATCGAGGGCATGATTGACGCCGCCGGTGCAGATGGCTCACAAATCGAGTTCATCCGCGGACGCGACTTCGAGTTGGAACGCGACTACTCGCTCGACTTGCTCCGAATGGCCGCGGATACGACTATCAGCCGCGTCCAGCGAGCCGGGAGCGAAGTTGTCCGCCAGAGCGACAATCCGAAACTTGGCGGCCTCATCTACCCACTGATGCAGACCCTCGACATCCCCGCGCTTGACGCCGACATCGCCTACGGCGGCATCGACCAGCGCGGCATCTACATGCTGAGCCGCGAAGTCCTCCCCGAACACGGCTTCGAGACGCCAATTTGTGTCTTTGCACCGCTTCTGTCCGGGCTCTCGGGCGGCAAGATGAGCGCCTCTGACGAATCGTCGAAAGTGAATCTCACCGACGAGGCGGACGTTGTGGTCGAGAAAATCACCGACGCGTACTGCCCGCAGGGCGAAGTCGAGGAAAACGGCGTGCTCGAATACCTCCGCTTCCTTGTCTTCCCAATCTTAGAAGAGCGCGGCGAGCCGTTCGTCATCGACCGCCCCGAGAAGTACGGCGGCGACATCGTCTACGACGACTACGACGACCTCGAAGCCGACTTCGTTGCAGAAGACCTCCACCCCCTCGACTTGAAGAAGGCAACGGGCGCGTACATCTCCGACATCATCGACCCAATCCGGACGCGCTTTGCAGAACAACGCGACCTCCTCGCGGCAGCGTACCCCGAGAAGTACGACTAACTCGCGGTTTTTCTTCCGATTGTGACGCTCTGTCAGTGACATCGGTGTAACGGGGTGGCTGTCAAAGTCACCTGGTAACATTTATGTCAGATAAATTGTATGTTTGTCTGGCTCGTGGCTGGTAACGTGATGCTACCAACTCTCTACACGAAACCCCGTACCCAACTGACACGCACTCGCCCGGTGGAGGTGACTGCCTGATGGTGTTCGAAACGACCGGTGGCGCGATTGCGTTCCTGCTCGCTCGCGTCCTCCTCGGCGGCATGCTCGCCTTTACTGGCATCAACCACTTCATGCAGACCGACCAGATGAGCGGCTACGCGGAGCTGAAAGGCGTCCCAGCGCCGACGCTCTCGGTGGTGGCCTCAGGTGTCATGCTCGTCTTCGGTGGCCTTTCGCTGATTCTCGGCTTTTACCCCGTGATTGGCGCTGGTGCCCTCGCCACGTTCCTCATTGTCGCTACCCCGAAGATGCACGACTTCTGGAACGCACCGGAAGACCAACAGCAATCGGAGATGACCGCTTTCTTGAAAAACGTTGGACTGCTCGGTGGCGTCCTCATCGTGCTCGCCCTCGGCGGCACGACGTGGCCCTACGCGCTCGACATGGGCCTCTTCTAACGACTTAGCACATCTCGCGAAGGCGGACGAACGACCCTTCCGCGGCTGAAATCCACGTCGTCGTCTGTACCGTTTCGTCCACGTAGAGCGGGAAAATCGTACACTCGTCGGGTGCGTCGTCGTACCCCTCTACGATCGCGACACACTGAGCAATTGGCTCTTCGCCTGCTGAAACCGCTGTTTGCTCCCCGGCGCTCCCATTGTCACTGACTGCGTCGTTGTACATTTTGCTCTATTGAAATTCGGTCACAACCTATCCCCCCTCGCCGGATGCCGACAGTCCCACACGTCGGCGTGTGACTGGGAGATGTTCACAATGGTATAAAATCATGCCTATTTCTGCCTAAAGAAAATGGCGCTTCGACGACCACCGACACCACCACGCTCATCTACGAGGAGTCCTGACACGCAACCACCTTTGCAGCGCGATTTCATCCGCGCATATAATCACCAATGGAAATCGACCCCACCACCCTCGACGGAACCCTGTATCGCACGCTCGCAGCCGGCGTCATCCCGCGCCCGATCGCGTGGGTGAGCACCCACAGCGAAGCCGGTGTTGACAACCTCGCGCCGTACTCGTTTTTCAACGTCGTGAGCGTCGAACCACCCACCATCATGTTCGCGCCCGTAGACCGCGGCGACGACCTGAAGGACACCCCAAAGAACATCCTCGACACAGAGGAGTTCGTCGTGAACGTCGTCACCGAAGAGTTCGTCGAACAGATGAATCAGAGTTCGGCCACGCTCCCCCACGGCGAAAGCGAGTTCGACCACGCGGGCCTCGAGCGCGCGCCATCGACCAAGGTTGCCCCGCCGCGCGTCGCGGGCGTGAAGGTGGCCTACGAGTGTCGCCTCGCCGATTTCGTTGACGTCGGAGCCTCCTCGATGGTGCTCGGCGAAGTCGTGAACGTCCACGTCGCAGACGAGGCGACGACAGCAGGCAAACTCGACGTTGAAAAACTCGATGCCGTGGGTCGGCTTTCGGGCAACTGGTATGCAAAAACGTCAGACCGCTACGCGCTCGAACGGCCGAAGTAATCAGAACTGGTAGCGCCGCTCGTCGTCGCGCTGGGGGTAGTCGTAGCCGCCGGTCATGTCCTCGTAGGTCATCCCCGAGAGGTACTCGTCGTAGGTCACGTCGTAGCGCCGTCGAAGGTGGAAATCAAGCGTCCCACGTTCGACAATCGACTGAAACAGGAGGTGTACGGCTCGGCGGACGAGTTCGTCCGGGTTGTCCGGTTCGAGCGCGGTCGTGAGCACCGCGAGCTCGTTTTTCGTCTCCCGGTCTAACGACACGGGCAACGACTCATCGAGCGCCGTATACTGATTTTCGATATCCTCAGAGAGGTCGTCGAGACTCATAGCCGGTAGGTGGTTGGGACGACTGAAACCGGTTTCGCCTGCTCAGCTCGTGGCTTCGCTGCGTTCGACTGCCGAGAGCGCGTACCACGGAATGGCGACGGCAATACAAGCGAGGCCGATTCTCGGCCACCACACCTTCGGCGTGAGTCCCACGACGACGAGCACGATACCGAACCAGAGGAGCGTGGCGGGAGTCAGACGCATAGCCCACCGTTCACGAGCCATCGAGTTGATTGTTTCCCGCTCATTCGGGTTCGACGACTGCTTCCACTTCAATCTCCACCAGCATTTCCGGGTCAATCAGGCGACTCACCTCGACCATGCTCGTCGCCGGGCGGATGGCTGCGAACACGTCTCCGTGGGCGCGGCCCACTTCCTCCCACGCGTCGATGTCCGTGACGAACATGCGAGTGCGAATCACGTCTTCGAAGCTCGCTCCGGCGTTTTCGAGTGCCACCGCCACGTTTGTGAGCGCTTGCTTCGTCTGGGCGTACGGGTCGCCCGCGCCAACGACTGCTCCCGACTCGTCGGTTGCGGTGGTTCCGGATACCGAAACTCGATTGCCGATTCGCACCGCCCGCGAGTAGCCAACGACCGATTCCCATTTCGTCCCGCTCGAAACGTTCTGTCGTGCCATGACTGACCCACTCTGTGCGGGGAGAAAACCACTACCCCTAAACGCGCTCTGTGCCTACCGTCGCCCAATGACTGAAGCGTGGTCGCTCCCTGCAGACCTCGATGCCGTCCAGCAGGCGCTGGTCGAGTGGTACGAGGCGGACCACCGCGACTTCCCGTGGCGACGAACCGACGACCCCTACGCCATCCTCGTCTCTGAAGTGATGAGCCAACAGACCCAACTCGGGCGCGTCGTCGAAGCGTGGGAAGCGTTTCTCGACCGCTGGCCAACGCCCGACGCGCTCGCCGCCGCAGACCGCGCCGACGTGGTCGGCTTCTGGAGCGAGATGAGCCTCGGCTACAACAACCGGGCGAAGTACCTCCACGAAGCCGCCCGGCAGGTGGTCGAGGAGTTCGATGGCGAGTTCCCGAAAACGCCCGACGGCTTACAGGAACTCATGGGCGTTGGCCCGTACACCGCGAACGCGGTGGCGAGTTTCGCGTTCAACACCGGCGACGCGGTGGTCGATACGAACGTCAAACGCGTCACGTATCGTGCGTTCGACCTCTCGGACGACGATGCGGTGTTTGAGGAAGCTGCCAACCAACTCATGCCCGCGGGCCAGTCGCGGGTGTGGAACAACGCCATCATGGAACTCGGCGGCGTCGCCTGCGGGAAGGTTCCCGAGTGCGACGTGGCGGAGTGTCCGTGGCGCACGTGGTGTCACGCCTACGAGACGGGCGACTTCACCGCACCCGACGTACCCACGCAACCGAAGTTTGAGGGCAGTCGTCGCCAGTTCCGCGGGCGCGTCGTGAACGTCCTCAAAGAGTACGACTCGCTCACGTTGGACGAACTCGGGCCGCGCGTGCGGGTGGATTACACGCCAGAGGGCGAACACGGCCGCGAATGGCTTTCCGGACTGCTCTCTGACCTCGACCGCGACGAACTCGTGGCCTTCGACGCGGAGACGGGCGACGCCTCCTTGCGACGCTGACAGAGACCCGATGGCTTTTGCGCCTCCGACGGCGAATTTGTGTTATGGCCAATACTCCCCACGTCGTTGCCGTTTGCGGCAGTCTCCGTAACGAGAGCTACACTCGTATCGCGCTGAATCACGCGCTTGCTGAAGCCGAACTCGCGGGCGCGACGACCGAACTCGTCGACCCGATCGGGATGGACATCCCCATCTTCGATGCGGACGACCGCGAACCCGGCGATGTTCCCGCACTGATGCAGAAACTGCAGGCAGCAGACGCCATCATCCTGGGAACGCCGATGTACCACGGCTCGTACTCCTCGCCGCTCAAAACCATCCTCGACTACGCTGGCTTCGACGAGTTCGACGACAAAACTGTGGGCCTGCTCGCGGTCTCCGGCGGTCGGTTCCCAACGACGGCACTCGAACACCTCCGGAGCGTCGGCCGTTCTCTTGGGGCGTGGGTTCTCCCGCATCAGGCAGCGATTCCGGGCGTCCGCGACCAGTTCTACGACGGCGAGTTCGTAGACGAAGAGATGGAAAAGCGCGTCCGCACTCTCGGGCGGCGCGTGGTACAGTTTTGGAACATCGAAGCCGACCCGCGCACCGCAGAGAGCGCGGAGAACGTCGGCGCGGACGACTAAGATTTCCGGAGTGTCGCGCTGCCGTGATTGACAACTATTTTGCTGCTTGCTCGTTCGTGTAGAGGGTATGCACGCTATCACGAACAGCGGCTGGGTTGAGGTGATTTCCGGCTGTATGTTCTCCGGAAAGACGGAGGAGTTGCTCCGTCGCCTTCGACGCGCCGAAATCGCCGGGCAGGAGGTCGCGGCATTCAAGCCCTCCATCGACGACCGCTACGGTACCGAAACGATTGGCTCCCACGACGGCGCAAAGTGGGAGGCACTCGTCGTTGACCCTGAGAATCCCGGCCCGGAAATCTTCGAGGCGCTGAACGGCCAGCAGGTCATCGGCATCGACGAAGCGAACTTCTTCTCAGAGAATCTCGTCTCCGTCTGCGAGCAGCTCGCAGCAGACGGCCGCCGCGTCATCGCAAGCGGTCTCGACATGACCTTCCGTGGCGAGCCGTTCGAGCCGGTTCCGAATCTGATTGCGGTTGCAGAGTACGTCGATAAGGTACAGGCAATCTGTATCGAGTGTGGCGAACCCGCAACCCGCACACAGCGACTTATCGACGGCGTGCCTGCGCACGTCGACGACCCGACGATTCTCGTCGGCGCAGAGGAGAGCTACGAAGCGCGCTGTCGCAACTGTCATACCCTTCGCACCGACTAGAACGCCTGTGACTCAGTGGGTCGAAAACCCGACCGGTGGCCGCGACCGCGGCCCGGTCGCACTCGCGCAGGCGTGGGTCGAAGTACTGTTTCGCCCGCACCGCTTCTTTCGCGCAGCCGTCGCGCCGGGCGACCAAGCGCCCGGCCTCGTGTTCGCGGGCCTTGTCGTCACCATCGAGGAGGCGACACGCTTTCTGCTCGTGGAGAACGCCTATCCTGTCTTCGGGGGGCAAACGGAACTCTCGTTCATCTTCGCGCTCGCGCTCGCGGCGCTGTTCGTCGCGCCCGCTGCGCTCCACCTGACCGCCGCCGTCCAGACGCTCCTGTTGATTCCATTTGCGCCCGAGCGCGGCGGCGTGAGCGAGACGGTGCAGTTGTTGGCATACGCCGCGGCCCCGTGTGTGTTTGCAGGGATTCCAATACCCGCGTTGCGGGCGGTGTGTGCGCTGTACGGAGCCGTGCTCCTCGTCATCGGCGTCCACAAAATCCACCGGGTGTCGCTTCTGCGCGCGGTGGTGCTCGGGGCGATTCCCGCAGCCATCATCTTCGGGTTTGGATTCCGTGGCTTCCCGGCGTTCGAGACGCTTCTCGGTATCGTTTAAGCCCTCCGCTGCAAACCGAGAGGCATGCTGACACTCCAACTCTCCGAGTTCATGGTCGAACTGAAAGATGGCGCGCTCAAAAACGTCGGTCCGGCGAACAAATCCGCCACGGCGAAGCTGTTCGACGTGAGCGAGGCGGAGGCCAGAGCCTTCGGCGACAAGCGCGTTAAACTCGTGTTTCACGACGATGAGGGCAACGAGGTGCAGGTTGCGCTGTTCCCCGACGACGCCCAGAAAGTCCGAGACGAGATAGACTCACTCGAAGCAGAAACTGCGATATTCGAGTAGGTCGCTGACAGCAGGAATCCGATAACCGTTTTAGGCCAGGACCGTTTTTACCGGCTAATGGATAAGTGTATCATCTGCGGGGCTGAGGCAAACGGCCCCATCTGTGACGTCCATCAAGAGGACGTCGTCTTCGAGTTCACTGGTAACCGACCCGGTCAGCTGACCCCCGGCCGCTTCTACAAAGGCACCGTTGACGGCTTCGCTGAGTTCGGTGTGTTCATCGACATCGGCGAGCGCGTCACCGGTCTCCTCCACAAGAGCGAATTAGACCGCCGTCTCGACTCCCTCAACTGGAACGAAGGCGACCCGGTCTACGTCCAGGTCACGAAAGTCCACAACAACGGCAACATCGACCTCGCGTGGTCGATTCGCCAAGCGGACAATGAGTTCCGCGGCAAACTCATCCAGACGCCACAGGGCGACGAGATGCCAGCGGAAACGCCAAAGAAAGAAAAGCGCGCGGTCGTCCGCCAGACGCTTTCTGACAAGCAGAAAGCAAAGCAACAGAAAGACGACGCACGCCGCAAGCAAAAGCAGGCAGAGAGCGAAGAAGTTGAGGAGCAGACGGAGACGCAGGCCGAGCCGGAAGACACGCACGAAGAACACGCCCAAGAACAGGACGCAGAATCAGCCGAGGACGCTGAGTCCGACGCCACCTACGAGCGAACCGAAATCGGCACGCTCTCTGACCACGTCGGCGAGCAGGCCCGTCTCGAAGGCACCGTGACCGGTGTCCGTCAGACAAGCGGCCCGACCGTGTTCACCGTCCGCGACGAAACCGGCACCGTAGACGCCGCCGCATTCGTCGAAGCAGGCGTTCGCGCGTACCCAGAAGTCGAAGTTGGTGACATCATCGGTCTCAACGGCGAAGTCGAGATGCGCCGCGACGAACTCCAAGTCGAGACCGAAGAACTCGACATCTTAGAAGGCGGCGAACGCGATGCCGTCGAAGGCCGTCTCAAAAACGCCCTCGACGCCCGCGCGCGCCCCGAGGCAACCGAGCCACTCGCAGAGGATGCTGCAGTCTCCGCGCTCTCCGAAGAGATCCGCGACGTCGCGACCGCCATCCGCCGCGCCGTCATCGAGGGTCGTCCGGTCATCGTCCGCCACAGCGCAACGGCAGACGGCTACCTCACCGGCGCAGCAATCGAGCGCGCCACCCTCCCACTCATCCGCGAGGAACACTCCCGCGAAGACGCCATCTACCACTACTTCGACCGTCGTCCACTGCAGGACGGCGTGTACGGCATGGACGACGCAACTGGCGACGTCACCAACATGCTCTCGAACCGCGACCGTCACGACGAGCAGTTCCCACTGTTCGTCCTCGCCGCCGCAGGCTCCACGAAGGAGTCGCTCGACGGCCTCGAACTCCTCGACATCTACGGCGCGCCGAAGGTCGTCGTTGACGCCGCCGTTGCAGATGAGGAAGTCGCAGCCGCCGTTGACACGATGCTCAACCCGAACCTCGCAGACGAGAACGTTGAGGCAAACCTCACGAGCGCCGTCCTCGGCGCGAACGTCGCCGTGAACGTCAACAACGGCGTCCGCGACGACCTCGCCCACCTTCCTGCAGTCAGCTTCTGGGAGGACGCACCCGCACAGTATGTCGAACTCGCCGCGAACGCTGGCTACGACGAGAACGCAACCCGCGAACTCCGCGAAGCCATCGCGCTCGAAGCCTACTACCAGTCCTACGAGGACAAGCGCGAGGTCATCACTGACCTCCTCTTTGGCGAAGTCGGCGGGCTTGCAAGCCACATCGCCCAGCAGTTCCGCACCAAGCTCGACGACGAACTCGAGACCGCGGAAGCCAACTTAGACTACGTGGACGAAGGCGGCGTCAACTTCGCCGTCCTCGACACCGACGCGTTCACGAACCGCTTCGACTTCCCGCCGACGGAACTCCTCCTCGACGAGGTCCACCGCCGCAACCGCGAGGGCGAACCGTTCGTGACCATCGGCCTCGCAGACGACGAAATCCACATCCGCGCGACGACCAACGTGGACGTCCGCGAAGTCGCAGAAGCCGCACGCCTCCGCGTGCCAAACGCGGGCGTCACCCCGCGCAGCGCCCACGATGGGAAACTCGAATTCCTCGTCGGCGAGCGCGACGCCGTTCTCGAAGCCGTCATCGCAACGGTCGCAGAACAGCTCGCGTAATTCGAACTTCTCTCCTCGTTCTCACACTCTCGAGTGACTACGCCGTCTCTATCTCAAAGCGCATCACTGGCCGCGTCTCTTTCCGGCGTGCCACCGCAACGAATCCTGCTTCTTCGAAGACGTCCACCAGTCCGTGCCACGCCGAAGTTGCTGAGACGCGCTCTCCCTGTGGGTCAACCGGGTAGCCTTCGAGCACCGTCCCACCCTGTTCGCGGACATACTCCTTTGCGGCGTCGAGGAGGGCGGCCGTGAGGCCCTGTCCACGTGCAGTTCTGTCCACGTAGAAACACACAACCGACCAGACAGCCGTGTCATCGACGGGTTTCGTTATCGGCGAGCGCGCGAGGCGGCCGAACTCCTCGCGGGGCGCGACCGAACACCAGCCCACTGGCTCGCCGTCGGCGTAGGCGAGGATGCCGGGTTTCTCATCAGCGTGGATGAGATCGTGCATTTGCTGGCGATTCGACGCGCCTCGATTGGCGTTGTACTCGGCCTGCGTCTGTCGGTTCCACATGCACCAACAGCCGTCACAGGCGCCGTTGTCACCGAACAGGGTTTCGAAGTCGCTCCATCGGTCTGCGGTGACGACGTGAAAGTCGAACGAAGCCATGTGGGATTCTACGCGAATTGCGGAGAAATACGTGTGTGCCCTGTCTACACACGACGACGTCCGGTTTCCGAGCGACAATCTTATTCGCCACACGCCATGACCTACCCATAGCAACTGCTGATGCGAACTGACACCGAACCCACGGAAACGGATGCGTTCGAGCAGGCCTGCGCAGAGCTTGTCGAGCGGATTCTCGCAGGCGATATCGACAGCGACAATCTCGAGAAGGAGAAGCTGAACGTCTGTTCTGAGTTCTCTTCGCCGAAAGTTCCAAAGAACACGGAACTGCTCGATTACGGCCCGTTCGAGCGCCGCGACGAACTCATCGAGGTGCTCCAGCGCAAACCCGTGCGGACGGCCTCCGGCGTCTCTCCCGTCGCCATCATGACCAGCCCGCACATGTGCCCCCACGGGAAATGTCTCTACTGTCCCGGCGGCCCTGCCTCCGAGTTCTCCAGTTCGCAGAGCTACACCGGCCACGAACCCGCCGCCGCCCGCGGCGTCCAAAACGACTACGACCCGTACGGACAGGTCACCCTCCGGCTCGAACAGCTCCGCGAGATTGGCCACCCCGTTGACAAGGTCGAACTCATTTTGATGGGCGGGACGATGACTGCGCGGAGCCACGATTACCAAGAATGGTTCGTCAAACGCGCACTCGAAGCGCTGAACGATTACGACGTAGACAAGCAGCCGGAACCCGCAGAGGGCGTGAGTTTCGCACAGGATTTCGACGACTACGAGTTCAAATATTTAGAGGACGTCATCGCCGAAAACGAGACTGGCGACATCCGCAACATCGGGACGACGTTCGAGACGAAGCCCGACTGGTGTGACCCAGAGCAAATCGACCGCATGCTCGACCTCGGCGGGACGAAAGTCGAGGTCGGCGTCCAGACGACCTACGAGCGCATCAACCGCGACATGCACCGCGGCCACGGGATTCAGGCATCACTCGACGCGAACCGCCGCCTGCGCGATGCAGCGTTCAAAGTCGGCTTTCACATGATGCCCGGCCAACCGGGAATGTCTCACGAGATGTGCGTAGAAGACTTCCGCCAACTGTTCGAGAGCCCCGACTGGCGGCCCGACTTCCTCAAAATCTACCCGACGCTCGTCGTCCGCGACACCATCACCTACGACATGTGGCGACGCGACGAGTACGAACCGCTCGACAACGAAGAGGCCGCGGACATCGTCGCAGAAGCGATGGACATGATTCCGCCCTACACCCGCCTCCAGCGCGTCCAGCGCGACATCCCTGCAGACTTCATCGACGCGGGTGTGTGGAAGTCGAACCTTCGGCAACTCGCCGAACAACGCCTCGAGGAGAACGGCGGGAAGTGCCGCGACATCCGTGCCCGCGAGGTCGGGATGAACGACGAAGACCCCGACCCGGAGAACATCGAGTTGCAGGTGTTAGAGTACGAGGCTGCGGGCGGACAGGAACACTTCATCAGCTTCGAAGACCCGGTCAAAGACCTCCTGATTGGGTTCTGTCGCCTGCGCTTCCCCGGCAATCCCGTGCGCCGCGAACTCGACAACGCTGCGCTCATCCGCGAACTCCACGTCTACGGCAACGAAATCGGCGTCGGGAAGGGCGAAGGCGACTGGCAACACCGTGGCTACGGGAAGAAACTCCTCGCCCACGCAGAGGAAATCGCCCGCGAGGCCGGATTCGACAAGATGAGCGTCATCTCCGGTATCGGCGTGCGCGAATACTACCGGAAGAAGCTCGGCTATCACCAAGACGGCCCGTACGTGAGCAAGCACCTGTAGACCGCCTATTGCCACTTTTGCAGACTGTTTCATGCATTATGCGTCGGATAAGCGAATTGCTACGCGGCGTTTAATTATCACCCCACAGAGCGTCGGTTTTCCTACTAGATGGGAACGAATCAGGCCGCGCAAGTGGTCGCGATCGTCGCCGTCGGAATCGTGGTGTTCGCTGGGGTGGGGGTGGTTTTCTTCGGCGGAAGCCCACCGGTAGCGCCGGCTATCAACGCATCGGTGCCCGGCGTGCCAGATGTGCCCGGAAACGAGGTGGAGACGCAGACGCCGCGAACGCCGTGGCCCACGCCCGAGCCGTTTCCGAACCCCGACCAAGAGGTGCTACGCGAATCTGAGACGCAGACCGTCTCGCGCTACACGCTGTTGCCGGGCACGGCAAACGAGACTGACGTGTACGTCATCGAAGCCACCCAGCCCGGCCCAACCGCGGTGGTCATTGGCGGGATGCACGGCAACGAGGTCGCGGGCTTCACTGCGGCACGGAACATGACCAACTGGACGGTCACTAGCGGCACGCTCGTCATCATCCCCGAGTCGAACAAGCGCGCGGTGCAGAATCGGACGCGCAAGGCGTTCGGCACCGATTTGAACAATCAGTTCCCTGTCGGACAGCCGAGCAACTCGTCGCTCGCAAACGCCATCTGGACGGCCATCGAGTACCACGACCCGGACATCGTCATCGACCTCCACAGCTCGCGGGGGATTTTCAAAGTTGACGAAGGGGGCGTGGGTCAGGCCATCTTTCCCGGCGTCGAAGGCGCTGCACGAGACGATACGGCCGCGGCCATTGCCTACCTCAACGACCACGAGGTTCCCGACTCGATGGCTGAACACAAGTTCAAGCGCGGAAACATCCTGATGGGAACTGGTCACTCGCTTACTCGCCGCGCTGTTGGTGAACTCGGCGCGTCTGCGTTCCTCATCGAGACGGCAAAACGCGACACCACGCTCGACATGCGCATTCGCTGGACAGCGGTGGCAGTTCGCGTGATTCTCTCGCGCCACGGCATGGTCGCGCCGCCGTCTGCGTAGCCTTTTTTGGACTCGCCATAGCGACATACCTTTCCCAATTCACCCGCTTTGTCGGATATGGACCAGAAACGGGAACTGACGAGCGTTGACCTCGCCGCGCTCGTCACGGAGTTCGGGTCGTACGAGGGGGCCAAAGTCGACAAGGCCTACCTCTACGACGACGACCTGCTCCGGCTGAAGATGCGTGATTTCGAGCGGGGGCGCATCGAGTTGATGATCGAAGTTGGCGAGCAAAAGCGCGCCCACCTCCTCGCGCCCGAACACGTTCCGGACGCGCCGGGTCGCCCGCCGAACTTCGCGATGATGCTGAGAAACCGACTGTCGGGTGCGGATTTCGCCGGCGTCGAACAGTTCGAGTTCGACCGCATCCTCTCCTTTCACTTCACTCGCGAAGACCAGAACACGACCATCGTCGCAGAGCTATTCGGGCAGGGGAACATCGCCGTGCTCAACGAAGACCGAGAGGTCATCAGCAGCCTCGAAACCGTCCGCCTGAAGTCGCGGACGGTCGCACCGGGTTCGATTTACGAGTTCCCGTCTTCGCGCTTTCACCCGTTCAAGGCGAGTTACGAGCAGTTCGTGGCGAAGATGGAGCAATCCGACACTGACCTCGTGCGGACGCTTGCGACGCAACTCAACTTCGGTGGCCTCTATGCTGAGGAACTCTGTACCCGCGCTGGTGTCGAGAAAGTGGTGGACATCGACGACGCGACCGAAGAGGACTTCGAGGCGCTCTATGACGCACTCGGTCGGCTCAAAGACTCGCTCAATCCGGGCAACATCGAGCCGCGACTCTACACCGAAGACGACCGCCCGGTTGACGTGACGCCGATTCCCCTCGAAGAACACGGCGAGTTCGATGAGGAGTCGTTCCCGACGTTCAACGACGCGCTTGATGAGTACTTCATGCGCCTCGAAGCCGACGACGCAGAACAGCGCGGCAAACCGAAACAAAGCGCCGGGAGCAATCGCCCCGACTTCGAAGAGCGCATCGAGCGCCAACAGCGCATCATCGAGCAACAAGAGCAGGCCATCTCCGGGTTCGACGAGCAGGCGGACGCAGAGCGCGAGCGCGCGGAGTTGCTCTACCGCGAGTACGACCTCGTAAACGACATTCTCTCGACCGTCCGTGGCGCGCGTGACGAGGGTGTTCCGTGGCGCGAAATCGAAGCGAAGTTCGAGGAAGGGACGGAGCGAGAAATTCCCGCCGCAGAGGCGGTTGAGAACGTCGATGGCTCGACGGCGACGGTGACAATTACCATCGACGACTACACAATCGACCTCGACACGACCCAAGGCGTCGAACACAACGCAGACCGCCTCTACACCGAGGCGAAGCGAATCGCAGAAAAGAAAGAGGGCGCGCTCGCCGCCGTCGAGGACACTCGCGAAGAGTTGGCGTCGATCAAACGCCAGCGCGACGAGTGGGAAGCCGGGGATGCGGAGCCGGACGACCCAGCCGAAGACAAAGAAGAGGCCGATTGGCTCTCACTCCAGTCGATTCCGATTCGAAAGAACGAACAGTGGTACGAGCGCTTTCGCTGGTTCCACACGAGCGACGGCTTTCTCGTCATCGGCGGGCGCAACGCAGACGACAACGAGGAACTCGTAAAGAAGTATCTCGACAAAGGCGACCTGTTCTTCCACACGCAGGCCCACGGCGGCCCCATCACGATTCTGAAGGCAACCGGCCCAAGCGAACCAGCCCGCGACGTGGACATCCCCGAACAGAGTAAGAAGGAGGCCGCCCAGTTCGCTGTCTCCTACTCGTCGGTCTGGAAAGACGGTCGCTTTGCCGACGAGGCATACATGGTGAACAAAGACCAGGTGTCGAAAACGCCAGAGAGCGGCGAATACTTAGAGAAGGGTGCGTTCACCATCCGCGGCGACCGAACCTACTTCAAGAACACCGAGGTCGGCGTTGCTGTGGGGATTCGCTGTGAACCGCGTACGGAGGTCATCGGCGGCCCGCCGTCTGCCATCAAAGAGCAGGCTGAGACGTACATCGAACTCGAACCCGGACAGTACGCCCAAAACGACATGGCGAAGATGTGTTATCGCGAGTTCCGCGAGCGCTTTGCGGACACGTCGTTCGTGCGGAAGGTGGCGTCACCGGATAAAATCCAGGAGTTCCTCCCGCCCGGCGGGAGTCGGATGCGCGATTAGACCATCCGGTCTGCGATGCTCGCTGCAATCGGGATACGTGGGGTCTGTCCCTGGTAGGCCCGAACCATCATGTAAATCCAGAGGGCGAACGAGCCCACGGCGAACACGAGGTAGATGAGGCCAACGATGAGTGACAGGATGCTGAACAGCGCGAACGTCCCGGCGCTATTGACGAAGAACAACGATGTGATGAGCGTCGAGATAACGCTCAAGACGATGCTCACGACGATGAGGACGGCAGAGAGCGCGATGCTCTGTGCGGCGTGGAAGCGCACGAACTCGTTTTCGGGTTCCACGAAGTACATGATGATACCCGTGATGAAGCCGAGTACGTAAGAAAGCGCACCGCCGACGTTCTCGTCGAGGCCGGTTCCCGACTGTTGGGACATTTGTGGTTCGTCAACTGGTTGTGAGGTTTCAGTAGCCATAGACCCTAGAACGAGGGGGTGGTATGGCTATTGGTATGAACTACTTACATTTCTTTGAATTGATTATTTTGGCGCTGGATATCGGTTCATATTCCATTAATGCTGAATGTAATTGGTTGGATTGACGAACCTGACTGAGGAAAACAATTTTAAGAGTATCAAAGTCTCGAATAGATTTGCGCCGCACTATTTAAAAAGATGAGTACCTATTATATGATTGTGTGGAAAAATAAGCTCGCCAACATTTTTATTACCTTTGAGACAGTCATCATTTTTGATGTCAGGTTATCAACAACCACCAACTCGAGATGATAGTGACGTAATTGGTGCTCGAATTGGTGCTCAAATAGTAGACACAATAATAATCGTTATGCTGTTTTTCCTAGTATTCTACCTATTTAGCGGATTTGGAGGATTAATTGGAGGTGGCGATGAAGGTGCCGTTGCGGGATTCGGACTCATTGGTCTGTTTGGTGGATTTTTGGCTAGTTTCTTTTATGGGTTCCTTCTCGAAGGTGTTTGGGATGGACAAACTATTGGTAAGCGTCTTTTTGGGATAAAAGTGGTTAAAGAGAACGGTGAGGCCTGCAATATGGGGTCAGCATTAGTTAGAAATCTCTTAGAAATAATTGATGGATTATTCTACTACCTTGTTGGCTTCATTGTAATGGCAATGTCGGATAAACGGCAACGCATTGGGGATCGGTTAGCAGGGACGGTTGTTGTTCGAGAAACGCCGAAAACAAAATCTGGATCTGCAGAATAATCTCGTCAGTTAATTCTTAAAATTCGATTGAGAGAGCATTTAATCCTTGAATACAAGTATTGATTAATGCGAATCGCCAGTCGGACACGGACAGAGGGCGGCCGCGAGCGCATCGTGCTCGTGCCGGAAAGCCTCGATGACCTCTGGCATCTCACCTATATTTTAGAGCCGGGAGACCACGTCTCGGGGGACACGACACGCCGCATCCAGCGCGACGACGACATGATGCGCGACACGGGCGGCGAGCGCGAACCGATGAACGTCACCCTCGACGTAGACGAAACGGAGTTCCACAAGTTCGCAAACCGCCTGCGGGTGAGCGGGACGATTGTGGGCTGTTCGAGAGAAGACCAACTCGGCTTCCACCACACGCTGAACGTCGAAGAGCGCGAAGAACTCACCGTCGAAAAGGTGTGGAAAGCAGACCAACTCGACCGCCTCGAAGACGCCGTCGAAGCCACCGAGAATCCCGACGTGGCCATCGTCACCGTCGAAGAAGCCCAAGCCTACGTCCATACGGTTGCCCAGTACGGCACCGACGAGTACGCCTCCATCTCCGGGCCGACCGGGAAAGGCGAGTTCGCCCGTGCGAGGAGCGAGCTGTTCGAGGAAATTGCGAGCGTTCTCTCGCATCTTGAAGTGGATGCAATCATCCTCGCGGGACCGGGATTCACCAAACAGGACGCACTCAAGTTCCTCCAAGAGAACGCGAAAGACATCGCCGACAAAATCACGATGGTCGATACGAGCGCCGTTGGCGACCGCGGCGTCCACGAAGTACTGAAACGCGGCGCGGTGGACGAGGTGCAAGCCGAAACCAGAATCGCAGAGGAAGCAGGACTCATCGACACGCTGATGGAGAACATCGCACAGGACGCGAAAGCCGCCTACGGCGTCGAACAAGTCCAGAAAGCTTCAGACTACGGCGCAGTCGAAAACCTGCTCATCCTCGACGAACGCCTCCGCATGGAACGCGGCGGGCAGGGCGAGTGGGCCTTCGACGTGAACGACCTGATTCAAGAAGTCGAACAAAAAGGCGGCGGCGTAACTGTCTTTTCGAGTGAGTTCCCACCGGGCGAACAGCTCTCGAATCTCGGGGGTATCGCAGCAATTCTCCGATATCGGTTGCAGTAAGATTCAGCGGTAGTGGCGGAGATTTCCGACGATGACGACGAGCACCATCAGCACGCCGCCTGCGGCCATTGCCTCGTCTCGAAAGTCGAGCCATTCGTTGTCGTACGTGTGGTCAATTCTGTACTGATAGACAGCCTCGTCTCTGATGACCGAGAACTGTTTGTCTTCAGGTACAGCGACGTATTGGTACCTCTCTGAAACGGTCGTTTGGCCGTCTTCTTTCGCCGCTTTCACTGCATCCTGCGACATGTCTCCCAAGTCGCTCCAAAAATAGGCCGAGTCGTGAATCGCATCTGCCTGAAAATCACTCCCAGTGTACGTCATCGTGTAGGTTCCGTCAGTCGAGACGAATGCGGGACTCGCAAACGCGCCGATTGAGAGGAACAACCCCGCAAAGAAGACGGTACGTAGAATCCGGCGAGCAGAGAGCACGAACCAGAAAAATCAACCAATTGGCATAAGTTTTCGGCTGTCTCTGACAGAAACAATCGCTCGTTACTCTTCGCCGATACCGAGCGACAGGCCGTCTTTTGCGAACCGAACGTCACCCTCGTAGTGTTTACCAATCGAGTCGAGCATCTCGCGGTGCTTGTTGTTCGTGTGCGGATAGAGATGGGTGAGATACACGCGCCCGATGTCGAGTCCGGAGAGCGATTCGCCCAGTTGGCTCGGCGTCGGGTGGTTCGACACGTCGATCTCGTCGGGGAACGAGCAGTCGTGGGCGAGGACTGCAGACCCCTCGGCGAACTCGGCTAGCTCGCGGAACGCTTCCGAATCGCCCGAGAACGTGAACACGGGGCCGCCATTTTCTGGCGTAAACCGATAGGCGAGGCAGTACATCGAGTGGATGGTCTCCATCGCGGTGATGTCGAACCCGTTGAGCGAAAATGGAGCGTCGGGGCCGACTTCTTCGAAGTCTACGTCAACCTTTTCTTTGAGGTAGTCGTGGACGTCGAGCAGTCCAGTCACGAGGTCTGCGGTGCCGCGCGGCCCGACGACTGTCAGCGTTTCTTCGCCCGCGAGCCAGCGGGCTTTGAGCAGGGGCAGGAGGTCTGCGACGTGGTCTAAGTGGTGGTGGGTCAGGAGGACGGTATCCACGCCTTCGTACCCTACTTCGGTGCGGGCGAGCGCGTGGAGGACGCCGCTGCCACAATCGACGAGTAGTCGTTCGCCGTCCGATTCGAGCAGGATGCCGGTCTGGGCGCGTTCGCCGGTGGGCATCGCGCTCCCGGTTCCGAGAAACGTGAGTCGCATACTGAATCAGACGCTCGCCTGCGGAAAAGGAGTTTTCCTCGCTACCGCGCCCACGCAACCATCCGCGCGTACAAGTCCATCGTCGAGAGCGCGTTTGCGTCCCCGACGAGCACGAGCGCCTTCTTCGCCCGCGTCAGCGCCACGTTCACGCGACGGTGGTCTTTGAAGATGGGGCTGTCGAGCGTTTCTGTGGTGACAAAGGAGACGATGATAACTTCCTTGCTCGACCCCTGGAAGCGGTCTACGGTGTCCACAGCGACGGTTTCGGGCACGGTTCTCGAAATCTCCGCCACCTGCGCCCGGTACGGCGCGATGACGCCGATGTCTGCGTGTGGGACGCCTGCATCCGCGTAGGCCGCGACCACGTCCGCGACCGCCTTCGCCTCGTCCGGGTTCGTGTTCCCGCGTGCGGTTCCGTCGGGGTCGACAAACGAAACGGTATCGGTGAGGTGGTCGGGGAGTTTGGCGGTATCGACGCCAGCCAGTTGCTCGATGCGCTGGGCAGCCACCTCGGGCGTGGCCGGGCGGAGTTTGCCGCCGTAGAACTCTCTGGAGGAAAACGCCTGAATCTTCTGTGCCATGCGATATTGGCGGTCGAGCATCACCGACGCCTCGGGGAACTGGTCGTGGAGGCGCTCGAACAGCGACAGCGAGAGGTCGCCGTCCTCGTCTTCCGGCTCTGACTGAACGACCGGTGGGAGCTGTTCGTGGTCGCCAACGAGGACGAATTTTTCAGCCAAATTGATGGCCGCGAGCGTTCCCGGTTCGGTGAGTTGGGCGGCCTCGTCTACGAGGGCCACGTCGAACTCCTGTTCGCGCATGACGCGGGAGCCACAGGCCGCGGTTGTGGCGGCGACGACCGGCGCGTCGGTGATTTTCGCGGCTTGCACGGTTGGCTCACCGCGCGTCTCCAAGCGCTTGTCCTGCATGTCGTGGCGCACGCCGTTTTCGGAGCCGACGCGGACGAAGTCTTCGAAGCCTTGGTCACGAAGGGCTTCGAGCGCGTTGTCCACCGCTCGATTCGTGAACGCAGAGAGCAGGACGCGATCGCCTCGCTCCACTAGGGCGCGGATGATGCGCGCGATAGTGTACGTCTTTCCGGTTCCCGGCGGCCCGTGGACGAGCGCGCAGTCTTCTGCGGTCACCGCAAGGTTCACCGCCGCGTTCTGCGAGTCGTTGTTGTCGATGTACGTGACTTCTTCGTCGCGGAATGCGGGTTCTCGACGGCCAAAGAGGATGTCTTTGCGCCGTTCTTCGCCCGTCAAGATGGCGTCGTGGAGCGCGACGAGCATGCGGTCTGCGGAGAGTTCGGAGGGGTACACGTCGAGGCGGCGGAGTGAGAGGGGTTCGTCGGTGACGACTGTGATTTCGGAGCCGAGTTTCGTGATACGCCCAAGTTCGGCGTGGCCTTGCACTGGGTCGCCGTCGCTTGCGAGGACAAAGTCCCCGTTTCGCAGCTTTGAGACTGGGTCGTCGCAGGTCGCATGATTCTCCCAGCGGCCGTCTTCGAGTTGTTGTTGGCCGGTTGGCTCTAAATCAATGAGTGCGAGGTCGGCGTCAGCGCGTTCCGCTGCGGTCTGTTCCCAGAGTTTCGCGTATTCTCTGTGCACTGCCCGGCGTTCGTGTTCGACGAGTTTGTAAAACTGCTCGAAGTAGTCGCGTTCCTCGTCAGGTACCGAATCGCCAATCGTCCCGGCTTTCGAGTGCTGGCCAAGGCGACCCGCGATGACCATGCAACTGTCGCGCTCGAAGCAGTACTCGCACTTCGCGTTCGCCTCCTCGCCCGTGGGCACGGACATGTCGAACTCCATCGCGGCGATTTCGTTGCGTTTCCTGAGGACAAACGCGAGGAAGCCCTTGCCCATCGAGAACTCCTTTGCGGGCGAGAGGTCGCCTGAGGCTTCGGCGCGGTCTAAGGCGGCGTTTTTCGTGTAGAGCAAGGTTCCCGTATCGGGCATCTCGCCGCGGTCTGAGAGCAGAAGGGAGTAACAGGCGACCTGCACCTTGTCCTGAAATCGTGGTTCTCGATTCGTGTTCTTCCCCGTCTTGAGTTCGACGGGCATGCCGCGACGGAGGGCGTCGGCCCGGCCCTTGATGCCGTAGGTCTGGCTGATGAGCGTCTGCTCGCTGCGCCAGTCGTCTTCGGTGCCGAGCGTTCCTTGGGCAAGCCACCCTTCGATGGCGCGGGCGTTGGCTTTCACGTCCTCGTGGACTTCTTCTGTGTCTTTTTCGAGCAGGCCGAGGTCTAAGCCCGCTTCTTCGACGCGGTCTGCGACGGCGTCGTCAAGGTTGCCGCCGCGGAGGAGGTCCCCGAACACCTCGTGGACGATTGTCCCTTTGATGACGGGGTAGTTGAGCGGGATGCCCGTGATTTTGTTGAGGTAGTACATCCGCGGGCACTGTACCCACGAGCGGATGTCGGTCACGTTCACGAGGAAGGTGGGTTCGACCACGACCATGGTGTCGCCGGTGGTCGAAAACTGGGTTTCGCCCTGATACTCGCGTTCGTCTGCGTCCTTCACGACGAGCTCCATGCCGGGTTCGAGATACTCGGCCGTTTCTGCCCACTTCCCCCAGAGCGTGAGTTTCACGGGGTCTGCCTGCCCGTCTTCGGGCCGAAGCGTGACCTCTGCTAAGTCACTCTCTCCGTATTTCGTGTTGACTGACCGCTTCTCGCCGACCTCGACGACGGGACCCCGTAGATGCACGTCTGTCCTCCGTGACGAGCGGTGAAAAATCCTGCCGCTCATCCGCGTTCGCAAGGGCTATTCGACGCTGTTCAGTCCATTCGAGTGTGACCCGCGACTCCCTCCAGTTCTCCGCCCTCTATCTCACCCGCTTTGCCGCCGGATTCGGCCTCGTGACGCTGCTGACGCTGCTCTCTGAGTACATCGACCTGCTCAATCCCTCTGGATTCGTCCTTGGGATGTTCGTCACCTCGCTCACGCTTGCCCAAGCCGTTGCCGTGCTCCCACTCGCCTACGGCGGCGACCGCTACGACAAACGCCGCATTCTCCTCGCTAGCCTGCTCATCAGCATCGCGGCCTACGTCGGCTTCGCGCTGGTGTCTTCGACCGGCGGCTTCCTCCTCGCACGCGGCCTCCAAGGGCTCGCCATCACCGGAACCAGCCTGATGGCGCTCTCGCTCGTGGGCGAACTCGCCCCCGATACAGAGCGGGCGAACTACATCGGCAAGGCAAACGCGTGGCGATTTGCGGCGGGTATCCTCGGAACGCTCTCTGCGGGCGTGCTCTACGAACAGTACGGCTTCGAGGTTGTCTTTGCCGTCATCGTCGCACTGCTCGTCCCCGCCACGCTCGGCGTCTGGCTGTTTCTCGAACCGGACGAAACCACGGGTGGCGACGGATTTGCGCTCACCGACCTCGCGCTCAATCGGCGGATTCTCACGCTCACGAGCTTTCGCGCCCAGTATGCCGTCGCAGTGACGCTCGTCCGGACGTGAATTCCGATTTACGCGGGCGTCGCAGCGCTTCGCGGCGGCCTCGCCTACAGCGCCCTCGCCGTGAGCCTGACCATCGTTGCAGAGAAGTTCACCAACATGCTCGCCCAGCCACACACGGGACGGCTCTCAGACCGCGTGGGCCGCGCGTGGTTCATCTTTATCGGCGGCGGCCTCTACGGCCTCATCTCACTCGCCGTCCCGTTCTCACCCGCACTGGGCGCGTGGCTCGGCGCTCCCGCTGCGTTCCCGTTTCTCGGCCCACTGTCGCCCGCCTTCCTCCCGCTGATTGCGCTGAGTGGTCTCCTCGGGGTTGCGGACAGCCTCCGCGAACCGGCGAGCATGGCGCTGTTCGCAGACGAGGGGAGCGAGGGCGGTGGGGTGGCGTCCAGTTTCGGTATCCGCGAACTCGTCTGGCGACCGGGGAGCGTGCTGGCTCCGATTGCGGCAGGCCTGCTCTGGGCCAGTTTCGGCATCGAATGGGTGTTCTACCTCGGCGGCGTGGCGGCCATCTCGGGCGTGCTCACGTTCGCGGGGATTCTCTACGCCACCCACGGCTCACAGGCACTGAGCAGTTGGTAGCCGGATAGGCCCAGAAAGTGCCGACAGGCGATACATTCATTCTCACCCCGTCGCTAGGACTCGGTATGCGCGTCCGGAACTGGCAAGACATCCTCGAAGACGTTGTCGAAAGCGGTGCGGACGCAGGCGACTGGCGAGCAGTCGCTGGCAATCGCAATCGAGGCCTCGGCGAAGACCTCTACCTCGGCCACCCGAAGGCGGGCGTCTTCCAACTCAAGACCTACGCGAAAAATCCCTTCGAGGTGAAGGGCGTCGGAACGCGCGTCGCCCGACGAATCGACGACGATATTGAATCTTTCTTCCCAAACGAGAAGGTCGGCGGGCGCTTTGGCATCCAGTCTCCCATCGAGGAGTCGAAAGCCGAGCGCACGGGCAAGGAACTCACCGAGATTCTGAAAGCCCACGCAGATGCGCCAACGACGCCGAACGCGCTGTTTGAGGACGTGATGGGCGCACTGGAGAGTCCGGCGTTCGGCCCGCTTGAGTTCGACCACACCGAGCGGTCTGCGAACCTCGGTGAGCTTTCGTCCACGTTCGAGGAGGCGGAGAAACTCCTCGACGCCGAACTCGACGACCTTATCGAAGAGGATGAGGTCGGTCGCGGCTTTATGTGACCGCCTTCGTAGCGTTTTCACGTACATTAAGGTTCGCGCAGTCGTGAGCCAGACTATGATGCTGTGTACGGGAGGCCGGTGATGGTCGGCCCCATATCGAGCGAGGAACGAACCGCGGCGACGCTGCGGCTGAAAATTGGCTTCGTGGTGCTCGTTGGTGCCTCTGCCGGACTCATCACGATTCCCTCCTCGCCGACGCTTGTCGAATTTGGCGTGGCGTTCCTCGCCGGGTCAGCGCTCGGTGTCTTGCTCGTCTGGCTGGTATTTCCGGGGACGGGCGATATCGCGGGCGACGCCCGACGGCGACGATAAATCGGACAGGCATGACGGAATCACACGATTGATTACCGTGAAACTGAAAATCTGGATGAGAACAGATGGCACGAGCAAGTATCGTGGGAGCCGGCATGACGAAGTTCGGCGTCCACGAAGCAACCTTACCAGAACTCTTCGCTGAAGCAGCCCTTCCAGCACTGGATGATGCCGGTGTCGAAGCCGGTGACATCGACGCATTCTACCTCGGCAATGCGATGGGCGGTCAGACCGAAAACGACACCCACCTCGCGCCGACACTCGCCTCGCACATCGGCATCGCGGGCGTGCCGTGTCAGCGCTTCGAGGACGCGTGTGCGACCTCTTCGAACGCGTTCAAACACGCCGTCCAAGACGTGGAGTCGGGCCTCCACGACGTGGTCATCGTCGGCGGGGTCGAGCGCTGTACGCCGGAAACCGGGCTTGGAACCGGCGAGATGACGCGCATTTTCGCCTCCGCCAGTCACCGCCAGTACGAACAGCCAACCGGCCTCACCTTCCCCGGCGTGTTCGCCCTCCTCACGAAGCGACACATGTTCGAGTACGGCACGACGCCGGAGCAACTCGCTTCCGTCGCAGTGAAAAATCACGCCCACGGCGCGCACAACCCGCGAGCGCACTTCGGCCGCGACATCGACGTTTCGGACGTCCTCGACTCGCCAATCATTGCAGACCCGTTCCATCTCATGGACTGCTGTCCCTTCTCGGACGGCGCGAGCGCGGTCATCGTCGTCTCAGACGACATCGCAGACGAGTTCGACGCCCCCGTGGACGTGACCGGCGTTGGCCACGGCACGGACATCGTCCCGCTCGCTGACAAACCGGACTTCCCGTCCACGATGTCGGCCCGTCGCGCCGCAGAGCAGGCCTACGAGCAGGCTGGCATCACGGCAGACGACGTTGACTTCGCGGAAGTCCACGACTGCTTTACCGGCGCGGAAGTCATGGCCTCGGAAGCACTCGGCCTGTTCGAAGACGGCGAGGGCGGCCCCGCGGCCGCCGACGGCCGAACCTACATCGACGGCGAGATGCCAATCAACCCGAGCGGCGGCCTCAAAGCGAAGGGCCACCCGATTGGCGCGACCGGCACAGCACAACTCGTCGAACTCGTCGAACAACTCCGCGGCGACGCGGGCGACCGACAGATTGCAGATGTGGAAACGGGCATCGCCCACAACCTCGGTGGCGACGCCGGCACCACGCTCGTCTCGGTCTTGGAGGTGCGCGCATGAGCCAACTAGAAATCCCGGAATTCCTCGACTACGCAAGCTGGAGTGAAGCACTCAAAGACGGCACGCTACTCGGACAGGAGTGTGCCGACTGCGGCCACCAGACCGCCGCGCCGAAAGCCGCGTGCGTGCGCTGTGGCAGCCGCGACATCTCGACCGTCGAACTCGAAACCACGGGCGAAGTCTACTCAGAATCCACGATTGCCGTCTCGCCGATTGGCTTTGATGCCGGCTTCCAGATTGCGATTGTGCAACTCGGCGAGGCAAAAACCGTTGGCCGCGTCTCAGACGATGTCGAAATCGGCGACACCGTGACGCTCTCTGACGTGTTCGAGCACGAAGGCCAGCCGTCGCCGGTGTTCGAGTCCGTCGAAGAGTAAACGAACTCAACCTCATTCTTCTTATTTATATAAACTAACCGGAGATTTTACTGAATTGGCTGTTCTATTCATGCCTAGTGAATGAACACAGCCCGAATAAATCGAGAATCGATATTCTCGAAAACCGGTTAGATGAACGGTTTGACCACCGGAAAATGGAGGATTGGACTCTTGAGAGGGTAAACGAAGAACGGTGGCTTCTAGAGGATGAATTCTTGAGGTTCAAAGAAATTTTCCCTCCAAAAGGTGGATTAGAGGGTACAGATAGAGCATGGACTCATGACAACCAACATGAAGAGTTGTATTCATTATCGGCGGATGAGCGGATGCGATTGCGACATATGAAGCGGTCGGCACTCGGAGAAATCTATAGAGCTGAGGGAAAGCGGAGAGATAAGGATAGAGACCATCGACTAAAAATCTACAATACTTTTGTCGATTTCACAAAAGCAATTGGTAACTCTATCCGGTCGATTTTCCCCTCATAATTCTCAAAAATTGCTCTCTTCAGGCAACCCGCGCAATCCAGCGGGCCGGATTCTCCAACTCGTCTTTCGTCGGGAGGTTCGCTGGCTGTTCCCAGACGAGGGCGGCGGTTTCGATGTCGCGCACCGCGGCCACCATCTCGAAGAACTCCTTGCCGAGTTCGTACTGGCGGCGTTTCATGCCCATGCCGAGCATCCGGCGGACGAGTTGAGCGACGGGGCCGCCGCCTTTCCGGCGCTCGTCGAGTTTGCGTCGGAGGTCTTCGTACTCGTCGTCGAAGGCGTGGTCCATGATGAGTTCGGCGTAGCCCTCGACGGCGGTCATCGCGGTGTTCAGTTCGGTGAACGCTTCGCGGTTGATGGTACCAGACGAGAGGTCGTCGATACCCGCGCGCATCTGGGCTTCTAAGTGGTCAGAGAGCCACGGTGCGGCCCCGAACTCGGCGGCGTGGGCCACCTCGTGGAAGGCAATCCAGCGACGGAAGCGCGGGAAGGGCGCGTCGAGCATGTCGGCCACGCGGACGATGTTCGGGTGAACGAAGTAGAGGCCGTGCTCGAGTTGCTCTTTCGACTCCTCTGCGAGCAGGAGTGGGTCGTACTGGCCGAGGACGTTGTTTGCGAGGAAGGAGAGGGCGAACGCCATCGTCCCCGTGTTCACGACACGGGCGACGCCGGGAATCACCGAAAGTTGTTGGTTTTCGAGTGGGGCCATCACGCGCTCAAAGGTGGTGATATTGGCGTCCACCCAGTGGTGGCGGTGCTGGATTTCGACGGTGCGCGGCACGTCGAAGTCGATGCCGGACACTTCTCGTACCCGATTACGGGCGTCGCGGACGTCGTTTGCGTAGCCTTCCTGCTCTCGGTCGGCTAACGCCAGATCGCCGGGGTCAGTCGCGGCTTTCGTGGCTTCCGCGACGGCTTGCCAGTCGATGGGGCCGTCGCCGGTCGCACTGGTGACCGCTTTGACGCTACGAAAGAAGTTCACGACTCTGTTTGGAGAGCGCTGGTAAAATGGGTTGTGCCTAGTCGAGGTCGACTTCGGTTTCGTCGCTGTCGCCCCCGCGGAGTTTCTTTACGAGCATCACCGCGCCGAGGAGGAACAGAATTGCGATGAGCGCACCTTTGCCACTCGCGCTCTTTCCGCCCGCTGTCTCGTCCATTTCGCCGTCTTCGACTTCGATTTCCGTTTCGTCGGTCGCGTCTTCGTCGCCGCTTTTCGACCGGCGGAACCGGCCAAAGCGACGCGATTTCTCTGACGATTCTGTCTTCTCAGACTCGTCCGTACTGCCTGACTTCGAGAACGTCGGGCCAAATTGGAAGCCGCCGCCGTTCTCGCCGTGCAGGTGCACCTCGAAGAGAGTGAAGTTTCCCATACTGTTCTATTGGATGACCAACTGTTTATCGGTTGTGGCCTGCTTCGGGGGATTGATAGGTTTCTCACCCCGAGTTTTGCCCATGAACGAGTCCCAGCGAGCGTTTCTCGATTCGCTCCTCGAAGCGCCAAGTCCGTCCGGGTTTGAACTTCCTGCTCAGCGCGTCTGGGTGGATTACGTCTCGCAGTTCGCAGACGACGTTCACACCGACGCCTACGGCAACGCAATCGCCGTCTACGACGGCGGCGACCCAGAACTGGCCTTCACCGGCCACGCAGACGAGATTGGCTTCATCGTCCGCACCATCGACGACAACGGCTTTCTCCGACTCGATAAAATCGGCGGGGCGGACAAAACCGTCTCACGGGGCCAACACGTCACGGTACACACCGCAGACGGCCCGGTCTCTGGCGTCGTCGGGCAGGCGGCGATTCACCTGCGCGACGGGGACGACGAGAAGGTCTCAGAGATTACCGAACAACACGTCGATATCGGTGCAGGCGACAAGGACGAAGCCGAGGAACTCGTCGAAATTGGGGACGCTGTGACGTTCTCCTCGACCGTCAACGACCTCCACGGAACGCGGCTCTCGGCGCGCGGGATGGACAACCGAATCGGTATCTGGGCGGCCGCAGAAGGCCTCCGGCAAGCGACAGAAGCCGAGGTTGACGCGACCGTCTACGCCGTGAGTACGGTGATGGAAGAGATCGGCTTACAGGGTGCGAAGATGATTGCCCACGACTTGAACCCGGACGTGGCCATTGCGGTGGACGTGACCCACGCGACCGACAGCCCTGATGCGCCCGCGAACAAGGGCGGGGACATTTCGCTCGGTGAGGGGCCGGTCATCGCTCGTGGCTCTGCGAATCATCCGCGCGTCGTTGCGCTCGCTCGACAGGCCGCAGGCGCTGCATCAATCGACGTACAGTTGCAGGCGGCTGGGTCGTTCACCGGAACCGACGCAGACGCTTTCTTCACGACGCGTGGCGGCATTCCGTCGCTCAACATCGGGCTGCCGAATCGCTATATGCACACGCCAGTCGAGGTCATCGATACCAACGATCTCATGGCCGTTTCCGACCTGTTGGGAGAGATTGCAGCGCAGGCCGCCGAGTTTGGTACGTTCTCGGTGTCGCTCTGACGGGACAAGGCCGGTACGTTTAATACCGCGACGAAGGGCCGTATGGGTATGAGTGGACGACCGCTCGACGTCCTTGAGGCGTCGTTAGGGGAGGAAGTCACCGTTCGCCTGAAAGATGGTGAGGTGTTCACCGGCGAGCTCGCCGGCTACGACCAGCATATGAATCTCGTGGTTGAGTCGGATGAAGACACAACCATTATACGCGGCGATAACGTCGTCACGATTACTCCATGACTGGTGCAGGTACTCCAAGCCAGGGTAAGAAGAACAAGACGACCCACGTGAAGTGTCGTCGCTGCGGGAACAAGTCCTATCACAGCAGAAAGAAGGTCTGTGCGTCCTGTGGCTTCGGGAAAACGGCCAAACGCCGTGAGTACGCCTGGCAGTCGAAAGCCGGCGAATAGACGCGACGAATCTGCGGCCGCGGTTGCGGTCGCGTGAAATTTTCTCTCTCCTCGCTTCGTGAGCATCTGCTCACGCATGCGTGGTGTTCTCATTACACGCTGAACGAGAGCGCCGCGTGTGACGTCGCCGCCTCTATACACGAACGTGTATATTTTGGCGAGAAGTTCAGGCGATTACGACACAATGGCGGGGGTTTTTACGGTTGGCCGCCACACGAACGACCATGGCAGACGGGCGGGATTCCCCACAATTCCAATACGGCTTGACCGAAAAGTGCGGTGTCGTCGGCATCTCGCTGGCTGACCGACCCGCCGCGCGACCGCTTTACTACTCGCTGTACGCCCTGCAACACCGTGGGCAGGAGTCAGCGGGCATCGTGACCCACGACGGCTTCCAACAGTACAGCCACGTCGAAATGGGGCTGGTTGGCGACGCTTTCACGCTCAAAGATTTAGACAGCCTCCACGGGCAGGTCGGTATCGGCCACGTCCGCTACCCCACAGCCGGGAGCGTCGATTCGAGTTGCGCCCAGCCATTCTCGGTTTCTTTTAAGAGTGGCTCGCTCGGGCTCGCACACAACGGCAACCTCGTGAACGCAGACGAGATTCGCGCCGAACTCGAAGCCCACGGCCACGCGTTCACCTCGGACGGCGACACGGAAGTCATCGCCCACGACCTTGCCCGCAACCTCTTAGACGGCGACCTCGTGCGCGCCGTCAAGAAGACGATGAACCGGATTCACGGCTCCTATGCCCTCACCATTATGCACGACGACACGGTGATGGGCGTCCGCGATCCACAGGGGAATCGCCCGCTCGTCCTTGGCAAACTCGAAGACGGCTACGTTCTCGCCTCAGAGAGTGCGGCCATCGACACCTTAGACGGCGACCTCGTCCGCGACGTGAAACCGGGCGAACTCATCGTGCTCGCAGAAGACGGCTCTGACTTCGACTCCTACCAACTCGTCGAACTCGACAATACGGCACATTGTTTCTTCGAATACGTCTATTTCGCCCGCCCGGACTCGATTATCGACGGCAAACTCGTCTACGAGGTGCGCCGCGAACTCGGACGCAAACTCTGGGAGGAAAGCGGCATCGACACGGACGTGGTGATGCCCGTACCCGACTCCGGTCGCGCATTTGCCTCTGGCTACGCGGACGCCGCAGGCGACGGCGTTGAGTTCGCAGAAGGACTCATGAAAAACCGTTACGTCGGGCGGACGTTCATCATGCCGACACAGGACGAGCGAGAGCGTGCGGTGCGCCTCAAACTGAACCCCATCAAATCCACTATCGAGGGGAAAACCGTCACCATCATCGACGACTCCATCGTTCGCGGAACCACGTCGAACCAGCTCGTCCAACTGCTCAAAGACGCAGGCGCAGAGGAAGTCCACATGCGCATCGGCGCACCCGCCATCATCGCGCCGTGTTACATGGGCATCAACATGGCTACCCGCGAGGAGCTGATTGCTTCTGATAAATCGGTCGCGGACATCCGTGATGTCATCAACGCAGACAGCCTCTCGTATCTCTCCATCGACGCGATTGCAGACGTATTAGAAGCCGAACGCCTCGACCTCTGTCTCGGCTGTGTCACGGGCGAATACCCCTACGACATCAACGGCGAGGAGACGGACAGAGACGTGTCGCGGCCGGTGTTCGGCGACGACTAACTTCTGAAAACAGTTCTTCGGTCAGTAGATGATGTAGAGCAGCAGGTAGACACCAATCCCCATCGAGAAGGAGACGAGCCACAGCGCCGCCGCAATCTTCCCAACGCGTTTGTGACTCGACTGGGGAATCTCTCGAATCGGCCGGGTGAGGGCGGTGAGCACGACGAAGTAGAGCAACGGAATACAAACGATAGCGAACAGCATGTGGATGGCGAGAAACGGGTAGTAGAGGTAGAGCTTGATCGTTTCTGGCCCCATGAAGCTCGTCGTCCCCACGAACGAGATGCGGTACAGATAGAGCGTGAGGAACACCGCAAACAGGCCAAGCGCGGTGAGCATCGCGGCGCGGTGTTTCAGCACCTGTCCCTGTCGAATCCAGCGCCAGCCCTGAGCGATGGTCAGGATAGCAACGAAGCTGATGGTGGCGTTGAGGTGTGGAATCGCCTCATACACCCATTCAGGCGCGCGTGGAAGGATGGCCGTCGGGATGGCTCCAAGCACGGCTCCGAAGACGAGCGCCAGTGAGACGACCGTAAGCAGCCCTGTGAGCGCCGGGACGCGGTCTCTGGTGAGAACCTCCATGCGCCCGTCTTGTCACCGCGGACGGATAGCCGTTACTCGATGCTTTCTGCAATGAGAGCGCGTTAACCCAGTTATAACCATCTTCCTGTCGCCCCACCTAGAGTAGGATGACGCTTCCTCGCCGTCACTTCCTCATCACGTCCGGCCTCCTCCTCGCAGCCGGGTGTTCGACTACCCAACCGGAGCCAACCACGACCACGGAGACAGGAGACGATATTACGACCACGCCGACCACTCCGACCCAGACCACGGCGACGACAACGACCGCACAACCGACCACAGAAGCGCCGACTGAGACGCCCACGGAAACGGAGACACCAACCGAGACGGAGACGCCAGAACCACCAGCAGAGAACGAGACGGCGCGTGAAGCGCTCATCCGAGCCGAGTTCCATCTCGCAGAGGCAGTCACGCTCTACAGCGACTACGGGACGGGCGCGTCGATTCTTCGCGTAACCGCTGCCACCGACGACTTCGAGTGGACGCCCATCGGCAACAAGGTCAGAGAGTCGTGGGACAGACTCGACACCGCAGACGAGTTCGGGACTGACGCCCAACTGGAGCGAAGCGCACAACTCCGCGATGTGGGCGAGTTCGTCCGCTACGCCGCCCGGTGTCAAGACCGCGTTATCACGACGTACCAACAGTCTGTGCGTGCTACAGGAGGACTGTATGCCGACGATTCATTCGAGTTCACCGCGGGGCTCAACCAATCACGTGATGCGCGCGAGGCGGCTACTTCGCTCCTTGCCACCCTCCGCGACGAGACGGATGCAGCAAGCACGACAGCGACGGATACCCTCACACAGACCGAGTACGATGGTAAGGTTGCGCAGTTCGAGGCAGAGATTCTGGTGAGCGGCGACCTCGCTGCGTTGCTCCGCGAGTTCAGGGCAATTCTCGACGCCTTTGATACGGGCGTCTCGCGGCTGTTCGCGCGCAACTACGACGACGCGGAGGAGGATTTCGAGGCGGTGAGTCTCGACCTTGATCTGTTGGCCACAGCGTTTACGCAACTCGACCGCCCGCTGTCGTTCGATTCATTGCTCAACGAGCTAGAGCGAGTGGCGGCCGTGCTCAGCGAGGTCGCCATCAACTTGCGCGACAGCGCGCTCGCAGGTGACGAACGCGATGAGGCTGCCCGCGACGAGGCGCTCGCGGACGCGAGAGAGCGACTGCTCACCAACGACGTTGTGTCAGAGATGGCGATTTCAGAAGCCATCTTCGACGGTGAGTTCTGACCACGAAGACAACGGCTTTACGTCGGCCGACAGCCCTTCTTTCGACATGCGTATCGAGAATAGTTTTATTCCCGTCACCGGGGTTGGCGCTGGCACCGAGCGCAAGCTCTGGCAGTCGGGCATCACCCACTGGGACGAATTCGACCGCGCGGCGGTCAGTGAGCGGAAAGCAGACAAAATCGAGCAGTTCATCGACGAAGGGTACGACCGCCTGGCCGCTGGTGACGCCCGCCACTTCGACGCCATCTTTCCGTCTGGCGAGCAGTGGCGTATCTACGAGAACTTCGCGTCTGACGTGTGCTTTTTCGACATCGAGACGACCGGTCTGAGCCACACAAACTCCGTGGTGACGACCGTGAGCTTCCACCAAGACGGCGAGACGACGACGCTCATCCGCGATGACAACCTCACCGTCGACGCGCTCGACAACATCTTCTCCGAGGCGAAAATTGTCGCCTCGTTCAACGGCAAACGCTTCGACGTTCCTTTCCTCGAAGGGTCGTTCGACATCGACATCGACCACCCGCACATCGACCTGATGTACACCTGCAAAAAGCTCGGTCTCTCTGGGGGCCTGAAACAGATCGAGAAAGACATCGGCATCGACCGCGACGAACCGGACATCACGGGCCGGGACGCCGTCCGCCTCTGGCGCGAACACGAACGCGGGAAAGACGGGTCGCTCGACACGCTCATCAAGTACAATCGCGCGGACACAGTGAACCTTGAAACGCTGATGCAGACGGTGACGAGCCAACTGCACAAAGACGTGTTCGAAGCCGGTTGTAACGGACAGTAACCGGCCTCACACCGAGGTCAGCGCGATGTCGAACAGTTTTGAAAGCGCGTAGGGCAACACCAACGCGAGCAGGAACTCTTGTAGAATCGAGAAGTCGACCGGATACTCGTTCGTATGCTCAACCCGCTGGAGTTGAATGAAGCGGTGAGTGTACTCGCCTGCATTCTCGGGGGTTCCGAGTTTCTTGTACGGGAACATCTCGTCGTCCGGGCCGGAAGCGCGAATCTGCGTTGCGATGGCCTCGATTTTCTGGCGTTTTGCCTCCTGCATGTAGGCGTTGAGCCAGAACACGGGGGCGAAAAAGAGTACGAGTCCGACGCCCATTCCGGCGACGATGAGGGTGGTCGGAAATGCGTTCGAAAGCCCCGTTCCGCGCGCAACTGTCTGGAAGACGGCGAAGATCGTTACGAGCAGCAAGAAGTAGTTCGAGGTACTTTTCACGAGCTCGCCCGCGGGTTCGAGGCCCGCAAAGCCCTGCGGGTCTGAGAAATCGAACAGTCGCGCCTGTCGAATCTTGAACGGGAGAATCACGTGAATGCCGAGATAGAGCGCGAGAAATTCCGCGCCGAGAGGATAGTAGATAAGCGGGTAAATGCCGTAGAATTTGACCGTCGCAACCAGTGGCCCAGCCGTCTCGGTGACGAATTGGCCCGCTCCGGGGTCGAATAACAACCACGATCCGTGAAACAACAACCCGCAGGTGAGTGCACCGATTTTCACTTTCGAGGGAGCGATGGTATCGAGATTCGCCTCTGCTTTTGATGAGGCGCTGACCGGAACGCCGAGAAAAGCGAGCACGCGATTTCGCGTTGGAGCAGGCCCGGTGAGCAGGTCACGTTCGGTCTCGGGAAGTTCGGCGACCGTGTCCGCATACCGCGTTTCGAGTCGAAGGATGAGCCACACGACGAACGGCCACGCCAGCAACAACACCCACTCACCCGGATTTTCGGCGAGTAAAACCTCGCTGGTCTGTATCGCCCCCACGAGAGAGAGCAGCGGCCCATCGAGAAGCACGATCAAGAGGATGAACAGAAACGGCCCGTACGTTGTTTCACCGAACAACCTTGTTGCTACTCTGTCACACTTCGTTTTTCGCGCAAACCATCTTATCCAGAGTCCATTGCCCGTGTCACCCGTCCGCGCCATGACAACATGTGTCTACACAGTATATGTAAATTTACCTGTCACTACGGACTTTCGGGACGATGTTTGCTTTGCGAGCCGTTGGCTCTCCCACGAACCTCGACTGGACTATCAGTCGAGACCATCGGCTCTCGGTTATTACGTCGTCAGTAAGTTTGTGCGTGGGTGCTGTCTCTGAGACGAGCACCCGCACTGAAGGCACGGATGAACGTGCCGTAGCAGTGCGTGGGACCGGATTTGAACCGGCGGACCTCTACAGGACAGCGCCCTCAACGCTGCGCCGTTGGCCTGGCTTGGCTACCCACGCAAGCCGTTCTTTGTAAGCAATCTTTGCTTTCTCGGGGGTAAATAAAAGGGTGTTCATTTCCCGCCGTGGTCGGGAGGCGCTCACATGGCAGACGGCGGCGTGATTGCCCGCTCAAATTCGGCTCGCTCACGAACGAGAAGGGCTTTTCTCTCCTGAGTTGCCACCTTCACGTATGCGACCCCGGACGGCCCTCGCCCTCGCCCTCCTCGTGGTGACCCTCGGGAGCCTCGCCGCCCTCGGCGCGACGAACGTCTTGAATCCGAGTGGCACGCTCACCGAGCAGTGGGTCTCTGACACCGGGCGCTCCGTCCAATCGAACCACCACGCGCCCGCCGCGGGACGAATCCACGGCCAACCGTGGGTGTACGCGCCGGTGAGCGGCCCCACCGACCCGGAGGGGTGTGCGCTTGTCGCCCTCTCTGGGAGCACGGGAGAGACGCGGTGGACACATCAGATTCCCGAAGACGGCTGTGAGATTCACTCGGTTGCAGACCCCGCGCTCGCTGATTACGACGGCGATGGCACTCGCGAGGTCATCGCAGCGACCACCGAGCAGGCCGTTATCGCGTTCGACCCGCTCACGGGCGAAGAGGAACTGCGCTACGAACTCAGTTCGTATGGCTACACGCAACCAGTCGTCGCAGACGTGACCGGCGACGGAACGGCAGAAATCGTCGTCGTTGACATCAAAGGGACGGTCGCCGTGATTCGCCCCGACGGCACCGCCCTGTGGACAGACAACCTCTCGACGTACGTGTGGGGCCAGCCTGCCGTCTCTGACTTCGACGGCGACGGGCAAGCCGAAGTCGCGCTCAGCTTGTCGAGCGGCGAAATTCGGCTATACGAAGCAGACGGCACCGAACAGTGGACGATTTCGCCATTCGACGGCTCCATCACGTGGATGACCGCCGGGCAGGCAGACGACGACGCCCAACACGAAATCGTCGTGGCGACGGTCGGGGGTGATGTGGGCATGGTCGATGGCGCAGCCGGCGCGGTGCAGTGGGAACACAACTTCGGTCAACTCGCGGCGGTACACGCCTTCGGTGACGGTGATGGCGACGGCGACACAGAGGTGTACGCGACGGCCAAAGACGGCAACCTGCGGAGCATCGACGCCGCTACCGGCGACATCGAGTGGGAGACAACGCTCACCACCGAGTCGGTACAGATGATGCCGCCGCCGAAACTCGGCGACGTGGACGGCGACGGCGAGGACGAACTCGTCGCAGTGTCGAACGACGGCATCGTTTCGGTCGTCGACCCGAAAACCGGCGCCGTGCTTGCGACCAGCCAGCGCGACGTCCAAATTTTCACGCACCCGGCGCTCGCGGACACGGACGGTGACGGGGCGGCAGAAATCTACGTGATGTACGGCGACGGCCGGGTATTTGCCTACACTTACGACGAGCGCTGAATCGTCATCGGTTCCATGTCGAGGAAGGCGGTTTCGTAGCCCTCGTGGCGAGCGACCTGTGGGACGATGTCCACTGTGATACTGAGTTCGTCCCACGACGCAGCTCCGTCGAGTGCCGCGCCGTAGTGGTAGTTCAGGTCGGGGTCTAAGGTACGGACGAAGGTGAGTTCGGAGACGATTTCACCACCACTTGCGAGCGACCCGGAGAGCCCCATCGACGGGAGCACCATCTGGTTGTACGGCGTACGTGCAGAGAGCGCGAGATAGCTCTCGGCGTCAATACCGGCTGGCACGTCGCCACCGGAGAGGAGCGTCGCGTAGAACAGCGCATCGCCGCTCGTGGCCTCGCCGATGAACGCACCGGGTAAGGCGTCTTTCGCTGGCGCGGTGGCGCTTGGCATCATTCCCATCTGCATGGGTTCAAGCGCACCTTTGTTCCCGGCTTCGTCTTCGAGCAGGCGATACGGGAGGGCTTCGAGGGTTTCTTGACTGAACTCGAATTCGATGTCAGTGGAGGCTGGGTCGCCGAATTTCTCTGCGAACGCGCCGGTGCGTCGGATGTTCATGCCGCCGACTGAGACGGTTGCGGTGTAGGTGCCGTCTTCGCCGAGCGGCATGTTGTCGCCGTAGTGAAAGCCCATCTGCTGAGAGAGCATCGGATAGATGACTTCTTCCTCGCCGTCGAGTTCGACCGACAGGCCGGTTTCGGGGAGGACGGTGCCCGTTTCTGGGTCCCAGACGACTGCCATCAGGTGGACGGTGTCTTCTGCGGTGACGCTCGTCTTCTGGGTTGCACGCTCGTTCATGTTCCAGAATCGGTGTGGGTAGCTGTACATCAGCCCGAACTGGTAGTCTCCGCCCTTTCCCATGCCTGCCATCTCCATCCCCTCTGCGTGAGTCGGGAGGTAGACGGCGTTTGGTCGGAAGTCTGCGAGCGGTGGTTCGCGAACTGATTGACTCTCGAACAACCCGGTACAGCCAGCGAGCGAGGCTGCGCCGGTGAGGGCACTGGCTCGAAGAAACGTGCGCCGATTCATTGCTGTGAGTATATAAGAGGGTTAAAAAAGACGTTTCTGGTTCAGTCATCGAAACTGGGACAGTGTCACACGCGGCGGCCGAGTCGGATGCAGACGAACCCGGAGAGCGCGACGAGCGCCGCCAGCACGCCAAATCCGGGGCCCTCTGTCGTTGTGGGTGTCTGCGTTGGTTCGGCGTCCGTCGTGGTTTGGGTGGCCGTCTGTGACGGTGTGTTCACCAATCCGCCGTCGCCCGAGTTGTCTCCGAGCGGTTTTGCGACGGTGAACAGCGATGCGACCGGCACGCCACCGGCTGTGACGAGTTTGTCGGTCGCGGGGTCGAACTCGCCGTCGCCGTTGTCTTCGTACACGGTTGCCCAGAGGAGGAACTGGGCTTGCTGGGCGTCGAAGTAGGTTTCATTGATGATGACGGGGACGTTGGTCTCTGTTCCTGCCGCGAGCGGTGCGTGGCCGACGATTTCACCGGGCGCACCGTTCGTGTTGGTTCTGAGGACGAGGAAACTCGATTGGCTGGTCGTGACCTGCGGAATTGTCACGTTGTTCACCTGCGTCTCTTTCACGCTGAACCCGGCGGCGGCGACGGAGACGGAACCTGCGCCTTTTCGCACCGTGATTGGCGTGGCTGCGGCCCCACCGAAGGCTTGGAGTTCCCCGTCACTTTTCGGGTTGAACTCGCCGTCGCCGTTGTCCTCGTGGAGCACTGCCCAGACGGTTTCGTTGCCCGCCATGTCGTTCCAGAACTCGTCGCTCATCTCCACCGAAATCGGTGCGTGAAAGCCGCGAGAGACGGCTTTGTGCCCAATCACTTTGCCCGGATTCCCGTCGTTGTCTGCGTGCAACACGAGGTACGCGGCTTGGTCGACGAACAGCCGTTCGACCATGACCGAGCCGTCGCCGGACACTTGGCTGTCTGCACTCAGGTGGTTTCCGTGGGCGCTCGCCGTTGTCGCACCTGCGAGGAGTGAAAGCGTGAGGGCCAGTGCAACAACCGCTCGACTCGTCCGTTTCATCGATTATCGCTCCGTTCACCCGCCGTCAATAAAGCCTCACTGCCCGGACAGCGTCACCTCGAACGGGGTCGTGTCGAGGAAGGCGGTCTCGTAACCCTCGTGACGCGCGACCTGTGGTGGCGTCTCAACGGTGAGCGTGAGCGTATCGCCGGATTCGACACCAGAGACGTCCGCGCCGTAGTGGTAATTGAGGTCGGGGTCGAGCGTTCGCTCGAACATCCCACTATAAACCTCTTCGCCACCGCGTGAAAGTGTTCCACTGAGCGCCATCGCCGGAAGGACAAACCGGTTGTACGGTGTTCTCGCCGACACGGCGAGGTAGCTCTCGGCGTCGATACCGGCTGGCACGTCGCCACCGGAGAGGAGCGTCGCGTAGAACAACGCATCCCCACTTTTTGCTTCACCGAGGAGCGTGCCGGGGAGCGCGTCGCGCTCGGGCGCGAAGCCGAGTGGCATCATCATGTCCATTGGTTTGACTGAACCGGGATTGCCCGCCTCTTCGATTTCGGTGACGGAAATCTGCTCGCGAGTATCTTTCGTGAACTCGAATTCGATGTCGGTGGAGGCTGGGTCGCCGAATTTCTCTGCGAACGCGCCGGTGCGTCGGATGTTCATGCCGCCGACTGAGACGGTTGCGGTGTAGGTGCCGTCGTCGCCGAGCGGCATGTTGTCGCCGTAGTGAAAGCCCATGCGCTGGGAGAGCATCGGATAGATGACTTCTTCTTGGCCAGCGAGTTCGACTGAGACGCCTGATTCGGGCAGGACAATCCCGGTTTCTGGGTCCCAGACGGTCGTCATCAGGTGCACCGAATCGGACGATTCGATGGCGGTTTTTTGGAGGCTGGCTCCATTCACGTTCCAAAACTCGTGGGGGACGGTGTACATCAGGCCGACTTTGTACGGGCCAGCATCGGCCATCCCGGCCATGTACATCCCCTCGACGAACGACTGAATGTAGACGCCACGACTCTCCTCGTCTGTTGCCGCCGCCGTTGTCGCAGTCGTCGTTTGCGAAGTGGTCGTGGTGTCGGCGTCACCTTGTGTCCCTTGATTGAGACACCCAGCGAGACCGAGCGTTGAAATAGCTCCGAGGTGGAGGAAATGGCGGCGGTGCATGCGATTGTACGTGTCACAACCCTGTATAGGTGTTCTGGTTGGATTGTCGAACGCTTCGCAGAAAACTGAGGGAAGCGCACGTTTTAAACGGTCAATTCCCCTAAAATCGACCATGGCCAAGTACTCGACCGGCGGTAGCCTCGGTGGCGGCGGTGGCGACTCGTGTGAGCTCTGTGGCAAAACCACCGGCGACCTCCGGACGGAATCGATAGCCGGAGCCGAGTTGCTCGTCTGCCGTGACTGTGCGCCCCACGGCGATTCGAAACGCGAACGCAAAGAGCGGATGAACGAACCAGAAGAACGCCGCGAGAGCCGGAAAAAGCGGGCGGCGAGAAACGTTGCGCGGATGGCGGACGCGCGCAAAGGCGACCCCACCCGCTGGGAGAAAGAGGGCACTCACTACGACGACGACCCGCTTCCGTATCTCGTGAAAGGCTACGCAGACCTCGTCACCGAAGCGCGCCAAGACGCTGGCTTGACGGTCGAAGACCTCGCCGCTGACTTAGACCTCGCAGAAGACGACCTGCTCGCCGTCGAACAGGGACGGGCGACGAGCGCAGGCGTCGGTGGCTCGGTCATCGAAGCCTTAGAAGCGCATTTCGACCTCACCCTCGCCGAGTGAAAAAGGGGCAAGTTTTTCGACCCGCCCTCTAGATTGTGGGTATGGAACTCACGCCCGAACAACAGGCCATCAAAGAGGCGGTGCGCGAATTTTCGATAAACGAGATTCGACCGACGGCCGAGCAAGCAGACCGAGAACAGGTGTTCCCAGAGGAGGTCTGGCAGGGCCTTGCTGACCTCGATTTACTCGGCCTCAACATTCCTGAGGAGTATGGCGGCTTTGGTGGCGACCGGATGACCTACAGCATCGTAAACGAGGAAGTCGCCTACGGCATGCTCGCGGCGGCGACGGCGATGTCCGTCCAGTACCTCGTAAACGCCTGTATCGACGAGTTCGGAAGCGACGCACACCGCGAGCACTGGCTCCCCCGCCTCGCAAGCGGCGAGTCGATTGGCGCGTTCTGTCTCTCAGAGCCGGGCGCAGGCTCGAACCCCGCGCAGATGGAAACCGAAGCGAAGCGTGTTGGCGACGAGTACGTACTCAACGGGAAAAAGCAGTGGATCACGAACGGCCAGCGCTCTGACGTGGCCGTCGTGTTCGCAAAGACCGACCGCGAAGACCCGCGGACGGTCACCCAGTTCCTCGTCCCGAAGGACACGCCGGGCGTCGAAGTCGGCAAGAAAGAGGACAAACTCGGTCTCAGAGCGAGCGACACGACGGGGCTCATCTTCGATGACGTGCACATCCCTGCAGAGAACCGCTTGACTGAGGTTGGGAAAGGGCTCTCTGCGGCATTCTCTATTTTAAACGGCGGGCGCATCGCCATCGCCTCACAGGCAGTCGGTGTGGGCCAGTCAGCCCTTGATGAAGCGCTTTCTTACGCCCAAGAGCGCGAGCAGTTTGGCGAGCCAATCGCCGAGATTCAGACCATCCAACACAAACTCGCCGATATGCAGACAAAAGTGCAGGCTGCACGCCTGCTCGCCCGCGACGCCGCCCGCCGCGACGACGCCGGTGAAGACGTCCAGATGGCCGCGAGTATCGCCAAGTACTTCGCGAGCGAAAACGCTGTACAGGTCGCAAATCAGGCCGTCCAGATTCACGGCGGCTACGGCTACACCACGGACTTCCCGGTCGAACGGATGTACCGCGATGCGAAGATTACAACCATCTACGAGGGCACCTCCGAGATCCAGAAGATGGTCATCGCGCGCAACTTACTCGGGTAGCGGAGCGGCGTCCGTTTCCTGACTGCGTGCACTGACAGTACCCTTTTATCGGATAGCTGTGAAGGGGTTTGAATGAACTTCACGGGCACAACTACCGTCGTTGATTTCGACGCCGAGGCCGCACTCGAAGCGGCGGCTTCGATTTCCGATGCAGAGGTACTCATCGGCGTCGAGTACAACACAGAGGCGTTCAATATTCTGTACGTCTCAGACGTTGTCGATACCCTCTATCAGGACCGCGAGCAGATGACGGCTCATTTTGACACCATCCATTCGTACGTTCACTTAGATTTCACCGAGCGCGAGCTGTTCAAAGACCTGTTCGTAGACCCAGCCGGTGTTCGAGCCTTCGTCACCTACATGGGGAACATGATTGCGATTCGACTCCTGTCCGGTGATGACGGGTTGTTCATTGGGTTGGCCCCGGGGAGTGCGGTGACTGGTGTCGTCACCAGCGTCGAGGCGGCAGTCAAAAACCAGTAGCCAGAAGCCATTTTTATTCGGCAGTCAGACACTCTCTATGTCCCCCTCCACGCTCGCGTCGGCAAACGCGATTGTTTATGATTTAGACGGCACGCTCGTCCGGCTCGACGTCGATTGGAACGCGGTCAGAGAAAACGTCACCGCAGCCCTCGAAAGTCGCGGGGTTGAAACGGACGGTGAAGACCTCTGGGGGCTGCTCTCGCTTGGCAAAGAAACCGACAACGGCGCGCTCGTCGAGTCGATTATCGCAGACCACGAACGGACCGGCGCACGCAACTCGACGCGGCTGTTTCTGGCCGACGCAATTCCAGCGAACATCCCGGTTGGGGTGTGCTCGCTCAACTGCGCGTCTGCGGTACACATCGCCCTCGAAACCCACGGGCTCTCAGAGCGTATTTCTGCGATGGTCGGGCGCGATTCGCTCCCCGAACAGAAGCCCCACCCAGAACCGTTGCTGGCCGTCATCGAGGACCTCGACGCGGACCCGGCTGAGACGGTGTTCATCGGGGACTCGAAAAGTGACGCAGAGACCGCGACACGAGCGGGGACGAGGTTCGTCTACGTCGAAACGTTGCGCCGCGCGTAGGTGTAGACTGAAAGCGCCGTCAGCAACCAGATGATTGCGCCGACGCGAATCGCAAACGACGCGCGCGCCCCCCACGTTGGAAGGGTGTAGGGAATCGAAAGCAGCGTGACGACGGGCGCGCCGATGGCGATGGTGAGGACGAACGTGACCTGCATCACCCACGTGTAGTCAATTCCCTCGACCTCGGTCGTCTCGACGCGTGCTGGCACAGGTTCTCGTTGCGGTGGCGGGTGGTTAATGGTTGCCGTTTTGCGCCACTGCGTGCGGGTGACCGAATACGTTTAATCCCACCCCGACCACTGCTGTCATATGCCCACGACAGTCAAGGACATCCGCAATATGGCGGGCGAGACGCGGATTGTGATGATGACGGCCTACGATGCGCCGACCGCCGCGATTGCCGATGCACAGGGCCTCGATATTCTGCTCGTCGGTGACAGCCTCGGGAACACCTCGCTCGGCTACGACTCGACGCTCCCCGTGACGGTTGACGATACGGTGCGCCACACGGCCGCCGTCGCCCGTGCGACCGAAAACGCTCTCGTTGTGGCGGACATGCCGTTTCTCAGCTTTGGCGTAGATGACGCAGAGAGCATCAAAAACGCCGGGCGCATGCTCAAGGAAGCGGGGGCGAAAGCCGTCAAAATCGAGAGCGGGCCACACACTGTCGAACTGACGCGCAAACTCACGCAACTCGGGATTCCGGTCATGGCACACCTCGGGTTGACGCCCCAGCAGGTGAACCAACTCGGCGGCTACACCCGCCAAGGCACGACGCGGGACTCGGCCACGGAAATTCTCGAACTCGCCAAACAGCACGAGGATGCGGGTGCGTTCTCGCTTGTGCTCGAACACGTCCCTGCGAACCTCGCCGCGCAGGTGACTGAAACGTTAGCGATTCCGACCATCGGCATCGGTGCTGGCCCGGACACGGACGGACAGGTGCTCGTCGTTGATGATGTCGTCGGCACGAGCGACTGGCAACCACCGTTCGCAAAACAGTTCGGTAACGTGCGCGCGGAGATGGAAAAGGCGATTACTGCGTACGCAGACGAGGTGCGCGACGGGAGCTTCCCCGGCCCCGAACACAGCCACGTCGAGAAAGACCTCGACAACCTCTACTGAGCGAGAAAGCGCTCGATTGCGGTGGCGAAGGCGTCTGGTTGTTCTATCATTGCGAGGTGGGCGGCGTTTTCTATCATGGCGAGTGTCGCATTCTGCATGTTCTCGACCAAATATTCGTGATACGAAACTGGTGTGAGTCGGTCGTACTCACCGACGAGCGCGAGGGTTCTCGTCTCGATAGTTCCAAGCGCGTCTCGTTCGTCGAACGTGTGGCAGGTGCGGAAATCCCTCGTCGTGACGGCTTTTCCCACCGCGTTCATCGTGGCCTTCGAGTGGTCGGTGACGCTCGTCGTGGTGTCGTGAAACAGCATGTCCTCGCCGTGGAGAAACGAGACGGCGCGCTCGAAGTCCGTCTCGAAGAGATTGAGGAGGTCATCGAGCACGGCGAGTTTCGCGCCCGAGCCCGCGAGGACGACGGCCTCCGGTTCGAAGCCGCGTTCGACCAGCAGGTGGATGATGACTGCGCCGCCGAGTGAGTTGCCGACGAGGACGGTTGCGCCGGTCTCTTCACAGACGGCGAGCACGTCGTCTGCGTACGCAGAAAGTGTTGCAAAGCCGGGTTCGGCGTCGAAATCGTCGGAGTCACCGTGGCCGCTCAGGTCGAGGGCGACTGCCGGACGGGCGTTCGAGCGGCGTCCGTAGATGCCCGCCCAGACCCGGTGGGTGCCGCCACTGCCGTGGACGTAGCAGATTGGGGGGCCGTCGTCGCCGAAGTCAGTGCGCCGATACGCTGTCTCCCGTCCGTGGTGCGTTACGGTGTGCATATGTGAGACGACACAGGCGCGACGGATAAGTTTAGAACACTGAACCGCAATACTACCGCACAATCGATTCCCTGCGCTGTACAACGGTTCTCAGCGAAACAGTTAAATATAGAGATAACTAACTATAGGTTAGTATGAAAATCACGCTACAAGACAGTCCGGGCGGCGATGAGGGGCAGTTTACCCGCTACGACTACGCCGACACGACGGTCTTTGCGGCCGACCTCGGCATGCGTGGTGGTGCCTCGGTCGATGTCCTCGACCACACCGCAATCGTTGTCTGGGATGACGACGAGCAGCTCGAAATCGAGATACCCACGGAGGGCGGGGCAAGAGCGTTTATCAAAAATGGCATCCTTACTATCGAGGTAGACCGATGAAGCTCACCGTCAAACCCCTAAAACAGAAAGACGCCGGTCGTGGATTGGCCGCCGTAGACCGCGCAGCAATGGCCGAACTCGACCTCGAAAACGGCGATTACATCGTTATCGAAGGGAAAGACAGTGGGCGCGCCGTCGCCCGGGTCTGGCCCGGCTACCCCGAGGACGAAGGGCGAAGCATCATTCGCATCGACGGCCGCCTCCGCCAGGAAGCAGACGTCGGCATCGACGACCGCGTGACCGTCGAGAAAGCCGACGTGAAACCCGCAACGAAGGTGACGGTGGCCCTGCCACAGAATCTCCGTATCCGCGGAAACATCGGCCCGTACATCCGCGATAAGCTCGCCGGACAAGCCATCACCAAAGGCCAGACGGTGCCGTTCTCGCTCGGCTTTGGCCCGATGACGAGCATGTCGAATCAGAAGATTCCGCTTCGTATCGCGGGCGTCACGCCGTCTGGTACGGTCGTCGTCACCGACTCGACGGAAATCGAGATTAGCGAGAAGCCAGCAGAGCAGATTCGCGGCACGGAACGAACCAGTCCGCTTGGCGGCCCCTCTATCACCTACGAGGACATCGGCGGCCTCGACAAGGAGTTAGAGCAGGTCCGCGAGATGATTGAACTGCCGATGCGCCACCCCGAGCTGTTCCAGCAACTCGGCATCGAACCGCCAAAAGGCGTGCTCCTCCACGGCCCACCGGGCACGGGGAAGACGCTCATCGCAAAGGCCGTGGCGAACGAAATCGACGCCACCTTCGAGACCATCTCGGGTCCCGAAATCATGTCGAAGTACTACGGAGAGTCCGAAGAACAACTCCGTGAGGTGTTCGAACGCGCAGAAGAGGGCGCACCGGCCATCGTCTTTATCGACGAACTCGACTCCATCGCGCCAAAGCGCGGGGAGACCTCCGGTGACGTAGAACGCCGCGTCGTCGCCCAACTCCTCTCGCTCATGGACGGGCTGAACGAGCGCGGGCAGGTGACGGTCATCGGCGCGACCAACCGTATCAACGCCATCGACCCGGCACTGCGCCGCGGCGGACGGTTCGACCGCGAAATCGAAATCGGGGTCCCGGACAAACAGGGTCGCAAAGAGATTCTGCAGGTGCACACCCGCGGGATGCCATTGGCTGAGGGAATCGACCTTGAGATGTACGCCGCGAACACCCACGGCTTCGTCGGCGCCGACTTAGAGTCGCTCGCCCGCGAGTCCGCGATGAACGCACTGCGGCGCATCCGTCCCGACCTCGACCTCGAAGCCGACGAGATCGACGCGGACGTCCTTGAGTCGATTCAGGTCACGGAAACCGACTTCAAAGAGGCGCTGAAGGGCATCTCGCCCTCCGCGCTCCGTGAGGTGTTCGTCGAAGCGCCGGACGTGTCGTGGGAGAACGTCGGTGGCTTAGAAGACACGAAAGAGCGCCTCCGCGAGACCATCCAGTGGCCACTCGAATACCCCGAGGTGTTCGAGACGATGGGCATGGAAGCCGCAAAGGGCGTCCTGCTCTACGGCCCACCGGGCACGGGGAAGACGCTGCTCGCAAAGGCCGTCGCAAACGAGGCCGAGTCGAACTTCATCTCCATCAAAGGCCCCGAACTGCTCAACAAGTTCGTCGGTGAGTCGGAGAAAGGTGTCCGCGAAGTGTTCGCGAAAGCCCGCGAGAACGCCCCGACGGTGGTGTTCTTCGACGAAATCGACTCCATCGCCTCAGAACGCGGCCAGCGCATGGGTGACTCCGGCGTCTCTGAACGCATGGTCTCACAGCTCCTGACCGAACTCGACGGGTTAGAAGAACTCGAAGACGTGGTCGTCATTGCGACGACCAACCGGCCAGACCTCATCGACGCTGCGCTGTTGCGCCCGGGTCGTTTAGACCGCCACATCCACGTTCCCGTCCCGGACGAGGACGCGCGTCGCGCCATCTTGGACGTCCACACCACGGACAAGCCAATCGCAGACGACGTTGACCTCGATAAACTCGCGAAAGATACTGAGGGCTTCGTCGGCGCCGACTTAGAAGCGCTCGTGCGTGAAGCGTCGATGGCCGCGAGCCGCGAGTTCATCCGCAGTGTCTCGCCCGAAGACATCGCTACGGGCGTTGACAACGTTCGCGTGACCCGCGCGCACTTCAAGAAGGCGATGAAGGAAGTTCAGGCATCGGTCACCGAGGAAACGAAGCGTCGCTACGACGAAATCGAACAGCGCTTCCAGCAGCGCGAACCGGAGACCGAAGAGCGCGAGTTCGGCCGCACCTTCCAATAACACCGGCTTGGGTGCGCGCCCGAAGGCTTTCGAAAGCTGGTTTTTTTGACGTTTCAACAGCTCCAGCCGTCGCTCACGACGCACTAAAACCCGCAGCAAAAGCCGCTATTCGGTCACTTCGAGCGGTTCGCGGTCGTATTTCGTCCGGAACTCTTGGATGAGCGTGCCCATCTTCGCGTACCAGTCGTTGAGGAGGCGCTGGAGTTCGTCTGCGACCTCGTCTGCGGCCGCGGTGGTGTAGACGTGGTGGTAGCCGCCCTGTTCGTAGTTCACCTGTTCTTTCTGGATGAAGCCTGCTTGCAGGAGGCGCTGGACGGCGCGGTAGGCGGTAGAGCGCTCTCGCCCGACTTGGTCCGCGATTTCGTCGATCGTCAACGCTTCGTCTGACTGTGCGAGCACGCTGAAGCAGTCCCGGTCGAGTTCACGGAGTCCGTGGAAACATTCGAGGAGTCCCTCACACTCCATGTCTTTGCGCAGTAGTTCTGCCATCGAGTCGGCCATCGGTTACCTGTACCTACTCGGTCGAACAGCAATAATGGTTCGTATGCTGGTGGTTCCCTCCGGTCTCGCGCCGCTCTCGTCGCTCACTCGCCCAGCGTCCGAATCAGAAACCACCGTTTCGATTGTGTGCCGAAGCCGCACGGCTGGTCGGGCAATAGTTAATCCACTTCCTGTCCGTCTGGACTAGTATGGTATCCCGCATCACGGCAGACGACCTCCGTCGGCTCGTAGACGACGACGTTTCGTTTGCCCTCATCGACACTCGCCCACCGGATAATTTCGCGGCGTGGCACGTTGAAGGTGCCCAGAACTTTCCGTACAAACCAGGTGACCCGGTGACCAAAGACGAGATTTTCGACGAACTCGGCGTGACCACCGACGACCGCATCGTCACCATCTGTGCGAAAGGAATCTCCTCTGACCGCTTCGCAGACGCACTCTCCGCCCTCGGCTACGCGAACGTGTCGCTCGTCGAAGGCGGCATGAAAGCGTGGAGCGCGGTGTACGACACCGTCACCATTCCGACCGATTCTGACAAAGTGACCGTCATTCAAGTACAACGCCGGGCAAAGGGCTGTCTTTCCTATCTCATCATCGCCCGACACACGGGGACGGCGGCGGTCATAGATGCGACCCGTCACACCGCGGAGTTCGTCTCGCTCGCAGAGCGCCATGGCGTCGAGATAACGGACGTGTTCGACACACACGTCCACGCAGACCACCTGAGCGGCGGCCGCGCACTCGCAGACGCCGTGGGCGCGACCTACCATCTCGGCGAACGTGCGACCGACCGCGGCGTGACATACGACTACGACGCGCTCGGACGCAACGACGTCGTCACCGTCGGCGACGTGGCGATAAAGGCCGTCGCCGTCCCTGGCCACACCTCAGAGATGGTGAACTACCTCGTAGACGACGTGGCCGTGTGTACGGGCGATACGCTGTTTACGAACTCTGTGGGCCGCACCGAACTCCAGTTCGGCGACGCAGACGCCGCAGACGGTGCGCGACTCCTGTATCAGTCGCTCCACGGGACGCTGCTCGCAGAACCGGACGACGTGCTCGTCCTCCCCGGTCACTTCACCATCAGCGCAGACGGCTCGTCGCCAAATGCCACCCCGGGCAACCCCATCTACACGGACATCCACACCGTGCGCACCGACCTGTCCCTGCTCACACTCCCTGAAGCCGAGTTTGTCGACCGAATCACCGCAACCTTGCCAGAAAAACCGCCGAACTACGAGACGGTTATCGCCATCAACACGGGTATGCGAGCAATTTCCGACGACCAAGAAGCGACGGAGTTGGAACTCGGACCGAACAACTGTGCGGCAGAAGAAACGGCTTAGTTCAGCGGCTCCGCGGCGTCTTGGTCAACGAGTGGCTTCGCGTTGGCCGATGGCAGCGTCACCACGTCTTCTGCAGAGAGGACGTAGGTGCGCTGGTCGATACCGAAAATCTCGCCAACGTCTTTGGTGATGCGGACGGTCGTGCGCTCGTCGTCCGGCTCGGCGTCTGTGTCCTCGGTTGCGTCCGCCACGTCCGTTTCAGCCGTGGCTTCGGGCTGGTCAGGAGCTGGGCGTTCAGGTTCGTCGGGCGGAATCTCGGGCGCTGGCTCGTCTGGAGCCGGTTCGTCAGGTGGCACCGGCTGGGTGTCCGCCTGCTCGTCCGCTGTTCCGTCGCTGCCCATCATATCGGCGGCGCTGATACCAGATGCGGGCGTGTCTGCTGGCTCAGGCGCTGGGTCTGCCTCCGCAGGCTCGTCGTCCGTGCTGGTCGGGACGCCTTCGCCCGAAAGCACCGACAGGACGTGTGCTCGATTTTCCTCGATTGCCGTCACGAGTTGCTCGTAGACGCCTTCTTCCTCTGCGGTGAGGCCGTCGTCGTCGACTGGCATGCCCGCAGCGTCGAGGCTTGCCATCTTGACGAGTTTACCAATGCGGCGTTCGTAGACGGCTTCGACGGTGCTCTCTGCGGTTTTGATGTCGTCAGAAAGCCGTCGAACGTCGGGTGAGTCGAAGGGGTCATCTGCGCGCGCGGCAGCGGCCTCGCGCTCGTCGCGCAGCGACTGAATGAACTCCGCAGCGTCGGCATAAAAGGTCGCACGAAGATGCTGCAGGCTGTCCTTTTGTCGCTCTTTGCTTCGGACAGATTGGAGGTCGTCTAGATTCATTCTTTGCCCTTCTCTGCGCGTCCTCTGGCCATCAGGAAGATGCCCAGATACTCTGGAACTGTAACATCTCCTTCAGACAGTGTAAAACTATCGCCACCGAGTTCGACCGTCCCGCCGTTCGTGACTTCCACCGTGATGTCGTGACCCACGAACGTTTCGGGCACAGCCGCTTCGAGTGGGTTGAACGCGGCGAGTTCGTCGCGTTCGAGGCGAAGCACCTGCAGGCCACTCCCGCCGTGGAGGCTTCCCGGCAGGCGAATGAGGCGATTCGTGTCGGTGGTCACGGGTTCGTCAATCGGTGCGTTGTCGAGCGGAACGACCTCGCGCATCACGTCACGCGCAATCCGGTAGAACGCGGGGTGGACGTCGATGTTTCCAGCCGCGATTGCGTCACGATTCGACTGCATTGCGGTGAGTGCCGCCTTCGCGCGACCCTCGCCCACACCGTCTCTCGACTGGAGTTGCTCTAAGGCCGTCTCTTCGTCTTGTTCGAGGACGGCATCGACGTAGCTCATAAGGTGGCGGTGGGCGCGTTTCCCCCAGCCGCCGCGAATGCGCAGCGTGCGCTTGTCGGCGGGCGTTTTACGGCCGAGTCCTTGGACGGATTCTGTGGCGATGAGTTCGTCAAAGTCGAGGCCAATGCCGCGGACGTAGTCAACGATTTCGCGGCGTTCCTCGCGCTCTAAGTCGAAGACGCCCGGGTCTCTGACGTGGACGTGGTAGCCTCGCCCGCCAGAGAACACCACCTGTGTATCGGTAAAGCCGAAGTCGTCGTCGAGAAACGAGAGTAGGCGCATGAGTGCACTCTTACACTTTTCGAGCATCTCTGCGTAGGAGTCCTCGCCTAGGGTTACAGCGGGCAGGTGGTCTGCGTCCAAATCGAAGACGAGGTCTGAACCTTGCCAGCGCTTTTTCGTCATCGAGTTCGCACTCGGGTCTGCGTACTGCCCGGCGGAGAAGTAGACGTGGCGGGGGCGCTTGTGCTGGAGAAATTCACCGAGGTCGCCCAAGTCGAGGAGCGACCGGTGGCGAACCATCGTCGTGCCCGGCGACTCGGTCCACGGGATGAAGCCCCACTCTCGCTCGTGGGCGTTCGGTGGTGGCGTTATCTCGTGGCGTCTGTAGTAGTCTCGAAAGCGGCCACGGAGATACGCACGCGTGCGCTCTTCCATCGACCGGGATTCGTCGTACGGTTAGAAAGGACTTGCCCTTCAGCGCCGCATGAACTCAGAGAACTTGCTCGTAATCGAACTGTTGCCAAGTCGCAGATAGTAGGCCGCACCGCCGTCTTCGTAGTAGTTGGTGACTTCGCGGACGATTTTGAAGCCAATGTGTTTGTAAAAGCCGAGTGCCTGTTCGTTCGTGGTTCGCGCGTGACAGCTCACGGAGCCGTACTCCTCTGCGATGGCTTTGACGAGCCGTTCTGCAAAGCCCTCGCCGCGGTAGTCGGCATTGACCGCGAGAAACAGAATGTAGCCGTCACGACGGACCGAACAGAACGCGACGAGCTTCTCTACGGGGCCGTCTTCGACGAGCAGGTACGCCGTAGACCGGCGGTAGGCGTCCATGAAAAAGCCACGTCGCTGGCGGAGGAACCCCTCGTTTTTCCGGATATGTTCTTTTAGTTCCCAGGCCTCCTTCGCAAAAGCGTCATTGCCAGGCCCGGCGACGCGCAGTTCGATGTTGACGCTCACTATCACGGATTATAGCGACGGAGTCGATATAATACCACCGCCCTTGCCACAACACTTTCGGCAGTGGGGTGATACGAGCCGGTAATGAATTCGGGTGATGGCGAGGGGGACTTGCCACGAGAACACGCACAAAGTTTCAAGCTCCGCGTTCGGCAAATCTTCCTGAGCGGGGCCGCACTCACGATTCCGCTCATCATCACGTTCATCGTCCTCGGGTTCATCGTGCGGTTCGTCTCTGACATTTTGGCTCCGTTCGTCCAGGTTGCGAACTACTTCTGGACCATCAACATGCCGGGTTTTCTGGTGCAGGCCACCGCCATCGTCGCCACCGTCGTCATCATCTTCGTTGTCGGCATCGTCTCTGAGGGGACGAGCGGCGAGCACATGGCCGACCGGTTTCACACGCTCGTAGAGGCGATTCCGGGCGTGGGTGGCGTCTATCACAGCTTTCGTCGGATGAGCGACGTGCTCATCGAGAGCGACACACAGAGCTTCCAGGAGGTCAAAATCGTCGAGTTCCCCCACGAGGGCGCGTACACGATTGGCTTTCTCACCGCCGATACACCGGAGGAAATCGAGACCGCGGCGGGCCACGACGATATGCAGACGCTGTTTCTCCCGCTCGCGCCAAACCCGGTGATGGGCGGCTTTCTCGTCCACCTGCCCGTTGAGAAGGTTCACGACGTGGACATGACCGTCGAAGAGGGGGTTCGTGCCATCGTGACGAGCGGGGTTGCCGTTGGCGAGTCGAGCGGCGAGGGGACCGCCCTCACCTCAGAGCAGCTGACGCGACTCACAGGAATCAATCAACAGGAGAAGGTCCAACAAGACGAAGTCGACTCTGACGTTGAAGCACCTGACGCCGCACCCGGAAACCGCGAGGAAAAAGACGATGCGGTCTAAAGAATTGGTATGACCATCGCGGAGGCGCTGTCGTGAGTTTCGAGCTGAAAGAGCACACCGCAGACGTGGGTGTCGCCGCGACCGGCGAGACGCTCTCTGCCCTGTTTGCCGCCTTCGGTGACGGCCTCACCGCCTGTATGTGTGACGAGTTTCCGGAGACAGGCGAGCGATTTTCCTTCACCGTCCGCGCGGAGAGTCGTGAAGCGGCGCTCTTTGACTATCTCGATGACCTCATCTACGAGCGCGACGTGCGCCTCGTGCTCCCCGTGGAGAACGAGACCACCGTCAGCGAAGAAAACGGCGAGTGGGTCGTGGAAGCGAGTGCGCGCGGTGTCCCGCTCGCGGACGTGACCGCCCGCGACATCAAGGCCGTGACGTATTCTGAAATGCGCATCGAGGAAACGTCAGCGGGCTGGGACGGCTACGTCGTCTTCGACGCCTGACGGTCGCGCGAATCCACAGATGAAAACCTATTCCGCCCGGCGGCCGTAGGTTCAGCTATGACTACCTACGAAGCTGGTGACATCACGCTTCACAAGCTCCGCGAGTTCGTCTGGGAGATTCCCAAAGACGGCGACATGCGCGTCCCCGCCCGCGTGCTCGCAAGCGAGACCCTCCTTGACCAGATTAGCGACGATCTGACGCTCACCCAACTCAAAAACGCCACTCACCTGCCGGGTATCCAGAACCACGCCATCTGTATGCCGGATGGCCATCAGGGCTACGGCTTCCCGGTCGGTGGCGTCGCCGGAATCGACACCGAAGACGGCTGTATCTCGCCCGGCGCGGTCGGCTACGACATCAACTGCGGCGTCAGAATGATGACGACGAACCTCACCTACGACGACCTCAAAGGTCACGAGGAGGAACTCGTCGAGGCGTTGTTCGACGCCATCCCCTCTGGCCTCGGCGGCGGCGGCGTCGTCCAAGATAGCGTCGCCACGGTTAACGAAGTCCTTGATAAGGGGATGCGGTGGGCGCTCGAACAGGGCTACGCCACCGAAGCCGACCTCGCCCACTGCGAGGACGAGGGCTTCCGACCCGACGCGCGCCCCGACAAGGTGTCTGAGAAAGCGAAAAATCGCGGGCGAAACCAGCTTGGCTCGCTCGGTTCGGGGAACCACTTCCTCGAAGTCCAGCGCGTGACCGACGTGTTCCGCGAGGATGTGGGCGAGGCGTTCGGCCTCTCTGAAGACCAGATTGTGGTCCTCATCCACTGCGGTTCCCGAGGGCTTGGCCACCAAGTCTGTACGGACTACTTGCGGAAAATCGAGAAACAACACAGCGGCCTGCTCGCAGAACTTCCAGACCGCGAACTCGCCGCTGCGCCCGCGGGCAGCCAACTCGCTGAGGACTACTACGGCGCGATGTGCGCGGCCATCAACTTCGCGTGGGTGAACCGCCAACTCATCATGCACCGTACTCGCACGGTGTTCGAAGACGTGTTCGACCGCCCGTGGGAGGAGATGGAGATGAACCTGCTCTACGACGTGGCCCACAACATCGCCAAAAAGGAGGTTCACGAGGTCGATGGCGAACAGCGCGAACTGTTTGTCCACCGGAAAGGGGCGACGCGGGCGTTCCCGGCAGGGCGGCCCGAACTTCCACCCGCCTACCGCGACGTGGGTCAGCCAATCATCATCCCCGGCTCGATGGGCACGCACAGCTACATCCTGCGCGGCGGGGAGAACTCGCTTGGCCTCACCTTTGGCTCGACCGCCCACGGCGCAGGGCGCGTCATGAGTCGCACACAGGCAAAACAGGAGTTCTGGGGCGAGACGGTCAGAGAAGAACTGCGCGAGCAACAGCACATCTACGTCAAAGCCCAGTCCGGGGCGACGGTCGCAGAGGAAGCGCCCGGCGTCTACAAGGACATAGACGAGGTCATCCGCGTCTCGGACGCGCTCGGCATCGGCGACAAGGTTGCGCGGGCGCTTCCGGTCTGCAACATCAAAGGCTGAGAGACGCACGACCCAGAAGTTCTTTTGCTCCGAACGAGAAGCGAGAGGTATGATAGACGAGACGGTCGAGGAGATTCTCGATATGCAGACGCACAGCTCCTCGGTAGTCGCCGTGAAGGCCGCAGCAGCCCTCGCTGACCTCACAGAGCGAGAGTTCGTGACCGTAGAGGAGTACATTCGCGACTTAGAGCGAAACAGTAGCGCATTGCGCCGGGCAAACCCCTCACACGCCTCGCTGTACAACACCCAGCGCCAGATTGTCGACCTCGTGACTGCGGGCGACGCGGAGTCAGTAGAGGAAGCGAAAAAGCTCACGCTCGCCGCTATCGACGAGGTCGTAAGCCAAGTCGAGAAGGCAAAAGACCGGGCCGCAGCCAACGCTTCTTCGCACCTCGAAGATGGGATGACGATTCTCACCCACGACTACTCGTCGACCGTCCTCGAAGCCGTAGAACAGGCGGCAAAAGAGGGCAAACACCTCACTGTTTACGTCACCGAGGCCCGCCCACGCTATCTCGGTCGTAAGACGGCGCGCGTCCTGTCGGGTATCGACCGGGTCGAAACACACCTTATCGTTGACAGCGCCTGTGGCCACTTCCTCCCTGAGTGTGACGCCGTGTTCTTCGGGATGGACTGCATTGTCGGCGACCTGTTTTACAACCGCGTCGGGACGTTCCCCATCTCCGCAACCGCAGCAGACGTCGGCGTTCCAGTGGTCGTCGTCGGGTCACGAGCGAAAATCATCGAAGACGGCTTCGTGTTCGAAAACGAAATTCGCTCCGGCAGTGAGGTCATGCTCGAACCCGCAGAAGGGTTCAAACTCGAAAATCCGGCCTACGACGCGACGCCAATCCGCCTCATCGAGTCAGTCATCACCGACCACGGCACCCAACAGTTCTAATCGAGTAACGCCCGTCTGAGGTCGGCTGGCGACGGTACTATCTCGTCGGCTTTCGTGAGGTCTTGTCCGCTACCTTCGTTTTGATAGCCAATACAGTACATCCCAGCGGTCACGGCGGCTTCGACACCGTGGGTCGAATCTTCGACCACGACGCAGTCTTCTGGTGATACGTCGAGCAACGCTGCTGCGTGGTGGAAAATGTCTGGGGCGGGCTTGCTCGCCGCGTCGATATCTTGGGCGCTCACGACGCGGTCGAAGGCGTCACCTAAATCGAACTCGTCGAGTACCAGCTCAATCCAGTTGCGCTGTGAGGAGGAGACGAGCGCGATTTTGATGCCCTGTTCGCGGAGCGCGGCGACGAGGTCGTGAAACCCGTCCATGAGCGCGGCGTCTTCGCGGTAGACGCGCGTCGCCGTCTCGTCGTAGCAGTCGAGAAAAGCTGCCTTCGAAAGCTTCGTCTCGTAGTTTGCGTCGAGATGGTCGTAGAGGTCTTCGACGTTCATCCCCGTGATGTCTTCCGGCTCAATGTCACCAGAGACCGCCTGTGGGAAGATGCGGTCGTGTTCGTAGCCTGACCAATACTTCTGTGAATCGACAATTACGCCGTCCATATCGAACAGCACAGCACGAAATGGGTGCACAGGTCACGCCTCACGACTCAGGCAGAAATAGCTACTGGGCGGGGATGTGTGGCGGTTACTCACCGCTTACCGCGACGAAGGCAGTTGCTTACTATGGGCGTTCACACAGACTGTCTAGTATGCCGATGTTTTCGCCACAGCCAATTACGCTGGTCGCCGTGGCAGGCGGGTTCGCCGCAACACTCGTCATGACGGTTTCTTTTTTAAACTATCGCGGTGAGTTGCCGTTTCCAACGACAGAACTCTGGAATCGCCTCACCGGCGGTCGCTTGCTGTTCGGGTCGCAGTACGCCGGGCCAATCATCCTCTTGTTTCTGATTGGCACCACACTCGCCGCTGGCTTTCCGTGGGTGCTCTGGAATGTCATCCGCTTTCACAACCCGGCGTACTACAACACCTTCCCCGAAGCAATGCTTACGGGCATCGTCTTTGGAATGGTGTTCTACGGCATCTCAGTGATCGCCGTTGCCGTTGGCCTGATACACGTCGAACTCACCGAAGGGCAGGCGCTTCGATACTTCCTCGTCCACGTCCTGTTCGGGCTCGTCTACGGCCTCTGGATGGGGCTTGCCACCAACCTCTGGTACCCGATTTTCTTCTAGGCTACATGTACATCCGGTCTTCGGGCTTGGCCTGCTGTTCGACCTGTTCTAAGCGGTTTGCGAGGTCTGCGTAGTGTTGCTGGACGGCCTTTGCGAACGATTCGAGCGGTTCGGTATCGACGGTGAGGTCGTACACCTGACTCACGGTATCCAAGAGGCGAAGTGCTGCTTCCACATCGGGTGCTTGCCCGTGGACGGGCGTGGTGAAAACACACGCCGCGAGCGAGGAATCCATCCCACGTTCGATGATGCTCCCGTTTACGCCGTCGAGATAGCCGTTTACCATCGGTGTGACCGCATCGTCAGTGAGCCGTCGCTCCCGGTAGTCATCGGTTGCGATGTAGAAGGTGCGGTGGTCGTCGGGGCCGTGGGGAATCGGAACGCCAGAGAGCAGGGCGATTTCGCTTACGCCGTTTTCGTCTGCCCACTGGAGAATCGACTGGGCGAACGAGTCTGCCGCCCAGACGGGGACGAACAGCTCGCCGACGAGGAACGTCACGTCGAGGTCGTCTCGGGTGAACAGCCGCGTGTGGTGGCGGGGCCGCCCTTCGTTAAACGGCGTAATTGAGGGGAGCTGGTCAGTCGTGATGTAGCCAGTTTGGCGCAGGTCCAAGTGCTCGACGAGGTAATCTACGGCCGTCAGCCCCGCGAGGCCGGGCTGTGAAAAGCCAGCGATGAGCGTCGACGCTGGCTGCTCGTCTTGGGTAACGTTGAACATGCGCTCTAAGGCAGGTGGCATGCGGTAGTCCATGGTGAACACTCACGCGCTAGTCGCTTAGGCGTTACCGCGAGTCGTGCGCAACCCTTTTTTCGCCTGCCAGTATCGGAATGAACATGACGAGACTGGGATGGCTTTTCCTCCAAAGTAATGAGACGGCCACACCGCCGTGGGTAACGTCGGTCGTAGATGGGGTCACCAGATTCATCCCACCCATCGTTTTCAGAGTCATCGCCGCGATTTTCGTACTCGTCGTCGCCTACGTGATTTCGCGCACCTTGTTGCAACTACTCAGCCGTCGGGTCGCCCGCCGATTCCGTCGCCCAAGCATCACCCGAACCATCCTTCGGTCGGTGCAGACGGCCATCATGGTGGCTGCTGGGCTGCTCGCCATCTACATTCTTGGCCTTCAGGTATCAGATCTCACCCTCTCGGTCACGGTGTTCTCCGCCGCGGTTGGTTTCATCCTCGCGCCCATCATCGGGAGCATCGTAAACGGGCTGTTCGTCCTTACAGACCAAGCCTACGAGATTGGCGACATGATAGAAATCGTCGACCGCGGGCAGACGGGCTTCGTCGAAGACATCACCCTTCGTTACACGAAGGTGTTCACGCTCGACAACACCTTTCTCGTCATTCCGAACGGGAAGATTCGCGACCGCGACGTCATCAATTACTCCGCAGAGGACGAGCGGACGCGGCTCTCCCTCGATATGACTGTCACCTACGAGGGCGACGTGAAACAGGCGCGGCAAATCATGGAGCAAGCGGCCGCTGATGTCGATGAAGTCATCGAAGGCGGTCCAGATATTCGCATCGGGAGTGCGCGGTATCCGGCGAAGCCAACGTGTTACATCGAAACCTTCGCGGACCACGGAATTAACCTTCGGCTCCGCTACTGGGTGAAACAGCCGTACAAACTGCTCACCGCTCGGTCGAAGGTGCAGGAGAACGTCTGGGCACGGCTCGAAGACGCCGACGTGAAAATTCCATACCCCCACTCGCACATGGTGTTCGACGAGACGAGTGGCGAACTCAACGTCTCGACGCAAGACCGGCTCAAGCAGTAGACGCGGTAATCACTTTACAATCCAGCTTTTCGTTGAGGAAGTGTTCGATGTCCGGGTCGTCGATGAGCGTCCGAACCATGCGCCGCCAGCGGCTCACCTGTTTGCGACCGATAACGACCACGTCTGCGCCCTCTGCGGCCACTTCATCGAGGATAGTCTCTTCGATAAGGAATCCGTCGCGGGTGACGTAGCGGGCGCGAGGGAGGCGGCCGAACTCGCGTTCGACGGTGGCTTTCAAGTCCGCCCGCGAGACGTGGCGACTCGCCTGATAGAGATTGACGTGCAACACGGTGAGGTCTGCATCTAGCTCGTCTGCCACCTGAATCGCCTTCTCGACGGTGGCGTGAGAGTGCTCAGTCAGCGGATACCGGACAGGAACGATGACGAGCGTCATTATCGGTGAGACACACGCAAGGGGCCTCAACCTTTTGCTTATACGCCAGTTCTGCTGATTCTTCCCTCGACCGTGGGCGCGACGCCTTCTGTGCGGGCGAAGTCTGCGAGCACCTCGTACTGGGTGTCGAGGCGAGCGACCTGCAACTCAGCAGAGAGCGCGGGAAACTCGTGGGAGGCGTGGAGCAGGTACTCGGTCGTTGCGAGGGTGTACGTCTCCGTCGGGTCGATTTGCTCGCCGCTGACTGTTGCGGACGCCAACTCGCCTGCTGCGTGGTCGTAGGTGAGCTGTGCGCCGCTCACGTGGCCGTGCCACCAGTGTGGTTCGCCAAAGTCCACGTTGCCGCCGTTTGCCTGCTCGAAGACGGCGTTCAATTCGTCGCCGGTGAGTTCCACGACCGCAACGGCTTCATCGAACGGGACGAGGCTGATGAGGTCGCGCACCGTCACGTCGCCCGCAATCGCTGGCCCAGAGCGAATCCCACCGGAGTTTTGGAGGCCAACGTCCGCGTCTCCGGCCCAGCGATAGGCGTCTGCGACGAAGTTTCCGACGCGACTCTCGCCGCGAAAGGCGGTTCGCTCTGAGCGTTCGAGTGGGTCGTCTACGTGCCCAACAACCTCGTGAACGCCCGCATCAGCCAGCAAGTCGCGCAGGGAATCGGTCACCACGCCGTCTTTGGGGCCGTCTGCAACCTCGTGGCGGGTCACGGCTTTCTCGCCAAGTTCGACTTCAAGAAGTACCTCGCCGTTGACGCCGGGGCGCGTGAGCAGCGTCCCGTCGATGCGTTCGATTCGCTCGGTGTGGATGTGGCCGCCAAGAATCACATCTACGTCCACGGAGACGGCGAGTTCCTCGTCGCGGCCGCCGAGATGCGAGAGCGCGACGATGTGGTCTACGCCTTTTGCTTCGAGCGCGGACACGGCGTTCTCGGCGGCTTCGATGGGGTCTGAAAAGGTGAGCGAGGCGGCCCGCGGCGTGAGCGACGGCGTCGCGGGGTCTGTCACGCCGAACAGGCCAATGCGCGTGTCACCAACCGTGACGACGGTGTGCGGAACCACGCCCACGTCTGCGCCGAACAGGTCGTCGCCGTCCCACGTGTTGGCGTTCACCCACGTCTGGGGCGAGGCGCGAACCACGTCTCGGGTGGCGTCGGGGCCGTAGTCGAAGTCGTGGTTGCCGAAGGTCTCTGCGTCCGGTTCGATTGCGCGAAACAGGGGGAGTGCCTGTCTCCCTTCCGTAACGAGCGAGAGCACGCCCGGTGCGGTGTTGTCACCGGTTCCGAGAACGAGCGTGTCCTCGTCTCTGCGTGCGTTGACGAGTCCGGCGAGTCGCCCCGCGCGTTCTGGGTCGTCGTAGATGTTCTCGATGTCGGAGTAGTGGAGGAGACGCACCGTCATTGACGGTGCATGTAGGCCGCCTGTGATAACGACTTCGGGATTGGGTACTTCTTTATCCGGGGCGAGCGAAACTACCATACATGGATGCGATAGCGACCGACAGTGGCGAGACGCTCTACGTAACCGAGACTGAGGCAGAGCGCGGGTCGAAAGGGCCGTTCCTCGTCGTCTACGAGACTGACGATGGCGAAAACCGCTGGGGCTTTTACTGCTCGCACTGCGACTCGCTCAACACGGCCATGGATTCGATGGGCCGCATCAAATGCAACGACTGCGGTAACATCCACAAAGCTGACGAGTGGGACGCGGCTCACGAATAGTTACACGGCGTCTCCTTCTTGCGATTTCCACGACGGGCCGAACAGTTAAGAGGCACGCCGTGTTACTCACTGTCGAATGGCGACTGTTACCATGCCACCAGTCGAGGAGGCGAGGTCGATTTTCACCAGCCTCGGATACACCGTGTCCGGGTCAGGTACCGAGTTCACAGCAGAGCGCAAGTGGCGGACAGTAAACGTCACAGCCACCGCGGGCGACGGGGCGCTCCCAACGACCGGCACATTGCGCTGTTTCGTGACGTGGGAACGAACGGCGTCGTCGCTTCGCCGCCGCCTGCTTTCGGAAAAACCCGACTATGACTGGGCGATTATCAGCGTGGCCGACGACGACTATGAGGTCATCCACCCCGTCGTTGGCCCCGCACCGCTCGCCTAAAGCGCCGAATTCGCGGCGGCGAGTCCAGCGGGGACGTCAACGTCCACATCTGCGTCTTCGAGGACGCTGCCGAGCGCCCCGAGGAGCGCAATCACGTTTTTCGGTCGAGCCGAGTGACCCATACAACCGATGCGGAAGATTTCGCCCGCGAGGTCGCCAAGCCCGCCCGCAATCTCGATGTCGTAGTCTGCGAGCAACCGCGAGATGACTGTGCCCGCTTCGACGCCGCCGGGGACGCGTACCGCGTTCAGGCTCGGAAGCCAGTACTCATCTGGGGCGTTCATTTCGAGGCCCATCGCTTCGATGCCTGTTTTCAGCCCGCCTGCGACATGCCGATGGCGTTCCCAGCGATTTTCGATGCCCTCCTCTGCGACGAGTCGGAGCGCCTCGCGCAGGCCGTAGACGTTCGTGATGGGCGCGGTGTGATGGTACGCGCGGTCGTTGCCCCAGTAGCCCTGCAAGAGCGAAAGGTCGAGATACCACGAGCGGGGGTCTTCCTCACGGGAGAGCACCTTGTCCATCGCGCGGTCGTTGAGCGTGAGCGGGCTCGCCCCCGGCGGACACGAGAGGCACTTCTGTGGCCCGGAGTAGGCCACGTCCACGCCCCACTCATCGACGCGCAGTTCGACGCCACCGAGGCTCGTGACGGTGTCGGCGATGACGAGCGCATCGTGGCTGTGGGCGATGTCCGTGAGTTGTGAGACTTCCGGCTGGAGGACGCCCGTGCTCGTCTCCGCGTGGACGAACCCGAATACGTCTGGTTGGTGTTCTGCAAAGGCGGTTTCTACGTCTGCGGAGTTGAGCGGTTCGCCCCACGGCGCATCGACTTCGACGACAGAGCCGCCTGCTCTGCGAACCATGGAAGCCATCCGGCTGCCGAAGTAGCCGTTGGTCGGGACGAGCACGGTGTCGCCGGGTTCGGTGACGTTGCCGATTGCGGCTTCCATCGCCGCAGAGCCGGTTCCACTCACCGGAATCGTCCACTGGTTGTCAGTGCGGAAGGTGTAGCGAAGCAAGTCCTGCACCTCGTCCATGATTTCGATGAAATAGGGGTCTAAGTGGCCAACGAGTGGCGTGCTCATCGCCTTCAGGACGCGGGGGTGGACGTCGCTCGGGCCGGGACCCATGAGCGTTCGTTCAGGGGGCAGAAGTTCTGTGACGTCTGGTCGGTTCATAGGAGTGCGTTCACAGGGCACACAAAAAAGGATGTCCAAGACGGCAGTCGCCCCCGGAAGTTAATGACCGGGCGACCGTGGTAGCACCAAATGATTCTCCTGCAATCGGGACTGTCACTGGTGCAGACAGCCCTCGACCAGTTCGTCGCCGACCTGACGACCGCGCTGCCAAACCTCATCAGCGGCCTCGTGTTTCTCGTCATCGCGGGGGTGTTCGTCCAGCTGCTCATGTTCGTGGTCAAAGCCGTGTTGAAACGCACCATCGTCGGTGACTCGCCGGTCTACCGCCAGTTCATCGCCACCGTTGTCGCCGTGTTTTTGTGGTTCGGCGTCGCGCTGTCGTTTCTCTCCATCGTGGGTCTCACGGTCATCGCCTCGTCGCTCGGCACGGCCACGGGATTCCTCGCCCTCGGCGTCTCGTATGCCCTCTCGGGGATGATAAAAGACGCCGTCGCGGGTGTCTACCTGCTTCGTGACCCAGATTTCATGCCAGGTGACAGGGTGAAAGCCGGTGACATAGAAGGCGTCGTCAAATCCATCGAACTCAGGAAAACGCGCCTTGCGGTCGATGGAAACACCGTCGTTCGCGCGAACGGCGACATCGAGCAGAAGTGGACGAAGCTAGACGACGAGACGTAACCCCCGAGAAGCTTATATCGCTTCTCGTCGCAGTTTGTCACAATGTTCATCGGTCATGCGATGGTCGCGTTCGCCATCGCGGCCGCCCTCGCCACGCGATATGGGTGCTCCCGAGAGCGCGCGCTGGCGCTCAGTATCGCGGCCGGGGCGTTCGCCACCGTCCCCGACGTGGATATGAGCTACGCCGTGTTCGGTCTGCTCCAGTCGAGTGCAACTGGCGTGCTCGACGCCACCGAAGCGTTCTGGGCGACCAGCACGCTCGTCCACCGCGTGGTCACCCATTCGCTGCTCGTCGGCGTCATCGCGGCCGTCGGCGTTTTCCTGTTGGGGCGCGCCGACGCCGGAGCATGGTGGGCAGTTCTCGCCGCAGGCGCCGTGTTCACCGGACTCATCGCTGCCGCCTTCACTCAGAGCGGACTGCTCGGGGCGGCCGTGATGCTCGCGTTCGTCGTCGCCGCCATCGCTGTCACGCTTGGCATGCGACGGTGGGCATCGCTCTCTCCGCGCGCGCTCTGTGCGACGGCGCTCGTTGGCTTCTTGAGCCATCCTTTCGGCGACCTGTTCACCGGGAGCGCGCCGCGCTTGCTCTATCCGCTTGATGTGACGGTGTTGGCGGGGCGCGTGACACTCCATCCCGACCCGACGATGCACCTCCTTGGAGCGTTCCTCATCGAACTCGCAACCATCTGGCTCGCGCTGTTCGTGTATCTCTCGCTCGACGGTCGGTCGCTCAATTCGTATTTGAACCGTCGGGCAACCCTCGGCGGTGGCTATGCGGCTGCGGCCGTGCTGTTGCCCGCGCCAACGCTCGATACGTCCTACCACTTCGTGTTCAGCGTCCTTGCCCTCGGTGCGGTCGGCGTCCGTCCACGGCGGCCAACGAACTGGGCGCTCACCGAAGCCCACGTTCTCGACGCGACGGTGACTGGCCTTGCGGCGATTACCCTCGCTGTGGTCGGCTACGGCGTCGCCTATTTGGCAATTTAAGGGAAGGTTACTAACGCCTGCGCTGTCTACAGATTCCCATGGCTCGGACGGGTAAACTCGGAAGTGTCGTTGAGGATGCAAGTCTCAACGCCCTGCTTTCGTGGTTGTTAGTCGGCTTTGTGCTCGTCGTCGTCGGCGAAAGTCTGCTTGGCGGCGACCTTCTGTGGGCGTTGTTTGCGACCGGTGTGGTGGCGCTCGCGCTCGTTCCGGCACTTGCGTACCGCAATCCTCGGGCGATGTTGCCGTGGGAAGTTCTCGTGCTCGCGGTCTTACCGATGTTTGGCCGGGCGTTTGCGACGCTTCCGGTGACTGGCCAACTCGCAACGTACCTCTCAGTGGCCGCACTCGCGCTCATCGTCGCCGTTGAACTCCACGTGTTCACGCCCGTCGAAATGACCCACGGCTTTGCGATCCTGTTCGTTATCATCGCAACCATGGCCGCGGCGGGCGTGTGGGCGGTCACTCGCTGGGTTGCTGACCTGTATCTCAGCACCGGCTTTCTCGTGAGCGAAGAAGCGCTCATGTGGGAGTTCGTCTGGTCGACGGCCGCAGGCGTCCTCGCGGGCGTTGTGTTCGACCTCTACTTCCGTCGTCGCGCTCCAATCGAGGTTCACAAACCAGACGACGCAGGCGGGGTACGGTGATGAATCTGCGAAAACGCCTCGGTATCTCAGCACACCGCCAGCGCCAGCTCACCCACGTCATGCAGGTGCTCCTCGTCGGGATGTTCTTCATCGGAATCGAACGGCGAAACGGCGGCATCATGGTGAACACCGCCGTGGCCCTGCTCGTCGTGCAACTGCCGCCGCTCCTCGAACGCGACTACAACATCCCGATGGACGCCGGACTCACACTCTGGATTACAGCCGCTGTCTTCCTCCACGCACTTGGCACGGTCGGGATTCCCGGCAGCGAAATCGGGAGTTTCTATCGGAGCGTTTGGTGGTGGGACCACCTTACCCACGCGCTTTCGTCCTCAATCGTCGCCGCCGTTGGCTACGCCACCGCACGGGCGATAGACGAACACTCAGACAGCATCTCGCTCCCGCCGAAGTTCATGTTCGTCTACATCCTGCTGTTCGTGCTCGCCTTTGGCGTCTTCTGGGAAGTCATCGAGTTCACCTTAGACCAGACGGCGCGCCTGCTCGGCATCCCCGGCGTCCTCACCCAGTACGGCTTAGAGGACACGATGTTAGACCTCATCTTCGATACGATTGGCGCGGTCGTCGTCGCCGTCTGGGGAACCGCCCACCTCACGGGCGTCGTTGACGCCGTTCGCATGCGTCTCGATTTGCGGACGTCCGAGTGAAATACACGGAATTGCCGAAACGTCGTCAATTATCTGGTTTCTGAGACTGTCCGCATTCCTGTATTTTATCGAGCATTTGGCCGAAATCAGCGTTTGCTGAGTGTGGTTATATCAATTTTCGCATAGGACTAAATACGCGAACGTCGTCTCTCTCGTACGGACAGTATCTCGCGCATGGTCGAACTCAGTATCATCATTCCAACGTTGCTTTCGCCTGAAGACGTGCCGTGCGTGCAGGCGCTTTCACGCCAAGCGTTCACGGATTACGAGGTCGTCGTCCGGGGAGATAAGGGCGCATCGCGGGCGAGAAACGAGGCTATCAAGCGAGCGAAGGCGGACAAACTCGTCTTTCTGGACGATGACTCGATTCCCCGCCCGGGTTATTTAGCGGCAGTGAGTGCCGCACTCGACCGCCACCCCGTCGTCGCCGGTCGGGTGTTCCAGCCAGCCGACGCCCCAATCACCCACAAGCGCCTGCCATGGTACGACCAAGGTGACGAGGAGAAGCCGACCGACCTCATCGTGGGTTGTAACATGGCCATGCGTCGAGAAGTCATCGACGCCGTTGGCGGGTTCAACGAAATCTTCCACCACGGCCACGAGGAGACCGAACTTGGCAGGAGAATCAGCGAGCAGTTCCAAATCTACTACGTCCCGGAGATGATGGTCGAACACTACTTTGCCACCTCTGTGCGCCAGTACTGGGAGAAATCGTATCGTCACGGCAAAGCCGACGCTGACTGGTGGGAACTTGACTCCGTACCGCTTTCGACCCGACTCAGGGGTTGTCTCCCGTTCGACGTCCTTCGACTGAGTTGGGTCGAGACGGTCGCCATGCTAGTGGTGAAAGCCGGGCGGATTCGCCGCCTGAGCCAGCAGCTCGTTGGGCGCGTTCGCTCACGCGGGATTCGACCGCGACAGTCCCGGGGGAGCTAAGTTAACACTGCCCATACATTTAACCCGCTTGCGGGGCTTTGTACGCGGTGGGATGGTTTTCAAGAAAATTACCCTCATCGGCAGCAGTACAGAGAGTTTCGATAAGGCAGTAGACGACGCTGTAGACCGCGCGGAGGCGACGCTCAACAACGTCCAGTGGATTGAAGTCGAAGAACTTGGCGTCGAAATCGCATCAGTCGAGGGACGGCAGTATCAGGCGACGGTCGAAGTGGCGTTCCGGCTCGAAGAGTAATCAGGTACGGAAGCTTTCGCCACACCCACACTCACTCACCACGTTCGGATTTTCGACGTGGAAGCCCGCCCCTTGCAGGCCGTCTTCGAAGTCCAAGACGCTTCCCTGAATGTAGTTCATACTCGCCGGGTCGACGAAAATCCGAAGCCCGTGGTGGGTGAACACACGGTCATCTTCTTCGGCGTCGTTGTCAAAGCGCATCCCGTAGGAGAGGCCAGCACAGCCGCCTTGCTGGACGTACAATCGCAGTCCTGCCTCGTCGGTTTCGAGACCTTCGCCTTCGATGAGCGAGAGCGCTTTTTCTGCCGCCTGCTCGGTCACCTCGATGAACGTCTCAGCACCGTGTTCGGCCGTACCTGTGCTCATGACAGTAGATTCTTGTTCCAGGGTGTTAACGCTGACGCCGGATCAGGCCGCTACTTCGCTCGGCGACGCCGATTCGAGGTGGCGTTTTAAAATTGCGAGTTCCTTCCCGAGTTGGCGTGCCATCATCCGGCGCATCACCGGCCGAAACACGGTGAACATCGCCTTCGTGAACCGACCGTCTGCACCCGCCTCGATGGTGTTCGTCACGCGCGTCCCTGACGGCGTCGCAGTGAGCAGGAGTTCACCTTCGAACGGGAACGGCCCCGTCCCGACCATCGCAAAGCGGTTTGGCGGCTCTGCGGTGGTAATCTCGTAGGTCATCTCCGTCGTTCTGCCGCCGTAGGTGTAGTCGCTCGTGTACGTCGCGCCCTCTTCGTCGGGCTCGCCGGAAACGTGCTGGACGTTGCTCACGCCATCCACCCAGTTCGCCATGTTCTCAACGGACGAGATGTAGGCGTACACGTCCTGAACCGGCTGGGCGATGTCGATAGATGCAGATGATTGCATTGGTGTTTCTCCGCAAATATAGACGCTTGCTGAGGGTAATTCGATTGTGTACGGGGTGTAAGTGAACGGAAAACACTTACCCGTTCTAGTTAGAATAGTATCATGAACCGCCGCCACCTGCTCGCCACCGTCGCCGGGGCGAGCGCCCTCCCGCTGGCCGGCTGTCTCGGGTCGAACGACCTCGACTGGAAGCGGTTGCCGAACGAGGACGGAGCCGCGCTCACCTTTTTCGATAACGGCGAGCGCACCGCCACGGTGTCAGCAACCGAACGCCACTTTGACCCAGAAAACGGGCGCTTTGGGCTATGGCTCAACATCTGGCACCGCGAGGGTACGCACCTCGATTCCTTCCGCTACGAGATATTGGCTCCGTCTACCCCAAATGGCCCGCGCGTCGTCGTCTCGCTCGACCGCCCCGAGGCGAGTCCCTGGCCCGAAATGACGTTCGGGCGCGGTGCACAGGCGGAACGAACCATCATCGACGTACCCGAGGTCGGCCCAGTCGGACGTGGCTCGCTCGGCATCGAGCTTCGGTTGCAGGCAGACCGGATGCCAGAAGCGCTCCCCGTCCGTATCCGGACGCAGTTCTCGCTCTCCCATGAAAATCGGCTGTTCAAAACCTCCACCGGCGAGGGGTTTCTCGAACTCGAACTCCCGCGCAACCCGAACGCTCAGTCCTGAAGTCGCGTCCGGACGCTCTCTGCGTGCGCTTCGAGGCCTTCTGCCTCTGCGAGCGTCGTGATGGTCTGTGAGAGGTCTGAGAGTGCCGCAGACGTGAGGCGCTGAACAGTCGTCGAGCGCATGAATGTGTCCACTGAGAGGCCGCCCGTGACCTTCGCCTGCCCGTTGGTCGGCAGGACGTGGTTCGTCCCCGAGGCGTAGTCGCCAGCAGCCACGGGCGTGTACGGCCCGAGGAAGACGCTTCCGGCGCTCGCAATCCGGTTGAGAATCGACTCGTCGTCGTCGGCCTGAATCGAAAGGTGCTCTGCGGCGTACTCCTCTGCGAACAGGATGGCTTCTGACATCGAGCGGGCGACGAAGAGGCCGCTCGCGTCGTTTTCGAGCGCTTCGTGGATGATGTCCTCGCGTTCGCGCTCGCTCGCCTGTTTTTCGAGTTCTTCTGCTACGTTTGCGGCGAGTTCCTCGCTGTCGGTGACCGTCACGACCGCGGCGTTCGGGTCGTGTTCTGCTTGGGCGAGCATGTCTGCGGCGACGAATCGCGGATTCGCCGTTTCGTCTGCGACGACGAGCAATTCGCTCGGCCCCGCGAGCATGTCGATTTCCACGTCACCGCGCACCTCGGCTTTCGCCGCCGTGACCCACTTGTTGCCCGGCCCGGCGATTTTCTCAACGCGAGGGAGGGTTTCCGTCCCGTAGGCGAACGCGGCGATGGCCTGTGCGCCGCCAACTTGATAGACCGCATCCGCCCCAGCGATGTGGATGGCAGCGAGCGTCACCGGGTTTACCTTCTTCGCCGGAGGCGTGGCGACGGCGACTTGGTCGACGCCCGCGACCCGTGCGGGGATGACGCCCATCAGCGCGCTCGACGGGTAGGCCGCCGCGCCCCCGGGGACGTAGACGCCGACGCGTTCGAGCGGACGGAAGCGACGGCCGAGTTCGCGGCCGTCGTCGCTCACGCGCCAGTCTTCTGGCAGTTGGCGTTCGTGGAATGCACGGATGTTCGCCGCTGCCGTCTCGATAGCGTCGCGGATGTCGTCGTCAATCGCTTCTGCGGCGCGTTCTGCTTGGTCGGTGATGTCGAGGTTGCCAACGTCTACGCCATCAAACTCTTTTGAGAACTGGCGCAGGGCAACGTCGCCCTCGTCGCGGACGCGAGAGACGATGTCTGCAACGTCGCTTCGAATCTCGTCGATGCCCGCATCGCGCGCGAACAGGGCGCGACGCGCGTCCGGGCCGAGGTCGGCGACGGGTGTAGGGTCCATGCCCGAGGCTTCGGGCGAGACGGGAAAAACGGTTTCCACTCAGGCTTGCTGGTAGGCCCACCACGAGATGGCGAGCAGGATGATGAACGACCCGCCGAGGAAGAAGGCGAGCGCGGGGTCTAAGAAGGGTCCAGTTTGGGCGGCGGCCGTGGCGGTGGTTCTCGCGGCTTCTTCTGCCGCCATCGCGCCGTCTGTGGCGGCATCGGCTCCCGCCGTCTCCGCGCCACCTGACTGGACGAACCAGTTTGCGAGGGCGTATTGGAGGCCGAGAGTCGCCCCAGCGAGCAACACGATTGCGCCGACGAGTCGGGTAAGCACGCCCCGCAGCAGTGACTGTTGGCGTTCGTCGCCCGCGAACAGCACGACCGACTCGTTGGTCGGCGCAAAGACGGTCATCTCCTTGCCCTTCTCAGAGTAGCCGGTGCCCGCGGGTGTGATGAGCCCGGCGTTCTGGAGTTTGTCGAGGTGGTAGTGGACGTTCTGGAGCGACGTGCCCACTTCCTCGCGGATTTCTGTGGGTGTGCGGGCATCGTCGTAGAGGACGGCGAGAATTCGGCGGGCGGTGCGCGAAGCGAGCGCCTCGAACACCTCGTCTGCCGCCTCGCTGTCTACGTCCACCAATCGCGGGTCACCCGGGGAAATTTCCGGGTCCGCCCGCAGTGGGAGCAAGCGGGCCATTACCACACTGTACGCCACCCCAGCAAAAGGCCCTTCGCATAGCTCAAATGGGTCTTTGAGTGTTCCAACGACGATTTGAGGCTTCACTCCTCGCGGATTTTGGCGATGCCGAGTGCAGAAAGGACGCCGCGCACGAGGAGGTAAAGGACGAGTAAAAAGGCCGCAAACGTCGTCGGCGCGGCGAGCACGCGCGCCGTTCTGAACGGGAGGACGAGCCGCGAGAAGCCGAGAATGATGAAGCTCACCAGAATCAAGCCAAAGGCGAGCGCCGCGAGTGTGACGAAGCGCTGTTGGTTCATCGAGTGGGTGTGAGAAGACGGGCAAGTGAGGATAACGTTTCGCTCCGGGGTTGGGTCGAAACAAGCCACGGCTCAGCTGCACGCACGCTGCTACAAGAATTTAGGTTGGCCTAAAAATCGACACAGTTATGTTGGTTTAGGTGGGCCTAAAACCATGACGGGCACTGAGGAATCACGAGATGCACCGACGCGGAGAAACTTCATCACCTACGGCGGCGCGCTGCTCGGCGCTGGTCTGCTCGCGGGTTGTACGGGTGACACGCCAGCAGAGACCACGACATCGGCGGCGAGTGACACGGCCACCGCCGGGCAGACGACCGAAACCGAGTCGAGCAGCTACACCGCCTCGATGGAGCCAGTCGGTGAACTCACGTTCGAGTCGGTTCCAGAGAAATGGGTCGCCTACGACGGCGGCTACGCGGACATGGGCGTCGCCCTCGGCAAAGGCGATGGGATGACGGGCATCGGCGGGTCGGGTCGCTACTACACGCAGGTGTACGACGAACTCCCCGGCGTGAGCGTAAACCGCGACATGCTCGAAGCGAACGACCTCGGCGAGGCGGGGATGTCGAAGGAGATCTTCTACGAACTCGATAACGACGTCCACGTGATGGACCCGCAAATGCTGATAAACTGGTTCGACTGGAGCGAGGAGGACGTGGCCGAAATCACGGAAAACGTCGGCCCCTTCTTCGGGAATCTCATTTTCCGCCGCGAGGACGACTGGCACGACTACCGCTACTACACGCTGTACGAAGCCTTCGAGAAAGTGGCCCAGCTGTTCGGCGAACAGGAACGCTACGAGGCGTTCGCGGAACTCCACAACGCGTTCATCGCCAATATCCAGACCAAACTGCCACCCGCAGACGACCGGCCGAACGTGTTGCTGGTGTACGAGGGAAGCAACGAACCCGAGGAGTTCTCACCCTACCGGTTGAACGACAAGGGCACGAGCAAGAAACAGTGGCGCGACCTCGGCGTGAGCGACGCGCTCTCAGGCACGGGTATCCAAGGCCTCAGCACGACCGACCGCGGGCGCATCGACTACGAGACGATGCTCGAAATCGACCCGGACGTCATCATGCTGCGCGCCCACGAGCGCAAGAGTGCGGCCGAGTTCCGCGACACGGTGCTCGCGTTCATGCAGGAGCACTCACTGGCACGCGAACTCACCGCCGTCCAAAACGAGCAGGTGTACCGCGGTGGCTACCTGTTCCAAGGACCGATTCATAACCTGTTCCTCACCGAACGCGGCGCACAACAACTTTACCCGGACGTGTTCGGCGAAGAAGACGGAGATACGAAACTGTTCGACCGCCAGCGCGTCGCAGACATCATCGCAGGCGAGTTCTGAACACAGTAGCCACTCACTGAATCGTTTCGAATGGAGACAGTGTCGCCCGAGACACTAACGGCCGGTATCATCCCGAGGCGGCGTGCCGCGTCAACCGGGAAACCCTCGTGTCAGGCGCCGCCGAATGGCGGATTCTCCGTATGTCGCGTGCCTGGGTTCGCCGCACAGTCATTGCACCCTGAACAGGTACGCTCGGGCGGGGACTAATGGCACGCAAACGGATGTTAGCGGGCCGCCGGTTTAAACCCTTTTTACGCCGTGTACTCGTCTTCGTGAATCTGCACGTAGGAGTGGTTCCGATAGCCGAGCTTGATTTTGCGGTACTTTGCGGCCAGTTTCATCCCGGCGACGCCCGAGGAGAGCGCCTGTGTGGTTGTGTAACCGCCGCGGTCTAAGATGCGATCGAGCGTGCCGAACGTCTTGTCCCAGTCGCGGGGTGTGAAATCGGTGACGTAGTCGGCCATCGCAACGCTCCGCAGGATTTCGCTCCCGAGGGCGCGCTTCCACGCCGTGTTGTAGGAGTTGAGCGTTCCTGCGGCGGCCATTGCACCCGCGAGTTTGCCCGTGCGGACGGCGACGTGGTCGCCGCCTTCGTGGAAGTGGGACGTGCCGCCCATCGCGCCGCCGGTGACGGCGATGTTCGCGGCCACGGGGGAATCGATTGGGCGTGTCGAAGAGATTGGGTAGGCTTCCGTGCCCTTGTTCTTGCCGCGAGTTTCGACGAGCGGGAAGTCGTCCTCGATGTCGTACTCGTCGCCGTAGAGCATTTCGAGCAGCCGTCGGAGGTAGACACGACCGGCCGGAATCTGCGTGTCGTCGTGGCGCAGCAGTTTGTACTCGTGTGGGTACTGCACATCTTCAAGATTCATGCCAATCGGCATGGTGAGGCCCACGCGCTGGACGGTCCCGTCGTTCGGGAACACCCATGGATACGCTGTGTGACCGGGGATGAGCCCCCACCAGAACTTGATGAGGTTGCGCTCGACTAACTCCTCGGGGAACTCGCGGTGTTCCTGATACGCGATGTGGTTTGCCTTTTTCGGGCCGAGATAGTCGGCCACGGAGCGGCCAGCGGGCATGAACTGGTCTACGGTGTCCATCGTGACCTGGCGTTGTGGCCCGTCTGCGAGCACGAGGTACTCGGCTTCGATTTCTGAGCCATCGCGTAGCGTGAGCGTGTGTTTCGGGCCACCGGCAAGCGTCGTTTCGACGTTCCGGACGGCGGCTTTCACGCGATATTCGGCACCGGCTTCTTCGGCTTCGGCGCGCAGCCAGTCGTCGAATCGAGCGCGGTGGAAACAGAAGCCAAAGCCGTCGTACTTCGCCGGGATGCCGGTTTTCTGGAGGGTGAACTTCTCGGTTGGACCGATGAACTGTGCGCCGTCGAGACGAGAGAGAATAACGTCTTCAGGGAACTCAGAGGGCTCCATGTCCATCAGGTCGATCCAGTAGTCGAGCATCCCCGCGGCGTCGGTCGAATCCGGGCCGAGTTGCTCGCGGTCTGCACGGGGTACCCCCTTCTCTAAAACGATGGCGTCGGCACCTCGTTCTGCCGCCGCCTTTGCGGCCGAGGAGCCAGCAGGCCCCCCGCCGACTATCGCAACGTCAACTCGCTTCATACCAATACCCGCGCATGGCGGGGTTAAATTCCTGACCCTTTGCCCCGTCAGGTGTGACGAAAACCTCCCCACACCACCGACTCTCCCGGACTGCTTCGGACTATTCCACAGATATTGACTGTTCTACTTGCAATCAGTTCACCGATTATCCCTCAGATACCAATATCCACGGTGTGTCGCACTCGAGTTCGTTCGCGTCTTTGGGATTACCCCAACGAAGGAGAGCCTGACTGGACTCCTCGACACGAACCGTCCTCCAAAATGATGGCCCGAACCGCTAGCGGGCGAACTGAGTGACGGCACAGTTTTGGGGCTGGCCTGCCCTCTCTTTGCCATGTCCGAGTTCGAATACGTAACCGTCACCGACGACGATGCAGTTTGCACGATTCGATTAGACCGACCGGCCGCGCACAACGCACTCGACCGCAAGATGGCTGCCGAGTTGCGCGAAGCCACCTACGACGCCGTCGCTCGCGACGACGTGCGCTGTCTCGTCCTCACGGGAAGCGGGGGCACGTACTGTACCGGCGCAGACCTCGGCACGCTCTCGGGCGACGAAAGTGATGAAAAACGCCTCCGGCACCTCGCCACCGACCTTCACGCGATTGTCACTGCGCTCGTGAACGCCCCGATGCCCGTCGTCACGGGCGTAAACGGCGTGGTCGCGGGCGGCGGCCTCGGCCTCGCGCTCTGTGGCGACATCGTCCTCGCGGCCGAATCGGCGCGCTTCGAGTTCGCCTACCCGCGCATTGGCCTGTCTGGCGACGGCGGTTCGACCTACTTCCTCCCGCGACTCGTCGGCCTCAGAGAAGCCCAGCGCCTCACGCTGCGCGACGAACCTGTCGGCAGCGAGGAAGCGGTCTCGCTCGGCCTTGCAACGGAACGAGTCGCAGACGACGACTTCGAAGCCCACCTCGCAGACCTCGCCGCGGGTCTCGCAAGCGGCCCGACGGCGGCCTACGCAGAAACCCGCGCCTTGCTCCACGAGAGCTTCGACAACACGCTTTCTGAACAGCTCACGTCCGAACTGGAGCGCATCTCCGGGCTGGCAACCTCAGACGACTTCGCGCGCGGCCACGACGCCTTCTTCGAGAAATCGCCTGCGGAGTTCGTCGGTCGGTAATCGTAATACGAGGGGGCGAAAATCACGGCGTATGCACACGCGGTGGTCACACTGACCCGTTCACCCGACGTGCTGGTGCTTCGCCGGTGCGTCCACGGGATGCCCGTAGAACAGTACGCAGACGCCCTTCGCGAACAACTCCCAGACGCCGACATCGCCGTGGCGAAGACGCCCGCAGAAGAGCGGACGCTCATCAAACACGCCACGGTCGCAACCGGCGGCGTCATCGACGACGACCTGTTAGACGCCGCAGAAGACTTAGAACTGTTCGCGTGCGTTTTCGCAGGCTACAATCATCTGCCGCTCGACAAACTCGAAGCCAGAGACATCGCCGTCACGACAGCCTCCGGTGTTCACGGCCCAAACATCGGCGAACACGTCGTCGCGTCGATGCTCGCGCTCGCCCGGCGTTTCCCCGAAGGATGGCGTCGCCAGCAGGAACGCGAATGGCGACACTACAAAACTCGCGAACTCAAAGGCTCGACCATCACCATCGTCGGCCTCGGTGCGATTGGGCAGGCGGTCGTCGAACGCCTGCAGGGCTTCGGCGTCGAAACCCTCGGTATCCGCTACACACCGGAAAAAGGCGGCCCGACCGACGAAGTGTTCGGCTTCGATAACCTCCACGAGGCACTCGCGCGGACGGAGTACCTCGTGCTCGCCTGCCCGCTCACCGATGAAACGCGCGGGCTTATCGACCGCGAGGCGTTCGCGACGCTGCCACCAGCGGCGGTTTTAGTGAACGTTGCCCGCGGCCCCGTCGTGGAGACGGATGCGATGGTTCGCGCCATTCGCCTCGGCAAGCTTCGCGGGGCAGCCCTCGACGTGACCGACCCAGAGCCGTTGCCAGAAGACCATCCGCTCTGGGGCTTCTCGAATGTACTCATCACGCCGCATAACTCCGGGTATACGCCTGCCTACTACGATAGAGTCGCTGCAATTGTGGCAAGAAATCTCAACCGAATATCCGACGTTGGAGTTGGCAACACCCTTAAAAACCAGGTCATCTAGAGCAGACCTCCCCCAAGGTTTCTCCGATGTCCTGCGTTGCTAGAGACACTGAACCCGACTCCCTACCCCTTCTGAACTGTGGAAACCGCGATACACGTGCAGAGCAATCCGGCCACAATCCCCCAATTGCAATCGGATGCATTTTCTACTACAATCGAACAGACGATATACTCATTCACTGTTCAACGTTCACGCCGTGAACAGGGGTCAATACATGAACACGGAACGCCCTTCTTTCTTTCAGAGATAGTCTTTATCGAGAAGAAGCTCGCCGTTCAGCACGCTCGCGCCTGCGGCCCCACGGATGGTGTTGTGCGCGAGACAGTTGTACTGCAACCCAAACGTAGATTCAGCCAGCCCGCCAACGGAGACGCTCATGCCGTCGCCGAGGTCGCGGTCGAGGCGTGGCTGTGGTCGTTCGTCGTCCTCAAAGACGTGGATGAACGGGTCGGGCGACAGCGGAAGGTCGAGGCCGGGATATTCGGTCATCGCGGTCGCCGCCGCCTCCGGGGTCAGTTCGTCTGCGGTTTCGACCCAGACGTTCTCTAAGTGGCCGTCGAGCGTCGGAATCCGGTTACACGAGGCAGACACTTCCACGTCGTGAAGCGAGACTTCCGCGCCGTCGAACTCGCCGAGCAGGCGGCGTGATTCGGTCTCTAACTTCTCTTCTTCGCCGCCGATGTGCGGGATGGCATTGTCGATGATTTCCATCGACGTGACGCCGTCGTAGCCCGCTCCGGAGACGGCTTGGAGGGTGGCGACGTGGACGCGCTCTAAGCCGAAGTCTGCGAGCGCGGCGAGCGTCGGGGTGAACGTAATCGTCGAGCAGTTCGGATTCTTCACGATTGCGCCATCCCAGCCGCGATTGTCCTGTTGGACTTCGAGCAGGCCGAGGTGGTCTGCGTTCACTTCGGGGATGATGAGCGGCACGTCTGCGGCCATCCGCCAGTTAGAGGAGTTAGAGGAGACGATGTAACCCGCTTGCGCGAAGCCTTCTTCGACGGCCGCGCCGACGGAGGACGGAAGCGAAGAGAACAGGAGGTCAACGTCGTCCGGGACGTCGTCGGGCGTCGTGTCGGAGACGGTGAGGTCTGCAACGGAGTCTGGAATTGGGGTGTTCACGCGCCACTTTGCAGCGTCTCGGTACGTTCTACCCGCGCTGGTTTCGCTTGCGGTGAGCGCGGCAATTTCGAACTGGTCGTGCGGTTCTAAGAGTTGGATAAGCCGCTGCCCTACGGCACCGGTGGCTCCGAGAATGCCTACCTTGACAGTCATCACCTGACGTAGAGAGAGGGCCCTTCAAAACAATTGTGGAACCTGCATGTGTTACATACACACGGCTGTCAATCGAGCGACAGCAGGCACTCTACGAGGGGGAACGCGGAGAGATGAGAACGGCTTATACGGCGGTCTTGATTTTGCGCGTGACGTACCCGGCGATGCGGTTACGGACGCTTTTGGACTCAATGTTGGTGAGTTCTTCGACGGTGTCCTTGTTGTGCTCGAAGTCCGTGTTGAAGGCGTCTGGGTACTGCTCCATCAGTTGGTGACCGGTCTTCTTGACGTAGGCGGGTTTGATTGCCATTACCGTCTGGTTCCCCGTTCAGCGACTAAAAACGTTCGTTCTCACTCCCACGAAACGTGCGATTGCAGGCGATTGAGTGCCTCGTGTTCCCGTGGCCCACCGCACGTCGCAACCACGTCGGCCAGATATTCGAGCCGTGCTGTGAGTGTTTTGGTGTCGTATTCGGGCACGTCGAGGCGTGAGGCGGCCACTGTTGCCTCGATGACCGCGTTGAACCCGCGATTGATGGTCGGTACGGATTCTGCTTCGACTTTCGACTCGAGCGGCGTTAACGCCCACGTTTCGACGGTGATGTCCCCCTGCTCTATCGAATCGACCTGCTCGACTTCGACGCGCGCCCACGCCGCCGCGCTGTCGAGAACCGGGTCGCCAACCTCGTACACCGAGAGCGCGCCATCGACGAAGTCCACAGGGTCGGTCGGAAACTGGACGTAGCCCTCGCCTTCCTCGTGGAAGTTGCGCCATGTGCGCGTCCGCCCGTAGGTGCGCGCGGTCACCGGCGACCCAGCGTGGAGGCCAAGCGCGGCGACGTTCCACTTCCCGTTCGGCCCGTGCGTCGTGACGAGCGATTCGGTCACGCCGCGCAGTTCGACTGGCCACGTCATACCTGCAGGCCTCGTTCGAGCGCGATGAACAGCGCCGCGGCCACGATATCAGCAGTGGTTCCCGGATTGATGCCCTCTTTGACGAACTGGTCTGCCAATTTCTCAGGGTCTGCTTTCCGCCGTAAATAGGCTTGGGCGCGCTCTCTCACCTCGGCAGCCACCTTTTCGCCGTGGTGTTTTTCGACGAACGTGTCCGGTTCGGCGGCGAGTAGTTCGAGGAACAGGGTCGCGGTGCGGTCGGTAATCGGCCCCGACAACTGGCGCAGGCGCTCTGCGCCCGCAAACGAGCGTTCGAAGCCGGTCGTCCATTCGCGGGCGACACCATCGCCCTCGGCGCTCATCTCCATCACGTCGTAGAGCGTAACGTCGCGGGCTTCGAGCGTCGGAATCGCCTGTGAGCCACGGCGCACGTCGAGGTCGTCTGCGTCTTCTGGGGGGTCGCTCACGAACACGTCCACGTGCTCAAACGCGCGGTAGAAGTTCGCTGCGTCCTCAATCGTCGTCTCTCTCACGAGACGCTGAGTCGCCGCTGGCGAGAACTCACCGGTCGACGCCTGTACGAGCGGGATGAGCAAGAGCAACGCCCCGAACTGGGTGTTGCCGCCGCGTTGCTCCGCCATGCCCGACACCGCTCGCTCGAAGGCGTGGCCGAGTGGCTCGCCCTCGGCGGCCAGTTGCAGGCCGTTTTGCGCCCCGACGGCCCCGGCGAGGAAGTGCTCGAAGCGCAGGTCATCATAATCACGGTGACGGTCTACGTTGCCCGGTTTTGGCGTACTGGCCACTTCGAGGAGCAAGGCGAGTTCGGCGTTCTGTGCAGGGGTTCTCATCGCGCACCTCCGAACTGGTCGACCGCGTGGCGAACCCGTGCCATGACCGTCGGATTGTCGCTCGCCCGCCCGACGCTCACCGCATCCGCACCGTAGGCGACGTACTCTCTCACGGTCTCCGTACCGCGCACGCCGTTGTTGGCGATGATGAACAGGTCGGACTTGGCCACCTCCGCGATGACGGCCTCTGAGTCCATCGCATCGACGTGGAGGATGTCGGCTCCGGCGGCGTCAACTCGTTTGGCCGTCTCCTCGAGGTTGACGCCTTCGACTTCGGCGCGAACCTTTACGCTCACCGTCGCGCCCGTCTCTGCTGCCACAGAAACGTACTCACAGAGTCGGTCGGTATCCGCAAGGAGCGTTTCGCCTGCGCCCACCGCGCACATCTCGGCTTGTCGGCAGTGGGCGTTGAGTTCGAGGATGGCGTCGTGGGAAACACACAGTTGTGCAGCCTCGTGGAGTGGTTCGGTCGTGACGGTTCGGACGTTCACTGCAGGCACGAGCGCCGCGTCTGCAAGGGCAGCCAACTCTCCGTCGATGAACGCGAGCGGGTCGTCCGGGAGGAACTCGGTTCGGTCACGGGCGACGAGTTTGCTGGCCGCATTGCGCGTCTGTTCGTCAAGAGAAACGCCACCAAGGAACGCGGCTCCGGCGTTGGCAGACCCCTCGCGCGCCCACGCGGCGTCCGACTCTCCCGAAAGGCTGGCGAGCGCGACACGCGGTTCGAACATTCAGGCCACCTCCAACGCGGCGGCGACGGCCTCTGCGACGCGGGTGGCGTCCGCTTGCGTATCCATGCGTGTATCCGTTTTCACGGTTGGGCGGTCGAGTGGGGTGTCGTCGTCGGTGTCGAGGACGAACGCATCCGCGAACGGGTAGGATTCTGCAACGCCCGCCGTACTCGGGTCGAAGCCCGACGCAGCCATGAGGTCGCCCGCAGGCCCGGAGAATACCGTGTCTTCGATGAATGGCGAGACGGCGACGACCGTTGTCTCCGCGAGTGCGTCCCGGATTTTGGGGATGGCGAGCATCGGGCCAATGCTCGTGACGGGATTCGACGGCCCGATGACGACGGGATTTTCGAGGGCTGAGAGGACGGCAGGCGTCGCGCGGGCGTCCTCCGCTCCGCGGAACTCCACGCGCTCGACTTCCGGTTCGGCACGTTTACCGACCCAGAACTCCTGAAAGTGCATTTCGCCTTCGTCTGTGTGGATGATGCTCGCCATGGGGTCGTCGCTCATCGGCAGGACCGTGAGGTCTACGTCGAAGGCGGCTGCGAGCGTCTGTGTGACTTCGGTCAGCGAGTGGCCTTCGTCGAGGAGGCTCGTCCGGGTGATGTGTACCGCGCGGTCGCGGTCTCCGATGGTCATGAACTCACCGACACCAGAAAATCGTCGCCAGCGAGCGAGTCGTCTGCCGTCGGTCTGTGTGTCGGCGGGGAGATAGCGCGGACCGGGAGCGAAGCCCGCGTCTTCTGCGAGGTCGTGGAGCGCGCGATTCGTCTCTTCGGTGTCGTTTTTAATGCCCCACCACCGTTCGGTGTCGAGGACGCCGCCTCGCGAGAAGAGGACGGTGTCAATGTCGGGGCAGACGAGGAGGCCGCCGAGTTCCACGTCGTCGCCGGTGTTGCCGACGACGGTGGTGTCTGCGGGCGAAAAGACGGCATCGGCACCCGAGAGAAGCTTGGGTGTTCCCGTGCCGCCTGCGAGAAACGTGACCATGCCAGAGTGGTGACTGGCCGGTGGGTTAAACACTGCCCTCGAAAGGCGGGAGAAGTTAGTTGTCGAGCAGTTCGGCTTCGCCTTCGTGCGTGCTTTCGTCGAAGGCGGTGACGCGAACCGTGACTTTCTGGTCTACGTGTGCCTGCGTCGCGCCATCGACGTAGAGCATGGTGTCACCAACGCGGGCGACGGCACCGCTGTGGTTGAATCCGGTGATGAACACCGAGAACTCGTCGCCGGGGTCGAACGACGGCGTCGAAGTCCGAAAGAGGTCAGAGAGGAAACTCATACGCGAGCCACCTCCTTCGATTCACGATCTGGGATGTATTCGCGCCCGTAGCCGGTGAGCGCAGCGAGCAGGAACACGCCGACGAGGAACCAGCCGTGGAAGACGAACGGCACCACGGAGATGGCGTTCACGACCATCTCTTGGGTAAACCACGCAAATTCGCCGTTGTTTGCGGCGAGTTGCTCCATCTGGGTTACGCCGACGAGGACGCCACCTGCCCACGGGAAGATGTACCCGAGTGCGGAGGTGTTCGCGTCTAAGATGTTCGCTCGGCGGTAGCCGTTGATGTTGAACTTCTCGCCCATGCGCGAGATGTACGGCGCAATGGCGATTTCAGCCGCGGTGTTAATCGTGATCATCGCGTTCACGGAGGCCGTGCCGAGCACCATCGTCGTCTCCGCGCGCCGGACGTTCGTGGCGACGACGTTGAGCAGGAGGTTCTGGAGGGCTTCGAAGCCACCACCGCGAATCATGACCTGCGCACCGGCGACGATGAGCAGCGTCAGGACGATGAGCGGGAAGAAGCCAGAGGCCCCAGTGACGAGGCTGCCGGCGACGCCCGTCCCTTCTTCGACGACTTGGACGAACGGAAGCACGTCGAGCATGGCGGCGAACGGTGCGCCTTCGGGCGCGTTGAACACGAGAATGTCTTGAACAGAGGCAAGCCCGAACGCGAGGCTCGCGGCGATGGCCGTGAAGATACCCCACGAGATGGCTTCCACGATGTGGCGGCCGCGGATTGCCGTCACGATGACGACGCCCATCGAGATGAGGTGGACGAGGCCGAGCGGATTACTCTGCGCTTCGAGCAGTTGTTGGGCGTTCTGCCCGATGTCGATTCCGGGCATCGACAGGCCCATGATGATGTACGCGGTGAACGCCAGCGCGGCGGCCACGAAGGCGTACTTGAACCGGGAGGCGACGACGCCACCGATGTCTGAGTCCTGGGTGACGGCGCTCACGATGGTCGTGTCGCTCACGGGTGCGAGGTTGTCCCCGAACACCGCGCCGGAGAGGATTGCGCCGAACAGGAGCACGGGGTTCGCCCCGAGCAGGAGGCCAGCGGGGAAGAACAGGCCAGTGAAGGCGATGGTCGTCCCGTATCCCGTTCCGATACCGGTTGCGAGCAATGCGGCGAGGATGAACGTCACGGCGGGGAACAGTTGGGGCAAGAGCGCGTCGCTCACAGGCATGACCTGTGCGGCCCACACAAGGCCGTCCACGAAGCCGCCGTCTTGGAGCGTCTGGGCGAACATACCTGCCCAGAGCCACGCGACGATGGCGGTCGCCGCGACGCGGCGGGTCATGCCCTCGAAGATGACGTTCGCGTACTCTTTCCAGTCGCCTTTGACGAACAGCATCCCGACGGTCAGGGAGACGAGCATCCCAATCGAAAGTCCTGTCGTGTCACCGATTCCGAGAAGGCCACTTTGGAAGATGGCCCACACGATGAACAATCCAATCGGAAGGGCGCTCATCCACTTCCCTCCGTAGAACTCTAAGGTTGGACCCGATCGGGCTGATGACCCCTCTGCCAACTCTTGGCGGAGGGTCTCATCGAGCTCGTCAGACCCGGCTTGTTTGTCACTAGGCATCAAGCCGGGCTAACCAGTGTGCCGGTTTTAATCTGCCTATTTTTTCCTGCTAAACCTCATCGAATTGAATGTTGTGTGGTCACAGTGTACACGACTTGCCAGTTCCCCGGCGATTCTCTCGGCCGCGATGTTTTGTACCAAGCCGCCGAACGGGGGCGTATGAAGCATATAAAGGACAGCGTCCACGACCACATCGAGGTGGCGGGCGTTGCCCAGGACTTACTCGACACCCCGGAAGTCCAGCGGTTACGCCACGTAAAGCAGTTGGGCACGGCGGGGCTGGTCTACCCCTCTGCGAACCACTCACGATTCGAACACAGCCTCGGCGTCTACCACCTCGCCACCCAAGCCCTGCGCCACCTGCGTGTCGAAGGCCGACAGGCCGAACGCGTTCGGGCAGCTGCCTTACTCCACGACGTTGGTCATACGCCGTTTTCGCACAACATCGAATCCATCATCGAACACCACACGGGCAAGTACCACGACGACGTGCACGAACTGCTCGACACGGGGACCGTCGGCGACATCCTTCGAGCCCACGACCTCGACCCAGACAAGGTCGCAGACCTCGTCGCGGGCGACGGCGAACTTGGCCAAGTTGTCTCGGGCGAACTTGACGTCGACCGCATGGACTACCTCCTGCGCGACGCCCACCATACGGGCGTCCCCTACGGCACAATCGACCACGGCCGACTCGTCCGCGAACTCCGTTTCGTCGACGGCGAACTCGTCCTTGCAGAGGGAAACGTCCAGACCGCAGAGAGTCTGCTGCTCGCGCGAGCGTTGATGAATCCGACCGTCTACAACCACCACGTCGCTCGTATCGGGAAGACGATGCTCCGGCGCGCGACCGAACACCTGCTCGAAAACGACGTCGTCACGCCCGAAACTCTTCGCCGGATGGACGACCACGACCTCATCGTCGCGCTCCGCACCTTCGACGGAACCCGCGGTTTCGCAGACCGCCTCAGCTACCGCGACCTCTACAAACGCGGCATCTGGGCGGAGATGCGCGACGTTGCCGACGACGTCATCGACGCAAGCCGCGAGCAAATCCACGAGTGGGAGACGGAAATCGCGGTCCAAGCCGAAGTTGATGTAGACGAAGTGCTCCTCGACATTCCGTCCCGACCGAAGATGAAAGAGTCCTCGACACGGGTCATCGTGAACGGGGAAATCCGCCCACTTGACCAGCAATCGACACTCGTTGGCGCGCTCGAAACCGCCCAACGCGACCAGTGGCGTTTTGGCGTTTATGCGCCAGCGTCGGTCGCAGAACGCGTCGGAAACGCTGCCGTCAGAGAACTTGGGCTCGACATCGACGGCGCGCTCGTCCAAGACGTGCGCCACGGCATCCACGCGCGACTTGACGAGTTTGAATAAGATGGCCTCGAATCACTCGTCTATGGAACTCACAGGGACGATTCTGCGCGGGCGGTCGTTCGACCCCATCGAAGGGCGACTCGTCGTCGAAGACGGCGAAATCACCGCTATCGAAGAAGCACCCACGGACTCGACAGACATCATCCTCCCGGCGTTCGTAAACGCCCACACCCACATCGGCGACTCGATTGCGAAAGAAGCCGGCGGCGGCCTCTCACTGGACGAACTCGTCGCCCCACCGGACGGCCTGAAACACCGCCTGCTCAGAGCCGCAGACCAGCAGGAACTCATCGCCGCGATGCGCCGGTCGATTTCCTTTATGCAACAGACCGGGACCGCGGCGTTCATCGAATTCCGCGAAGGCGGCACGGACGGCGTCGAAGCGCTCCGCGAAGCCGCGAGCGCCCAGCCGGTCGAACCCGTCATCCTCGGTCGTGAAGAGCTTGCGGCGATGGACGCCAGCGACGGCTACGGTGCGAGCGGCGCGAGAGACGCGGAATTTGGGAGCGAACGAACTGCCACACGGGAAGCGGGCAAGCTGTTCGGCATCCACGCGGGTGAACGCGACGAACTCGACATCAACCCGGCGCTCGACTTAGACCCGGATTTTCTCGTCCACATGGTACACCCGCAGCCGATTCACTTTGAACGGGTCGAAGACAACAATATCCCAATCGTCGTTTGCCCGCGGTCGAACCTCGTCACGAACGTCGGTATCCCACCAATTGCAGAGTGGTGCGAGCGAACGACGGTTGCCCTCGGCACGGACAACGTGATGCTCAACAGCCCCTCGATGTTCCGCGAGATGGAGTTCACCGCGAAACTCGCAGACGTGTCCGCGACCGACGTGTTGCAGATGGCAACTATCAACGGGGCCGAAATCGCTGGTCTCGACTACGGTGTGCTCGAAACGGGCCGACCAGCAAAGTTGCAGGTGCTCGACGGTGATTCTGATAACCTCACCGGTGCCAAAGACGTCGTCAGAGCCGTCGTCCGGCGAGCTGGCGCGAGCGACGTAAAATCCGTCCATCTCTAACCGCGTGGCAACAGGTTACAAATTTGGAATATAGCTTCTGACAACTGCTCGACCAGAGCCAAACTTTTTGGTTTTCAAATATATCTACAAGTCTCAACCGTCACCGTCGCTACAACAGTTAAGAGTCGTCGGACTGAATGTGTTATCGACTAACACGATGTACGAGCGCATTCTCGTTCCAACGGATGGTTCTGACGGCATTGACAGCGTCGTCGAACAAGTCGTGCAACTCGCACAGGTCCACGATGCCACAATTCACGCTGTCTACGTCATCAACACGGCGAGTTTCGCGAATTTACCGATGGAAACCTCGTGGGACGGCGTGAGCGAAATGCTCTCGAACGAGGGCGATACGGCACTCGACAGGCTGGAAGAACTCATCGACGGCCGCGTTCCGGTAACGCGTGTTCTCCTCGAAGGCTCACCGAGTAAAGAAATCGTCCGTTATGCGAAAAATGAGGACTGTGACCTGATATTCATGGGTACCCACGGTCGGGGCGGTATCGACCGCCTGCTGCTGGGGAGTGTGGCAGAAAAAGTCGTGCGAACGTCCGATACTCCGGTGTTGACCGTCCGCGTCACCTCTCAGCGCGACTGAACCGGCCGGAGGTGCTCGCACTCACCCGCCGAAATGCGGACCGTGCCGTCTTCTGTTTCTAACACCAGCGTCCCCGGGAACTCTACGTCCACTGCCTCGCCGAGTACGTCGCCGTTTGCCGTTTCTACGCGCACATACTGGCCGAGCGTGAGCGCATATTCACGCCACGCAGGCAGGATTGCGTCCGTATCGGCTGCGAGGACAGTAAACTCCTCAAGAACGCGCTGCACCACGATTCGGCGGTTTACCGTTTCACCTTCTAGCTGGAGGCTCGTCGCTGTCTCTGGAATCTCGTCTGCATCCAAATTTGCGTTGATGCCAATGCCGACGACGACCCACGAGACACGGTCTGCTTCACCCGCCATCTCAGTGAGGATGCCACAGAGCTTCTTCTCGCCGTCGGCTGTCGAAACAAGCACGTCGTTTGGCCACTTGATGACGGCTTCGACGCCCGCCTCTCGTGCAACTTTTGTGACTGCAACGGCGGCAGCGAGCGTCAACAGGGGCGCATGAGCTGTCGGAAGTTCGGGCCGGAGTACGAGACTCATCCAGACGCCACCGGCGGGTGCTTGCCAGTCGCGATTTAGTCTCCCGCGGCTCCCTGTCTGCTCGTCTGCGAGCACGACGACGTTTTCTGCGCCCTCTTTGGCCAGCTCACGCGCCCGCCGGTTCGTACTATCAATCGACTCGTGATATTCGATGCTGTAGGGGGCGTCGAGGCCAAATTCGACGGCGGGGCCGCCGTATTCGGGAATTTCCGTGAGAACGTAGCCGTCTCCATCACTCTCAATTACGAATCCGGCCTCGCGAAGCGCTTCGACGTGTTTCCAGACGGCCGCCCGCGAAATCTCGAGCTTTTCGGCGAGCTCAGGCCCGGAGAGCGAGCCGTCTGCGAGCGCAGCCAGCACGCGCGCTCTCGTATCGTTCATAACCGGTGTATAGCCGGAACATAGAAAGGCGTTTAGAAGGGTGCTTGTGGGCGGTTCTCGTCATCATCCTGTCCAGAAAAGGACGGCATGCTCGGCGCGCTGTCCATCCCGGTGTAGGCGTGGACCGCGTTGATTTCTGGAATCTCAGCGACGAGGCGGTGTTTGAGCGCCTGCACCGTCATCGGAGAGATGCCACAACCGCTGCACGCCCCACCCAGAGAGATAGAGACCTCACCGTTCTCGAGGTCTAAGTCCTGAATCGCTGCACTCCCACCGTGCATCTGAATCTGCGGGAAGTTTCGCATCATGAACAACCGGATGCGTTCTCGCACGTCGTCTTCTGTCGCTTGCGTCTCTGTGCTCATGGCTGAACGGAGGGAGTCTGGAAATATAGCGTTTCGCCCCCGTAAGCGGCCTGTTTTACCCGATTTATCACCCACCGCGGGCGAGCCAGAGGCCGGTCAGGGCAATCGAGAGCGCAACTCCAATTCCGACGCCAAGCCCGCTTGGAAAACTCGCTGCAAAATCTTTGGTGAGCATCCCGATTGCCGTCGCCAACGCGAACGCGATGACACCCGCGACGAATGCCCGGAAGAGAATCCCGCGGTAGACAGACATACCTCATCGGTAGGGGCGGGTGGGTAAAAATGAGCGGAATATCCTTGCGCAGTGTCCGATTTTCCGACGTACATTTCTCTCTTCGATAACTCTCCCAAGAATTGGTCTAAACACTGTAAATTAAATAATACGCGAATGTTAAATTTTATAAACTATAGCGTTTGTAATTTCTGACAATTCCGATATGATACGCTCAGTCGCTCTCGCTATCGTGGTCGTCTTGTCGCTCATTTCACCGGTGGTCGCTCTGTCACCGACGAACGAAGCGCCACTCGCAGATGCAGGTCTCGATCAGACTGTTTCGCGTGGCACTGTTGTCCAACTCGACGCGACCGGCTCACGCGACCCAGACGGGCAACTTACTGCCTACGACTGGGAAATCTACGCTCCGAATGGGACACTCCTCGCTCCGCGCTGTCGCTCGTGCGCGCGCACTGAATTTCGCCCCACCCAAACTGGCGAATACACTGTCTCAGTCACCGTCACCGACGATGCGGGCGCGAAGCGGACTGATACGCTCTATATCACCGTCGAAACAGGAAATCCACCAGACGTGACACTCGCTGGTGTGCAGACTATCGAAGCCGGAACTGCTGCCACAACCAATGCAACCATCTCGCGGGGAGGTGCCCCACTTTCTCATATTGTATGGACGGTCGACGGCCGAGTTGTTACGAATCGTTCACTCTCTGCTGGACAGCCAACGAATACGCTGTCTACAACCTTTGGAACGATTGGTTCACACACCGTTCGTGCGACCGTATACGACCACGATGGGTTGACCGCCTCTGATACATGGGCGATTCAGGCAACCTCCGTACCCTCGTCGGGCGGTGGAAACACCACTGATGGCAAGTCTCCGTCGGATGAAGCCAACACACCGCCACGGTCTCTCGCGTCTGGTCGCACTCCCACGATTTCTGGCCCGCAGACCGTTCTTGGTGCGCGCCCACTCCGTGGTTCCTATTCGATCACGCTGACCGGCACTGCAAACGCGGTCGACCGCGTGTCCTGGTACAAAGACGGTACTGTCACCGCCACTGGCACAACACAGAACCTGACGTGGACTCCGGGTGACCACTCGCTTTTCGCAATCGTCACGTACACCGATGGCTCTGAGAACATCGCTCGATTCGACGATTCAACAACCCGCGTTGTTGCTGACCCACAGCCAAACGTCACACTCTCACAGCTGCAATGGTTCGGGTCGATTACTGGGCTTGCCTCCGGGTCGGACGCATACGGAAACCTCGAGTCTGTGTCAGTGTCCGTAGATGGCACACAAATAGATTCAACCTCGATGCAAGCAACCAGACTGGCCAATCCAAATAGTGGAGCGCAGCTCGATCTTCGATTCAGCGAGCGTGTAACAACACAACAGAATCAAACCATTACCGTCAGAGCTGTGGATTCGAAGGGGCAGGTTTCGACTACTTCCCAAGTCGTCACACCAGTCGGCAAACCGGTTGTTCTCAGTAGCGAGTTTGTGAATACACCAGTCGATTCGTACCATACCCGAATCAATGCCAGTCGCTACGCAGCACATCATGTGTTGGAGGTGGACTTGAACGGCGTCGACCCGGATGATTTCGATGTGTCTAGTGGCCACTATGAAAATTCGGAAAAGTTTGAATTACAACAAAGTGATTATCGCCGTATTCGCGACTATAATCCACAAACTGACGTCCTTACAATTCATTCTTATTGGGCTGCCAATGTTCCTGGAACGTTTGAGATAAAGCAAACATGGTCTGTGTCTACGCGCAGTTCAAACTCAGAAATTTTCAGCGGGTCTACTTCGAATATACTTGAAATCACTCCAAGCGACCCGGAACTCCGTATTGAAGTAATCTATGACGGTACTGGCTTCTATAAGCCTGATTGGGGTATCGTCGTTGATGCAAGCAATTCGTTCGACCCTGACGGATCAAAATTGCGCTATACCTGGTCTCAAGGCGCAGTCCCAATCACAGCGGATAACTCTACAGCCAAGTTTGATTCTTTCGAACTTGCGAAGATCACAGTAATTGACCGGTTAGATAATACCGAGTCTCGCTCATACAATTTCCACGATTACTTTGCACCGAACGTAGGTGAAATAGAAGAAATTTCGACCGGACCATACTTCGCCAACGAGACGGTTAGATTTAGAGTTAAGTCTGCACCGTTCAAATTCACCAAGAGTACGTACAATGTTTCACTCGGGGTTGACGTAGTTGGAGCCGACGAAACCATTGTCTCATGGAATCGAAAGGTCTACGACCCACAGAAAGCCGCTGAAAATGGAACGTACGATACGGATGAGCTACGTTCGGAGTGGCGAACTGCGATAATCGAAATACCAGCGTCTGAGCTAACAAATGGGGAACAGACAGAGGTTGTAATTTACAATGAAGCAAACCCAGAACGTGCTCACTCAACGGCGGAAATTCCCGAGGTAAATACCCTCTACATATCACGAATCTACCCCACCAATATCTCTGTCTCAAACGTCTCGTATCACGTCCAGAAGCCACGGATTCGGCAAGTGACGGCACTCTCAGAAAGTTCTCGTGATGCCCGTCTCGCTGATGGGTATACGGTCACACGAGAGTCGAACACGGGAACCGAGTACACGATTGAGCATCTGGAGAAAATTCAAGACGCACAATACACGACGCAGACGGAATCGTTCGGGACTCGTCGATACCGAGACGTGTTCCTTCGGTCAAATCCAAGTTGGAGTACTGCAGGAACTTCGAGCCATATCGAGCGCTGGACGACCGTTGAAACGGAGTGGCGAGATAGTCAAAGCGGCCGTGGCGAATTTACTGGTAATACACGGCAGGTCAAAGTGGACGACGCAGACTACAGACTCCTCAAAGAGTACGAGCACGAATACACCGTTGAACGCACCGGGTACCGAACCACATCGCGCTGTATCGGTTATGGGATTTGTCTTCCGTCCCGCGAGCGCTACACCTACACCGACGAAGAAACAGAAACCTACTGGGCGACAAGTAAGCGTTCGTGGGGAGACGATTTCACGGGGGACACTCGGAAAGAGAAAATCGACTCTGCAGACTACGAAACGCAGTACGAGTATCGATACGAAGAGCAACATCAGGAGACGACAACGTCGTATATCGCCGAGCGTACCGTTCTCTCACAATCGGCGCAGTACGAATGGCAACATTACAAAACAACTACGAATCCAGCCACTGCAAAGTCACTCTCAAAGCTCTCTAGTGAGTATCGCATCGGCGACACTGAACCCACGACTGAGTGGGTAATGACAAAACAGATCGGTGTTACGGATGCGTGGTACGACCACTACGGCGACGAAGCAAATGTCATCGAGACCACTGCCACGGTCACGAATGACCACGTTGTCGAATATCGTAGCTCAAAAACTGGCGAGAAAACGAGAGTGGTTTCACAAGATTCGACGCAAACCTATCGTGCTTCTGGCGCAAAATCGAAACAAGAAATCATCGATTCGTTGTCGAATGGTGGTTCGACAGGAAATTGTAATACACAATCAGGGGCAGTCCGTCATTGTGTATAATATTTGAATTTAGAACGTTAATTAAATAAGTAATAGTAAGATAATATTCTCTATTAATGAAACGACTTGCTATTGTCGTCGCTACTTTGGCGCTTTGTGCAGCGCCAGTGGCTGCTGTAAGTGGATCTTCCCCACTAATTACAGCCATGAATGGAGGCGATTCAAACGATGACGTTAGAGTGATAACTTCGTTCGAAGGAATTCGATTTGAGGTTTCGTTTAATCAATCAACTCGAATAGTATCAACAACTGCATATAACCCCACTAGTCGGACAGTCTCTACAGGTGCTCTCGTTGAGGTAGATGAGCGAATATTTAACAAATCTTCATTTGAAATCGCACCAGGCGAAACTTGGTCTCACTCATGGAACATCACCCAGGGATTCAACGTTCAAAAAAACGAACATGAAATCACGTTCGCAACATTCGAAAATTCGACAAATTTCTATGTAACCTATCCCATTGATGCGGCCAATTCGCCTGAAATACCCTCTCCACAGATCACGAACGTTCGAATTGCAAATGGAACGGTCGATGGAGAACCCTCGTCAGTTGCCTATGTGACCATAGAGAATCCTGGAAATCAACTCTATGGTGCGAGCTTACTGGTTCACACCACTGGAACAGAGGGGAGCTTCTACCTCGCATCTCCCGGCCCCTACGGCAACAAAACAATCAAAGTAGAACTCCTCGACGAACGCGGCTCTGTCATTAAAGGCGAAGCCCGCCTCTATGACGAGAACATGTCTGATGAGTCCACCGCGTACGACCAGGTTGGCTTTGTCGGGCAAGCCGGGAAGAACACCAGCATGTGGAACGAATCGTACGAGCCTGGGATGCCACCATGGGCGTCGGACCCGTACACCTACGAAAATGAATCAGGCCAGCAGAGTTTGGCGATGCAGGTGAGTGGTGGGCAGTCGTTCTACGACGTTCCACTGGCGTATTTTGGTGGCGCACTGCTCGTCGGATTCGCGTTGCTAAAACGCTGGCTCTAGCGTTCTAACGTGCCACGTTCGACCACTTGCAGGATGAACTTCATGTTGAGGTAGATGTCCTGTGGTGTGGTCTCCTCGGCTGGGTCGTAGAGGTCGCTTACGCGGTACAGGAGCGCCGAAATCTTGTCGGCTTCGTCCGACCCGTCGCGCACCTCGTCTGCGATTTCGCGGAGCGTGTCCATCCGCTCGGTGTCCGGTTCGACCATGGTTATTGCATCCGTCGGCGAAGTAGAACCCCGACGTTCGTGGCAGTATTCTCCGTGAACTCACGGAATGCGTCGCCGGTCGCTGAGTCTTCGTCCATCACGACGGGTTTGCCTTCGTCTCCGCCCGTGCGGACGCGCGGGTCGAGTGGGATTTTCCCGAGGAACGGCATCTCGACTTCCTCTGCGAAGCGCTCGCCGCCGCCTTCGCCGAAAATGGAGTGGTCGTTGCCGCAGTCTGGACAGCGGAAGGAACTCATGTTTTCGACAATGCCAAGAACGGGTGTTTGGTGTTTGCCGAACATCCGGAGAGCTTTTCGGGCGTCGTCAAGGGCAACCTCCTGTGGGGTCGTGACGATGACTGCGCCGGTGACGGGGACGGTTTGGAGGAGGGTGAGTTGGGTGTCGCCGGTGCCGGGTGGCAGGTCGATAATCATGTAGTCGAGGTGGCCCCATTCGACGTCCTCCCAGAGTTGGGTGAGCAGTTTGTGGACCATTGGGCCGCGCCAGATGACTGGGTCGTCTTGGCCAGTGAGGAAGGCCATGCTCATCAGCTTCATCCCGAATTTCTCGGGTGGGACGATTTTCTCCTCGGCGGTGGCTTTCGGGCGTTCGTCCGAGCCGACCATCCGCGGAACGTTCGGGCCGTACACGTCCGCGTCGAAGAGCCCGACGCGCGCGCCCATCTGGGAGAGGCCAGCGGCAAGGTTCACGGCGACCGTGGATTTCCCGACGCCGCCTTTGCCGGAGGCGACGGCGATGATGTTCTTGACGTTCGGGAGGATGCTTTCTTCTGCGGTGATACCACGGTCTACGTCTGCGGTGAGTTCTGGCTCAATGCCTTCTGCTGCGAGAATTTCGCGTACACGAGCGGCGATTTCTGTTTCGTTCGGAGAGTAGGGTGCACCGAGCGCGAGTGAGATGTGGACGGTGTCGTCTGCGTCGATAGTGACCTCGTTTACGAGATTCAGCGAGACGATATCGTCGCCGAGATCAGGGTCGTCTACCCGTCGCAGGAGGTCGAGGATGTCCGCTTTGTCCATGGTCGCACGTACATCGTGACGGGGCGATAAGGCTTGTGAAGGCCCAGACCGATTCGGAGTTGTGTCGGTTCACACGTGGATTCGAAACGTGCTCTCGTTGCAAGACACCTGAAGACGTAACTGTTTATGGTTACACTGTAGCCGATTTGCCCCGCCAACTTATGCGGACGCACGAGAAGTGTGTCATATGCTCACGGACGATTTTGGCCGCGAGGTATCCGGTGTGCGGATTTCGCTGACCGACCGGTGTAATTTTGATTGTGTCTACTGCCACAACGAGGGGCTCGGGGACACGCGCGGGCCGATGGATCCGCAAGAAAACGAGATGAGCGCGGATGAGGTGGTTCGCTTTCTGGAGGTCGTAACGGAGTTTGGGGTGGAGAAGGTGAAGTTCACGGGTGGGGAGCCGATGTTGCGCGAAGACTTAGAGGAGATTATCCGGCGCACACCCGACTCGATGGAGGTGTCGCTGACGACGAACGGGACGTTTTTACCAGGACGGGCGGAGGCGCTCAAAGAAGCTGGTCTCGCGCGGGTGAACGTCTCACAGGACGCCCTCGACCCGAAGGAGTTTGCGGAAATTACGAAAAGTGGTGCCTACGACCGCGTGCTCGAAGGCGTGCAAGCGGCGCTCGACGCCGGGCTCGACCCCGTGAAGCTGAACATGGTCGTGTTCAAGCAGACAGCGGGTTACGTCCCTGAGATGGTAGACCACGTTGCTGAAAACGAGGGTCTGCAACTCCAGCTCATCGAGTACATGCCGGAACTGACTGGCCACGACGAGTGGGCTATCGACATCGGGCGGGTTCACGACTGGCTCGCAGAGCAGGCAGACCGCATCGAACGCCGAAACATGCACGGGAGAAAGCGCTACTATATCGGGAAGGGCATGGTCGAAATCGTTGACCCGGTCGGGAACAAGAGCTTCTGTGCAAACTGTCATCGCGTGCGCGTGACGCACGAAGGATATCTGAAGGGGTGTCTCAACCGAAACGACGACCTTCGGCCGATGGGTGAGATGACCAAAGCCGAGATTCGTTCGGCGTTCCGCGAAGTCGTGGCGAATCGCGTGCCGTACTACGGCGAGTATCTCGTCGAAGAAGATGGTGAGTGGGTGGTAAACGAGAAGTACCTCCCCGAGAAGACGGTCGGCGTCTGAGTGCCGGCCTGCTCAAACCCTGTTTCTTGTTTAAAATTGGGACTGTTCTAGTAGCGAACGATTCGAGGAACGTCTGGCTATTTTCACCCGTGTTTGCCGTGAGACAGCATGACGGTCGGTCGGGTTGCTTTCGTTGTGTTTAAGTACCCTAACCGGATTTGTACCAGTGTAAGCGAATAGCTGTAGGGGCATAGGCCCCGAGTCCAACTGGGCGAAGATACTGAGCGCAGGTCGTGGTAGCCAAGTCTGGCCCAAGGCGCAGGGTTGCTAACTCTGTGGCGTCAAGCCTCCGGGGTTCGAATCCCCGCCACGACGTCTCGAACGTCCAAAAACGGACACTTTCGACCGAAGCAACGAAGTTGCTTCATCAACCATTCAGCAACAATGAGTGCAGAAGAACCCACCACGGACGAAGAACAAGACGACATCAGATACTTCGTTCGGATCGGACAGACAGACCTCGATGGTACGAAGAGCATCGAGCGTGCACTGAGTGAGATGAACGGCATTGGCCGACGGACGGCCCGCATCATCGCGAAAAAAGCCGACATCGACCGACGTTCCACGTTCGGCCGCCTCGAGGACGATGAGATTGAATCGATTGTCTCCCTCGTAGAGGAGTACGCAGACGAAGTGCCAGTGTGGCTCACGAATCGTCAGAGCGACTTCTACACGGGCGAGACGAAACACATCACCGGTAACGACGTGAACCTCACGCGAACGCGTGACATCAACCGGATGAAGATGATCAACTCCTACAAGGGCGCACGCCACAAGCGCGGACAGAAAGTCCGCGGTCAGCGCACCAAGTCCACGGGGCGTTCGGAGGGGACCATCGGTGTCAACATCGAAGCCATCAAACAGGAGGAGGAGTAATAAATGTCGCTTCCCGGACAGAACACGAAGTTCTACGAAACCCCGAACCACCCGTTCCAGGGCGAGCGCATCGCCGAAGAGCACGGGCTCGCCGGTCGCTACGGCCTGAAGAACAAAGAAGAACTCTGGAAGGCGCAGTCGGAACTGCGTAACTACCGCCGCGAAGCCCGCGAACTGCTCGGGCAGACGCAGGGCGACACGGAACTCGCAACCGAGCGCGGTTCCCAGTTCCTCGCCCGTCTCAAGCGCATCGGCGTCCTCTCTGAGGACGACAGCCTTGACGACGTCCTGAGTCTCGACGTGAACGACGTGCTCGAACGTCGTCTCCAGACGATTGCCTACCGCAAAGGCCTCGGTCACACGCCAAAGCAGGCCCGTCAGTTCATCGTCCACGGTCACGTCACCGTGAACGGGAGCCGCGTCACCGCGCCATCGGCGAAGGTGTCGGTCACAGACGAGGATTCGGTCGCGTTCGACGAGACCAGCCCACTTGCAGACGACCTGCACCCTGAGCGTTCGGAGGACCAACAATGAGTTCTGAAGAAGAAAAATGGGGCATTGCCCACGTCTACGCATCGTTCAACAACACCATCATTACGGTAACCGACCAGACGGGCGCTGAGACGATTGTCAAATCGTCCGGTGGTACCGTGGTCAAGCAGAACCGTGACGAAGCATCCCCGTACGCGGCGATGCAGATGGCTGAGACGGTTGCAGAGGAGATTCACGCCGCTGGTATCACTGGCCTGCACGTCCGCGTGCGCGGCCCCGGTGGCAACCTCCAGAAGAACCCAGGCCCCGGCGCACAGGCGACCATCCGCGCGCTTGCCCGTGCCGGCCTCGAAATCGGCCGCATCGAAGACGTAACGCCAATTCCGCACGACGGCACTCGTGCCCCTAAGAACAGCGGGTTCTAACAATGGCTGTCGACTACGAAGTGGAGTTCATCGACTACACGGATCGCAGGTCGCGATTCCTCGTCCGTGGGGTCACCCCGGCATTCGCAAACGGCATCCGCCGCGCGATGATTACGGACGTGCCCACGCTGTCGATCGACACGGTTCGGTTCATCGAGAACTCGAGTGTGATGTTCGACGAGATGATCGCCCTGCGACTGGGCCTCGTCCCGCTCACCTCGCCAATCGGTGAGTTCGAGCTCGGTGACACCGTCACTCTGAGCCTCGACGTGAAAGGTCCGGCAACGGCCTACTCGGGCGACCTCGTCTCGGCGGACGACCTCGTCCAGCCCGCAGACCAGAACGTCCCCATCGTCGAACTCAAAGAGAGCCAGCGCCTCGAATTCGAGGCCGACGCGGTTCTCGACACCGGCAAATCCCACGCGAAGTTCCAAGGTGGGGTGGCCGTTGGCTACCGACACCTCCAGCGTGTCGAAGTCGTCGGCGACGCAGGCGAGTTCGAAGATGACGAACCGAACATCCTTCGTGGTGTAATCGAAGAAGACGGAGAACTGGTCGGCACTGAGGAGTTCGACCACGACCTCTCGAAGCGGTATCCCGGCAAGGAAGTCGAAGTCACCGACGTCCCGAACGCGTTCGTGTTCGACGTCGAAACCGACGGGTCGTTCACCGTCGCAGACCTCGTCCTCGCCGCCGCCGACAGTCTCGGCGACCGCGCCGCAGAACTCGAAGAAGCAGTCCAACTGTAAGCAGACCAATGATCCCTTCAAACCACATTCAAACCCGGACGCCTGCCCACAAAACCACCGGCAGGACCGGGTGTGCAATCGAAACAGGTTTGAAGGCCAACCCAAAACACATGCATGCGAGCAGGGGTAGCCAAGTCAGGCCAACGGCGCAGCGTTCAGGGCGCTGTCTCGTAGGAGTCCGCAGGTTCAAATCCTGCCCCCTGCACTCAGTTTTCCATCAGGAGCGATATTATGAGTAAGACGAATCCGAGGCTCGCCAGTCTCATCGCCGACCTGAAGTCGACCGCCCGTGATTCGGGTGCCGACATCTGGAGCGATGTTGCTGACCGACTCGAAAAGCCCCGGCGTAACCACGCAGAGGTCAACCTGGGCCGTATCGAGCGGTACGCCAAAGAGGACGAAACCGTCGTTGTACCCGGTAAGGTGCTCGGCAGTGGTGTCCTTCAAAAGTCGGTCACCGTCGCTGCAGTCGACTTCTCGTCGTCCGCAGAGACGAAGATCAAGCAAGTCGGTGAGCCAGTCAAGCTGGAACAGATTCTAGAACAGAACCCCAACGGAACGAACATCCGGGTGATTCAATGAGCGCAGCCGAATTTGACGTCGACGTCATCGTCGACGCCCGCGACTGCATCATGGGTCGGGTGGCCAGTCAGGTCGCCCAGCTCGCCTTAGACGGCGAGCGCGTTGCCGTGGTGAACGCAGAAGAAACCATCATCACTGGCGGCCGAGAGGACATCTTCTCGGTCTACGAAAAACGCGCAGAGATCGGCTCTGACCAGGGCCCATACTACCCAAAGCGTCCCGACATGATCTTCAAGCGCGCCATCCGCGGCATGCTGCCATACAAAACGCAGCGTGGCCGCGAGGCGCTCGAATCCGTCCGCGTCTACGTGGGTAACCCGTACGACGAAGACGGCGAAGTGCTTGAAGGCACGTCGCTCGACCGCTTATCGAACATTCGCTTCGTCCAACTGGGCGAAGTGAGCGAAAAACTGGGGGCCAACGTCACATGGTAACGAATACGAGTGGTAAGAAGAAGACGGCCATCGCCCGTGCAACGGTCAAAGCAGGCGAGGGTCGTGTGCGTATCAATTCCCAGCCAGTCGAACTGGTCGAACCAGAGCTCGCCCGCCTCAAGATGCTGGAGCCGTTCCGCATCTCCGAAGGCCTGCGCGACTCGGTCGACATCGAAGTGCACGTGCAAGGCGGCGGCGTCGTCGGACAGGCCGACGCAGTCCGCACCGCCATCGCGCGTGGACTGGTTGAGCACTCTGCGGACGCCGAACTCCGCGACGCGTTCATGGAGTTCGACCGTTCCCTGCTGGTGAACGACGTTCGCCAGTCTGAACCAAAGAAGTGGGGCGGGCCTGGCGCTCGTGCCCGCTACCAGAAGTCCTACCGCTGAGGTGACCACGCCATGATGATACCAGTCCGGTGTTTCACGTGCGGCAAAGTTGTCGGCGAACACTGGGAAGAATTCGAAGCACGCGCCTTAGATGGCGATGAAGACCCCGAACAAGTACTCGACGACCTCGGGCTGGACCGATTCTGCTGTCGGCGCATGCTAGTGTCGCACCGCGACCTCGTCGATGTCGTCGCCCCATACCAGTGATATCCATGCAACGATACAGCCGGTACGAAAAAGCACGCATCCTCGGGGCACGCGCCCTGCAGGTGTCGTACGGCGCGCCCGTACTCATCGAGACGGACGAATCCCAACCGATTCTCATCGCAGCCGAGGAGTTCGACGCCGGTGTCCTGCCTTTCACTGTCAATCGAGGTGCAAAGCAGTGACACTCATCTCCGAGGTTCACTTACGCGCGATTCTCGACTCCCGGGGCAACCCGACGGTCGAAGCAGACGTGCGCACCGAGAGCGGCGGATTCGGCCGTGCGGCCGCCCCAAGTGGCGCGAGCACAGGCGAATTCGAAGCCATCGAACTCCCCGTAGAAGAGGCCATCGCGGCCGCCCGGGAACACGCCATCCCCCGACTCGTCGGGAAGGTGTACGCAGGCGACCAGCGCAGCGTTGACGCAGCACTGCGCGCTGCAGACGGGACGGATAACTTCTCCGAGCTTGGTGCAAACAGCGCCGTTGCCATTTCGATGGCCGCGGCAAAGGCGGCCGCCGACTTGCTCGGCGCGCCCCTCTACCAGCATCTCGGTGGAACGTTCCGCGGAAACTCGTTCCCCGTCCCCCTCGGCAACGTCATCGGCGGCGGTGAACACGCCACCGACGCGACGTACATCCAGGAGTTCCTTTCGGCCCCCGTCGGCGCACCGAGCGTCGAGGACGCAGTGTTTGCGAACGCGGCAGTTCACGACACGGTCAAAGAACTGCTCTCCGCACGCGGCGTTGCGGCAGCGAAAGGCGATGAGGGCGCGTGGGCGCCGTCGATTGACGATGCCGAAGCGTTCGACATCATGGCCGAAGCAACCGACGCGGTCGAAGACGACGTTGGCTTCGAGATTCGATTCGGCCTCGACGTGGCCGCATCCGAACTGTTCGAAGACGGCGAGTACCACTACGGAGACGTCACGCGCACGCCTGACGAACAAGTAGACTACATCGCCTCCCTCGTCACTGACTACGACCTCGTGTACGTCGAGGACGCCCTCGACGAGAACGACTTTGACGGCTTCAAAGCGCTCACCGAGAAAGTCGGCGACCAGACGCTCATCTGTGGGGACGACCTGTTCGTCACCAACACCGAGCGACTCGCCGACGGCATCGACATGGGCGCGGCAAACAGCATCCTCATCAAGCCAAATCAGATTGGCACGCTGAGTGACGCGTTCGACGCCGTCGAACTCGCCGTCCGAAACGGGTACGACCCGGTCATCTCCCATCGCAGTGGTGAGACAGAGGACACGACGATCGCACACCTCGCTGTCGCGACCGACGCACCGTTCGTAAAGACCGGTGCCGTTGGCGGCGAGCGCACTGCAAAACTCAACGAACTCATCCGAATCGAGGCAAACGCATGAGCGATAACGAACAAGAAGAAGGCCTCGAGGCGGCCGAGGAGGAGATCGACACGGAGCCGACCGGCGAGGCCGGTGCGGAACCCGAGGTCGACCCCGACACGGACGTCCGAGAGGCAGATGACGAAGAGCCGGCCGCAGAGGCCGAAGAAGAGAGCCCCGTGCTTGACGAGGACGTAATGGACAACCAGGAGGAGGCAGACCTCCTCATCCCGGTCGAGGATTACCTCGCCGCTGGTGTCCACATCGGTACCCAGCAGAAGACCAAGTACATGGAGCGGTTCATTCACCGCGTCCGTGACGACGGTCTGTACGTCCTTGACATCTCGAAAACAGACGAGCGCATCCGCACCGCTGCGGACTTCCTTGCGGGCTACAACCCAGAACAGATTCTGGTGACCTCCAGTCGCCAGTACGGTCGCTTCCCGGCAGAGAAGTTCGCCGACGCCGTCGGCGCACGTGCCCGCACGGGCCGCTTCATCCCCGGAACGCTGACCAACCCCGACTACGCAGGCTACATCGAGCCGGACGTCGTCGTGGTGACCGACCCAATCGGTGACAGTCAGGCCGTAAAAGAGGCCATCACCGTTGGTATCCCGGTCATCGCAATGTGCGACTCCAACAACTCGACCAGCAACGTAGACCTCGTCGTCCCAACGAACAACAAGGGTCGCAAAGCGCTGTCGGTCGTCTACTGGCTGCTTGCCAACGAGACGCTCGACCGCCGCGGCGCAGAGCCGTCCTACGCCCTCGACGACTTCGAGAGCGAGATTTAAGCTGCCCTTTTTCGTTTCTTATTCTTCGTCCGTGAGCGACGGCGTTGGCTCGGGGAGCGGCAGTTGGTGGAGCTCTGGATGGTGGAGTTTTTCTGGGAGCACGTCCCACCATCGCGCCGATTCGACTTCGTCTGCATCGGCCTCTGGCGACCCCGAGAGGTGCTGGCCGTCGAACACAACAGAGAGATTGAACAGTTCTGGTCGGCTGGGGTCGGCTTCGTCGGTAACGGCCGTGACGTGGACTTGGTTGAGTCCGGTGAGCAAACACTCGACGCTCGTCTCCTCACGTACTTCGCGGCGGGCGGTTTCTTCGTAGGATTCATCGGGGTTGATGTAGCCACCCGGCGCGGTCCACGCGACATCGTCTACTCGTCGGATGAGCAGCACTTCGCCATCACGGTTCGAGAGCCAGACGCCCGCCCCGCCGAGGTCACCGGTTTCCTCGAAGTGGGCGGCGGCTCCATCGTAGCGCCCGGTGGGCCACGTCTCTTCCTTCTCGACGATTTCGTAGGTGCCGTAGGCCGCGTCGAACCGGCGAATCGTCTCCTCTACGTGGCGACGCATTCGCGCGGTGATTGACATAACTGCAGGGATTGCGGCCATCACTATTGAAATGTGAGGATGCGCGACGGGTAAATTCGCAACTACTGTTATGCCTCGCACCCTCGAATAGGTAATGACCGTTTCAAGTGCTCCAGGCAAAGTCTATCTCTTTGGTGAGCACGCCGTCGTGTACGGGGAACCAGCCGTCCCCTGTGCTATCGAACGCCGAGCGCGAGTGACCGTAGACGCCCGCGATGACGGCCGCCTTCGCGTGCAGGCAGCCGACCTCACCCTCGATGGGTTCACCGTCGAGTACAGCGGCGATGCGGGCGGCGCACCGGACGTCGACGTGCCGAGCGGCCTCGTTCGCGCCGCGATGGGCTACATCGATGGCGCCGTTTCACAGGCAAGAGACGCAGCAAACCAGCCAGACGCTGGCTTCGACATCACCATCGAAAGCGCGATTCCCCTCGGTGCGGGCCTCGGCTCTTCTGCCGCGGTAGTCGTCGCGGCCATCGACGCCGCCACGCGCGAACTTGGCGTGGAACTCACGAACGAAGAACTCGCAGACCGCGCCTATCAGGTCGAACTCGACGTCCAAGACGGGCAGGCGTCGCGCGCGGACACGTTCTGCTCTGCGATGGGTGGGGCGGTGCGCGTCGAAGGCGATGACTGTCGAACCATCGAAGCGCCCGAGAACCTCCCGTTCGTTATCGGCTACGACGGCGGTGCGGGCGACACGGGCGTGCTCGTCGCGGGGGTTCGCAAACTCAGAGAGGAGTACGACTTCGCCGCGAACACCGTGACCGCGATTGGCGACATCGTTCGCCACGGCGAACAGGCGTTGGCAGACGGTAACATCGAGGAACTCGGCCGACTCATGAACTTCAATCACGGCCTGCTCGAAGCGCTTGGCGTCTCCTCGCGCTCGCTCGATACGATGGTGTGGGCCGCCCGCGACGCCGATGCGCTCGGTGCAAAACTCACGGGAGCCGGTGGCGGCGGCTGTATCGTCGCACTCGACGAGACGGACGCAACGGCGACGGCGCTTCGCTTTACCATGGGCTGTGAGGATGCCTTCCGCGCCGAACTCGACACCGAAGGCGTCCGCGTGGAGGAACCATGACGACGGTGCTCAAACTCGGCGGAAGCGTCATCACCGAGAAAGAGGGCGTAGAGAAAATCCACGACCCTCGCCTCGGAAAGGCAGTTGGCATGCTCGCAGACGCCGACGTGTCACGGCTCGTTCTCGTCCACGGCGGCGGGAGCTTTGGCCACCACCACGCGAGCAAGTACGACGTTTCGACCACCGACGGCACCCACGACCCGGACGCCGTCCTCGATATCCACGAGGCGATGAAGCGCCTGAACGAGGTCGTCGTCCACCGCCTGAACAAAGCGGGCGTGCCCGCTGTGCCAGTACATACGCTTTCTACGGCGTCGCGGGACGCTGAGGGGGCGCTCACGCTCTGCACGACGGCCGTCGAAACGCTGCTCGCAGAGGGCTTTGTCCCCGTGCTCCACGGCGATGTCATCGCTCACGAAGGCAAGGGCGTGACCGTCGTGAGCGGCGACGAAATCGTGACCGCACTTGCCCAATCGCTTGATGCAGACCGCGTTGGCATCTGTTCTGGCGTGCCTGGCGTACTCGACGAATCGAAAAACGTCATCACCGAAATCACGGACTTCGAGTCGGTCGCACCAGCACTCGGCGGAAGTGAGACGACGGACGTGTCTGGTGGTATGGCACAGAAGGTCCGTGAACTGCTCGAACTCGGTGCGCCCGCCGACATCTTCGGCCTTGATGGTCTCGCCGCGTTTCTCGCAGGAGAGGCCCCGGGGACGCGAATCGACGGCCGGGGCGACTGAGTTCACGCGCCCCACCATTCCACGTTCTTTTTAAGACCCGAGTTCGTACCGTTCCGTAACCGAGACAGCAAGCCGTCCACCTCGTGCGGTTGTGGGCGTTCGGCGGGGACCCGCCGGAGGCTCATGCAGAACCGTCTGGTTGGAGGGCTCCGCTCGGAGCTATAACCATGGAAATTGAAATTGCTACGATAGGCGGCTATGAAGAAGTCGGTCGGCAGATGACTGCCGTCCGCGCAGGTGACGACGTTGTAATCTTCGACATGGGCCTCAACCTTTCACAGGTCCTGATTCACGACAACGTCGAGACCGAACGAATGCACAGCTTAGACCTCATCGACATGGGTGCGATTCCGGACGACCGTGTCATGAGCGACCTTGAGGGAGACGTCAAAGCAATTGTCCCGACCCACGGTCACCTTGACCACATCGGCGCAATCAGCAAGCTCGCCCACCGCTACAACGCCCCGATTGTGGCGACGCCGTTCACAATCGAACTCGTCAAACAGCAGATCGAGGGCGAAGAGAAGTTCGGCGTCCAAAACGACCTCATCAAGATGGACCCTGGCGAGACGATGTCCATCTCCGAGGAAGTCGAGCTCGAATTCGTCAACGTCACCCACTCCATCATCGACGCCATCAACCCCGTCCTCCACACCCCGGAGGGTGCGGTTGTCTACGGCCTCGACAAGCGCATGGACCACACGCCAGTGCTCGGCGACCCAATCGACATGAAGCGGTTCCGCGAGATTGCCAACTCCGAAAACGGCGTCCTCGCGTACATCGAAGACTGTACGAACGCCGGTCGCAAGGGCCGCACGCCGAGTGAGTCCGTCGCGCGCAAACACCTCAAAGACGTCATCCACAGCATGGAGGACTACGACGGCGGCATCGTTGCTACCACGTTCTCCTCGCACGTTGCGCGTGTGAAGTCGCTCGTCGAGTTCGCAGAGGACATCGGCCGCCAGCCAGTCCTGCTCGGTCGCTCGATGGAGAAGTACTCGGGCACCGCAGAGCGCCTGAACTTCGTTGACTTCCCAGACGACCTCGGGATGTACGGCCACCGCAAGTCGGTCGACCGCACGTTCAAGCGCATCATGAAAGAGGGCAAGGAGAACTTCCTGCCGATCGTGACCGGCCACCAGGGCGAGCCACGCGCCATGCTCACGCGCATGGGTCGCGGCGAGACGCCGTACGAACTGGAAGAAGGCGACAAAGTCGTCTTCTCTGCGCGTGTCATCCCGGAGCCAACCAACGAAGGCCAGCGCTATCAGTCTGAGAAACTCCTGCGCATGCAGGGTGCACGCATCTACGACGACGTCCACGTTTCCGGGCACATGTCCCAGGAAGGCCTCTACGAGATGCTCCGCACGCTCCAACCACAGCACGTCATCCCGGCCCACCAGGACATGAAAGGCTTCGCGCCGTACGTCGACCTCGCCGAAAACGAGGGCTACACGATGGGCCGTGACCTGCACGTCACGCGCAACGGGAACATCATCCAACTGGTCGAGTAAATGGATATGCGGAACATGGCAGTCACAGACGCAATCGCCGCCCGCCGCGACCTCGTAAATGCGGCTATCGGCGAGGACTTGCCGGTCACTAGCCCCGAACGCCTCTATAAGGCGTCGCGCCACCTGCTCGATGCCGGTGGTAAGCGACTGCGCCCGGCCATGCTGTTGCTGGTCGGCGAGGCGCTCGTGGATGTGAACCCGGAGCAGACGGACTACCGCGAGTTCCCGACGCTCAACGGCGTCACCATCGACCTGATGGCAGCAGCCGTCAGTATCGAAGTCATCCAGTCGTTTACGCTGATTCACGACGACATCATGGACGACGACGACCTGCGTCGGGGCGCACCGGCTGTCCACCGCGCATACGACTTGGAGACGGCGATTCTCGCGGGTGACACGCTCTACTCGAAGGCATTTGAGTTTATGCTCGAAACGGGTGCGCCCGCAGACCGCTCTGTACGCGCGCTCTCGATGCTCGCGACGACCTGCACCAAGATATGCGAGGGCCAAGCGCTTGACGTGGCCTTCGAGACGCGGACGGATGTGCTTCCGGAGGAGTATCTGGAGATGGCAGAGCAGAAGACGGCAGTCCTCTACGCCGCGGCGACGGCCATCCCGGCCATCCTGCTTGGCGCAGATGACGAGACTGTCGAAGCCCTCTACGGCTACGGACTCGACGTTGGCCGCGCCTTCCAGATTCAAGACGACTTGCTCGACCTCACCGTTCCAAGTGAGAAACTCGGCAAGCAACGCGGGAGCGACCTCGTCGAGAACAAGCAGACGATTATCACGCTCCACGCCCGCCAGCACGGTGTGGACGTTGACTCGCTCGTCACCACGGACTCGGTCGAGGGTGTCTCAGAGGCAGAAATCGACGCGGCGGTCGAGACGCTCGAGGCGTCGGGCTCTATCGACTATGCACGAGAGACCGCAGAGCGACTCGTCGCAGACGGGAAGGCCCGCATCGACGTGCTTCCGGACAACGAAGCCCACGACCTGTTGCTCGACATCGCGGACTACCTCATCGACCGCGGCTACTGAGCACCGACGCGCCCCGATTTTCCGCGCGTTTTCAACGTAGTTTTGACCCGCCACAGCGAACGCTCACCCAATGGACGAGGATCTCCGCGAGCAAATCGAAGAGGAGGCCGAGAAACACGCGCTCATCAACGCCGTCAAACACGAGAGCGACGCCGATGTGGGAGCCATCATGGGTCCCCTCATGGGCGAGAACCCTGAGTTCCGCCCGCACGGTGGCGACATTCCGGGCATCATCGGCCCAATCGTCGCGAAGGTGAACAGCGCCTCGACGGAAGAAAAGCGCGAGCGCCTCGCCGTCCTCGCCCCCGAGTGGCTCGAAGAACTCGACGCAGAGGACGAGGCAGACGACCGAGTGCTCCCCGACCTCCCAAACGCAGCAGAGTACGACGAGATTCGGATGCGCACCGCGCCCAATCCGAACGGCCCGTGGCACCTTGGCCACGCGCGGATGCCCGCGGTCATCGGGACGTATAAGGAACTGTACGACGGGTGGTTCGTCTGCCGATTCGACGACACCGACCCGGAGACCAAGCGGCCGGACTTAGACGCCTACGACGCCATCTTAGGGGACATTGAGTATCTCGGCTTCGAGCCGGACGACGTGATGCGCGCCTCAGACCGCGTGCCCATCTACTACGACCACGCCCGCGACCTCATCGAGATGGGCGGTGCGTACACCTGCTCGTGTACGGGCGAGGCCTTCTCAGAGCTCAAGAACGCAGGCAAGCCGTGTCCACACCGCGACAAGGACGTGGAGACCACGAAAGACGAGTTCGAACAGATGGTGGCAGGCGAGTTCAGCGCCGGTGAGATGGTGCTCCGCGTGAAGACGGACATCGAACACAAAAATCCAGCGCTGCGCGACTTCGTTGCCTTCCGCATGGTCGATACGCCACACCCGCGTGAGGAGGCTGCAGACTACCGTTGCTGGCCGATGCTCGACTTCCAATCTGGTATCGACGACCACCTCACGGGCGTCACGCACATCATCCGCGGCATCGACCTCCAGGACTCGGCAAAGCGCCAGCAGTTCGTCTACGACTACTTCGGCTGGGAGTATCCTGAGGTCATCCACTGGGGCCACGTCCAGATAGACGCCTACGACGTGAAGATGTCCACCTCGACTATCAAGCAACTCATCGCGGACGGCGAACTCGACGGCTGGGACGACCCGCGCGCACCGACACTGAAGAGTGTCCGCCGTCGCGGTATCCGCGGCGAGGCAATCACCGACGCGATGATTCAACTCGGCACGTCTACGAGCAACGTCGACCTCGCCATGAGTTCGATTTACGCGAACAACCGCGCGCTCGTAGACGACCAGGCAAACCGCTACTTCCTCGTCCGTGACGGACAGGAACTCCCCGTCGTCGGTGCGCCTGAAGTCGGTCACCCACCGCTCCACCCCGACCACGAAGACCGCGGGAAACGCGACATCCCTGTCGAGGGTGCAGTTCTCATCGAAGCCGACGACGTGCCCGCAAACGGCGAACGCGTCTGGCTCAAGGGCCTCGGCCTGTTCCAGCACACCCGCGACGCGCTCGAATACCTCAGTAACGACCTGTCTGCGGTGCGCGAGGAGGGCGTCGATGTCATCCATTGGGTCTCAGCAGACGCGAGCGTCCCCGTCACGATGCGGACGATGGACGGTGACGTGTCCGGCCACGCAGAACCGGACTTCACAGAAACAGCCGTAGACGACGTGATTCAGTTCGAGCGCATCGGCTTCGTCCGCGTCGATGCCCACGGCGACGACGAGTCGCTCGTCTACTACACGCACCCCTGAACTGACTTACACCCAGTGTTTCTCCGCGCCCGGGAGGGGCTCTGCGACGATGCCGTCGCGTTGCACCATCGCCCGAGCGTGCGCCGTACAGACGTCTTTTCTATCGGCCCACGGGATGTGGAGGCGAACGGCCGCGCGCTCGTGACAGCCGGATTCGTCACAGTGTCGCATGGCGGGCATTAGTGGGCCACGGTAACAATCCTTCCGTGGGTCAGATAACGAGAATGAACGCGACAAGCATCGATGTGGTCAGGAGCACCTGCATCACCGCAGAGGCGAGGATGCCGATGGTCGTGTACATCGCCGCCCGCGCGCTCTGGTCTACGTCTTCGTGTTTGCGGTATTCGAAGGCGAACACGGTTCCTGCAACGCCGAGGAAGATGCCGAGCGGGCCAAGGACGAACAGGAGCGCGAAGCCAATGAGTCCCGCGAGCGCGGAGACTTTCCACGACGTGCCGCTCACTTTGGCGGCCACCGCGCCTCCGAGGTAGTCGAACGTCATTGCGGTGAGGCCAAGGACTGTCAATCCGACGAGTGCGAGTAAGGTAGGTTCTGCGTACCCCGAGTGCCACCAGTAGAGGTAGACGCCCGCGAGCGAGGTCGGCGCACCGGGTAGGAGCGGAACGACGCTGCCGACGACGCCGAGGATGAGCAACCCAAAGGCGAGAACGGTGAGGGCGTCCATCAGTCGAACCGCCGCCGTTCGAGTTGCGCGACTGGTGGGCCGTAGACGGAGACGAGCGGGCGGAGCGTCGCGCTCAACTCGCGCATCGCGTGGGCGGGCGAGTGAAAGCCGAACTCGTCGGTGACGGTTCGCCAGTGGGTTGCTTGCAGCACCTTCCGGACGAGCAGCCGCTCTTGGCGGTCGGTGAGCAGGGCTGTATCCGCCGGGTCTGCGAGGTGTTTCATCGCCAGCTTCCGCGCCGCAGCGGGTGCGACCTCAGAGATACCGGGGCCGAAGGCCGCGCCCGCGAGCAGTCGCCACTCACGGTCGGTGAAGGAGAGGGCGATGGCCGACTCCGTGGCTCGAATCGCCGCGCGAACCACGTCGGTATCGAGTTCCGAAAGCACGTCAGAGAGCATGTCCCGCGTTCGTTCGGTGAACCACCGGACGTGTCGGTCGTGGAGGTCGTGGCCCGCCGCAGAGAGGGGACAGAGCATCACCGCAGAGTGCTCGCCGCTCGCGTCGTTGCGCCCGGTCGAGAGATATACCGTGTGGTAGCCGTTTCGGTGCCAGAAGTCGATGAGTTCGGGCGTCGCACCGTAGCCAACGCCAAGCCAGTCGAGTGACTCTTCGAACTCGCAGCGAATTTCTGCGAGCAGGTGTGAGCCAAGCCCCAGTGAGCGAACGGCCGGGTGAGTCGCAATCCGCATCACGCGGAGCCCTTCTGTGATTCCTGCGTCCTCGTCTCTGACCTGACTCGTGAGCACGTCGGGGAGCATGTTTCCGCGCACTCTCCCACCGTCGTACATCTCTGCGCGGAGGGCTTCAGGGAGGTTGCCTTCGCGGGCGAGGAGGGCGACGCAGGCGACGTGGCCCTCGTGGGTCAACACCCGGAGGGAGAGGTTCGGCGCGTCGAGGAGGCGGGCAAGGTCGTCGGGTTCGGTTCGGTAGTGGGCGTAGACGAGCAAGCCGAACACTTCGCGCAGAAGGTGTTCGTCCTGCCTGAGTTCTTCGCCCGTGTAGGCTTCGTAGCTGACCGTCTCGGGCGTCGCGTGTTCAACGAGTGGCTCAACCGCCGGACGTGCGTCGAGTAAGAGGGTGCGAAACGCCCAGATTTCGACCGGGTCACCCGGCGCGTACCGGATGGGTTCGTCGAGGCGCACGTCGGTCACGTCGTGGTTGGTCTCGTCAAGTCGGTCGCGGAACCTGACCGAAAAGCCCCGACCCGCGCCTTCGTAGCCGTGGACGGTCGTGGTGAACGCCACGCGGGAGGCGGCGAGGAACCGTTCGAGGACGCGCACGGGGAGTGCAGCGGCTTCGTCTACGATGACCACGTCCGGGTTCTCCGGAAGGTCAGTCGCTTCTGCGGGCTTGGCGAATCGCACGCGGCCGCCCGTGGTCGTCGTGAGCAGCGAGGGATTGGCCGGGTGGTTCACGTCAGCGAGTACACCGAGTGCAGAGAGCAGTTCGCGTGCTCGGGCGAACACTTCGGCTGCGCTTTCGTACGCCCGGGCAGTGACGAGTACGTCTTCGCCTGCGTCGGCGAGCGACCCGGCGGCGAGTCCGGCGGCACTCGATTTTCCGCGACCGCGGTCGGCTTCGACCACGAGCGCGGTGTCCGGCTCAGTGAGTTGCTCAAACCTATAGACGGCCGTTGCTTGGTCGTCGGTGAGACAACGGGCGTAGGCATTTGCGGGGAAGACGTGGGTTTTCGGTGGCGCTGGTGGTTCGCGTTGTCGGGCCGCGAAGGGGTCGGTCAGGCCGTCTTTGATGATGGTGTTTGCGTCCGCGTCGAAGATGGCGACCCCGGGGTGTGTTTTGAGCAACTCGACCGTTCGAGTTCTGAAGTTGCCCGTGACCTCCTCGCGGCTGAACGGCGGGACCGCGAGTCCATCATCAAAGCCATCTCGTCGGTTCGGCCACTCGTCGAGTGGTGGCGTGAGCAAGAGCACGAGGCCGCCGCCCGAAACGGCACCCACGGAACGACCGAGCGCGTTCGGCCGGAAGGCGTCGTGGGCGTCGATGACGACAGCGGTTCGCGTGGTGCCAAGGAGGGAGCCAGCACGTTTAGGGGCGACACGTTCGCAGGCAAGGTCGTCGTGATGGCTGAGAAACGTGGTTTCGTCGCGGGGGATGTCGGCTTCACGGAGTGCGCTGTCGGCGGCTGTGACCGTCGCGTCGCGCTCGCCAGCGAGAACGAGCAGTCGGCGCTCGTTTGCACTGCTGGCTTCGGCGCGGAGGGCGGCCACGAGAGAGTCCATGTCGTGACAAAATGCCCCTGAGAAAAAGGGCGTTTCTGTGCGTGTCTCACCGTCGCATGGCGTATTCGCATTGAAAGCGCTTTTATGGTGGGACTCTCTACTGAGCGTTACAGCCTGTGCGGGGTTGATGATGCTCCTAGCCATTCAGGACCCTTACGGCAGGGGAGCGCGAGCCCACGTACAGGAGGTGAACATACTATGCCAGTGTACGTCGATTTCGATGTACCCGCCGACCTCCAAGAGTCTGCCCTCGAGGCGCTCGAAGTTGCGCGGGATACGGGAGCTGTAAAGAAAGGAACGAACGAGACCACGAAAGCTGTCGAGCGCGGCAACGCGCAACTCGTCTTCATCGCAGAAGACGTCCAGCCTGAGGAGATTGTTATGCACCTCCCAGAGCTTTCGGACGAGAAGGGAATTCCATTCCTCTTCGTTGAGACCCAGGACGATGTCGGCCACGCGGCCGGACTCGAAGTCGGCAGCGCGGCTGCAGCCATCACCGACGCCGGTGAGGCCGCAGACCAGGTCGAGGACATCGCCGGAAAGCTTGAGGACCTCCGCTGAGGTGACCGTTGATGAGTGCTGAAGAGAATACTGACGGAGCCACCCCCGCCGAAGTCATCGAGGTCGTCGGCAAGACCGGGATGCACGGCGAGGCGATGCAGGTCAAGTGCCGCATCCAGCAGGGCTCGAACAAGGGCCGTATCATTACCCGAAACGTCCTTGGTCCCGTCCGCGAGGGCGACATCCTGCAACTGCGCGAAACGGCTCGTGAAGCTGACTCCATTGGAGGCCAATAATGGTTCGCACACGAGACTGTGATTACTGTGGCGACGACATCGAGCCCGGCACCGGGACGATGTTCGTCTTCACCGACGGGCGTACCGTAAACTACTGCTCATCGAAGTGCGAGAAGAACGCCGAACTCGGCCGTGAAGCTCGCGACGTTCGCTGGACCGAAGAAGGGCGCCGCCAGAGCGGCGTCAACAAACGCGCCAGCGAGAAAGCAGAAGCCGCTGCGGAAGCTGAGGCAGAGCAAGCAGCCGACGAAGAAGAAGACGCTGCACCCGACCTCGAAGCCGCAGAGGCAGAAGAAGAGGAAACTGAAGAATGAGCGAACGCACCTTCGTGATGGTCAAGCCTGACGGCGTCCAGCGCGGCCTCATCGGCGAGATCGTCTCTCGCTTCGAAGACCGCGGACTGAAGCTCGTCGCGGGCAAGTTCATGCAGATCGACGAGGAACTCGCCCACGAGCACTACGGCGAGCACGAGGGCAAGCCCTTCTTCTCCGGGCTTGTCGAGTTCATCACCTCCGGCCCAGTCTTCGCAATGGTCTGGGAAGGACAGGACGCGACGCGACAGGTTCGCGGTATGATGGGCGAAACTGACCCCGCCGACTCCGCTCCGGGAACCATCCGCGGTGACTTCGGCCTCGACCTTGGCCGCAACGTCATCCACGGCTCGGACCACGAGGACGAGGGCGCAAACGAACGCGAAATCGCGCTCTTCTTCGACGAGGACGAACTCGTCGACTACGAGCGCATCAACGAAGGCTGGCTGTACGAATAAGCCAGTTCGGGTTTTTTCCATTTTCACAGTCTGGTGAGCAACGGCCATCTGCCTGACGCACTTCAAATCTCACAGTGACACGAACCGTGCGTATTCGCCCAGGAGTCGCTGTAGCACCCGAAGAGAGTGTCCCGAACGTCTCTGAAAAAACGTACATTTTTCCAGTCATATTCCGAACGCCCGTGGCGAAAGTACCGTGTACTGTTTTCACAGGAACCGATTATTATACTACCAATCTCTCGAATACTTATCAACGCAGATACATTTATGCCAACTCCAGCCCAACTACTATTTGTGTCCTGTTGGGGGCCAGGCAGCAACAATTCTGCCTCGCCATCGTGATACATCACGCGACGGCGACACAGGGCGTTCTCGCCGTTCGGGGGCACGGCTGAATGCCTACGGGTAAGGGATAGGGGAGATAAACGGAAACTGCTACAGAGGCACCGTCCGGGTGAAACACGCCATTTGTGTGTCTGTCCGGAACTCGTTCGATGCAGAACGGCTAACAGCGTTCCTGTTGCTTAGTTTGGCATGGACGAATTCCACACTGCGAACAAGGAAAATTGGGAGGAACGGGCGGTGTTGCATCCTGATACTGACTTTTATGATGTCGATGCGTTTCTCGCCGGTGAGTCGTCACTCCAGTCGCTCGAGCGCGAGGAACTCGGAGACGTTTCTGGGAGCAAACTGCTCCACCTCCAGTGCCACTTCGGTCTTGACTCACTTTCGTGGGCGCGTGACGGCGCGACTGTCACCGGCGTCGATTATTCGGAGCAAGCTATCGAAAAAGCCCGCGAACTCCAAGCTGAAACGGGCCTCGACGCCGAGTTCATCGCCGCGGATATCTACGACCTGCAGAGCCATCTCGACGAACAATTCGACATCGTGTTCACGTCTTACGGCGTGCTCTGTTGGCTCGCTGACCTCGGCGCGTGGGCAGCACTCATCGCCCACTTCCTCGAGCCCGGCGGCACGTTCTACATCGCAGAAGCCCACCCGTACATGGGTACGCTCTCCGCTCTCGACGCAGACGGCACGGCACAGTTCGACTATCCGTACTTCCACGACAATACCCCCGAACGCTACGACGCAGACGGCTCGTACGCCGCCCCGGACGCGTCGTTCGACAATCCGACGACCTACCAGTGGTATCACAGCATGAGCGACATTTTCAATTCGCTCCTCGCTGCCGGACTCGACATCGAGTTCGTCCACGAACACCCCTTTGGGACGTTCAAAATGTTCGAATCGATGGAGCAAGCCGACGACGGCTGGTGGTACGTCCCCGGTCTCGAAATAGACCTGCCGTTCACGTTTTCGCTGATGGCGACGAAACCGGAGTGAAAAGTCGGACCGCGTTAGTCGGCTTTGACCGGTTCCCAGTCGAGTTCGAGTTCGCCCGAATCCAATTCGGCCTCGATTTCGCGGGCCGCGGTTACCATGTTCGCCATCTTGCCGTAGGCGACCTCGCGGGGCAGGAGCTTCAGCCCGCAGTCGGGGCTGACGACGAGCTGCTCTGGAGGAACGACTTCGAGTCCTTTCTTGATATTTGCTTTAATTTGTTCGACGCTCTCGACTTCCGCGACGTGGGCGTCTGTCACGCCGAGGGCGAGGTCTTTCGTGAACTCAGCCGATTTGAACACGTCTAACTGTTCGTAGTCGCCGTTTGCAAGCTCTAAGTCGAACTCATCCACGGGGTAGTCGAGAATCTCTGGGTAGATACGCGAGTAGTCGCCGTAACAGACGTGGAGGCCGATGCGCACGTCTTCGGGGATGTCTGCGACGATGCGGGAGAGACACTCGCCGACGATGGCGTGGTCGTCCGGCGTCGTTGCGAGGGCGGGTTCGTCGATCTGGATGTAGCGCGCACCGGCTTCGACCAGCTTTTCGATTTCTTCGTTCACGAGGTCTGCAAGGTCGTAGGAAAGCGCTTCTTCGTCCTCGTAGGCCTCGTTGAACGACCAGTTCGCAAGCGTGTACGGTCCGGTGATTGGGACCTTGACCGGGTGGTCTGCGACGCTTGCAGTGTACTTGTACTCCTCGACCAGCCACGTCTCGTCGTACTCGACTTCGGAGACGACGCTTGGCTTGTCGAAGTAGTTGTGACCCCACACTTTTACGGGGCCGTTGAACTCGTAGCCCTCGATGCGGTGGGCGAAGTACTCGACCATCTCGGTGCGGCGCATCTCGCCGTCTACGACCACGTCGATACCGGCGCGTTCGTGTTCTTGGGTGATGAGGCGGGAGGCGTCGTTGGTCGCTTCCTCCCAGTCATCGTCGTCAAAGTCAGCGTTCTCGTCGTGGTACAGGGTGCGAACGCGGTCTAGCCACTTTGGCTTCGGGTAGCTCCCGACGACCGTCGTCAGGATGAAGTTCTCGTTCGGGTGGTCTGCGGGGCGGAACTGTTCACGGGTCATGCCGTGGTCACCTCCGCGCGCAGGGCGGCCGCCTCGCCGAGTGCGGCGAGTTTTTCTTGGTATTTGTTCACCGGCAGGTAGAACAGCTCTGTGTTTGGTGTCATGTACACGGTGTCGAACGAGGCGGCGGGGGTGTTGTCGAGCACCCAATCGACGCGCTCGTTGATTTTCTCCGGCGTTTCGACGAGAGTGTTCTGCCCGTCGAGCAGACCGAGCGAAATCGCGGATTTCGTGCCGTACTCGTTGATGTTGTAGAGGTTCTCTTCGTGGTTCGAGATGAAGTCGTAGCCAATTGCGTCTACGTCGGCGTCGAGGAGGTGTGCGTGGACTTTCTCGGTGAGCGCGCCGTAGTGGGTGTGGACAACGACGTCTGCGTCCGTCGCGCTTGCCACGGCGTCAATCGCTTCGCTCGCGTGGGCGTCATCGCCGTCTCCTGGCGCGTTCGTCACGAGCGATGGTTCGAGCAGATAGAGCGTCTCCGTCTCCGGGAACGCATCGACTTCGCCCGCGAGGAACTCAGAGACGGCGTCTAAGAACGTCGCGTCGTCTTCGTAGTACTCGTTCGTTGCGAGGTCACAGAGCGAGTACGGGCCGGGAAGCACCGCTTGCAGATTGTCTGCTTGCTCTGCGGTTGCGTCGAGTTCAGCTGCAACGTCGCCGCTGAAGGTCAGTTCGCCCGTGACGACGGGGTCGCGGTAGAAGTTGTTGTTGTCGTAATAGCGGACGATGCCGTGGGTTTCGACGTTTTCGTGGACGGCGAGTGGGTGGGCGAGCATGTCGTCCCACCGAAGTTGGCCTTCGACGGTGCGGTCGAGACCAGCGTTCTGTTGGTCTTCTATGACGGCGGTGCGGGCACGGTCGATAACGGCCGTGATTTCAGGGCCTTCGTTCCCCGAGACGAGGTCTTCTTTCTGGTGACCTTTCAGGTCAGATAGCTCATCTTTCGCCCAGTCGGGCAGCGGGAAGAGCCCCGGTGTTGTAGCGACGAACTCTGTCATTCACTCGGCTAAAAGATATGCTGCTGTTTAATATTTACTACTTCGACAAATTACTTTGAGTTATTATTTTCTGCTGAGTCGTTCGACGGTCAGCCGCTCGAAGGGGTAGGACTCTTCGTGAACAGTCTCTGCTGAAAAGCCGACGCCAGCGGCGGTGTCACGCACGGCTTCGAGATTCGTGAGCGTGCTCACGAGCAACAGCACGTAGCCGTCTGGCGCGAGCACACGCCCCACCGATTCGAGAAACGGGTCGATAACTTCACGGCCGTTCTCGCCGCCGGAGAGTGCGACTTCCATCCAATCGTCGCCCGCTTCGTCGGGGTCTGTCGGGAGGTACGGCGGGTTGAACACCACCACGTCGAACGCGCCGTCACGAAAGCCGTCGGTCAGATTCATCCGCACGGCTTCGACCCCATGCTCGCGCGCTTGCTCGCAGGCGTGGGGGTTCAGGTCACAGCCGACGACGCGCGCACCGACTTCCTGTTCGATAGTGGCGGCCACGTAGCCAGAGCCGGTCCCAACTTCTAACACCACGTCGTCGGGCGTGACGTGTGCCACCGCCGCTTCAGCGAGCAGCTGCGAATCTTCGGCTGGCTGGTACACCTCCGTCTCGACACCGCGGCGTTCTGCGAGGTCTTTCATTGTTCGTCCTCCGTGTCGTCAGCGTCCGTATCGTCAGCACCACCGTCAGCCTCCGCTTCCGTCGGCGCCGATTCAGCGACGCCCGTCGTTGGTGGGGCTTCGTCGCTGACGCGAAAACCGCCTGCCTCAGACCGACCCATGAGTTCGCGCTGTGGGAACGGGATTTTGATGCCTTCGGCGTCGAAGGCACGTTTTACGGCGCTGATGACCGCAGTTTGTGCGTCCCACTTCTTGCGCGCCGTGGGGTTATCAATCCAAAAGCGCAGTTCGAGGATAACCGCAGAATCACCGAACGACTTGAGCACGGCGTGGGCGCTCGGCACCGAGCGAATCTCGTCAAGGCCACTCATCGCCTCGGTTGTGACTTCGACGGCGTGGTCTACGTCCGTCTCATAATCGACGCCCACGTCTATGGTGACACGAAGCCGTCCGCGACGCGATTTGTTCACCACTTCGTTGCCCGTCACCTGGTCGTTCGGGATGATGAGGTACTCGTCGTCGAACGTCCGGATGCGGGTATTCACAATGGTGATGTCCGTGACGATTCCTTCATAGTCGCCAATCTCAACCCAATCACGCACCTCGAAGGGGCGGCTGAACAACAAGACAAAGCCCGCGAGCGCGGAGCCGAGCGTCTGACGGGCGGCAAGCCCGAGCACCAAGCCGAGGAAGCCAGCGCCGAGCAGGAGGTTCTGGATGTCGATACCCCACAACGAGAGCGCGACGAGTGACGCGAGCGCGAAGATGATGACCTGCATCGTACGATTGGCCATCTGTCGCTGGTGGTCGGTGACCGCATCGTGTTCGTCGACGAACTTGTCCACCAGATGTTTGAGCGCGCGCATGAGCGCAACCGCCGTGATGAACAAGATGACGGTAAACAGCACCAACACGCTATCCTCACCAGAGAGTTTGAGCACGGCGAGCGCGGAGACGACTTGAGCGGTTGCCCCCCAGATGCTGACCAAGATGAGCACCGACCCAGTCATGAGTGCGCCGCCGACGGTAATCTGGGCGACTTCGACCTGCCACGAACCGTAGCGTTGTTTGAGCAGAGTTCCGGCTTTTCGCAACACCAACCCACCAACGACTAGCCCGACGACGACGGCGACCGTCCCCGCGATTTTCGACTCGGGAGTCAAAAACAGCGATTCAAGCCACACGAGGAAGGGCGTGTGAAAGCTCATACGTCGGGGTTGCCCACCTCGTAGGCGAGCGTCGCAAGTTCAGCGAACTGTGCCGGGGTGACCTTGCCAGCGCGCATGCTCATCAGCTCTTCGTCGGCCGCCGCGACGACGGCCTTCGGGTCACCGAGGTGTGAGATATGGGCCGTGTTCCGTACCGCATTGCGCATCGTCTTGCGCCGCTGGGTGAACACCGCGGTCACGAAGTTCAAAAAGAACTCATCGTCGGGCACTTCGTACTCCGGGGTTCGCGGCATCGCCCGGACGATTGCGCTCTCGACCTGTGGTGGCGGCGAGAAGGCGGATTTTGGAACCGACTCGACAACTTCGATGTCGGCGTAGTGACCCGCAGTCACCGACAATCGGCCGTACTCGTCGGTGGCTGGCTCTGCGGCCATGCGCTCTGCAAACTCCTTTTGGAACATCAAGATGAGTGGGATATCGCGCGGGAGCAATCGGAAGGAAAGCTCACTGGAGACGCTGTACGGGAGATTCGAGATCGAGGCCGTCACGTCTGTTGGCAGTTCCACGTCGAGGGCGTCGCCTTCGATGAGAGTGAGTTTGCCCGCCTCGATTTCGTCCGAAAATTCCCGACGCAGAAATTCTGCGAAGCGCTTGTCACGCTCGACGGCCGTCACTTTATCCGCAACGGCAAGCAGGCGGTCGGTGAGGACGCCCGCGCCGGGCCCGATTTCGAGCACGTGCGAGCAGTCGATACCCGCCTCGGTCGCGTGGCTCGGGAGCCTGTCGAGAACCCTGTCGTCTACGAGAAAGTGCTGGTCTTGGTTCGTGTCCGCGCGGACGCCTGCCCGCTTGATGAGTGCGCGTGCCTGTCGATGGCCGGTCTGTTCGGCGCGCGTCGAGTTCTCATCTGCGTTCGTCATTGGTTGTAGGCGAGTAGGCGGCCGCCCGTATCTAAAGCCTTCAGTTCTCTCGGCGGACGAACGCCTTGTACTTCAGGTCGTCGTCGTGGAGTTCTTCTAAGATGCGTTCGACGAGCACCTCTTTTGGCTTATGCAGGCCCTTTACGCGCTCTTCTAGCTCTTCGAAGCTCTCGAAGGGGCCGCGTTTGCGTTGCTCTAAGATATTGTTGCGCAGTTTCTTCCCGATGCCAGGAAGCAAGTTGAGTTGGTGGAGGCGCAGCGAGATTGGCTGGGCGTCGTTGTAGAAATCCACGAACCGCTGTTCGTTGTTTTCGACGATGTCGCGGACGACGTATTCGAGTTCTGCGCGCGACGCGCCCGTCAGGTCGTCGTACTCGACGTGCGTTACCGACTCCACCTGCTCGTCCTGTGGCTTGATTGTGACGCGGTCACCGATGTTCAGGTCTGCACCCTCAGTGAGTGTACATTCAACGAGGTCGAACGTCGCCTCGGTGAGCGCGTACGCGATAGCCGGCTTCTGATAGCTCGGCCGGTCGTCGCCACTCTTTCCGTGGGGGAGGTAGTCGAGGATAACGGCTGTCGTGACATCACCGCTCTCGGTATCGCTCATATGAAAAACCGTACGACGGTGGCGAACTTAAATAGTCGCCACTTAGACGTATTTCGAGACGATGTTGAGGATCTCGTCGAGTTCGTCGCCCGAAAGCGCATAGCGTTCTTGGGCGTAGATGGCGCGCAGTTCGTCGCGGTCGCGTGGCAGGAGGTCTGCGATTTTGTACGCGGTTGGCTCTGCGACCTTCTCGAGCTCCTCAAGCTCTGCGACGAGCTCGTTTGCGTCCTCGGCGGAGAGGACGGCAAAGCGGTTTACGTGCTCGATTGCACGCGCGAGTTCGTAGCGCATCTCACGCTCTTCGTCCGCGGCGCGCTCCATCTCGATGTCGGCGAGGAGTTCTTTCGCCTCGGAGATGGTGAGATACTCCTCGTCGAGCTTTTCTTTGAAGATGGTCATTTCTGACGGCGGAGGTGAGCGGGCTTCGCGATGATGGTTTTCCGCTTTCCACCGTCATTGATTTCGATCTTGTACGCGCGGCCCTGCTGTTCGATGATTTCGCCAGTGTGGCCGTTGAAGCGTGGGTGGAAGCGTCCTTTCGGGACGGATGGGTCGATGTGCATGTGCACCTTCTCGCCAGCTTCGAACTGCTGGACCGAGCGCTGTGGCGGCGACGTACCGCGCTCTCGTGGTTTGTTCGAAAGTTTGTGCCGGGTGTGACTGAGAGGCCCGTGTGAGTTCGGCATAGTCGTGGGCCAATCTTATCCGGTCGGACTAATAAAACGTGCGTTCCCGTTCCGTCCGGCGGCGCTACTGCAGTGGCGGGACGGGAGCCTGTTCGTCTGCCGGTTCTACGTCGAGTGCAACCCCGTGTGCCCCCTCGCGCTCGTGGGCGCTCTGGGCGACGCGGATGAACTCCGCGTTTTTGCGCGCCTCTGTGAGGGTGTGCCCACCACAGTAGCTCACGCCAGAGCGAACGCCCGCGAGGAACTCTTTGACGAGCGGCGCAACCGGCCCTTTGTACGGCGTCAGTCCATCGACGCCCTCGTCTGCGCTCGGGTTGCTTTCTTTGTCCGTCCGCGCGTCCGCAGCGGCCGAACTCGCCATCCCACGGGTGCGCTTGAACTGCTGGGTTCCGTGGGTGACAATCGCGCCCGGCGATTCGTCGGTTCCGGCGAAGAAACTGCCCATCATGACGGTGTCAGCCCCGGCCATGAGCGCCTTCGCAGCATCGCCGGAGGTGCGCACGCCGCCGTCCGCACAGATGGGGACGCCCAACTCCGAGCCAACCTCGGCACAGTCGTCGATGGCCGTGAGCTGTGGCTTGCCCGCGCCCGCAACCTTTCGCGTCGTGCAGTGCGAGCCCGGCCCAACGCCAACTTTCACGCCGTCTGCACCCGCTTCGTAGAGATCGCGCACCGCCTCTGCGGTCACAATGTTGCCAACGACGAGTTCGGCGTCGTACTCCCAGTCGATGCGCGCGGCGGCGTCGAGACACGCCTCCATGTGGCCGTGGGCGACGTCCATCATGATGCAGTCTGCGCCCGCCATGAGACACGCCTCAGTGCGTTCGAGAAAGTCTTCGTTGATGCCAACGGCGACGGCCACGCGCTCGCCTGCATCTTTGACAGCGCGCACCTGCGCGGCCTGTTCTTCGATGCTCAGGAAGCGGTGGATGGTGCCGAGGCCGCCGAGTTCGGAGAGGGCGATTGCCATTTTGGCTTCGGTCACGGTGTCCATCGCCGCGCTCACGAGCGGCGTGTCGAGTTCGAGAGTCGGCGTGAGGTGCGTCGAGAGATCGACGTCGCTCCGACTGGCCACTGGAGACCGCTGTGGCACGAGGAGCACGTCGCCGTAAGAGAGTCCCGTTCTGATTTCCATTGGTTGAACCCTTCGACACCAGCCAGTTCCCGAACTTAAGCGTGGTGAATCTCATCCCCACAAATAGGTTGCACACGAGAACGGTAGACGTAACCCGCAGGCTCCCCACGTGGCGCGCATGGACGAACACATAGAGACCCGCGCCATCCACGCCGGCCAGGAACCCGACGAGGAGACCGGCGCGCTGATGACGCCGATTCACGCAAATTCGACCTACGTCCAAGACGGCCCCGGCGACCACCGCGGCTACGAGTACTCGCGCACGGGCAACCCCACCCGCACGGACTTAGAAGCAAACCTCGCCGCGCTCGAAAACGGCGACTTCGGTCGCTGTTTCTCCTCGGGAATGGGCGCAATCAACACCGTCCTCAACCTCCTCGACTCGGGCGACCACGTCGTCGCCGGAAACGACGTCTACGGCGGCACTCACCGCATCTTCACGCAGGTGTACGAGAAGTATGGCCTCGACTTCGACTTCGTGGACACCACCGATCACGACGCCGTCCGCGACGCCATGCGCGAGGAGACGGCACTCGTCTGGGTCGAAACGCCGACCAACCCGCTGATGAACGTAAACGACATCGGTGCGCTCGCGGACATCGCCCACGAACACGACGCGCTGTGTACCGTGGACAACACCTTCGCCACGCCGTACCTCCAGCGCCCGCTTGACCACGGCGCTGACATCGTGGCTCACTCCTTGACAAAGTACCTCGGTGGCCACTCTGACGTCATCGGCGGCGCGCTCATCACCGACGATGCGGACTTGGACGAGGAGATTGGGTTCTACCAGAATTCGGTTGGTGCGACGCCCGGCCCGTTCGGCTGCTTCCTCGTGCTCCGGGGCACGAAGACGCTCCCCGTCCGCATGGACCGCCATTGCGACAACGCCCGTGACCTCGCCGAGTGGCTCGACACGCACGACGCCGTCTCGAAAGTGTACTACCCCGGCCTCGAATCACACCCACAACACGACCTCGCCGCAGAACAGATGGACGACTTCGGGGGGATGCTTTCGTTCGAGTTCGACGGCACGTTAGAACAGGCGAGCACGGTCGTAAAAGAGACGGAAGTGTTCACGCTCGCAGAGAGCCTCGGCGGCGTCGAGAGCCTCATCGAGCAACCGGCGGCGATGACTCACGCGGCCATCCCGAAAGAGGAGCGCCTCGCGGCAGGGCTCACCGATGGCCTCATCCGCGTGAGCGTTGGCATCGAGCACGTAGACGACCTGAAAGCAGACCTCCAGCAGGCGTTCGACGCCGCGCTGTAACTTTACCTCATCTGCCGACGTACCGGGGGTATGGTACTCCCCGACGCGATACACCCCATTCCCCTTTCCGTGCCGTTTGGCGACCACGACATCGAGATTCATCCCGTTGCGGTCGAAACCGACCATGGCCTCATCCTCGTTGACACGGCGGTTCCGGACGCCCACGGCGACATCGACGCCCACCTCAGAACGCTTGGGTACGGCATCGAAGACATCAGTGCCATCATCATCACGCACCACGACGCAGACCACGCCGCTGGACTGGCGCGCCTCGTCAGTAGAACCCACGCGCTCGTCTGCACGCACGGCCGGGAAGTCCCCTATCTCGAAGGCAAAAAACCACCAGCGAAGGGCAACTGGGTTCCCGACCCAGTTCCCGTTGACGTCCAACTCGTCGATGGCGTCAGCTTCAGAACCGAGGCTGGGCCGATGCAGGTTGTCTCGACGCCGGGCCACTCGCCGGGCCACTGCTCGCTGTATTTCCCCACCACGTATACGCTCATCGCGGGTGACGCGCTCAACGTCGCAGACGGACTCATCGGGCCGAGACCGGCGTTCACCCCGGACATGGAGACGGCCACGGAGTCGGTCGAAAAACTCGCCACGTTCGACGTGACGACGACGCACTGCTATCACGGCGGCACCGTGCCCGAAGGCACGATGCGCATCAAAGAGATTCTCGCGTCGCTTCGCTGAATGGCCGCGTGGCTCACGGGGTAGCGTGCAACAGAAAGGATGTCGGCTTAAATGCGGCCGACGTTCTCGACGGCGACGGACTCGACGCCATCGACTTCGATGAAGGCTTCTTCGACCGCTTCCGTGCCACCAGCACCGTCTGGGACGATGACGGTTGGCAGGAGTGCGATGAGGCCGAATGCGACGTTGTCGCGCTCGAAGCCGTTGATTTTTGCGCCTTCTGGCAGGGACTGCTCAAGGCGGTCCTGGAGGTCGTCCAGGTCGATTTCAGGGCTGTTCGGCATGACTTTCATCTTGGCGGCTACTTTTCCCATGGTTATGGACCGGTGAATCCGCAGTCAGGACACTCATAGAGGTTGCTCTGCTTTCGGCACTTCGCACAGCGGTAAATCTGCTGGCCGCAGTCTGGACAGTCGAATGCGGCGGCGTTGGTGCCGGAAATGTTGATTCCGCACGAAACGCACTTCCGTGCAGAAATTTGGTTACTCCCGCTCATACCCCCTCTTCCGTCTCGCGGCTTTTAACCGTTATCAAACGGAGTTGGACTCAACTCCCCGGGAGAATGTCACCAAGCGCCGCACCGATTGCCATCGGGACGAACGCGACGCTCACCTGACAGAGCGCGAGCCACGGGTCGTCCCACGAGACGCGCCCCCACGCGCTCATCATCAACACGGCCGCCCCGAACGAGATGGCGACGACGCCGACGAGCCGCCGGGGAAACACGCCTAAAATCGGGTTCGTAATCCGCACGTCTTGGATGTCTGCGACGTAGAGGAGGCCAATCACGATGGAGATCGCAATCCCAATCGTCGCAAGCAGGTAGCCCGGATGCGTCGCGATGAACGCGCCCGCTTCGAGCGTGCCACTCTCTACGAACATCGGAATCCCGAAGATAATCGCCCCGACGAACGCCTCTGCGGCGTCTGCGCGGTCAAACCCCTTGATGGTGTTGCCGAACACCGAGGAGGTGGTTTGGCTCGCCTCTATGGCAATCGCTCGCGCCTCTCGCACCTGTTCGCGGGCCTCACCATCGACCGTCGATTCGAGGCGGTCGAACTGCTGGACCAGGTCTGCGAACGAAGCGCGGTCGTCACGCGACCCGTTTGCGCGGCTATCCATAGCCTTTCGTCCCACGCCGGGCGTAAAACTCTGCCCGTGAGGGTGTGGGCTAAGCCGACAGCAACCGTACAGCTTCGTATGGTGGGGATGGCAGACACCGCCCGGTATCAGGCGAACTGGCAGGATGAAATCGACAGCGCGTCGCTCTATCGGACGCTCGCTGAAACCGAATCGCAACCGCAGCTCGCAGCGGTGTACGCGAAACTCGCAGAGACGGAAACGAAACACGCCGAGTTTTGGGCCGACAGGCTCCGCGAAGCAGGTGGTTCGCTCCCCGACGCACGGCCGTCGTGGCGCGCACGCGCACTCTCGTGGCTGGCCCGGCAATTTGGCGCACAGACGATTCTCCCCACGCTCACCGCAGCAGAGCGCGCCGGGCACGCGGGCTATCTCGGCCAACCGGAGGTGACCGGCACGTCGCTACCGGCAGACGAGCGGTCGCACGCCACGTTGCTCCGCACCATCGATTCGACGACGGGTGTCGAGGGAAGCGTCCTCGCTCGCCTCGAAGGCCGCCACCGCGCTGCGAGCGGGAACGCACTGAGAGCGGCGGTGCTCGGCGCGAACGACGGCCTCGTCTCGAATCTGAGTCTCGTGATGGGCGTTGCGGGGGCCGCACTCTCAGGGTCTGCCATCCTCATCACCGGCCTCGCCGGACTGCTCGCCGGAGCCGGGTCGATGGCGATGGGTGAGTGGCTCTCGGTACAGAGTTCGAGAGAACTCTATCAACGGCAGATAGACATCGAAGCCGAAGAACTCAGCGAGACTCCAGCAGAGGAGGCAGAAGAACTCGCACTCATCTATCAAGCGAAAGGACTGACAGAAACGCAGTCCCGTGAATTGGCTGCGCGCCTCCTCGCGGACGAACAGACGGCACTCGACACCCTTGCGCGCGAAGAGCTTGGCATCAACCCCGAGGAACTCGGCGGTTCGGCGTGGGAGGCTGCGGGAACGTCGTTCGTTCTCTTCGCACTCGGGGCGCTCGTGCCCGTCGCGCCGTTTGCGTTCTTCTCGGGGACGAACGCCGTCCTCACGAGCCTCGGGCTCAGCGCCATCGCGCTGTTCGGCATTGGTGCGGCCATCACCCTCCTCACCGGCCGCAGCCTGCTCTACTCTGGAGGCAGACAGGTGTTGATTGGTCTCGCCGCCGCGGCACTCACCTACGGCGTCGGGACGCTCATCGGTGTGACGCTCGTGGGCTAGTGGGTTTATCAAGAAATACGAACATCGTCTCTGAATGACCAGTTCGGACGACCACTTCGACCCCGAGGCGCGCGAAGGGAGAGAGGTCGCAGGTGAGGCGGCGACCGACCGCAGCGACTTTCTCGCGTTGATGGGGCACGTCTACCGGGGCGAGGTTGGGCGGGCGAATGCGTGGCGCACGCGCCTCGACCGCACCACAAACTGGGCGGTCGTGCTCACGGCGACGTTGCTCACGTGGGCCTTTTCTGCAGACACCCGCCCCCACTACGTCATCCTCGTCGGGATGGTGATGGTGGCGCTGTTTCTCGTCTTCGAGGCGAGGCGCTACCGCATCTACGACGTGTGGCGCTCGCGGGTGCGGCTGTTAGAGGAGAACGTGTTCGCAAACGCCCTCGACCCGGAGGGTGCAGAACAGCGCGGGTGGCGCAAGCTCTTGAGCCACGACCTCCGGACGCCGACGGTCAAAACGCCGCTCGCAGAGGCGCTCGCCCGCAGAAGCCGCCGTATCTACTTTCCGCTGTTCATTGTTCTGTTGCTCGCGTGGATTATCCACCTCGCCGTGTTCGACGCGACCGACGCGGGTTTACTCCAACGGGCGAGCATCGGCCGTCTGCCCGGCGTCGCCGTGTCGGGAGCTGTCAGCCTCTTCTATGCGACAATCGCTGGCATCACGTTCTGGCCGCGCGAACGCCACGCAAAAGGTGAACTACAGTCGAACGAACAGGCCCAAGACGACTGGAAGGCCTGATTATTTCCCCGTCCACTCGGGGTCGCGCTTCTCGAAGAAGGCGTCCATGCCCTCTTGTTTGTCCTCGGTCGCAAACAGCTGGGTGAACAGCTCTGCTTCGTACTCGATGCCCTGTTCTAACTCCATGCGCGAGGCAGCCTTGACCGCGTCTTTGGCGAATTCGAGCGCGACAGGACTTTTGTCGGCCATCTTTCCCGCGAGGTCGTAGACGCGTTCGTCGAATCCGTCGTCGCCGTACACCTCGTCGACGAGGCCGATATCCTGTGCTTCCGTAGCCGAAATCAGCTCTCCAGAGAGAATCAGGCGCATGGCGTGGCCCTCACCCACGAGTCGCGTCAAGCGCTGGGTGCCGCCACCGCCGGGGATGATGCCGAGGTTGATTTCTGGTTGTCCCAATTTCGCCTTCTCGTAGGCGATGCGCACGTCACAGGCCTGTGCGAGTTCACAGCCGCCGCCGAGCGCGTGGCCGTTGATGCGCGCGATGACCGGTTTCGGGAGGTCATCGACCACTTCGTAGATGCGCGGGCGTCGGCTGACGGTTCGTTGTTCGAGCGTCGTCCGCTCGCGCAGTTCGCCCACGTCTGCGCCCGCGACGAACGCCTTCGCCTCGTCTGCGCCCGTGAGGACGACGACGCGAACTTCGGCTGCGTCTTCGAGCGCAGCAAAGATGCGTTTCAACTCGGTGCGAACCTGTGAGTTGAGTGCGTTTCGCGCGTCAGGACGGTCGATGGTGACGGTGGCGACGTACTCGTGTTCGCTTCCCACGTCGAGGTGAACGAGCGAGCAGTCTGCGGCGACAGATTCGAGGTCACTCATCGCTCGACTTCCCCCACATTTTCACCCTCGTCCCATTCGTAGAAGCCCTGCCCGGATTTCCGACCGAGATGCCCGGCGCGAACCTTGCGCTTGAGCACCTGTGGCGGGCGGAACCGCTCGCCCAACTCTTCTCGCAAATATTCGAGAATATCGAGACGCACATCGAGACCCACCAAGTCGGTGAGTTCGAGTGGCCCCATCGGGTGGTTGTAGCCGAGCGTCATCGCCTCGTCAATGTCCGACGCGCTTGCGACGCCTTCTTCGTACATTCGCATGGCTTCGACGCCGATGGTGACGCCGAGTCGGGAGGAGGCGAAGCCGGGCGAATCCGTGACGACGATTGGCGTCTTTTCGATACCCTCGACGAACTCGACGGCCGCCGCTTCGGTGGCGTCGTCGGTCTGCTCTGCGAGGACGACTTCCACGAGCGCCATGATGTGAACCGGGTTGAAAAAGTGAAGCCCGATGGCCCGGTGTGGCGAACTGAGTTCGCTCGCAATCTCCGTCACGGAAAGCGAGGAGGTGTTGGTGGCGAGGATGGCGTCTTCAGGGGCGACGGCTTCGGCGTCCGCGAACACTTGCTGTTTGAGGTCGAGGCGTTCGGGGACGGCTTCCACGATGAGGTCAGCCTCGCCTGCGGCCTCTCGGAGGTCGGTGGTCGTCGTGAGCCGTGAGAGCGCAGCGTCCATCTCGGCTTCGGTGAGCTTCTCGCGCTCGACGCCGCCCTGGAGATTGCGCTCCACTGCGCCGCGCGCTTCGCTCAGTACGCTCTCGTCTATATCTCGAAGAAATACGTCGTGACCGGCCATCGCGCTGACTTGCGCGATGCCGTGACCCATGGTTCCTGCACCAAGTACAGTGACGTGCATATCGACACGCGAACGCGAACCGAGTTAATCGTTATCGTCTGCCGGCCGCACCTTAAACCCGTAGCGGGTGACGCCCTCTTGGGTGTAGATGCGGCGAATAATTGCCGTCACTTCGTCACCGACCGACAGGTCGCCGTAGGCCACCTGCGCCGGGGCGCTCACCGCCTTGCCGTCGTACTCGAAGGCGACAATCGTGATGCCGAAGTCGCCGCTCTGGGCTTGCTGGACGGCGAACTCAGGGGGCGCGCCACCCTGTCCGATTCTCGTCACGGCTTCGACGGTGCCCGTACCCGGTAACTGCACGTCTTCAAACGTTCCCAAACTGCCACACTCGTCGCACGCACCTTCCGGCGGGAACGCAAGCGCGCCGCACTCGACACACTCGCCCGCGACGAGTCGGTGGCGCTGTGGGAGCGACTGGTGCCACGCGGGCATCGAAACGTACGCGCCACCGCCTGCAGGCGAGTCGCCGGTCAAATCGCCCCGGCGACGGAGATACTCGGCATACGTGAGTGCTTTGTCGCCTGAGAGCGCGAGGTTCGTCGCCACGTCGCGCCCGGCGTCTACGACAAAGGCGGACGCACCGCCCCCTGCGCCGTAGCCCACGCCGAGGACGCGCTCACCGCCCGCGGCGAGGGCTTTTGCGAGGCCGAGTGGCACGCTCGCCGCGCCCGTGTCGCCGTGGTCGTGGACGGTGGTTCCGGCTTGCACGAGTGCTGTGTCGATATCGAGTGCGTTGGCGGCCCGATAGGGCACCTTTCCGTCCGGAGCCTGCAAGCACGCCGCTTCGATGTCTCCGACGTACACCTGTTCGACCGCGCCACGAATCGTCTCCGTGAACGCCTCACGGTCGTAGCCCGTCACGCCGAGGCCGTCTACGGACTCGCTTCCGTGCTCGCGGAATCTAGTTCCGGGATAGGGCGTCGTGAACTCGCCTTGACTCACGACTTCCGCGCCTTTCTCACCAAGGACGAACGCCGCGGCTCCCGCACCGGCGGCGTGTTCGTGGGCATCAGAAGGCTGCCCTCGCGGACAGTCGCTTGCGATGACGAGGCCAACGCTGTCGTTCCACGGCCCCGCTTCAAGTCCGGCGAGGAGCGCTTGCACGCCCGCTCTCGTACTCCCGCCGAACTGCTGGCGCGGTGTGGCTTCTGCCACGCCGAGCATCGACCCGAGTCGCGCGGTCAGGTCTTCTTCTTCGGCAGGTGGCGTCGAGGAAGCGAACGAGAGGTGGGCGACATCCGCACCCGAGCAGTCTGCGGCAGCAAGCGCGCGTTTCCCGGCTTCGACGGCCATCGTCAACGCATCCTCGTCCGCGTCGAGCACCGATTTCTCGGTAATTCCGGCGGGCCCGCGACTCCACTCTTGTGCAAATTCGCTGCCAGCAATCCGAAAGCGCGGCGCGTACGCGCCGACAGCGGTGATTCGTGGGTCGCTCATTGGCCCGCCTCCTTTTCGAAGATGTGAACGACGGCCGCGCCACCGCTCCCGCCGACGTTGTGCGTCAGCCCGTAGCGGGCGTGGTCGACCTGTCGGTCACCTGCATTCTCAGAGAGTTGTGTGAACGCCTCTGCGACCTGTCCCGCGCCGGTCGCGCCGATTGGGTGGCCTTTGCTCTTGAGGCCACCCGAAGCGTTTACGACCACGTCGCCGCCGTAGTCGGTCGCCCCCGAAGCGACGTAGGGGCCAGCCTCACCCGGTTCGCAAAAGCCGAGGTCTTCGTAGGCCATGAGTTCGGCAATCGAAAAACAGTCGTGAACTTCTGCGAAGTCGATGTCTTCGGGGCCGACCTCCGCCATCTCGTAGGCCTGCTCAGCGGCGCGCTGTGAGGCCGGGACGCCCGAGTACGTGTCGCGCTGGAACAGGCCGATTTTGTCGGAGCCAGCGCCCACGCCCGCGACGCGGATGGGGTCGTCGGTGTACTCGTCTACCACGTCTTCGCTCACGATGAGCGCACAGGCCGCGCCGTCGGTCGTCGGACAGCAGTGATACAGCGTGAGCGGGTCTGCGACGGTTGGGGCGTTCATCGCGTCTTCGAGCGAACATTCGAATCTGAGTTGTGCGTGGGGATTTTTCGCCCCGTTTCGGTGGTTCTTGACAGCAACGTGCGAAAGGTGCTCTGTGGTCGTCCCGTATTTCTTCATGTGCGAACTCGCCATCTGGGCGTAGACACCCGCGAAGGTGGTTCCAGAGAGGCGTTCCCATTCCGTCTCTCCAGAGACGCCGAGCCACCAGCGGGTGGCGTCACCTGAGAGGTCGGTCATGATTTCAACGCCGCCCGCGAGAACCACGTCTGCCATCCCGCTTTTCACGGCTTGGACGGCCTGTCGGACGGCGTAGCCGGAGGCCGCACACGCGTTTTCGACGCGGGTGCAGGGAATCCCCGACAGCCCGACGTGTTCGGTGACCGCCGGGCCGGGGAGCCCAATCTGGCGGCCGCCAACGCCGAGCGTGCCGATGACGGCTTCGTCGATGTCTGCTGCATCCATGCCGTCGGGAACGCTCGAAAGCGCCGCGGTGTACGCCTGCTCGAACAGTGACCGATAGGATTCGTTTGGGAACGACCCGAAATCGGACTGGGCCGCGCCCACGAGATACACGTCGCGCATACTGCCCCGTTCGGGGGCTGGAAAATATACTCTGTTGGCTTTGGCGTGCAGAAACGTGTGGGATTGTCCGACAGAATAGATTTGTGGAGTGGTGTCAAACCTCAGAACGTATGCATGGCGATGTGGAGGCGGCGACTCGGGAAGAGCTTCGAACGGTGCAAACCGACCGACTGAAACGGATGGTCCAGCAGGCGGCCGCCGTCCCGTACTACGCACAGACGTTCGAGGAGGCGGGCGTCTCCCCGGATACAATCGAGTCCATTGACGACATCGAGAAGCTGCCGTTCACCACGAAAGAAGACCTGCGCGACAACTACCCAGACAAGCTGTTTGCCGTCCCGCGCGAGGACATCGTCCGACTCCACGCGTCGTCTGGAACCACAGGCAAGCCGAAAATCGTGGCGTACACCCGCGAAGACCTCGCGGTGTGGCGCGAGGCGATGGCCCGGTCGCTCGTCGCCGCGGGCGTTTCGGCTTCCGATACCGTCCAGAACGCCTACGGATACGGTCTGTTCACTGGCGGGCTCGGCTTTCACGACGGCGCAGAAGAACTCGGTGCGACGGTCATCCCCATCGGCGGCGGGAACACCGACCGACAAATCGACTTCCTCGAAGACTTGGGGAGCACCGTGCTCTCGTGTACACCGTCGTACTGTCTCTACCTCGCAGAGGCCATCGAAGCGCGCGGCGTAGACCCCCACGACCTCCCGCTTTCGACGGTCATCATCGGCGCAGAACCCTTTACTGACCCGATGCGCGAAGAAATCGAAGAGGCGCTTGACGTGACCGCAATCGACGTGTACGGACTCTCTGAAATCGTCGGGCCGGGCGTCTCCATCGAGTGTGCAGAAGCCCAAGACGGCCTCCACATCTGGGAGGACTTCTTCTATCCCGAAGTCATCGACCCCGACACCGGCGAGGTGCTGTCCGAGGGCGAAGAGGGCGAACTCGTGCTCACGACGCTTGCGAAAGACGCGATGCCCGTGCTTCGGTACCGAACAGGCGACATCACGTCGCTCAACTACGACGAGTGCGACTGCGGGCGCACCCACGTCCGGATGGACAACGTCACCGGGCGCGTCGACGACCTGCTCATCGTCCGCGGGGTGAACGTCTACCCGAGTCAAATCGAGCAAGCCATGCTCGAATTTGCGGAAGTCGCACCTCACTACCGCATCGACCTGCGCCGCGAGGGGGCGCTCGACACGATGGAGTTGACGGTCGAGCACCACGCGGACGTGGCGGACGTCGCGGGCCTCGCAGAACGGATTCGCAAGAAGTTAAACTCGAAACTGGGCGTGAAACTCTCCGAACTGCACGTCGTCGAACCGAACACTATCGAGCGGACGACGGTCGGGAAGGTACAGCGCGTGTTTGACCACCGCGCGTAATTCCCGGTAATTTTTTCTCATCTTTCGGTGAAGGCAGCATGTGCCATACAGCTACGAACCACACTTCTTCGAGGACATGGAAGTGGGCAAAACCTTCGAGAGCGTCGGGCGAACCATCACCGAAACGGACTTCGTCAACCACTCCGCGTTTGCGGGCGATTGGACGGAACTCCACACGAACAAAGAATATTCGAAAGACGGTCCGTTCGGCAAGCGCATCGGTCACGGTCCGATGACGTTCATCGTGACCACGGGATTGGTCCAGCGGTGTGGCTTCGTAGAGCGCACCGTCATCGCCTTCCTCGGAATGAATTACATGGACGTCCCGAACCCCGTGTTCATCGGCGACACGCTCTCTGCTGAGTTCGAAGTCACCGAGAAACGCGAGTTCGAGAGCCGCGACGACGCGGGCCTCGTGGTCATCGACGCGACGACGACGAATCAAGACGGAACGGTCGTCTTCCAAGGCGACATGAAGTTCATGTTCAAACGCCGCGACTGAACTGTCACATATTTCTGTTACTCTCCTAAAAAAGCCCGTTAGGGTAATGCTTTCTCCGCCATCATCGTAGTGATATATGGTGCAAATCCATGGCAGAACTATCACCACGAGATGCGAAGTCACGCGTCGTTCGATTTAACGACGAAGTGTTCAACGGGCGCAATTACGACCTCCTGGATGAACTCATGACCGACGACATCGTCGTCCACGAGACATCGTTACCGGACGAAATCAAGGGACGTGAGGCGTTCAAAGCGTATTTACAGCTGTTTCACGAGTCATTCTCTGACCTCAAAGCGACCATCGAAGACCAAATCGTAGAGGGGGACAAAGTCGTCACGCGCTACACTTACAACGGAACTCACGACGGCGAGTTCATGGGAATGCCCGCGACCAACCGCACGGCCAAAATCTCGGGCATCGTCATCAACCGGATGGAGGGAGACAAAGTCGCAGAGACATGGGCGAGCGCCGACTTCCTCGGCCTGATGCAACAGCTCGAACTCATCCCAAGCCAAGAATAGTCGTCTTATTTCCCGGAAATTCCCCGTTTCCAGCCATTCTACATACAGATTTCTCCTATTCCGACGATACAGTAGTGAGGGATTGAAAATGGCCGTCCAAGATGTAAAACAGATGAAAGACCTCGTTCTGAGCATGGCTGTCGATGTGATGAACGACAAGAAGCTGGATGACATTTCGAAATATTATACAGCCGACTGTGTCACCCACTACGCGGACGCTCGCCCTGACGCGACGGGTCTCGATGAACTTCGGGAAAGCTGGGGAGACGTGTTCGCGGGCTTCCCGAACTTCAGCGCAGACCTGAATCGCGTCGTCGCTGAGGGTGACAAAATCTGTGCGAATTTCACGTATAAGGGCACCCACGAGGGCGAGTTCCTCGGCATCCCGCCAACGAACAAGAAGGGCCAAATCGAGGGGATGACCATGTACCGCATGGAAGATGGGAAGATTGCCGAGTCGTGGGTCCACTCAGACCTGCTTGGGCTGATGCAACAACTCGGTGTTGCACCGAAACCCGGCGAATAAACCCGAATCACGCTAACTTTTCTGACATTCAAGCAAGGGACTTGCTCACAGACGCCCTACCTCTACTGGGTAGCACTCATGGCAATCCAATCACCAACAGTTGAGAACAAAGAGCTTGCACGCCGATTTTTCGAAGAGGTACTGAGCGAGAAGAACTTCGACAAAATCGACGACCTGTTCGCAGAAACGTACACGCACCACGACGCAGAAAGCGGACGCGAACTCCACGGACGCAGAGAGTTCAGAAAGCTGCTCACCAAATTCACGACGGCGTTCCCGGACGTGAAAATGACCATCCACGACCAGCTCGCAGACGACGACCACGTCGTGACGCGACTCACCATGACCGGCACGCAGACGGGGCCGTTCGGTGAGCTCGAGGCGACGGGTAAGTCCGTGAGCATCGAAGGCATCGTCGAACACCGCATCAAAAACGGCAAAATCGTCGAGGGGTTCCCGCAGTGGGACATGCTCGGCCTGATGCGCCAGGTCGGGGCCATCCCAGACCAACCTGCTGACTGACGGCATCACTTTTTCACCGTGTGGGACTAATTAACGAGGTATGCCTGTAGATGTCCTCGCAGACGGTGAACCACGCGCCATCGACATGCACGCTCACCAGCCAACCAAGGAGTTCTTGGAGGACGCTGGCGGCGAGATGATGCGCGACGCCGCCAAAAAATTTGGCGCGGAGATGGAGTTCGACACCTACGACGGAATGCGCGAGGAGTACTACGCCGCCGGCGTCAAACAGGTCGTCCTCGTCGGGTGGGACGCGGAGACGAACACGGGCAACCCGCCCGTGACGAACGACTACGTCGCAGGCGTCCGCGACGAATTCTCGGATTTTATCATCGGCTTCGGAAGCATCGACCCGCTCAAAGACGACTGCGTCGAGGAAGCAGCGCGCGCCGTAAACGACCTCGGCCTTTCGGGGTTCAAGTTCCAGCAAATCGCCCAGGGGTTCGACCCGAGCGACCCGGAACACGAACCGCTCTGGGACACCATCGAAGACCTCGGCGTGCCCGTCATCTTTCACGGCGGCAACTCCACGCTCGGCGCGGGCAGTCCGGGCGGCCGAGGGCTCAGAATCAAGTACGGCAACCCGATGCTCATCGACGACGTGGCCGCGACGCATCCCGACCTCCAGATTCTCATCGCACATCCGGCGTTCCCGTGGGAGCGCGAACAGCTCGCCATCTGCCAGCAGAAGGGCAACGTCCACATGGATTTCTCGGGGTGGTTGCCGAAGTACATCGACGACGAGTGGCTCCACTACGCTGGCACCCTGCTCAAAGACAAGACGATGTTCGGCACCGACTACCCGATGATTGGCCCGAAAAAGTGGCTCGACAACTTCAGAGAGTACACGGACTACCCCGAGGACGTTCAGCGAAAACTGCTCTGGGAAAACGCTGAAGTGTTCCTTGGCCTGTGAGAAAAGAAACGCTCGCCGGACACCCGACGGTCACGGTTGGAAACGGCCCAAACAGGCTTCTCATCATTCCGGGTTTGAACGACCCACTCATGCGTGTGACCGAGACGTTCTGGTTTGCACGCATCGTCGCCGCCTACTGCAATCGCTACGCCGCCAACCACACTGTCTCGATGGTCTCTCGGCCGGTGGGTGTCGAAACCCAATCGACGGAAGAGATGGCAGACGGCTACGCAGCCGTCCTCGAAGAAACAGGCCCAGCGGCAGTCATGGGCCTCTCGATGGGCGGGTTCATCGTCCAACACCTCGCTGCCGCCCGCCCCGACCTCGTGACCGGCGCGATACTCGGCCTGTCTGCGGCGAAACTCAGCGATGCCGGGCACGAGACCATCGCCCGGTGGCGCGACTGGGGGCGAGCGAATCAGTGGAACTCCATCTACTGTGAGGCCGTCGATGCCGTGGCGACGGGGCTGCTCAGACGCGGCTTCTCGCTCGGGGCGCGGGGTTACGACTTCGTCACGCGCGGGCCGAGGACACCCGCCGATTTCATTGGCGCGGCGGAGGCGTGTCTCGCCCACGATGCGACCGAGTTGCTTCCCGAAATCGAGGTGCCGACGCTCACGGTTGGCGGGACGGCAGACCCCTTTTTCGCAGAGCGAGACTTCCGCGAGACGGCCGAGCGACTCGGCGGCGAAGGAGAAATTCTTCTGGGGATTGGCCATGAGGCGGTCATCCATCACGCCGCGGCGTTCGACGAGCCAATCAACTGTTTTCTCGGGCGCGGGGCACAGTTTTAACCACCCCGCGAGCGTCTCCCGCGACATGGACGTAGAAGCCTTCTTCGAAGGGATGCCGTTTGCTGATTTTCTCGGCGTCGAGGTTACCGCTGCCGAAGACGGCCACGCCGAAGGCCACATCGAGATGCGCCAGGAACTCTCGTGGAATTCTGACAAACTTATGGCTCACGGCGGCGTGGCGTTCACGCTCGCAGACACGGTTGGCGGCGCGGCGCTTGTCTCGCTCGTCGACCAACCCGTCCCGACCATCGACATGCGCATCGACTACCTGAAAGCCGGAACCGGCGACCTCTACGCCGAAGCCAACGTGGTGCGCTGTGGCTCCTCTGTCGGCGTGGTAGACGTCATGGTTACGGACGAAAGCGAAAACGAAGTCGCGAGCGTTCGTGGCGTGTACAAAACGGGCTAAAACACCTGCGAGAACAGGCCGCGCTCGCCGCGGTGTAAGCGTTCTAAGAACGACGATTTACTGATGTCGAGCGCCGCCGCAACCGCCGACGCATCGACTTTTCGGGGAACTTCAAAATATCCCATCTCTACGGCCGTTCTGAGCGCTTCTTCTTGGGCAGGCGTGATGTCCCATTGCTGGGCAACGGTCGTCTCGTCGTCTGTGCCAAGTGGGTAGATGCGTTCTAATGTGACGCCAACGGCGTCTGCCCCGGCCTCCGCATTCCGTGCAGCCACCGTATCGAGGACGCCCTGGAGCACGTCACGGCCGACGACCGCGCCGGTGTGACGTTCGGTTCCGCGGTGGTATTGGAGCGACTCAACGAGCAGGCCCGCGTTCGTCAGATCGTGGACGACACACCGCTGTTTTGCGAGACACCGAAAGTTGAACCGGCCTTCCGTCTGGGACATGTGGAGGTAGCGCACCCGCTCGTCTGCGTCGAGAATCGGGGCGACGTCGTCGGTTGGCGCGCTGAATCGGAGCAGGACGTTCCCGTCTGCTCTGAGTTGGGGCGGGCGGGCGACGACCGTCGTCCCGGCCTCTTGGGAGGCATCTGCGAGTGGGCAGTTGTCCCCCGTCACGCGAAACTCCACGACGAGGCACTCGGCAATCATGCGGAGATATTGGCCGCCATAATATTTAAAGCCCTGTCATGAACGGGGTAACGAGTATCCGGTATCGTCTGTTATTATTTTCCATCATGGATCTCGATACCGTGTTCGAGCGAGCAGGTCCGCGGGCGTTCAGCCCGAAAGATGACCTGCCCCAAGAGTACCGCGAGGCGGCGACGCGGATGATTCAGTTCCACGCGAACTCGGAGATTATGGGCGCGTATTTAGAACGCCCGTTCATCCGCCAAGCGCCGAGCCTCGACCGCAAACTCGCCTTCAGTGCGAAGGTGCAAGACGAAATCGGTCACGGTCAACTGCTCTACCGCGCCGCAGAGTCCCTCGGCGTGAAAACGCGCGAGCAGATGCTTGACGAACTCGCCAACGGGAAGGGCAAGTTCCTGAACTGTTTCCACTACCCGATGGAACACTGGTGGGAAGTGCCGATGATTGGCTTTTTCGTTGACGGAGCCGCGATGCGCCGACAGGCGACGCTCAAGGACACGAGCTGGGAGCCGTACGCCCACGCGATGGACAAGATTTGCTTCGAGGAAGGCTTCCACATCAAACACGGCGAGCACATCCTCCGCGAACTCGGCACGGGGCCGAAAAAGCACCAAGAGTTGGTGCAGGAAGCGTTCGAGGAATGGTGGCCGCGCATCATCCAGTTCTTCGGCCCGACCAACGACAAGAGCGTCCACCACGACTTCGCGTCGAAGGTGGGCTTAAAACGTAAGTCGAACGACGAACTCAGAAACGAGTTCCTCACCGTCTACATCCCGAAAGCAGAGCGCTACGGCCTCGAAATCCCCGAATACCCGCGCATCAACTTCGACGAAGAGACGGGCAACTACGAAGTCGTAGAGGAAGACTTAGACTGGGACGAGTTCTTCCAGATTGCGAAAAACGAGTACGAACCCGGCCTCGGCCAAATCAACACCCGCAAGGCGGCCCAAGACGCCGTCGAATGGGTCACCGAATCGCTCGAAAACACCGGCCCAACCCCACAGGCGGCTGACTAACATGATTTGGGAAGTTTTCAGACAGGAAAAGCAGGGCGGCTACCACACCCACTGTGGCAACGTCCACGCGCCAGACCGCGACATGGCACTCATGTTCGCACAGGTCCAACACGCCCGCCGTCGCCCGACCCACAGCCTGTGGGTCGTCCCGAAAGACGAAATCGGTGAGGTTGACGCAGAGGAAGCCTCCTTTGGCGGCACGACGGACAAGCTGTACCGCTGGGCGATGACGTTCAACACGGACGCGAGTTTCGCAAAGGAAATCGAGGATTCGGAGAAGGAGCAAATCGAAGCCGAACGCCAGCGGAGGGAGCACTAATGGCGCTCTCCGAACTCCCCGGCCCGGCAGAGTTAGACGACACGCAGCAGCAGGCCGTCTCCGAGGTCATCTTCCGGATGGCTGACGACGAGTTCGTCCTCGCAGAGCGCTACACCGAGTGGCAGGTTCGCGCGCCGACACTCGAATCCGACCTCGCGATTGCGAATATCGCACAGGACGAGTACGGCCACGCCCGCCTCTGGTACGACCTCTTAGAAGATTTTGGCGTAGAAGAACCGGAACTCATCTGGGAGCGACCTCCGGGCGACTTCCGCCACTCGACGCTGGTCGAGCTGCCGATTATCGAAGGCGACTGGGCGGATTCCATCCTTCGTGGGTATCTGTTCGACACCTACGAGAAACTCCACCTCGAATCGATTCAGGGCTCTGCGTACCCACGGCTGCGTGACCGCGTCGAGAAGGTGCAGATGGAGGAACGCTACCACCTAGAACACGGCCAGAACTGGCTCGAACGTCTCTGTGACGACGAACCGGGTCGCGAGAAGGTCCAGCAGGCGTTCGACCGCCTGTTCCCCTACGCGCTCACGCTGTTCGAACCAAGCGAACACGAAGCCGACATCGTGGAACTCGGCATCCGCACCGAACCACTCGCCGACCTCCGCGCGCAGTGGCTCGAAATCACCTTGCCGTTCCTCTCGTCGCTCGGCCTCTCCGTGCCGGAAGCAGAAAGTGACCTGCTGGAATTGCCCGCGGAAACCGGTCGTCACGGCGACCACACCGCAGACTGGGAGCCACTCTACGAGGACTTCACGCACACCTACCGTACGCTCGGGCTGAGCACCCCGACGAAGCTGCTCAAGGACCCTGACGATGTCAAGTAACCCAACCGAAAACACTGCCACCCCGTGTTCGCACACCGACTACGTCCACGGTCCGGAACGCGAGGGACTGCCCGCAACCGGCGAGGGCACAACGGGTGTCGAACGCCGCGTCTGGGACACCCTTTACGCAATCGAAGACCCGGAGATGCCGGTCAGCATCGTTGACTTGGGGCTCATCTACGGCGTCACCGTCGAAGACGGCCACGCTGACGTGAAGATGACGCTCACTTACACCGGGTGTCCGGCCCGCGAGATGCTCACGACGGACATCGAAGACGCTGTCGCCGCCGTGGAGGGCGTCGAGAGCATGGACCTCGACCTCGTCTGGAGTCCGCCGTGGACGGTCGAGATGGTCACCGAACCGGGGAAGGAGGCCCTGCGCGAGTTCGGGCTGTCCATCTAACCCATGCGATTTAACGACCCGAGCGTTACGACGTCCGAGGACGAGTCCCCCGCCGTTTGCCCGTACTGCGGCTCTGACGACACGGTGCGCGACCACCCGAAGGGGCCGGGGCTCTGCCGGTCGATGCACTACTGCAACGGCTGTGACCAGCCGTTCGAGAAGTTCGGGTAGACGACTACCAGAGCGCGCCTTTTAACCACATCCCACTCGCTACCGACAGGTATGACTGAAAACGGATGGTTCGTCGGCCTCGCACCCGACGACACCGCCGCGGCCGTCGCGCGGATTATCGAGGGGGCAGCCGACGCGCCTGCCGACTGGCCCACCGCGGCCGTCTCTGCCGGGTTTGCTGCTGATGAGGACGCATATTACGACCAACTCCACGCGGCAACCGTCGAGGCGGCCCGTCGGGAAGTCGTCGAGAAAGAGCGGGCGACCGACAAGCAGTTGATTCACGCCGTCCGGGCGATGGACGACGCCCGGCGGATGGCAAACGAACTCGCAGAGCGCGTCGCGGAGTGGGCCGGGAGCCGGTTTGCCGACGCCGGTACGGGTGTGGACTACGCCCGCGACCTCGCAGACCGTGAACCGGAGGATGCTGCGGACGAACAACTCATCTCGCTTGCGTCGCGGTGTGCAGACCTCGACGACGAAGCCGACGCGCTCAAGCGCTTCGTCGAGGAGACGACGCCGCTCATTGCCCCCAACCTCTCGAATCTGGCAGAGCCGGTGCTTGCCGCCCGACTCATCGCCCTCGCCGGTGGGCTCGACACGCTCGCAAAGAAGCCGAGCGGGACGGTGCAGGTGCTCGGCGCAGAAGACGCCCTGTTCGCGCACTTGAAGGGCCAAGCCTCCTCGCCGAAACACGGCATCATCTTCATGCACCCGGCGATTCGTCACACCCGCCGGGAGGATAGAGGGTCTGCGTCCCGTGCGCTCGCTGGGAAGCTCTCGATTGCGGCGCGTATCGACCACTACGCGGGCGACCTGCGCCCCGAGTTAAAGAACGAACTGGACGAACGCATTGCGACCATCCAAGCACGAGGTGACAACTGATGTTGCCAGACGGTGTTTCCCGGCGCACATTCGACGGACAAGAGCGGCTTGCGACGCAAGGGCAGGCGGTGTACGGCGAACCAGTGAGCGAAGGCTGGCGGTTGTGGGACGCAAACCGTTCGAAGCTCGGTGCGATGCTCGAAACGGAGATGGACGTTGGCCTATCTGGCGGCGAGAAAGTGCTCTATCTCGGCGCGGCGAGCGGGACGACCGTGAGCCACGTCGCCGACTTCTCGGGGCCGACCTACGCCGTGGAGTTTGCGCCACGCCCGGTCCGCGACCTCGTGGGCGTCGCTCGCGACCGCGAGAACCTGTTTCCGTTGCTCAAAGACGCCCGAAAACCAGAAACCTACGCCCACGTCGTCGAATCGAATCTCGACGTCCTCATTCAGGACGTGGCGACCCGCGGGCAGGCGACGGTCGCACTTCGAAACAAGCAGTTCCTCGCTGACGACGGGCGGGCGCTCATCGCCATCAAAGCGCGGAGCGAGGACGTGACGCGCGACCCCGGCGGCGTGTTCGATGACGTCCTCGCGGAGTTGGCAGAGGGCTACGATATCGTGGAGACGGCGCGGCTCAAACCATTCCACGAAGACCATCTCGGTGTCGTTGCGACCCCACGCTGAGGCAGAAACCGCAACCCGAAACCCGCTCCCGAACTGGTTCGGGATTCTCGCTATTTGTTCTGCAGGCGTTCTGTACGGTGAGGAATCGTTCCATGCAAACCTCTCGACGCTCAGTCCTGAAATCGCTCGCCCTTGTCGGAACCACAGCCACTCTCGGTAGCGCTGCCTTCGCCGGAACCGCCGCCGCAGAACGCACGCAGTGGGCGCTCGTCCGTGTCGCCCACGCATCGCCCGACGCACCAAACGTCGATGTGTACGTAAACGAGCAGCGTGTCCTCGCTGACGTGCCCTTCAAAGCCGTCAGTGACTACCTCCCCCTCCCGGTCGGGACGTACACGGTGAAAATCACGGCTGCCGGTGACGAAGATACGGTGGCGTTCAACGGCGACGTGACGGTCGAACGGAACGTCTACACCATCGCCGCAATCGGTGAACTCACAGAAGGGACGTTCCGCCCACTCGTCCTCGTCGATACCCTGCGCCGTGTTCGCGGGAAGAACGCCCGGATTCGCGTGGTTCACGCCTCGCCTGACGCACCTGCCGTCGACGTGACGGTGGTAGACGGTGCGGTCACCCTCTTCGACGGGCCTGCGTTCGGCGATGTAGCCGAGTACATCGAGGTTCCAGCCGGAAGCTACGATGTGCAAATACGCGGAGATACTGCCGGAAACGACGGCCCTGTCGTCGGGACGTTCCCCGTGACGCTCGACCGTGGCGACATCTACACCGTGTTCGCGATGGGGTACCTGACGCCGGACGACGAACCGGCAGCCAATCCGTTTGACCTCGTGGTGGCCGTCGACCGCGACGCGCGCCGCCCACGTCGTCGCCCGGCTCGCCGGTGGCTCCGTCGGTATCAGAGCGACAGGAAGGACGATGACGACCGAGATGATAAGGAACGCGACGACCACGACGAAGACGACGACTGAACGAACCCCTGCCCACGTTACCAGCGCGTAACCACGGTGGCGAAAGCCAGAACTGTTTAAGTTACGGCGGCCCTATCCCGGATAACGATGGATACGGGCTCTGCCGAGAATTTCACGCAGACCGGGACGCTCGGAATCGAAGAGGAGTTTTTCGTCATCGATGACGCAGGCCGTCCGACCTCGGGCACTGACGAACTCGTCTACGAGTCTACGCCACCTGAGCTTCTCCAAAACCGCATCGACCACGAACTGTTTAAGTGCACTATCGAGACACAGACGCCGATAATCGAACGCCTCTCTGACGCCCGCGAGAATCTGCTTGCTATCCGCGAGGCACTCACCAGCCACGCAGAGACCCACGGCTTCGGCATCGCGGCTGCGGGCCTCCACCCGGCGGCGAAATGGCGCGAACTCGAACACGCAGAAAAATCACGCTACAAAGCGCAACTCGACCGCATCCAGTACCCACAACACCGTAACACGACGGCGGGGTTGCACGTCCACGTCGGCGTTGACGACGCGGACAAAGCCGTCTGGATTGCAAACGAGATTCGCTGGCATCTCCCGGTCATGCTCGCGCTCTCTGCGAACTCGCCGTTTTGGAACGGCTTCGACACGGGACTTTCGTCTGCCCGGGCAAAGATTTTCGAAAACCTTCCGAACACGGGGATGCCGACCGACTTCGAGGACTACGAGGACTTCCTCAGCTTCGAGCACATGATGGTGAATCAAGGGTCGATAAACGACCGCGGCGAACTCTGGTACGACGTGCGCCCGCACACGGCCTACGGCACGCTCGAAGTGCGGACGCCTGACGGGCAGCGAGACCCAGACCGCGTGCTCGCCTTCGTCGAGTACACGGCGGCGCTGGTCGAAGACTTGGGCGAACGCTACGACGACGGCGAAGCCGGGTTCAGACACCGTCGCGAACTCCTCGATGAGAACAAGTGGCGGGCGCTTCGCTACGGCCACGACGCCTCCTTCATCGACAAAGACCGGCAGGGGACGAGCACGCTCGGCGAGATTGTAGATAGAGAGTGCGACCGCCTCGACATCGCAGGCATCAAAGAGCTGTACGACGGCGAAAGCGGCGCAGACTTCCAGCGCAGAGTGCTCGCAGAAGAGGGGATGGACGCCCTGTGTAACGCGCTTCGGCTGTAGCCAAGGTTTTTACCCGGCAATCGCTTTTGTCCCGCGTAAGAGGACGTATGGCTGCTGATAACTCACCAGATAGTTCAAAGGAGGGTGAGGCCGACCAGGATTCTGCGTCGGCCGGTGGTCGGAGGCGGCCACGAGAGAAACTCGAACAACACCGGGCACGGCTCGAAGACGAAGCTGACCGCGCCGTAGACCAGTTCGATGAGCGCATCGTCGAGCTCCTCTCGTGGGTGCTCGATACGGAAACCCGGGCGCGCATTTACGTACATCTTCGCCAACGCCCGTGGGGCACGAGCGACGAGATTGCAGAGGGAACTGGCCTCTATCCGAGCACGGTTCGCGAAGCACTCGCAGAACTCCACGCCGAAGGCATTTTAGACCGCAGAAAGCGCAAGAACTCCGGGGCCGGAAACAACCCCTACGAGTACACGGCCATGCCCCCGAGCGACCTCGTCACCACGCTCGCAGAGCAGGTGCAGGACGAACTCAACACGGTGTTCAACCTCGATTGCTACCTCGGGAAGCGCGACTTGACCACGGCAACAGAGCCCGTCACCATCACCGTCGAGGAAGCAGACGACGAGTGACATACATTGAGTCGAAGCCACTAAGCCAGCGGCGGCCGATGAGTGCACTATGAAAGTCGCGCTGGGCGGGACGTTCGATCCGGTTCACGATGGGCACCGGAAGCTGCTCAAACGAGCCTTCGAACTGGGTGACGTGACTGTTGGCCTCACGAGCGACGCGCTTGCACCACAAACGCGCAAGGAAGACCGGTACGTACGGCCCTACGAGGAGCGCAAAGCCGACCTCGAAGCCGAGTTGCGACGCTTCGCCACAGAGTACGACCGCGAGTGGGAAATCCGCACGCTCGAAGAGCCAACCGGCATCGCCACCGAACCCCAGTTCGACGTGCTCATCGTCTCCACCGAAACCCAGCGCGGGGGCGAACTCGTCAACGAAATCCGCGAAGAACGCGGCCTCGACCCACTCAGAATCGAAGTCGTCGACCGCGTCTACGCGACAGACGAGGACGTGATTTCGAGTACACGCATCGTTCGCGGCGAAATCGACCAGCACGGCAACCTGACCCCAGAACGCGACGGCCGACCCGCAGAGCGCGAACAGTAAGCTACCAGCCCGGCGGCCTGAGTCCCGCTTCTTCTAACAACGACTTCCACCGCTGTTGAATCGTGAGCCGTGCGACCCCGACGGCGTCTGCCACGTCGCCCTGTGAGCGTTCGTCGCCCGCGATGAGCGCACCTGCATAGAGACTCGCCGCGATGACCGCAGGCTTCGAGCGGTCTTTTTCCGGAACCGTCGAGAGAAAAAGGTCTTTGGCACGCGAGCGCGCCTCCGTCCCGAGCGAGAGCCGGTCTGCGGCCTGTTCGAGTTTGGCCAGCCACGCCTCGTTTTCGACTTGGTCGCGGGCTCGATACACGCAGCAGGCTTGGCCGCCATCGGTGATAAGCCCTCGCCACCGGAGAGCGACAGGTATTTTGTTGAATGCGGGAAATCACGAGACGCGCGTGGGTAGCCAAGCCAGGAAACGGCGCAGCGCTTAGGACGCTGTCCTGTAGAGGTCCGCCGGTTCAAATCCGGTCCCACGCATTTTCTGTCGCGAGCAAACTGGCGAGCGACGAAACTCGAACGGAACGATTTGAGTCCTGCAAGTCGCAGCCCGCGCTGGGCCGCAGGCCCGAGCAGGAACGTCTCGCTCCGGTTCAAATTGGGTTCCAGGTACTTCTCGCAACCCTCGCTCTGTTGGGGAAAAGTTGCTCGTAAACTGAGTAGGTAGGGGGAATTGACAGATAGTTGGCGATAGGCAACTCTCTTCACTTACGATGAAGATCAATTGAATATGGTTTCAAGCGTCGCTTTTGCTGTCGGAGGAACGCTACTAGGCTCGCTTGTCGGCGGAGCGTTTGGGCTTTATCAAACCAAACTCCAACAAGATAGCGAAGATCGTCGCCGCCGTGCAGAGTTATACACAGAACATAAGGTTGAAATACTATATTCTTTACACGATCGGATGGCAGAAGCACATTCTATCTTAATGGCTTATGTCCCTCACAGAGATCTGTATAGGGAAATCCAAACTTCTGGTATCACACAAGAGCAAGCTTCTAAGGTAAATGAATTAACTCGCGAAATTCGCGGGTTAATTATCAAATCACAATTATATCTGACAGACCCTCAGCAGAAAAAAGAATTGATGCTGGCATTAATGGGGATGAATCATGCTTTAGCACGGGTTGGTGGAAAACATCTTACTGACGATAGTGAAATTGAAAAATTTCTGCACCAAGCAGAACAGGACTCAAAGCATATTGATGAAGAAGTTGACTTATCCAATTATTATGAGGTGTACTATAATGCAGTGGACATCTTAAAAGAAGAACTTCAAGAACCTGTGGGACAATTTGAACAATAGTTAATTTCTTTTTGATAGTCAATTGGTACAGTGTGAGATACCAAATTCACTCTTTCCGTCTCCCGCCGTCCGTAATTCGCTCCGTCTCGACCTCCGCGATTGGCTCTGCCTGATTCGTTTTTGAAAATCGGAGGTGTTCTTTGCCGGTTCCATCGACCGCGCGGGCCGGGGCGCGGCTTCGTTGGAGTGCAGTACCGATGCGGATGCCCGCGACGCCGAGGAAAAAGGGGACGAGAACCCACCAGAACAGGGTTTGCAGCCCGGCGAAATACCAGACGAGGGCTGCGATTGGGATGAGGGCTACGAGCGCGACTCGCAGTCCCCACCAGGGCGTTGCTGTGTGGGTTGTTCGCATTGCCCGGTAATAGGCGGTCGCAGGGTTAAGTGTTCGGTCACACGCAAAATCGCGGGATTTGGGTGAGGTGCTGACACGACGTGGCCGTGGCGGTCGACTGTGCGAGTGGGCTGTGTGTTCGTTTCACGGCACGGAGTGCTAACTGTAATGCAGGTTGTGTCGCGAAATCGCATCCGGGCGCCACAAACCTTTTTGTCGGCTTCACGAGTTGATAGAACTAATGAGTGAAATCCACGACCTCCTTGGGCCGATTGTGTCCGATGTTGATGCAATCTTGCTGTTCTCCCCAAGCGCGTCGTACTACGGGCGGTTCGCAGAGGTTGATGACATTGAGGTCGTGGTCATTTCCCCCGAAAACACCGTCTCAGCGCCCGATTTTGTGGAACTTCCGCTTGAGTTCGATGACGTTGCCGCACGCATTCGCTACGGCATCGAGGGCGCCATCGAAAACGACCTCATCGACGACGGCGATGACCTCCTCTGTGCGACGAAGATGTTCGACGAGGACATCGACTCGCTCACGCGGGTTCGGGCGAGCGAATTCACCCACACGGGCATCTACGACCTCTTCATGAACTCGCGGGCGGAACCGGCGGTCATCCGCGACGTCCTCGAAGTCGCCATCGAACTCGGGAAGAAAGGCCAGAAGGGCAAGCCAGTGGGCGCGCTGTTCGTCGTTGGCGACGCGGGAAAGGTCATGAACAAATCCCGTCCGCTCTCGTACAACCCGTTCGAGAAATCGCACGTCCACGTCGGCGACCCTATCGTGAACGTCATGCTCAAAGAGTTCTCCCGGCTCGACGGTGCGTTCGTCATCTCCGATGCGGGCAAAATCGTCTCTGCCTACCGCTATCTCGAACCGTCTGCGGAGGGCGTTGACATCCCCAAAGGGCTTGGGGCGCGCCACATGGCGGCGGCGGCGACCACCCGCGACACCAACGCCATCTGCATCGTGTTGAGCGAGAGCGACGGGCTGGTTCGGGCGTTCAAAGGCGGCGAACTCATCTTAGAACTCGACCCTGAGGAGTACTGAGCCATGGTGGAGATCATCTCGCAACTCGAACAGTTGCTCACCGACGAGTTTCGCTTCTTCGTCGCGCTGCTCGTCCTGATTGGCGGGTTGGTGCTTGGGTACGTGGTGAGCCGTGGCTTGCGCCGGGTGCTCGTCTCGTCTGGCGTACCAGAAGCGGTCGAAGGGACACCGTTCGAGCGAACCGCTCGCGGCCTCGGAACGTCCACGGTTTCCTTACTCGCGCAGCTCACCGCGCTGTTCATCGCCCTGCTCGCGGCGTTGCTCGCGCTTCGCATCGCGGGGCTGAGCACGGAGTTCTTTTTCGGGCAACTCACGGCGTTCATGCCGCGGCTGTTCGTCGCCGCGCTCGCCATCATTCTTGGGCTCATCATCTCGGATAAGGCAGAACTCGTCGTGAGCGAGCGGCTTCGGAGCATCAAACTCCCCGAAGTGAACATCATCCCGAAAATCGTTCGCTATAGCATCATCTACATCGCTGTCCTCATCGCACTCGGTCAGATTGGTGTGGCGACGGGCGCGCTGCTCATTTTGCTCGGTGTGTACGTGTTCGGCGTCGTGTTCCTCGGCGGGCTTGCCTTCCGCGACCTGCTCACGTCGAGTGCGGCGGGCATCTACCTCCTGCTTAACCAGCCCTACGGCATCGGCGACGAGATTGCGATTGGCGAGCGTCGGGGCATCGTCCAAGAAGTAGACGTGTTCGTCACGCACATCGAAAGCGACGGTGAAGAGTACATCATCCCGAACGCCCACGTCTTCGACTCGGGTATCGTTCGGATTCGAACCTAGCTGTCGTCTGCGTCCATTTCTGTTGCCGGGACACCCGCAACCGTCACCCCGGCAGGCACGTCGCGCGTCACGAGCGAGTTCGCCGCTACCTGCGCGCCGTCGCCGATGGTCACGCCCGGCAGGACGATTGCGCCCGCGCCAATCATCGCGCGTTTGCCGATGTGTACCTCGCCGGTTCGGTACTCGTGTTGGAGAAATTCGTGACAGAGAATCGTCGCGTTGTAGCCAATGATTGCGTGGTCATCGACCGTAATCAGGTCGGGCCAGAACACGTCCGGCGTCGATTCGAGGCCCCACGAGACGCCCGTCCCGATGGTCACGCCAATCGCCCGCAAGAGCAGATTTTTGAGCCGCAGGCTCGGCGAGATGCGAGCGAGGACGATGAAGGTGTAGTTGAGCATCACCCGAAGCGGATTGCGGGCGCTCGTCCAGTGGCGAAGCGAGTTTTGCGTCCCCGGCGTTGGGTGGCGCGTGATACGGTCGTGGCGCGAGGTGGGGGCGTCGTCAGTCACGCAGAACAGTTCGCCCGTGAGGGATTTGAACCTACTCCCACGCGCTCGATTCGGCTTCGACGATGCGGACGCCTTTCGCCGCGAGATGGCGCATGCGCTGGCGGGCGAAATCTTCCTCCGCAGTTCCGCGTGTCGCCAGCACGTACATCCGGGAGTTGCCCATCGGTCGCATGGTTCGTCCAGCACGCTGTGCGCCCTGCCGCCGCGACCCGCCGAGGCCGGAGGCGGCGATGGCCACCGACGCTTCGGGCAGGTCGATTCCCTCGTCGCCAATCCGCGAGACGATGAGCGCGTCACGCGGGCCGGTATTGAACTGTGAGAACAGCCGTCTGCGCTCTGCGTGCGGGGTTTCGCCGCTCACGAACGGGATGTTGAGTTCTTCGCTCAACTGCTTGCCTTGGTCTAAGTACTCGACAAAGATGAGCGCCTTCTCGCCGGGGTGTTCGCCGAGAATCGCCCGCACTTCCGCAACCTTCGCCGGGTTAGAGGCGGCAATCATGCGCTTTTCGTGGCCATCGGCGCTGCCGTACTCGTTCACGCCGAGGTCGTCCACGAACGGCACGTAGCGGATTTCCACCTCCGGTTCTGCGACGTAGCCCGCCTCGAACAGCGCCCCCCAGTCGGTGCCGATTGGCGGCCCGATGAGCGTGAAAATCTCCTGTTGCTTGTCGTCTTCGCGGATGGGCGTCGCAGAGAGGCCGAGGCGGTGTCGCGTCTGTAAATCTGCACTCCGGCGGTGGATTGGACTCGGGATGTGGTGGACTTCGTCATAAACGATAAGCCCCCAGCGTCGTTCGTCGAATAGCATTCGGTGGCGGTCCATCCCCGCCGTCTGATAGGTGGCGATGGTGACGGGTCTGATTTCTTTCTTTCCGCCGTGATACTCGCCGACTTGGTCCGGTTCTAAGGTGGTGTGGAGCAGGATTTCGTCGCGCCACTGGGCGGCGAGTTCCCGACCCGGAACGAGAATCAGCGTCTCGCCGCCGACGGCGGCCATCACGCCAAGCGCAGCGACGGTTTTCCCGCTTCCCGGTGGCCCGACGAGCACGCCGGATTTGGCTTCGAGAAAGCGCGTCACCCAGGTTTGCTGGTAGTCGCGCAATTGCAGGTGCAGGTCGTGGGGCAGGGCGGCACCCTCCTCTAAGGTGCGTTCGTCCTGTACGGGATAACCCGCCTCGTAGAGGGTGCGTTTGACTGAGGCGGTCGCTTCGCTCGCAACCCACGCCTCCTCGTCAGAGATGCGGGCGCGAATCTCCCCGTTCGTGAGTTTCGGGAGGGCGACGTTGCCGAGTAAGTCTGCGCTGCCTGCTTCGAGGACGACGTAGCCGTCTTCGTGGGTGTAGAGGCGGAACTTCCGGGCCCGCTCCCACTGGCTTTCGACCCACTCTTCGAGATGGGGCGAGCGCTCGCCAAACGCTTGGCGCATCGTGCGCAAGAGGTCGTCTAAACTGTCGTAGGGGGCCTGCCAGATGTCCTCTTCGCGGAGTTTGTACACGTAGCCGCCGGTTCGGTTGGTTTCGACGAGGTGGGCGAACTGCGTGAGCTGGGCGCGGGTGAACTGCGAGGGATGGTCTACGACCACCTCACGGCGTTTCGGGAACAGGACGACACGCTCGCGGTTCGTCGTCTCCTTCCAATCGCGGGGATACCAGACGACCGGGTCAGTTTCCACGTCGAGCGATTCGACGCGGCCATCTCCGGTGAGCGCGGCGAGGGCGTCGCTGGCCTCGGCTTGGGAGGTGTTCAGCCACCGGGCGACTTCGCTCGCGGTGACGATGGGGCGGCCCCGGTCTTCGAGTACGTCGTAGAACTCGTCTATATCGAGGGCGTCGGGCGTCTCGTCTGCTGTGGTTTCGGACGCATGTTCGGGTTCAGGGGGGTCTTCGGGTACCTCTGAATCAGTCACTGGAGTCGTGTAGGCGGCGTGGCGCTAAAAGGAACCGCGTTTACGGAGAACGGTGTGTTTGTTGGGTTACCAAGACCGCACGAATCACGAGCCACGGTGAATGCTTGCACGCCAACCCTTCCCCGGGTCGCGCGACGAGACGCGCTTCCCGGCCCGTGTGCTGTGGCGGGTTGGACTACCTGCGGAGTTCTTCCATGTGGTCGATTCTTCGTTGTACTAAGTCTGCCTTCCCGATGTCATGACGGATGTGGAGGCCGTCTTCGCCAGCGACGGCGAGCGCATCCTCGGCGATTTCTTCGGCCTCAGCAATCGTATCCGCGACGCCGACGAGCGCGAACGAACGCGACGTGGTCGTGTAGATGCCGTCGTCGCGCTCGTCTACGCTTGCGTAGTAGAGCAGGGCGTCTCCGGCGCTCTCTTCGTCAACCTCGACTTTGGTTCCCGCCGTCGGATTCTCGGGGTAGCCGTCGGGAACTGCGTATTTGCACACCGTTGCCTGTGCGGCGAAGGCGAGTTCCGGCAGGTCCTCGCCGTCGCGGGCGGCGGTGAGAATGTCCACGAACTTGGTTTCGAGGACGGGCAGGGTGTTCATCGCCTCGGGGTCGCCAAACCGGGCGTTGAACTCGATGACTTTCGGCCCTTCCGTCGTGAGCATGAACTGGCCGTAGAGGATGCCCTTGTACCCATCCAGTGCGGACACCGTCGCGTCGAGAATATCGAGCGCCGCGTCGTAGTCGCCCTCTGTCATGAACGGAAGTGCCCACGTTGCGTCCGAGTAGCTCCCCATGCCGCCGGTGTTCGGCCCCTCGTCGCCCTCGTAAGCGCGCTTGTGGTCTTGGACGGCGGGCGTGGCGCGGAACTCGCCGTTCGCCACGAACGCTTGCACCGTGAACTCCTCGCCGATGAGGCGCTCTTCCAAAACAATGCGGTCGTAGTCGTTCTCGCGGATGTACTCCTTTGCGCCCTCCGCATCGACTTGGTCGCCCATGACGACGACGCCTTTGCCGCCGGTGAGGCCAGCCGGTTTCACCACGAGGTCGCCGTCGTAGTCGTCGATAAACGCACAGGCTTCCTCGTCGTCGTCAAACGTCTCGAAGTCGGGACAGCCGGGAATGCCTGCATCGCGCATGAACCGGCGCTGGAACGCTTTGTCCGTCTCGATGCGTGCTTCCTCGGCGTGCGGGCCGAAAGCGTAGATGCCCGCCTCATCAAGCGCGTCTGCGACGCCCGCCGCGAGCGGAGCCTCGGGACCGACAACGGCGACAGTCGCGCCAACCTCCTCAGCGTAGGCGACGATAGCCTCCGGGTCGGTCTCAGAGAGCGACTCGAACCCGTCTGCGAGGCGCGCGATGCCGGGATTGCGGTTGCTCGCACAGGCGTACAGATTCACGTCGGGCGCGAGGGCGCGGGCGATGGCGTGTTCGCGGCCGCCGCCACCGACCAGCAGGATAGTCTCGGTCATATCCGAATACCCTGCGCATAGGAGTGTAAAGGTTGCTCTTCAGGACACGAAAACTATCCACGAACGTGTATTATCTTCCCGTCCGATTCACCGAGAGGACGTAGAGGACGGCGGTGACGACACCCGTGTACTGAAGCGTCCCCGCGAGCGTGGAGCCAAGGCCACGAAGCGGTGGGATAATCGAGAACAGTTCCCCGACGATGAGTGCGGCAAAATAGCCGACGAAGATGATGGCGGCGATGTATTTGGCGTGTGTGAGAAGCCAACTGACGTTTGGTTGTGCATTCCGGCGCATACGTATCCAAAACGCTTCAGAGAGATAACTGTATCAGATTTCAGAACAGTCACCACAAACTACTCACGGCCAGTAACTGAACTGGATTGTATGTCTCGTGACACGTTCATCTCGTGGAAGTGGTTCGCGCTCTTCTTGCTGGTTCCGGGACTGGCGCTCGTCGCCATCGTTTTCTTTCCGATAACGCTCGCCGTCCTGTTCTGGCTCTACTATCGCGGGAAAGCGCAGGCAAGCGGGGAACACCATACTGAAACCGCGTAGCTAATTTCGTACCCTTTCCACAGTGAATCGCACCTAACTTCGACCTTTTACGTGTCCGGAGTCAGTACGTCAGATATGGACGACCCCACCGGACGCAATCGGTTGTCGGAAGAGGAAAGCCCGTATCTCCGACAGCACGCGGACAACCCCGTGAACTGGCAGCCGTGGGACGACGACGCCCTTTCCGCCGCCCGCGAGCGCGACGTGCCCATCTTCCTCTCGATTGGCTACTCGGCGTGTCACTGGTGTCACGTCATGGAAGAAGAGAGCTTCGAGGACGAGCAGGTGGCCGAGTTGATGAACGAGCAGTTCGTGCCCATCAAAGTTGACCGCGAGGAGCGACCGGACTTAGACCGCATCTACCAGACCATCGGGCAGCTCGTGACCGCCCACGGCGGGTGGCCGCTTTCTGTCTGGCTCACCCCGCAGGGCAAACCGTTCTACGTGGGAACCTACTTCCCGAAAGAGCCGCGCGGCCAGATGCCGGGCTTTCTCGACTTGCTCGACAACATCTCTCATTCGTGGGAACACGACCGCGAAGAAATGGAGAACCGAGCGACCCAGTGGACGGCGGCGCTCACCGACGAACTCGAATCCGTCCCCGACCAACCCGGCGAGGCTCCCGGCTCCGACCACCTCGAATCGGCCGCGAACGCCGCGCTCCGGGGTGCCGACCGCGAGTACGGCGGCTTCGGCAGCAGCGGCCCGAAGTTCCCCCAAACCACGCGCCTCGACTTGCTGTTTCGCGCCGCAGAGCGCACCGGCCGCGACGCCTACCGTGAAGTCGCACTCGAAAATCTGGATGCGATGATTTCGGGTGGGCTGTACGACCACGCTGGCGGCGGTTTCCACCGTTACGTCGTCGACCAGACGTGGACGGTTCCCCACTTCGAGAAGATGCTCTACGACAACGCCGAGATTTCCCGCGCCCTCCTTGCTGGCTATCAGGTGACCGGCAACGAGCGCTACGCCGACGTCGTACGCGAGACGTTCGAATTCGTTTCGCGCGAACTCACCCACGACGAGGGTGGCTTTTTCAGCACGTTAGACGCCCAAAGCGAGGGCGAGGAAGGCAAGTTCTACGTCTGGACGCGCGCGCAGGTCAGAGACGCCGTTTCAGACGAGCAAGCGGCGAACATTTTCATCGACCGCTTTGGCGTCACGAAGCGCGGCAACTTCGAGGGAACGACCGTCCTCGGCCTCGCAAAGAGCATCGAAGCTATCGCAGAAAAGTACGACCTGAGCGAAGCCGAAGTCGAAGAACAAATCGACCTCGCCCGCGAGCAAGTGTTCGAAGCCCGTTCCGAGCGCGTCCGTCCGGCACGCGACGAGAAGGTGCTCGCAAGCTGGAACGGGATGATGATTTCCGCGTTCGCAGAGGGTGGCTTCATCCTCGAAGACCAGTACACGGACACCGCAGAACGCGCTCTCGCGTTCGTCCGTCGCCATCTGTGGGACGAGGAAACCCAGACTCTTTCTCGTCGGTACAAAGACGGCGACGTGAAAGGCGATGGCTATCTCGAAGATTACGCCTTCCTCGGACGCGGTGCGGTTTCCCTCTATCAGGCAACGGGCGATGTGGCGCATCTCGCATTCGCCCTGCAACTGGCTCGCGCCATCGACCGTGAGTTCTGGGACGACGAGCGCGGCACGCTCTATTTCACCCCCGAATCCGGCGAAGCCCTCGTCACCCGGCCACAGGAACTCGGCGACCAGTCAACGCCATCGAGTGTGGGCGTCGCCCTCGACCTGTTCCAGTCGCTTGCGCACTTCGCCCCTGCGGAGAACTTTGCCGAGAAGGCAGAGCGCGTCGTCGAAACTCATTCTGCGAAGATTCAGGCGAATCCGCTCCAGTACGGCACGCTCGCGCTCGCCGCAGACCGTCTCGCGACGGGCGACCTTGAAGTGACCGTCGTGGCGGATGTGCTTCCAGAAACGTGGCGTGAGCACATTGCTGGCACGTACGTTCCGAGTCTGCTGCTCTCGCGTCGCCCCGCAACGGAGACTGCTTTGGAGGCGTGGTTGGGCGAATTAAGCCTCGAAGAAGTGCCGCCAATCTGGGCAGAGCGCACCCAGAAAGCGGAAAAACCGACCGTCTACGTCTGTCGGTCGTTCACTTGCTCGCCGCCGCAGACGGACATCGAAGAAGCGCTTTCGTGGGCAGAACAGCTTCGACCGGATACCTAACGCCCCCATGGAGTTTTGTTGGTTCGACCTAACGTGTCACCAATGACGTTTGTCGTGCCGTTTGACGGCTCGAAGCTTGCAGAGGCCGCATTGATTCGAGCAGCGGAGTTTGGGAAGGTTTTGAACGAGCGCGTCGTTGCGGTGAGCATCATCCCGCAGGATGATTTCTCGTACGCCAACACACACGGGTGGGTTGAGCCAGGCGAGGAGTTCGACGTAGAGACGATAGTCTCTCAACTGCACAAACAGGTCACCAAGATTGCGCCGAGTGCGGATTTCCGCCACGAGACCGTTGGCCGCTTTGCCACGTCGGGGACGATTGCGCTTGCCCTGCGCCGCATTGCGAAAAACGAGAAGGCGTCGATGGTGTTCATCGGGAGCGAAAACGCCGGACGACTCGTCTCAAGTCTGACGAGCGTTGGGAGCATGGTCTCTGCAGACCAACTGTATGATGTTGTGATCGTGAGAACGCGGGAGCCGTCAAAAGTCGAGCGACACAGAGAGAAATCGAACTTCTATCAGGTGGATTAAAGCGTCTCTTGCAGGCGGTCTGCGAGGTAGACGGCCGCAGGCTGTGGTTCTCGTTCGACGAAGCGGGCAATTTCTTCGCCATCGCGTTCGATGACGATGGTTGGAATGTACTCGATGCCGTACTCCTCGGTGAGCTCGCCGTTTTTGTCGTTATCGACTGGGTACTCGTGGATGTTCTCCTCGGGGACGCCCGCGGCGTCCATCGCAGCGGCGAAGTCGGGGAGTTGATTGCGGCAGTCGCCACACCAATCGCCGCCCCAGACGCGAATCGTGAGTTCGTCGCCGAGCGCAGCGAACGTCTCGACGGTCGAGGGATAGGACTCTGCGTCCCAGACGGGATTCGGTGACATCGTTTCCATGGGCCCGGCTACGAAGTGGATTCACTTAACAAACGCGCTCAGTGCAAATTCAGGCGAACTCGTCGTGCAAGGGAAGCGATTCGAGGTGGAACTGGGTGAGCTCTGCGACTGCCTTACTGCGGTCTGAGTAGTCTTGGGCGAGCATGTACGCCTCTGACGCGCCTTCGCCGTCTGCGACGGGCACGTACCGGACGGTGGTTCCCATCTCATCGACGGTGAGCAACAGGTAGCCTTGTGGAAACGAGGAGAGGGCGGGGCAGATGAGTTCGTTGATGCGCGCAGTCTGTGCGACTGCGGGAATGTGGAGGTGGCCGGAGAGCGTGAGCGACACGTCGTGGGCTTCGAGCACGTCGACGAGCGGGTCGTACTCAAGCATCGGGAACGACGAGCGCCACGAGACGCCGCCGGTCAGGTCGAGCATCCCAGGGAGGTTGTGGTGCATCACCACGAGCGGGCAAATCGCTTCATCGAGTACCTCATCGAGCCACGCAAGCTGCGTGGCTGAAATCTGTCCCTGGTGGGTGTCAGAAAGCGACTCGTTCGGGCCAGAAGCAGAGTCAAGGCCAATCACATCTACGCCACCGATGCGCGTCCGGAAGGGGAGGCCACCGGGCGTGAACGTCTCCTCGAACCAGTCGAGGGTGGCAACGTCGTGTTGGTCGAAGTCCTTTGGCACGTCGTGGTTCCCGGGGACGGCGACGGCGGGCGCGTCGATGTCTGCGAACAGCGCTGCGACGCGCTCGAAATCCCCTATCTCACCATCTTCGGTCAGGTCGCCAGTGAACACGACGCCGTCTACGTCGCGGGCGTTGATGTCCACAATGGCGGTTTGCAGGCGTTGTTCGGTGCGATGATACACCTTCCAACTCCCGGACTCACGAGTCGAGAGGTGGACGTCAGATATAATCGCAAGCGTGGTCTGTGTGTCGGTACGTGGACGGGCGAAACGGGCGAACAGCGGGCCTGCGTCGTCGAGGGTGTGGGCGGGCGGCTGCCGACTGGTGTGCTGGGGGAGTTCCCGGCTGGTCATGCGGCTTGCCCGTGAGTTAGATGCGGGGAGAATAAGCGTTCCTATCGTGTCGATTGATAGCACAAGTCTTCCTCTGAATCGATGATACCTGTGGCGCCCTTGGCGGTTTTTCCCCACTCACGACTGCCATGCGGTCGGTCTCCTCCGGGATTTCACTAAAATCTATTGTTGGCACAATAGCTGTATGTATCTCGATTCTGGACAGTCAGTGTGCGCTCAGAAAAACGCTAAGCCACTCACCGTATTACTGAGAGCGTTGTGACGCATGTGGGAATTTCGTACTGGAAAACGGGTGGAGACCAGACGAAACAGCGGGTGTTCCGGAGCCTTGCGGACAGCGTCACGGTCACCCTCCTCGACCCAACCACCGACCACACCGACCTTGACACGTGCGGCTTCGACTTCTACCACCTTGCAAAGCGACGAGACGCCTCACTTCGTGACTTACACCGCGCGGCTCACGCAGGCATTCCAACCCTGAATCCACCGTTCAGCGTCGCGCTCACGAGCGACCGCGTGGCGACACTTGACGTGCTCAGTCAGGGTGGAGTTCCGGTTCCGACGTACCAGTATGGACCCGCAAGCGAGGTGACGCTCCCACCGCCGGTCATTGTCAAAACGCTCCACGAAACGGATGCGGCCGCCCACGACCACGACGTGTTCTTCGAGGAATCACCCACGTTCGCCGGCACACGACTCATCCAGCAGTATCTCCCGAAGGCGCGCCACCTGAAGGTGTATCGTGTTGGGTCGGCGATACGGGTGGTCGAACTCGGAACCGGGCGCGGCGTGGTAGCGCGCGAACTCAACGCAACGGCGCCGCTCATCGCGCTCACCGACCGTATTGCGGCGCTCACGGGGCTTTCCCTGTTCGAAGTTGACGTACTCGATGGGCCAGTCCCGATGGTCGTTGACGTGAATCCCGTCGTCAGTCTCAATGGCGTGGCAGATGCAGAGCGCGTGTATCTTGCGTTCCTTTTGTCACAGCTTCGCCGCGTGGTTCCCCAGTCGGAAGCGCAGGCGGCGGTGTCACTCGATTGAGCGGTCGAATCCGACGATGAGTGGCGCGAAAAGAGACGGATGAGACTCGGCGCTTCAGGAGCGACACCGTTTGCAGGAAAGGTGGTGGCACGGATGTGATGACGATGTGGGTGCACCACCATCCCTTGCCACGCGACAGGGAACTCCCTGTGGCGAAGCCGATTTGTCTCTGTGCCGTCTGCTACGTCCCGTTAGCCGACCGGTGAGCGGTTGTCGCCAACTAACGGGGACACGTCTGTCTATTCGGTACCCTGCCATTATTATCTGGGGAATAAACGGCTGGTCGACGGTGGTTATTACCGAATTACGGCTGGTGTTCGACGAGAGCAGCTGTGCATGGACGACCACGCTCCGTCACGAACGGTCAGTCATGTTGGCCGAGTCCATCATCGGTATAAGCGCCCGTTCCGTAGGTGGGTACAATGAAAGACAGTATTCTCGATACTGTCGGGACACCGCTCGTTCGGATTCGTTCCCCACCGGGCTCGATTATCGCGGCCAAGCTGGAGTCGTTTAACCCCGGCGGCTCTGCCAAAGACCGACCGGCCATCTCCATGATTCGAGCCGCAGAACGGGCCGGTGTGCTCGATGCCGAATCACACATCGTCGAACCGACCAGCGGCAACACCGGCATCGGCATCGCCCTCGCGTGTGCCGCTCTCGGCTACGACCTCACCATCGTCATGCCCGCCTCGAAGTCGAAAGAGCGCCGCCAGCTCATGAACGCCTACGGCGCGAATCTCGAACTCGTCGAAGGCGAGATGACCGACGCCCGCGACCACGCAGATATGCTCACCGAGCAGGAAGGCTACGTCCAACTCGGGCAGTTCGAGAACGAAGCCAATCCGGACGCTCACTACCAGACGACGGCAGCAGAAATCTTAGAAGACGTTGGCGACCGGACCGTAGACGCGTTCGTCGCGGCCGTCGGGACGGGCGGCACCATCACCGGGACCGCGACGCGACTGCGCGAGGAATTTCCCGACATGGACGTCATCGCCGTCGAACCCGAGAAGAACGCGGTCCTCTCGACGGGCAAACCGGGTAACGATGACTATCAGGGAATGGGTCCGGGCTTCGTCAGCGACCTGCTTGACGTAGACCTGCTTGACGAGGTTGTGACCGTCCCACTCGAAAAGGCGGAAGTCGAGTGTCGAAGACTCGCCCGCGAGGAGGGGATTCTCGTGGGGCAATCGTCCGGCGCGGCCGCAATCGCCGCGCGTCAGGTTGCAGCGCGGATTGCGAGACAAGATGTGGACTGCGAGGCCGCGGCCGACGGTGGCTCGCCGGACGCAGACTGCCCGCTCGTCGTCACAGTGTTCCCCGACAGCGGCGAACGCTATCTTTCGACGGGGCTGTTCGACTAACCCCGTTCTGCCGTCACGTTTACACTGTCACTCTTTGTCGGTTTGCTCATGTCCAGACGAACCGCTCTCGATTCTCAACTGGCCGATGTCCTCGCAGACATCGAAGCGATGGGGATTCCGCCGTGGCACGCCCTCTCGGCCGAGGCTGCCCGCCGGCTCGAAGACGACCTATTCTCTGCGGGCGGCGGCCCGGAAGTCGCGCGTATCGAAGCGTTCGGCATCGACCGGCGAGCGGGAAGTGGCACGATTCCCATTCGCACCTACCACCCGAACACGTCCGCCGAAACGCCACCGATTCTCGTCTTCTACCACGGCGGCCTCTGGGCGATGGGGACGCTCGATTCAGCCGACGACTTGTGTCGAAATCTCGCCGCGCGCGTCGGCGCGCTCGTCATTTCCGTGGACTACCGCCTCGCGCCCGAACACCCGTTCCCTGCCGGGTTAGAAGACGCCTACGCCGCGTTCGAATGGGCAACGGAGTTCGGCGACGCGCTCGGCGGTGATGCCAGTCGCGTGGGAATTGTCGGTTCGAGTTCTGGTGGCAACCTCGCCGCGGCCGTCGCGCGCTGGGCCCGCGAGGATGGACACGACCTCGCCGTCCACGCCCTACTCTACCCGATTCTCAACGCACAGTTCGATGCTGGCTCGTACGTGGAAAACGCAGACGGACCGTTGCTCAAAACCGAAGACGTGCGCCACTACTTCGACCACTACGTGCGAAGCCCCGTTGACGCATTGCATCCGTTCGTCGCGCCGCTTGCCGCCTCCGAGTTCGAACGACTCGCCCCGTCCGTCATCGTCACGGCTGGTCACGACCCGCTTCGTGACGACGGCTTCGACTACGCAGCCCAATTGACCGCGGCCGAAGTTGACGTCCGCCACCATCATGAGCCGTCGCTCTGTCACGGATTTTTGAGTCTCGCTGACGACGTAGACTGCGCAGCCACCGCATTCGAAGCGGTTTCGGCGTCGATTCGAGAGAAATTGACTTAAAATTCGGCTTCTGTGACCCGTACCACGACGGTATCGTCAACCGCAGTGTTGTCGTAGTCTGGCAGTTCCCCGTCGCGTTCGACAGCAAGCGGTTCGACGAGTTCGCCGTCTTTCACCCCGTAGATGTGGACGAACTCGGCCGACTGCTCGCGCGTTATGCTCCCGTCTCGGATGGCACGGGCGAGTTTCCGTGAGAGCCACTCGTCTTCGGCGACGCTCGGTTCGGTTACGAGCGTCAACTGGGCGAAGCGGACGAGATACCAGTTCAGGTCGTTCATCAACGAGACGGCTGCGCCGAGAGAAATCGTATCGACGGCAATCGAGTTGGCGTAGGGCTGGTGCAGTCGGTACGTCGAGAGCGCCTCGCGGGCGGTGTCCCGCGACAGCAGTTCGTACCGAAGCTCAACCTCCGGCGACCCGACGATACACACCTGCGTCATAGTGAAACCGAATTGACGGCGTCGTAAAGCGATTACGTTGTTTGCGGATAGACGCGCGTTGCCGACTTCGCGGCTTCGACGGCCAGTTCCGGAAGGTTTGCTGGCTCTGCAGATTCGACCTGTGCGAGGCTGGCGCGGGTCTCCGGGCGGTTCGGCGCGACGCGATTGCACCCGGCTTGGATGTTCGCGGTGTGGAACGTGCCCAATTCCTTTGCGCGTTCGACAATCACTGGCTTGTCCATCGTGACGAGCGGGCGATAGACCGGGAGGCTCGTCGCCGCCGTCGTGGTCATGAGGTTCGCGCCTGTTTGGCTCGATTTCTGGCCGATTGCCTCACCCGTGACGATGCCGACGGCGTGTTCCTCGCGGGCGACGTGCTCTGCGACCATGAACATGAAGCGGCGAAGCGAGAGCATCCGCGTGTTGTCGAGTTCGTCGACGAGCAGGCGGGCGACCTTCCCGGCGGGAACCATCCGCAGGCGCATGTCCTGATTCGGGGCGTAGCGCGAGAGCGTCTCGACAGCCTCTACGACGCGGGCTTGGTGGTCAACCCCACCGAACTCCTCGAAGTCGAAGTAGACGGGGATGATGGGACACCCGCGTTTCATGAGTTCCCACGCCGCGACGGGCGAGTCGATGCCGCCGGAGATGAGCGCGACGACGGGGTCTTGGGTTCCGAGGGGCAGGCCGCCCGGCCCGGCGCGCTTTTCGACGTAGACGTAGGCGTGGTCTGCGCGACACTCCACGAACAACTCGCAATCGGGCTGTTCTAAGTCAACTTCCGGCTCGAAGCGGGCTTCGGTGGCGTCCCAGACGGCCGCCCCGACCTGTCGTTCGATGTCTTCAGAAGAAAACGGATGTTCGTCTTTCTCACCTGCGCGGCGGGCGCTCACGGCGAATGCACCGCCAGTGTAGACTTCACGCGAGGCTTCCACGACAGCCGCTTCCATCGCGTCCATCGTCGGTTCGGTGATGGTGACGGGGCTTGCAGACACCACGCCAAAAGCGTCACACGCGGCGTTGGTGGCGTCGTCCACGGAGGATTCGGTGGTGTCGATAAACAGTCGGGAGTGCTCTTTTCGTACTGTGCCCGCAATTGCTCGGTCGTCGAGCAACGCTTGAATGTTGTCACAGAGCATCTGCTCCATGCGGCCGAGCACCTGCGGACTTTTCACCCCCATGTCGCCGTACCTGACGAGAACCGTGTCCGCTCCCGGTGGATTCATAAAAGAACGTGATTGGTGGGCGAATAAACGCCTATCGCCTTCGAAACTCAGAACGTCGAAAGCTCGCCGTCGATGACCCGTCGCGTGATGTCGGTGACGTTTGCGAGGTGTTGGTCGATGATTTCGCTCACGTCGTCCTCGATGGATTCGAGTTCCACACCTTCCTCGGTGACGAGGCGGGCGTCTGCGACGTGTGGCTGGTCGATTGGCTGGCCAATCTGTGAAAGCAGGCGGATGCGCATATCGCGGATGCCGGGAACCTCTGCGACGACAGCCTCTGCAATCTGCGTGCTGAGGAGGTTGTAGATTTTCCCGATGTGGTTGACGGGGTTCTTCCCGGAGGTCGCTTCCATCGACATCGAGCGGTTCGGGGTGATGAGGCCGTTCGCGCGGTTGCCGCGGCCGACCGAGCCATCGTCGCCCATCTCTGCGGACGTGCCGGTGACGGTGAGGTAGACTGACTTTTTCTCGTAGTCGTCGGCGGTGTTCACGTACACCTCTACCGAGCGGTCTGTGTACTCACTTGCGAGTTCAGTGACGTACTCGCGGACGTTCTCGACTGCCTCGATGTAGTCGTCTAAGTCTGAGAGATACTTGTCCACCATCGCGGCGGCGACGGTGATGTCGATGTGGTCGTCCTCGCGCTTGCCCATCACCTTGATGTCTTGCCCGAGTTCAGGGTGGTCTGCGCCGTAGACGCCGTTCAGGTGTCGTTCGGTTTCGAGAACGATGGTTTCGGTCTCGGAGAGCGGCGCGTGACCGACGCCGAAGGAGGTGTCGTTGGCCATCGGGATGGTCGCGTCCTCTTCACCGAATACGGATTGGAGGTCGCCCGAGCCTTCACCGAGTTTCACGTCAACGATGATGTCCGTTCCAACGTCGATTTCGGGGAAGTGCGCAGAGAGATAGTCGCGGGCCGCGCCGAGGGCAATTTTCTCAGTTGGGATGTGAATCGTCTGCTTTTTGCCCTCGTCGTCCTTGTACTTGTACTCCTTGGTCGCACGGCCCACAATCAGCAGATAGATGGGGTTCATAACCTCGCCACCCTCGTATTTTGGCTCCGAGTTTCCGGCGACCAGTTGAGTCTCGTCGGTGTTGTAGTGGAGCACCTTTCCAACGCGTTCTAAGTACTCGTTTGCGAGTGCCTGACACACTGCCTCGGCGACGCCGTCGCAGATAGAATCTGGGTGACCGATGCCCTTTCGCTCGACAATCTCGACCTCCTGGTCTTCGACCGCGCGCCGGTCGATTGGCTCGACGCGAATATTGCGTACTGTCATTGGACTTCTTTCAGTTCGGGCGTTTCTATAACTTCCGAAAACCTCAGGCGGGTGAATAATTACTCGTGGTTATTCGCTTCGAGCAACAAACCGAGGTACGACGTGCGAATCTGTGCGTCTGGGTCGAGATCGAGGGTTCTGAGCAGTTCGTAGACACCTTCGCGGGCCGGTTCGATATTTTCTGCAACTTCTGTCTCGACTTCGACGTACTCTCCGAGACCGGTTACGTCGTCTAAGGTGACCGTGTAGCCATCGACGCAGAAGAACTGGCGGCGCTTTTCGACGGTCGCGGTCGCGTCGTAGCCGAGCCCAGTGAGGATGCGGTCCATCGTTTCGCCGTCTTCGACGACCGTTTCCGCTTCTTTGCGTGTCTTCGAGTGTTCTTCGACGAGCGGGCCTTTGTAGGTCACTTTCGACACGGTGTTGTCGTCGGTCTGCTCTCGGCGGATGCGCAGCGCCTCGTCGGTTTCAGCAAAGTCCCGGTCGGGCGCGTTGTAGTACGTGTCCGCTTGCGTGACGGTGCGAACTTCCGTCGCGCCAAGCGCGGCGAGTTTATCGCGCACGGCGTCGTGGGCTGCCCGAACTTTGACTTCAACCTCGTACATGGGCTGAGACAGGAGTTCCCCGCCAAAAAGCGTGGGTATCTCTCGGGCGCGAGAAACGTGATTCTTAAGGGTGCAACGACTGTCCGTTGACGTATGAGTGAAGAACCTCAGGCCGAGGAGGCCGAGCAACCGGAAGACGTCGAAGAAGAAGTCGAAGCGGAGGAGGCTGAGGCTGAGGAAGGCGGACTCCAAGACGGAGATTTCATCAAACTCGCCTACACCGCCCGAACCGTCGAAGACGGCCAACTCGTCGACACGACGGACGAAGAAATCGCAGAGGAAGAGGGCGTCGCAGACCAGGGCGAGTTCGCCCCACGCACCATCGTCCTCGGCGCAGGCCACATCTTCGCCGCAGTCGAAGAGGCAATCATCGGCGGCGAAGTCGGTGACACCGGCACCGTGACCGTCCCCGCCGCAGAAGCGTTCGGCGAGTACGACGAGTCCGAAGTCCGCACCGTCGCCGCCTCGAAAATCCCCGAAGACGACCGCTACCCAGGCGGCCACGTCGACATCGACGGCCAGCACGGCCACGTCGAGACCATCATCGGCGGGCGCGCTCGCGTTGACTTCAACCACCCACTCGCAGGCGAAGCCATCGAGTACGAGTTTGAAGTGCTCGGCGTCGTCGAAGACCGCGAGGAGCAGGCAGAAGGGCTGCTCGGGATGTACCTCGACGCTGACTTAGAACTCTGGATTCAGACGGACGAGGTCGAAGAGGAAGTTGTCGTCGAGTCTGATGACGACGACGAGGACGCAGAGCCTGAGACGGAACTCGAAACCGTCGAGAAGGAGACCCTCTACATCGAGTCCACGCCACAGCTCGCGTTCAACCAGCAGTGGATGTTCCAGAAACAGCAGATTGCCCAGCAGATCATGGACCGTCTCGACTTAGACCGCGTCATCATCCAGGAGACCATCGACGGCTCCGGCGGCATGATGGGCGGCATGGGCGGTATGATGGGCGGCATGGGCGGCGCAGGCGGCGCTGACTTAGAAGACGCGCTCGAAGACGCCGACATCGACGCAGAAGAACTCGTCGAAGACTTAGACGAAGAATAAGTCGCTCCCGTTTTTCCATTTTCTAGCCGGTGAGCCGCGGCTGTGTCAGCAAGCAAGGAACTGAGAAACCGGCCCTATGCGATGTCGCGGCTGGTGTCGATAGCGACACGCTCTGAAAGCTGCAGCTTGATGGTTTCGGGGAGCGCGGCCCCGCCACGGAACTTCGGCACGGCGAGTTTGTTGACGATTTGGTCGCCCTGAATTTTCGTTTCGAGTTGGAAAATCACGTCCACCATGTGCTCGGTCGTATCCCGCAGGGCTGGGACGTTTCGCCCTTCAAGCCCGTGGACGACGGCGAGGCCGCCAGTGTTGTAGATGTGGTTTTGCAACTCGTTCAGGAAGTTCCGGTAGCGCGGGGCTTCCTGTTCTTCTAAGATGTTTATCGGGTCGATGATGAGGTTCGACTCGTCGGGCAGGCTTTTCACCATCTGACCAGCCCGGTCGAGCGGTGCGTCGCCCGAGACGTAGCGAATCGTGGGCTTGCCGGTGCGCGCAGAACTCCCCACGATGCTGTCTGCGACCGACTGCTCGGTTCGGTCGAGGGTGAGATACAGCGTCCGCCGTCCGGCGGTCAGCTCGTACAGGAACAGCTCTGCCTGACTCGCAGGCGGTGCGGTCAGCGCGACGATGCTCCCTGCCGGAATGCCTCCGCCGAGCTTCCGGTCGAGCACGTCGATTCCTGTTGGCAGACGCTTCGACATACGTTCGTGTAGCGACCGTATCGAATTAAATGTTCCCCAGAACTCCTCGCCCGAGGAGTGTATCAAATTCCGTTACAGTCTGCCGATTCTCGAAAATACTGTCAGCAGGGAGACTGATACAGCCGAGTACCGGGCAGTCAAAGAGCCGTCCGATGCCTGCGGGCGGTGTCTCACAACGTGTGAGGAGGACGCCAATCGGCGGGGCCGAAAGCGCGCGGGCCATCGCCGCGGTTTTCACGGCAGCACAGAGACTCGCGGGATTCGGCGTCGAGACGAGCAGCGTCCGGTCTGCGACGCGGAGCGGCCCAGCGGCAGCAGGCCCCGCTCCAGCCGGACAGTCGAGGAGCGTTTCGTGGGAGGCAGGAAGGTTCATGAGCGCACGAGTGAGCGAACAGTCACTCTTCGGTGGTCCAGCGGGGACGATTCTGACGCGAGGGTTCTCAGGATAGCTGTGGCTCGCCGCTTCCACTGAATCGGTTTCGAGCGCCGGAAGGCCGGGATTGCGGGGGACGCCTGCCAGTTCGTGGAGATTTGGCATCGCACAGTCTGCGTCCACGGCGACCACGTCGCGTCCAGCGCGGGCGAGCGCACCCGCGAGTCCGAGTGTTGTCGTTGTTTTTCCACAGCCTCCTTTGCCTCCGGCAACGGCGAGCATGGCGTCGGTGGCCCCGCCATCGGACATGAAGCTTCGGGAGGTGTCGGGAGTTTCAAGAGTGCTGGCGTTCGCCCTCTAGATGATGTGGACCGACCAGCTCGTCAGCGCGAAACAACTGTCGCGGGCGGACATCGACGCCGTCCTCGACCATGCCGCCGAAATCGATGAAAACCCGGCGGCGTTCGCCGACCGACACACCGACAAACTCCTCGCACTGCTTTTTTACGAACCCAGTACCCGGACGCGCCTCAGTTTCGAGACGGCGATGAAACGCCTCGGGGGCGACGTTATCGACATGGGCTCGATCGAAGCCTCAAGCGTCAAAAAAGGTGAAACGCTCGCAGACACCGTTCGCGTCATCGAAGGCTACGCCGACGGCATCGTGCTTCGCCACCCGAGTCAGGGCTCTGCGACCATGGCCGCAGAGTACGTAGACGTGCCACTCGTGAACGCTGGAGACGGCGCGGGCCAACACCCCACCCAGACGCTGCTCGACCTCTACACCATCCGCAAAAACGTTGGCTTCGACGACCTCACCGTGGGCATCATGGGCGACCTCAAATACGGGCGAACCGTCCACTCGCTCGCAAACGCGCTCACGCAGGTCGATGCGAGCCAGCACTTCATCAGCCCAGACAGCCTGAAACTCCCGCGTCGGGTGCGCTACGACCTCCACGAAGCCGGAGCGAACGTCAAAGAGCACACCGAGCTAGACAAGATTCTCCCGAGCCTCGACGTGCTCTACGTCACGCGCATCCAGCGCGAGCGGTTCCCCGACGAGAGCGAGTACCGCGCCGTCGCAGGCCAGTACCAAATCGACGCAGAACTCCTCGAAGCGGCCAAGGATGACCTCATCGTCATGCACCCACTCCCACGGGTTGATGAGATTTCTGCGGACGTCGATGCGACCGACTTTGCAAACTACTTCGAGCAGGCTCACAACGGGATTCCCGTCCGAATGGCGCTGCTCGACATGATGTTAGACAATGAGTGACCACGAACTTCGCGTCAGCAAAATCAAGAGCGGCACTGTCATCGACCACATCCCCGGCGGGCAGGCGCTGAACGTGCTTGCCATCCTCGGCATCGACGGCTCTACGGGCGAGGCCGTGAGCGTCGGGATGAACGTCCCCTCTGACCGCCTCGGCCGGAAGGACATCGTGAAAGTCGAGAGCCGCGAACTGAGCCAAGACGAGGTGGACGTCATCTCGCTCATCGCGCCGATGGCGAGCATCAACATCATCCGCGACTACGAAGTCCAGCGCAAACACCGCGTCGAGCGCCCGGACTCCGTTGAAGGCGTCCTCGAATGTCCGAACCCGTCGTGCATCACTAACGAGCGAGAACCGGTGAACACGCGCTTTACCGTCCTCGACGACGCAGTTCGCTGTGACTACTGCGAGACCATCGTCCGGGACAACATCGCCGCACACATCAGCGACGACTAACGCGGCGCGGGCGTCTGGCGCCCGAACAATTTTAGGTCATCTCCACGAATATCGTGGTATGGCTCGAAAATTCAAATTCCTGCTCGCCCTCATCGCCGTCGTACTGCTCGTGAAACTCGTCTCGAAGAAGTAGACGCCCACTGTTTTCGAATCACTTACCCCGCTACCCGCCTACCCTCGGGTATGTTCGGCGTCGTCACACGCAACGCATCAGAGGTCGAGTTGACCGAGTTCGACCGCGGGTTTTACGAAGTGAAAGACGTGACTGGCCGGGCCGCCGCCCCGCTCCCGAACGCGATAAACATGGTCTCGTGTTTCGGCGACAATGCCGCGGCAAACGGCAACCCCGACCTCGTCCCGGTGAATGACGCGGGCGACCTCGCCACCCGCGACCAACCGTATTTCGACTGGGCGTACATCTGCCCGACCAACGAGCAGTATCGCGCCGGACTGCTCGAAATCATCGATGATTGTGTCGAGCAGAACGGAGACGTGCGCTTAGACGACGTTGGCTTCCCGCGCGAGGGCTACTGCCGCTGTGACCGGTGCAACCGGCTGTTCGAAGCAAGTGACTACGACGACCGAAACGAGTGGCGCGCGTCGGTTATCACCGAGTTCGTCGCCGAAGCCGCCGCACGGATTCCGGGCAAGGTGTATCTGACGTTGTATCCTGACCCGTATCCCGGTCATCTTTACCGCCGGGCGGGGCTCGACCTTGACGCGCTCGAAGAACACGTCGATGAGTTCGTCATCCCGCTCTACGATATGGCGTACACGACGACCTACTGGCTCGAAATCATCGTCACTGGCTTTCTCGACCTGCTCACGACGCCGTTTAGCGTCGAACTGTACGCGGTGGACGTGGACATCGACAAACTCATCCACGCGACGGATGTCGCAGACGCCTACGCGAACAACGTCTACTTCGGCTACGACGCCTCGAACGCGGTGGCGGCGCTCAGGCGGATGAAAGCAGAGGACAGAGACGGCGTATCACACGGACAGTGATCGCTCGCGCCAGCTGACGAGATCGTCGCGGTCGCGCGTGTCTGGGGGCAGGTGGTCGAACCATTCTGCAGCCGAAATATCGTTATCAGGGTCGCTCACCGTCGGGGCTGTCGTGTCCGCGCTCGCGGCGAACACGGGCAGGACGCCCCACGTTCCGTGGCTTCCACAACGAAGGTGGATGCGGGTCAAGAGCGCAAGCCCGTCGTAGGTAGCTTCGACACCGGCTTCTTCTTCCAGTTCGCGGTGGGCGGCCTCGTGGAACGATTCACCAGGGTCGACGCCGCCGCCGGGGAGCACCCACATGTCGACGCCTTCGTGGCGACAGAGCAGGAGTTTCCCACACGGCTGGTAGACGATGGTGTGTGCGCCGTAGGGTGCGCCTGTCTCGTTGATTCGCCGGGCGAGCGTCCGAAACCGGTTGCGCGAGACGCGGTGGGTTCGGGTGTGTTCGGTGTACTCGTCGTGGGCTTCAGACAATTGGTAATAGGCCTGTGATGCGGCTTGGTCTGCTTTTGAGGCGAGAAACCAGAGGTCGTCTACGGGCGTCATGTGCGCCACGTCAACCGGGTAGTTACCGCATGAAACGCAGAGGAGAGAGCGCAAATCGTGTCAGTCATTACCGTTTGTTCGCGTCGCCACTGCAATAAATGTTCGACCAGTTCAGGCGAGCCGTGCGCGACAGGTGCGTGCCATCGACGGCAGCGACAGCGCGACGGACGAATCGAACGACACGAGTACTTGCTGGTTGTCGGTGAAGGGGAGTTGTAAGATGGTCTGTGTGTCGAACCCTTTGGACGGCGTAGGTGAGCGAGCCGACCTTGTCGTCGAGTCTGTTGGGGGTTTCTGCGAGAACGTCGGTTGCCACGTCGCTGAGCGTCTCAGCCACCGTTGACTCTGCCCTGTTCACTTGCTCTGGAATATGGACGTACATCGTGACCGCCTCGCGTGTATAGGAGACGACGCCGCGGAGCGCAGTCCCTGCGTGGTCGATGAGGAACGAAAGCGGGTCGTCGTAAGGAAATGCTTCGCGAGTGACGGTTGTGAAACTGACAGCTTCACCGCTTCGGAACACGTCCCAGACGACGTCCTGCCCGGTTGGGGTAAGTCCGTACAGTCGGCCTTTCAGTGTCTCTTCAGGAACGAGCAAGTCGATGAGGTCGCAGTCTCTGAGTTCGGCAATACTGCGGGAGATGTGTGGGAGCGGCCGGGAGACGGATGTCGCAATTTCAGACGGTTAAGCTGGCCCCTTATCAAAAAGATGGCACATAACGTCTGTCCTGTGTGCTGAATTGGAGACATATTGCACATGCTCCCAGTCGTCGCTCACGATGTATTCCTCATCACAACTCTCGATTTTTTGCTACAGTTGTTTATATTCTTGGTCGGGCCAACTGTTAGTAGTGAAGTTTGACAATCTTTCGAGTGGGGAGCTTCAATTTTTATTTCATATCTGGGTGACACGCGACGAATTTTTCTTCAGTTCAGTAAGACAAACACCATGACTGGAGTCCGTCTTGTCGGGTGTGAGTGGTCGTGTGGTCACGTGCCGTCGTGACCTGCGATTGCTGGCTCCGGTCCACAACGAGAGGCATCAAAACAGACCTGAACCACGACACTTTTAGCTGGGTCGCTGTAAGGATGCCTATGAGCTTTGACGAAGGAGACCAAGTTATCCTGCACGACAAGCACAGTGAGTACGACGGCCAGTCCGGTACCATCAGCCAGGTCATCGAAAACATGTTCGGTGGCGCTACGTACACTGTGATGTTTGACGAGGGGCAAGAGCAGGGGCTCTCCGAGGATTCACTCGAACGGCTCGAAGACGAGTAAGACGCTTTTTACCGACCGGGCACGAAGCCTGCCCATGTCGAAGGTTCCATTTCACTACATCGACCTCCGCACATTTTGCTACGCAACTGAGGACGAAAACCGCGTCATAGAGGCGATTCGAGCGTTTCTCCCCGACGAATTCGAACTCGAACGGATGGAGACAAAGGGCCACCACGGCGACCGCATCGTCATCCTCTCTGCCCGCGTCGAAAAGGCAGACGACGTGCGAGTGGTGCTCGACAAGCTCGCAGCGCTCGAAAACATCGACCAAGTGCGCGCAGAAATCGACCAGCGCGTAGACGACAACTGCTCGTTTTTCATCCACCTCGACAAGCAAGCGGCGTTCAAAGACATCGCAAAGCTGGGCGAAGGACTCTCATTGCGCGGGAAGGTCGAAGCGTATCCCGCAAAGAAAGCGAAGGCAGTCGAAATTGTCAGAGAGGCCATCTGACGCCCAAAAAACATGTGTTGTGTTACCTAGTGACAATGCTTATGGGGGCACCCCGTGTGTGTGAGAAAGAGGCGTCAATTGAATGCAAGCGTGTCCGTACTGTAACTCTGAATTGAACGGGACTGGTAGCCGTGTATCGACGAGAACCGGCGGTGGGCGAAAAACGACGGGTTCTGAGATGGTTTCGTGTCCGGATTGTGGCGGCGTCATCGACGGCTATTCGACACACTGAGTCGGCGGCCGGGTCGCGCCTTTTATTTTCGGTGACGGGAAAGTCGAGAGTGACACCGCTCGATGCACATGTACGAAGCAGTCCACGCACACCCCGACGGCGACAGCACCGTGGCCAGATTCGCGGCGACGGCGAAGTCGTATGGGTACGACGGAATCGTCGTCCGGAATCACGGGGACGCCACCGCCGAGTTCGACAGCGCGTCACTCAGCGACGCAACCGGCATCGATGTCGTGGACGCCATCGAGATTCGCGCCGACAACCCCGCACAGGCGAGCGGTCACGTCGGCAACTACCGCCCGAAAAAGACGATGCTCGTCGTCCACGGCGGGAGCACGAAGGTAAATCGTTTTGCGTGCGAACAAGAGCGCGTGGACGTACTCGCCCACCCGATGGCCGGGCGTGGCGACCTGAACCACGTCCTCGCAAAAGCCGCAGCGCGCAATAACGTCCGCATCGAGTTCAACTTCGGTGACGTACTCCGTCGCCACGGCGGCCCGAGAGTGCAGGCGCTCCAAAATCTGCGCAAACTCCGGGAACTCGTCGAGTACTACGACGTGCCGTATGTGGTGAGCGCCGACCCACAGAGCCACTTAGCGCTGCGCGCCCCGCGCGACCTCATCGCGCTTGGAGAGACGATTGGCTTTTCGAAAGTGCAGATGCAAGCCGGGCTCGAAGAGTGGGGCACCATCGCGGCGCACAACCGCGAGGTAATGGACGAGTCGTTCATCGAACCTGGCGTTACTCGCGGGCGCTACGAGGAGGTTTCAAAATGAAACACCTCCCGAAACACATCCGCCCGCGGTGGCGGTATCTCGCCGTCCACATAGAGGCGTGGCCAGAGACGAGCTTCAACCGCCGAACCTTCCAGCGCCACGTCTGGTACGCCACCCAGAACCTCCACGGCGACCCGGGAGCGGCGACCCTCGACATGAAGGTCATCCGGTTTTCGTTCGCAGACGGCGACGGGCACGCCATCGTGCGGACGCGCCGCGGCGAGGAAGACCGTGCTCGTGCAGCGCTCGCCTGCCTCCACGAAATCGAGGGCGACACCGTGGGCGTTTCCGTCGCCGGAATCAGCGGGACGGTGCGTGCTTGTGAAGAAAAGTATATAGGTCGCCGAAGGGTAAAACCGACACAGAGAAAAGTCGTCTTTGCAGGCGCAGATGTGTCCGCCGTCGAACGGGGTTCCCGGTTCGACGTGCGCGATGATGGCGCGTTTGTCGGGGCGACAGAACTCGATCTCGAGTGATACTACATGCAGGGACAAGCCCAACAACAGGCCTACGACCGTGGAATTACGATTTTCTCCCCGGACGGACGCCTCTACCAGGTCGAGTACGCCCGTGAGGCAGTCAAGCGAGGAACCGCGAGCATCGGTGTCCGGACGACGGACGGCATCGTGCTCGCAGTTGACAAGCGCATTCGCTCGCCGCTCATGGAGCGCACTAGCGTCGAAAAGATTCACAAGGCCGACGACCACATCGGCATCGCAAGCGCCGGGCACGTCGCAGACGCCCGTCAGCTCATCGACTTCGCCCGCCGCCAGGCGCAGATCAACCAACTGCGCTACGGCGAGCCAATCGGCGTCGAAACGCTCACGAAGGAAGTCACCGACCACATCCAGCAGTACACGCAGGTCGGCGGCGCACGCCCATTCGGCGTCGCGCTCATCATCGGCGGCATCGAAAACGGCCGCCCACGCCTCTACGAGACGGACCCATCCGGGACGCCGTACGAGTGGAAGGCGCTCGCCGTCGGCGCAGACCGTGGTGAGATTCAAGACTACCTCGAAGCGAACTACTCTGAGGAACTTGACCTCGATGCTGGTGTCGGTCTCGCCCTCCGCGCACTCGCAGAGGTCAACGACGGCAAACTCCGTCCAGAGGGCATCGGTGTCGCCACCATTTCCCTCGACGAAGACTTCGCAGAATTAGACGACGAGTCCGTCGAATCCTACCTCACGGAACTCGACCTGCTCGACACCGAGTCGGACGACGAATAATCGTTCCGTTCTTTCGTTTTCCTCACTGCCGAGCGGTTGCACTCTGCCCGTTTTCGGGCTTTCGAGGACAACACCCTTTACCCGTGCTGTACTATCTTGTACCATGATTTCACTTGACGAGGCCGTCACGGCCCGACTCGAATCACACGGTGCGCGATTTGAGGTTCTCGTTGACCCGGACGCCGCACTGGCCATCAAACGAGACGAGTTCAAAGGCGACTTAGAGGACGTCATCGCCGCAGACGACGTGTTCGAAGACGCCTCACGCGGCGACCGACCGGCAGAAGAGGACTTAGAGTCGGTGTTCGGGACGACAGACCCGATGGAGATTATCCCTGAGGTCATCAAACGCGGTGAGATTCAGATTACCGCAGACCAGCGCCGCGAGATGCAAGAACAGAAGCGAAAGCAGTTGGTGGCGACCATCGCGCGAAACGCCATCAACCCGCAGATGGACAACGCCCCGCACCCACCAGACCGTATTGAAGCAGCGCTCGAACAAGCCGGATTCAAAGTTGACCCGATGGAGCGCGTAGAAGAACAGGTCGATGACGCACTTGAGGCGCTGCGCCCCGTCATCCCGATTCGCTTCGACACGGTGACCATCGCCGCGAGAATTCCTGCCCAGTACGCAGGCAGTGCACAGGCTCGCATCCGGAAGTTCGGTGACTTAGAGCGCGAAGAGTGGCAAAACGACGGCTCGTGGGTCGGCGTCATCACCTTCCCCGCCGGACTGCAAAACGAGTTCTACAGCCTCGTAAACGAGCAATCGAGCGGTGAGGCGGAGACGCAAATCATCAAAGACGAAGACGACATCAAGACACGGTAACCGATTCTCGGCGGTCGCTTTTTCCCCGTCCAACCCGATGCACTGACATGGTCGGACAAATTGTGTTGCAGGTGACTCTCCCCGAGTCGCTTTCTGCCTATCGTGAGGTGCTCACGGAGGTTTCGTGGTTTCTCGCCGGGGCACTCGCCGTGTATCTCGTCGGTCGCTTTCTGTTCATCCCGCTCATGCTTCGGGTGGTTCGAGCGCGCAATCGAAACAATCCAACGATAGAGACAGCAGCAGAAACGTATCTCCGCGTCGGATTTGCGCTGTTGGCGACGCTTGCGGGCATCATCGCCGCGGGTTACGGGAGCGTCCTCACCGGTTCTGCGGTCGTCATCGCCGCGCTGACGTTTCTGCTTGGCATCTCCGGACAGGAGGTGTTCGGGTCGCTCATCAGCGGAATGTTCCTCGTTGCTGACCCAGATTTCAACGTCGGCGACTGGATTTCGTGGTCGGGCGGGCAGGGAACCGTCGAAGCCGTCGATTTCAGGGTCACACGGATTCGGACGCCGAACAACGAGACCATCACCGTCCCGAACACGGAGCTTACGACAAACGCGCTCACTCGCCCGTTTGGTCGCGATTCGTTTCGGGTGACAGAGCAGGTGTACTTGCCCTACGACGAGGACACAGAACGTGCCTTGCTCGAGATTCAACAGGTAGCGGCGAATCAGGAGCGAGCAGAGCCAGAGCCAGCGCCGAACGCCCGTATCACGGACCTCGGGCCGAATGCGATTACCGTGCAAGCCGAGTTCTGGGTTGACGACCCGGCCGGGAGTAACATTGCGACGATACGCTCTGATTTCAGACGGCTGTTGAAACGACGGTTCGTCGAGGCGGGCTTGACGCTCTCGCCGCCGACTGGCCACCACCTTTCGGGGTCGCTCCGGGTTGAGCAGGAGCTATAATCGCAGACCACACGGAAAAATCGAGTCCAAAACTATCCTTTACGGAAGCCAAGCAGGAAGCCCGCGGTGAAGCTTGCACCGACGGCGAACGTTTCTAAAATCGTCGTAATCCACGACGGCGGGGTTGCAGACGTCGCCTGCTCACCTGCGTTGACGAAACCGGCGGTCAGTTTCTCCCAATCGACGGTGAGAATCTGGCGCGATTCTAAGAACTTGAACAAGGCTAGTTGGAGACCGATGATGACGGCGATAATCTTGGCTATCTTCTTTGCCGCATAGCCAATAATCGCCCCGATGAGGGCCCCACCCCCGGCTTCGATGCCGAGTTGTTGGAGGTTAATATCCACCATAGGGTACACTCCGCACGTAACTGTTAAGACTTTTGTCCTAAACTCTCTGCCCAACCAGAGTGTCACGCCGTGACATTGAAGATGTGCGGGCGCATACTGACGGCCATGAACGTCAGTAGCTTCGCGGAGGTGGGCTGCCGTCAATAAGACCGACAGCGACACGGTGGCGCGCCGTGTCGAGATGGGTGTTTCACTTCCCACTGCTGGCGAGGAACTGCTATGAAGGCCGTTATCGTCAAACGTGTCGACAGGGGGAGTGCCGATGTCAAGGAAATCTGCGACCTCGCAGCAGCGGCGGGCTACACCGTCGCTGAGACGCTCACGCAAACGCGTGAGGCAGACTCAGCCCTCCACATCGGGGAGGGAAAGGCAGACGAACTCGCCGCGCTCGTCACAGAGACGGGTGCAGGCATCGTCATTTTCGACAATCGACTCGGGCCGTATCAGGTGTTCAACCTCGGCAAGCGCCTGCCAGAAGGCGTCGAGGTCGTAGACCGCTTCAAACTCGTCCTCGAAATCTTCGGCCAGCGTGCCCGTACGCGAAAGGCACAACTCCAAGTCGAACTCGCAAACCTTCGCTACGAACTCCCGCGTGCTGAGGCCAAAGCCAGCCTCGCAAAGCGCGACGAGCGTCCGGGGTTCATGGGGCTTGGCGAGTACGACCAGAACCGCGAGCGCGACATCAAATCCCAGATTTCGCGCCTCCGTGACGAACTCACGCGCATCGAACGGCGCGAAGAACAGCGCCGCGAACACCGCCGCGAAACGGGCTTCGACCTCGTTGCGCTCGCCGGGTACACGAACGCCGGGAAATCCACGCTCCTGCGGCAACTCGCCCGAGACGTTGACGTCGACGAAAACGAGGCGTTACACCCGGACATCGAAGCGACCGCCGAGTCAGAAGACCGCCTGTTCACCACGCTCGGGACGACGACTCGCCGCGCCGACATGGAGCGAAACGTCCTCGTCACGGATACGGTCGGGTTCATCACCAACCTGCCCCACTGGCTGGTCGAATCGTTCAAATCCACGCTCGATGCGGTGTATCACGCAGACCTCGTCCTCCTCGTCGTGGACGTTTCAGAGCCTATTGAGGACATCCGCGAGAAACTCGTCACCTGCCACGACACGCTGTACGAGCGCAACGAAGCGCCCATCGTGACCGTCCTGAACAAGGCTGATGCGGTGGAACCGGCCGAAGTGCAGGAGAAAATCGAGGCGCTCTCCGCGCTCGCGCCTGACCCTGTGGTCATCAGCGCAAAGGAGAACCTGAACATGGACCTGCTCTGTGAGCGCATCGAACGCGCGCTCCCGCCGTTCGAACACGAGCGGCTCGTCCTCCCGATGACCGACGAGACGATGAGCCTCGTTTCGTGGATTCACGACAACGCCCGCGTGAACGACGTTGACTACGGCGACCAAGTCATCGTGGACTTCGAAGCTCGGCCTGCAATTGTCGAGAAATCGCGGTCGAAAGCGGGCGAGTTGCCGCTCGCAGAATCAGCCTGAGTGTTCGAGCGTTTTCTTCTCTTTATCGAGCACGCGAACGTCAGAAATCTGGGTTGCCGGATACTGCCCGTTCTCGTCCTTCTCGACGGCTTTTACCATGTCCCAGACGACATTCAGGCCAGTCGTGACGCCTTCTAAGGCTTCCATCTCACAGCCCGTCTTGCCGGTGGTTTCGACGGCCACAGTCAGCGTAATTTTCTCGTCTCCGACCTCGAACTCGGTGTCCACGTTCGTAATCGGAATCTGGTGGCACATCGGGATGGTCTCCCACGTGTGCTTGACTGCCTGAATCGCGCCGACGCGGGCGGTTGCGAGCACGTCGCCTTTGCCAATCTCGCTCTCGCGGATGGCGGCGATAGTTGTGGGTTTGAGGTGGATGTCGCCCTGCGCAACGGCGCGGCGGGCGGTGTCGGGCTTTTTGCCCACATCGACCATTTGTACGTCACCGGACTCCGTCGTGTGCGTCAGGTCGTCACTCACGGCGCTCACCCCAGAGCGCGACCGGGAGGGTCGAAAGTAAATCGGTTGCCATCATACCATATCCTCTCTCCTCGACGACCAAATCACCAGCGCGTCCCGTCGCGTATGCGGCGATGGCGGCAGCATGCATCGGTTCTTGTGTCGCCGCGAGCGCGCCGGTCGCGCCAGCGAGCACGTCGCCGGTTCCGCCAACGGTCATCCCGGGGTTGCCCGTGCGATTGACGCGCGTCGTCTCACCGTCTGAAATCACGTCGTAGGCTCCTTTCACGAGCAGCGCGTGGCCAAGGGTTTCCGCAAATTGCTCGACCAACTCCTTTCGGGTACGCCAGTCGGCGTCGGTTTCGCCGCCCATTTTCGCGAGTTCTCCTTGATGGGGCGTGCAGATGAGCGTGGCGTCTGTCTCGATTTCGGGAACCACTTGAAGCGCATCGGCGTCCACGACGGCGGTTCCGTCGAAGGCTTCGAGGAACTGACCGACCGCGTCGAGAGTTTCGTTTGCACTCCCGAGGCCGGGGCCAAACACGACCGTATCGTGGTCTGCGGCGATTTCAAGTAAAAACTCGACGTGTTCGGGGCCGAGCCGGTCGCCGTCGAACGGGCGGAGAATCAGGTTCTCGCTGTAGCCTTGTATTTCGCGGGCGACAGTGTTTGGGCACGCGACCCGCACGAGGTCTGCGCCAGCCCGGAGTGCGGCTTGCCCTGCGAGCGCCGGCGCGCCGGTGTACGGGCCGCCGCCGACGATGAGTACGCGGCCGTGGTCGCCCTTATGGCTCTCCGACACTCGGGTGAGCGTGCGGAGGTCGCCCGGCCCGACAAACAGCTCTGCGGTGGCGGGAATCCCGATGTCTGCGACGGTGACGTTTGGGAAGTTTTCGAGGCCGGGTTTCATGTCGTGGAACGTGACGACGTGGTCTGCGCCGACCGCGATTCCGGCGGAGGAACCGGTGTCCGCGTCCATTCCCGTCGGGACGTCCACGGAGACGACCGTTGCTCCGGCGGCGTTTACGGCTTCGGCTGCGGACTTCTCGGGTTCACGCAGTTCGCCCGTCACGCCTGTGCCGAGCATCCCATCGACAATGAGGTCGGGGTCGCCAAGATCGAGCGCCGTCGAGTCGCGGACTTCTCGGATGTCGTACTCGGCCTTCTTGAGGGCGTCCCAGTTCTCACGGGCGATGTCGGTTGCGATGGACTCCTCGCGGCCGAGTAGGTTGACGGTCACGTCGTAGTCATCGAGAAAGCGAGCGGCGACGAAGGCATCGCCGCCGTTGTTTCCGCGTCCGGCGACGATAGCGATGGACGCACCGGGGGAGGCGAGGTCACGGACGACGCGAGCGACGGCGTTGCCACTCGACTCCATCAACTGTTTTTGGGGCACTCCGAGAGCCGCCGCGTTCTCGTCTACGGCGGCCATCCGGTCGCTCGAAATCATGGCAGGGAGTTGTTGCTCGGGCAGGATAAACGTGCGGGGGCGGTAGCATCAGTTGCTGAACAGACGTCGAAGGGCTGTCAGGTGAGTTTCTCCTAGCGTCTGATTTCGAATCCGGACACGTTCTCTGGGGGCTCGTACTCCGCTTCGACACCGGTCACCTCCGCGGCTGGGCTGCCAGTGTGACACCACTCGATGAGTGATTCTACGACGGTTTCATCGCCTTCGAATACGGCTTCAACCCGCCCGTCGGACAGATTTTTCACCCAGCCGGAGACGCCGAGTTCCTGTGCCTTGTCGCGGGTGTTCGCGCGGTAGTAGACGCCCTGTACCGTCCCACTCACGAAGACGTGTGCGCGCACTTTTTCGGCCATACACACGATTTGCTGTGGACGTGGAAAACGTTCAGGGAACGGCCGGGGCTACACTTCGTACTCGGTGGCCGGTTCGAAGTGGGTGAACTGTTGATAGATTTCGTCACACCCGTTCTGCGCGATTGTGACGGGTCGCTGTGCGCCTGCTTCTTCGAGGCGGATGATGAGGTTCTGGTTTCCCGTGCCGCCCGGCGCGGCCACACAGTCGTCCAAACTCCACGTTCCGGTTCGGTGGCTCGACTTGTCGAGGGTCAGCGAAACGTCCAGCGAATAGTCGCTTTTCACACCACGGTCAAACACGGGCGCGACGTCGGGCGCTTTAAGTCCGATTTTTTTCGGGATGAGATACTCCTTTTCGAAGATTGCGTACTCTGTGCCTTCTTCTGTAATACCCACGGAGAGGCGGTGGGGTTCTGCGGTTGCGTTCTCTATGAGTACGCTATCAGTCCTGCGCTTCTGCGGTTCGGGAGGGGTTCGATTGCCGTAGATGACTGCACCAACGACGAGGCCCACAGCGCCGCCTACGAGAAACCCTCGTCGCGTCAGCGAGTCCATGCACGTACTCTGAATAATTTGACAATAAGTGTTCGCCCTATGCGTCGCCGCCGGTTCGCAGATAATGGAACACGTACGTCTGGGCGTATCCCGCGTATTTCCCGCCGAACTGCGCGCGAATCGCCCGTGATGTGTCCCGGTAGTTCCCCTTCTCGCAATCGGGGTAGTGGTCTGCGATGGCCGACTGAATCCACGTGTCGAGCGGGACGGCTTCGAGGTAGCCAAGCGAGAAGAGAAGGATGCAGTCTGCGACTTTGTCACCGACGCCGACGAACGTTTTCAGTTCGTCACGGGCGGCTTCGTGGTCCAGTCCAACGGCGTCTTCGGGGGCGGCGACGCCATCTGCGACGAGTTCGGCCGAGCGCTTGACGTAGGGTGCGCGATAGCCGAGATTCAGGTCGCGGAGTTCGGCTTCGCTGGCTTGTGCGAGCGCCTTGGGCGTGGGGAAGGCGTGATAGGTTTTCCCATCGAACTCAATTTTCTCGCCGTAAGTGCGTGCGAGGCCGAGTTGCATGTCGTGGATGCGCGCGACGCGCATTTGGGCGGAGCAGATAAACGAGATGAGCGTCTGAAACGGCGGGTCGCGGACGAGTCGCATCCCCTTGTAGGCGTCGTAGGCGGCGGTTACGAGGGGGTCGTCTGGTATTTCTTCGAAAATCGCGGGGAGGTCGTCGTCCAATCGGAGGAGGTGGATGAGGGTGTCTTCCGCATCGAATTGGGATTCCCATTCGAGGTGACCATCGGTTTGGCGAACGCGCACGACAGCCGGGTCGCCGTCGCGCGGGAGGACCGTGTAGTACCACGCATCGCCGCCGTAGGTCGGGGTCTGTTCGTACATTCGGCCGTCTTCGCGCCGCCAGAGATACGACTGGCCGCTTTCGACCGTCGATTGGAGGTCAAATTCTCCTGTAAGATTGGTAAGTGCAAGGGTACCCGATTCCATTACCACCGTAGAGGAGTGGGTGTGGTTTGTGCTTTCGCCTTCAACATGACAAACAAGTCACAAAGGCGACGCATGTCGGTTTGTCCTAACCTTCTTACCAGAGGCCCGTGAATAATAGTTCATGGACTGCAGAGTTGTCGTCGAAGCCGCAGTCCCGGTGTATGACGTCGGCACGCCGGACGAGGCGGTTCGAATTGCCATCTCGAAAACGGGCGAGATGCTCAATCCCGACTTGAACTACGTCGAAATCAACATGGGTGAGCGCGTCTGCCCCCATTGCCACGAGCAGTTAGACCCCGCATTCTTGAGCGCAGACGAGAGTCTCGTCGCGCTCGAACTCGAAATGACCGTGTTCAACGTCGAACGCGAAGAACACGCCTCGCGCATCGCGCGCAAAGAGATTGGTCAGCGCCTCCACAACATCCCGCTCGATGTTCTCACGGTGCGAATTCTCGATGAAGTAGCCGATGCGGAAGCTGAAGACGAGGATGCGCTTGACGTTGAGGAACTCGTCGATAATAACTGACGACAGCTGCGATTTTTCTCAGGCACTCCGGTCTCAGCGAGCGTCGCCACTCGGTGATTCTGAGGTCAGAGAGACTGCGTCGGTCGCGACGCGATTAATCGGCCGTGGCGGAGATCTTCTCGGATTCCGCCTCGGTCATTTCTGCGGTGATACCGTCTGCGAGTGCAAAGACTGCGGCTTTGTGGTCCGTTTTGGATTTGTGGATGGAGGTCGGCCGTACTCCAAGTGCCTCGTATGCCTCGTGTTCAATTGTGATTTCGTACTCTGCTTCGTAGTGGTTGCATACCTCCGAGAGGAGGCCGTGTAGGTGGATGAGCTCCTGCTTCTTCATAACAACAGCCTCTTACAAGCGGAGGGTTATATTACTATCTTGAGTCTCGTTAGCATACGTACCGGATTAGAAGGGCTGTATCGACAGTATTCGCCGGAATTTCACGCCAACGCTTTTGTCAGTTGAACAGTCCATTCTGCATACATTGACTATATAGCTCACAGTACGGTGCGCGGCGCTGACGAGAGTGGTGTTGGGGGCTGAAAAATCGAGTCGGCACCGCAGCCAACGCGCTTACTCGAACTGTTTGAGCGTGTCGAGGTCGTGTTCGGTTCGCATGTACTCAGAAAGCATGCGACTCGCGTGACAGTTCGGACAATGGAAGGTGGTTTTCAAGGGCGGAAGGTCACCCGGCGTCGATTCCCAATCTTTGCCGCATTCAGGACAGAGTAGACGAACGTATGCTTCCACCATGTGTGCACACTGTTCGCAGGCTGCAATGAAAAGCTTTGTTGCCTGACTTATACGGGGAGGTAGTTCCCGTTGGCTTCGAGCAGTTCCTTGTAGCGGTTGCGGATGGTAACCTCGCTGATGTTCGCCACGTCAGAGACCTGACTCTGAGTGACCTTCTCGTTCGAGAGCAGTGCAGCGGCGTAGACGGCGGCGGCGGCGAGGCCGACCGGCGACTTGCCACTGATGATGCCCTGCTCTTTTGCGTTGCGAAGCAGGTCACGGGCGGCGCGCTCTGCCTCATCGGAGAGGTCTAAGTCAGAGGCAAACCGTGGGACGTAGCTCTCTGGGTCCGCGGGTTTAATCTCTAAGTTGAGCTGGCGGACGATGTAGCGGTACGTGCGCGTGAGTTCCATCTTATCGACTCGCGACACCGTCGCAATCTCATCGAGACTGCGCGGCATTCCCGCCTGCCGAGCGGCGGCGTACACCGACGCCGTAGCGACGCCTTCGATGGAGCGACCCGGTAGCAGGTTCTCAGAGAGCGCGCGGCGGTAGATGACCGACGCTGTCTCACGGACCGTGCTTGGCAGGCCAAGCGCCGAAGACATGCGGTCGATTTCGCCGAGCGCTTGCTTCAGATTGCGCTCTTTGGAGTCACGGGTGCGAAAGCGCTCGTTCCACGTGCGAAGCCGCTGCATCTTCGCGCGCTGGCGGGCACCGAGCGACTTGCCGTAGGCGTCTTTGTCTCGCCAGTCAATATTCGTCGACAATCCCTTGTCGTGCATCATCTTCGTCGTTGGCGCACCGACGCGGGACTTCGAGTCCTTCTCGCTCGCATTGAACGCGCGCCACTCCGGGCCGAGGTCGATTTCGGCTTCCTCGACGACGAGCCCGCAGTTGCGACAGACCGTCTCGCCGTGTTCGGTGTCCGACATGAGGGGGCCGCTGCACTCTGGGCACACTTCGGTCTCATCGACGAGTCGTTTCTTCTCTTTTTGCGGCTGTTCGCCGGTGTATGTCCTGATTGTTGTGTCACTCATTACTGTCTCTCCATTGGGTCAGGGCGGGTGTCTGCCGGGGGTACGAAACCCTAAAAAGCCGGGTGTTGACCTTACGTATAGTTAGTGCGTAAAGTTTATAAATGTTTCGCAAAATGGTACTGCCCAAAACCACGCGACTGAGGCCACACAGAGTGGATTTATCGCCCGCGACCGTCGAGTGCCGCCATCACCGTCTCATCGCTCACCTGACCGAAATCTTCATAAAACTGTCCCACGGCGCTGAAGTACGCTGGCGTCATTTCGCAAATCACCTCATCCGCCTCGCTCATAAGCCGCTCTGCGCCCGATTCAGACGCAACGGGAACCGCAAGAACCACACGGCTCGCCCCCGCTGCCTTTGCCAGTCGTACGCAGGCGAGTGCTGTCGCCCCGGTCGCAAGTCCATCGTCCACGATGACGACACGCGTGTCAGCTAACTCGGGTGGCGTGCGCTCCCCACGATACCGTTTGGCTTTCGCGCGAGCGGTTTCCCGTTCGCGGGCGATCGTGTCTTCAAGGTACGGTTCACTCACGCCCAATGTCTGAATGAGCGACTCGTTTCGCCAGACGCTCCCGTCTGCCGCGACCGCGCCGAGTGCGAGTTCCGGATTGTCCGGCGCACCGAGCTTTCGCGCCACGATAATGTCGAGTGGCACGTCAAGTAAGTCTGCGACAATCCGCCCAACAGGAATCCCACCCCGTGGAATCGCAAGGACGATGTCCGCCACCACGTCGTGGGCATCGACGACCGCGGCGAGTTTCTCGCCCGCGTCAGTTCGATTTCGGTACATCAGCTGAAATAGGCGCGCACGGGGCTTAAACCCCGGCTGGAATGTGGTGTGAGTTGTTCCGGCGCCCGGCGAGCAACATGCGCTCCCTCGAGAGAAACTATTTACCGACTGACTCGGGTTGAGAAAATGAATGATAAATCCAGTCGGAATCTTTCTCCTGCTGGCAGGACTTCCCGCAGCACTGTGGCCGTATCGACTGGCTCGCCTTGGCGAGCAGGTTGATGCAATCGGTAGCACGACACCGCTTGCTGGCGTCGAACCAGCAGACTGGAACGTGCTGCTCACACGGGTTATCGGCGTCGGGATGATACTCGTCGGGTGCTTGGGGATTCTCGGCAGTCTTGCAGCCGGGTAACAGGGTCACCGAGGGTCAGTCCCACGCCGTCCACGAGAGAAACAGGAGGCCGATGAACTGCAACACTGCGAGCAGCATCATCGCTTGCCAGACGATTTGAGGCACAGCAGAGGCGTACCACGCAGAGAGGTCGGGGTCGATGAGGTAGTAATAAAGCGTGAGCGCGTTCTGGGCGAGGAGGAAGATAGCGAAGACGAACAGCCCCACGGTGTGTTTTGAGCGGAATTTCAGGTAGTTGCGACCCCACACGTAACCGAGTCCTGCGAGGAGGAGGACGTTTAGTGCAGTTGCCCCTTGTGCAACCGTGACCCAGATACTCATCTGTCTGCACCTACCTTACTGTCACATATAACGACTAGCCCAAATTCGACCATAATCACTCCACCTGCGCTACGATTTGTTCTATCGTCTCCCAGTGATGGCGGGCATTCTCGCTCGGCAGATAGATTGCCCCGTACTCATCGCCGCTCGTCGTCACAATGTTGTTGTCCATGAGAACATCGAGGTGGTGTCTGACCGTTTTGTAGTTGAGTTCTAAGTCCTCGGCCAGTTGGTTTGCGTTCCGTGGTTGCTGGTCTAACGCCTGTAGCAGGCGAACGCGATTGGCTCCGCCTCGGGTACCGGTCAACACGTACCAGAGGGCAGCCTCCATTGGACTGCATGACTCACCCACACCATGTAAGCCCATCGACAGGGGACGGGGTCGTGTTCGCGCCGTCGGTGACTTCCAAGCGCTTTTTCGCGGTTAGACCGTGAACAGGTGGCCCTCGTCTGGAACCTTGAACAGCCCAATCCGTGCACCTGCGTCCATCCAACCATGACCGTAGGAAAACGACGCGAGGGCGTTCACGAGGTCGTCGTTCGCCTTGAAGTGGCGGCCGTCATCGAGGTAGGACTGTGCCATCTCGCGGTACTCGGCGGCCGACTCCCCAAGTGGCGTGTTCGGCGGGTTCACGTCCTCTGCAGCGTCGAGGGCCTCCGCCAGCAGTCGTTCGTAGCGCTCCGTCTTCTCTGCTAAATCAGCGGCCATAGAAATCCGTTGGTGGGGACGAATATGGGCGTTCGCACCGACGGCCGGAACGTGCCTGAACAACCATCCGAAATCGTAGTGCCCGCGCAAGACAGCGCAAGGTAAATACTTGTCCACGGTCAATTTGTCCACATGTCAAAAGGCGACGCAGCCGAGGTTGAGCACCACAGACTCGTGATTGCCGGTTCGGGCATCGCGGGGCTCACCGCGGCCATTTATGCGGCTCGGTCGAACAACGAACCGCTCGTGCTCGAAGGCACAGAGCCGGGTGGCCAACTCACCCTCACGACCGAAGTGGACAACTATCCTGGTTTCCCCGAGGGCATCAGCGGGCCTGAACTCGTGAACAACATGAAAGCACAGGCAAAGCGCTTTGGCGCGACCGTGAAAAACCGCGTCGTCAAGTCAGTTGACGCCACAGAGCGCCCGTTCCGCATCGAACTCACCTCGGGCGACGTCATCACCGCAGACGCCTTCATCGCCGCCTCGGGGGCGAGTGCCCGGACCCTTGGCATCCCCGGCGAAGACGACCTGATGGGCTACGGCGTCTCCACGTGTGCGACCTGCGACGGCGCGTTCTTCCGCGACGAGGAAATGGTCGTCATCGGCGGCGGCGACGCCGCGATGGAGGAAGCCTCCTTCCTCACGAAGTTCGCCTCGAAAGTCTACCTCGTCCACCGCCGCGAGGAGTTCCGCGCAGAGGACTACTGGATCGACCGCGTTGACGAACTGGTCGATGAAGGTAAAATCGAAATCCTGCGCAACACCGAAGTCACCGAAATCCACGGCTCGCCAGAAGACGGTGTGAGCCACGTCCGGATGATTCGCCATCCCGAGGGCCACCCATCAGAGAAACTCGATGACCCCGCTACTGAAGAATTCGACTTCGAAACCGGCGCAGTGTTCCTCGCCATTGGCCACACACCGAACACGGGCTACTTAGAAGGCACGGGCGTGGAAGTGGACGATGCCGGCTACATGATTACGAAAGGCGGCAAGGGCGCACACCAGACTGCAACGGACGTGCCCGGCCTTTTCGGCGCAGGCGACGTGGTGGACTTCCACTACCAGCAGGCCATCACCGCAGGCGGCATGGGCTGTCAGGCCGCCATCGACGCAGACGACTATTTAGAGGAGTTAGACCGCGAAAACCGCGCCACAGAGCAGGTCGCCGCCCCCGAATCTGACGACTAACCACTCGAATTTTTCTCTTTGGTTTCCGCACTCGTGAGCCGCTGCACCGCGTGTGCACGCACGAAGCACAGATTCCACAGACCCTTTACGTCCACGCGCAAAGTGAATTTCATGTCTGATTCCGTAGAGACAGCCACGTTCAGCATCGAATCCTCGGACGGCTCGACAGACGAAGTCGAACTCCCGACCGAACTCATCGACCTCCTCGCAGAGGAAGAGTCCTCCGCAGAAACTGTCGCAGACGTCGTCCTCATCGGCTTCGCCCAGCGCGCCCACGCCCTCGTCCACCATTCCCACGGTGACTTCGACGCAGACATCGAAGCCATCGAAGAGAGCGTTCTCGAAACCTTCGAAGAGCGCTTTGGCATGACGTTCGCCGAGATGACCGGTCACGACCACTAGAGGCGCACTTCGCTTTCGGCCCAGTCGCGCAGTCGTTCAAGCACCTGTTTTTCCCGCCGCGAAATCGCGTCGTCACGGCCGAGTTCGTCGCTTTCGAACGCGTTGAGAACCACCACGGAGGCCGATTTGAGCCACTCGAACAGTTGGGAGACGTCGCTTTCGGCCGCCTGAAACGGAATCGTTGCGTCGTTTACGAATGCGGCGGTCGGTGTCGGCGCGGTTTCGAGGAGCGCGGTGGCTCTGCTCGCGTTTTCCGTGGCCAGTCGCTCTGCAGCTGCCGGCGTTGTGGCGGTTGCCCGCGGGGCGTGTGCCTCGATGGCTCCGTACCAGACGCTGTCTGGAATGTCGAGAAAGCGGGTGAGTCGCCCTCCGAGCAACTTCCCGTCGCGTTCAATTTCTGGGGCGAAATCGAGAGCCACGACGCCCGTTGGACCGTGGTCTGCAATCCAGTCGCTGAGCGCCCAGGCGGTGCGTTTCGTCTTCCCGACGTTCGACGCACCGGTGATGAGCACGCGACCAGAGAGTGGGGATTCACCGGTCATTACTGTGTGGTGGACGGCTGGGACGTCCCGCTCAGCGCCGTTCGAGCCGCCATCGTGAGCACTGCCAGCGTGGCTACACCGAGCACGATGGCAAAAGCGAGAACGAAGGCGCTCAGCGGGGCGGTCGGCGTGGAGAGGTGTCCACGGACGAACGACCCGGCCGTGACCATGGTGATTGCGATGAGCGCAACGCCCCCGAGGTTCATCCATCGAGAGGCGGTATCGCCGACGGCTTCTCGGTCGTTCAGCAGCGCGAGGACGACGGCGATCGCGAAGGGTGTGCCGACGAGACCGAACGCCAGTACGAGCACGAGCAACGGGAAGAACGACCCGCCGACGAAGGGACCCACCGCAGAGACAAGCGCGAAGGAGACCAGGAGTGCTCGATACCGCGTGTCTTCGACCGTGGTTCCCCAACCGAGTTTGTCCGCCAGTAAGAATGGCGGAACGACGGTGTTGCCGCCGAGCGTGGAGACGGCCGCACCCCACAGTCCGAGCAAGAAGAGCCACTTCGCGTTCGCCCCGACGAGCGGGCCGAGCGCCTGCGAGGCGGAGACGTGGGTGAGTCCGTCAGGAGAGATGGCTCCGTTGAGGACGCTCGCGGCGACAAGGAAGATGGCGAGGCTGTAGACGCCAAAGGCGACGAACATCGACGCCACGACGTCGGTGGTGGCGATGTTCGTATCTTCGCGGGTCCAGCCGCGGGCGCGCATGGTGTAGGAGTGCATCGTGATGAGCGTGATGTGTACCGCACCGCCGAGGATGCCGGCGACGACGAGCGCGCTCGACAGACCCGTGGGCATCGTCGGGATGAGGCCAGCTATCGCGGCACCGGCGTCGATTGGGACGACGAACAGCGACGTGACAAAGGCGAGGACGACCGCCGAAACGAGGAGTTTTGCTCCGAGCTCCGCCACGCGGTAGCCCCCGCCCGCGAGGCCGAACGCGAGGACGAGCGCCCATGTGACACCCCAGATGCGGGCGTCGATACCCGTGATGGTCGCGCTGATGTCGGCGACACCCTTCATGATGACGAGTTGGGCGAGTCCTGCGGCGAGAACGGCATCGGCGACGAGCAACCACGCCCACCCGTTGCCGAGGTGTCGTTCGACGACCGCGATGAGGCCAGCCTCGGTGCGCAGACCGAGTTGCATCGCGAGGTACTGGGCGAGCGTTCCGAGCACCGCAGAGAGCACAACGACCCAGAGGAGGGTAAATCCGAAAGAGGTGCCAGCGGTGAGCAGCGATGCCATCGTCGCCGGCCCCGCCGCGATAGCGCCGGCGAGCCACGAGGGCCCCATCTTCGCATACAGCTTGGTGCCGCCACTTCTGAGAGCTGTGAAGGTCATACACGTCTCTCGACGAGCACGTAATATAAATAGGTGGTATTACTGAGTGTTTTCCGGGGCGTAGCTCAACACGACGCCGTCGTCCACGCGCTGTACGTCCGCCAACTCGAGCCGCGGGAACCCCGCGACGAAGCCCTCCCCGTCTGCGAGCGTCGGGGCGTCTCGACCGCCGATAATCATGGAGCCGATGTACACGGTGAGTTCGTCAACGAGGCCTTCTTCAAACAGCGAGAAGATGAGTTCGCCGCCGCCTTCGACCATTATCGACTCGATGCCGTGGTCTGCGAGGGCGTCGAAGGCGCTTGTCAGGTTCACGCGCTCTTCGCCCGCGGTGATGATGGTGACGCCTTCACGTTCGAGTTTGCTGATGCGCGCGGGGTGGGCTGCTTCGCTCACGAGCAGGTAGGTATGGGCGCGCTCGTCGAAAATCTGGGCATCTCGCGGACAGCGGGCGTGGGAGTCCGCGATGACACGCGCTGGATTTTCGGGAACGCCACGGGCTTTGCGTGCTGCCCGGCGAGTTTCGTCATCGACGGTCAGACTAGGGTCGTCTGCGACGACGGTTCCCGCCCCGACCATCACGGCGTCGTTTTCGGCGCGGATGGCGTCCACGCGGTCAAAATCGGCGTCGCCGCTGATGACCACCTGCTTTCGGCCGCGGTGCGAGAGCTTCCCATCCACGCTCATGGCAGCATTGACGACGACGCGCATGGAAGATGATAGGTCAGCGGCGTGAAAACAGCTTTCGGTACGGGGGGTTCCCACGAACGCTTTTTATGGAATCCGCACGAAGGTTCGGTGATGAGTCTCGACGACACCGCCGAGGAGCTTGCCTCCGCTCTCGGCGCAGACAAAGCGGAGGTCAAACGCGACTTAGAAAACCTCGTCCAGTACAGCGTTCCACTGGAGGAAGCAAAACAGAGTGTCCGCCGAAAGTACGGCGGCGGTGGCGGAGGTGCACCCACCCCAGAAACCGTCTCCATCGCGGACATCGGCACGGATAGTTCGAACGTCACGGTGACGGCGAAAGTCCTCACCGTCGGCAAACGCTCGATTCGCTACCAGAACGAAGACCACCTCATCCACGAGGGAGAACTCGCAGACGAGACGGGGAAAATTTCCTACACCGACTGGCACGACTTCGGCCTCGCTGCCGGTGACACGGTCACCGTCACGAACGCCGGTGTCCGCGAGTGGGAGGGGAATCCCGAACTCAACCTCGGAGACAGTTCCTCGGTTGATCCAGCCGAGGAAATCGAGGTTCCGTTCTCAGTGGGCGGCGACAAGCCGCTCACCGAACTCAAACCCGGCGATCGCGGCGTCAACGTCGATGCCGTGGTCAGCGAAGTGGAGGAGAAAACCATCAGCGGCCGCGACGGCGAGACGACCATCCTCTCGGGTGTGCTCGCAGACGACTCCGGCCGCCTGCCGTTCACCGACTGGAACCCACACGCAGAACTCGAAGCAGGCGCGTCCGTTCGCGTTACCGGCGCGTACGTCCGCGAATTCCGTGGGATTCCCTCGGTCAACATCTCCGAGTTCTCGGCGGTCGAAGCACTCGACGCTGACCTCGAAGTGAGCGACGATGCGCCGCGAAAACGCATCGACGAGGCCGTCTCCATGGGCGGACTGTTCGACGTGGAAATTGTTGGTAACCTGCTTTCGGTGCGCGACGGCTCCGGCCTCATCCAGCGCTGTCCGGAGTGCAATCGCGTGACCCAGAAAGGCCAGTGTCGCTCCCACGGGCAGGTAGACGGCTACGACGACCTGCGCGTGAAGGCGATTCTCGATGACGGCACCGGCGCACTCACCGTCATCTTAGACCGCGACCTGACCGAGCAGGTGTACGGCGGGTCGCTCGAAGACGCCCTCTCCGCCGCCCGCGAGGCGATGGACCAAGAGGTCGTTGCAGACAGCATCCGCGAGAACGTCGTGGGCAGCGAGTTCGTCGTCCGCGGCAGTCTGAGCGTCGATGACTACGGCGCGAATCTCGATGCCACGTCCTTCCGGAAATCCGACGACGACCCGGCCGCGCGTGCGACGGCCGTGCTCTCGGGGGTGGACGCATGAGCGCAACGCCTGTGGGCCGCGAAGTCGCCCACCGCCTGTTCGCCGCGGAGTTCGACGCCGCGTCGATGTCCTACTCGGAATCCGACGAAGAGCGCGCCCCGAACTACGTCGTCACGCCAACCGGCGCGCGTGTCAATCGGATGTTCGCCGTGGGCGTCCTCACGGAAGTCGATACGGTGAACGAAGACCAGCTTCGCGCCCGCATCGTCGACCCGACCGGCGCGTTCGTCGTCTACGCGGGCCAGTACCAGCCGGAGGCGCTCACGTTCTTAGAAAACGCCTCAGTGCCGACGTTCGTCGCGGTGACGGGCAAGGCGCGCACGTTCGAGCCAGCGGATTCTGACCGCGTGTACACCTCCATCCGCCCAGAGAGCATCAGCGAAGTCGATGCCGAGACCCGTGAGCGGTGGACGGTCACGACCGCAGAGCGCACCTTAGAACGGATTTCGACGTTCGCAGGTGCACACGCGCTCGACGCTCGCGGCGACGACCTCTACGCCCAACTCGCGGCTCAGGGCGTCTCAGAAAGCCTCGCCGCCGGTATCCCGAAGGCAATCGATCACTACGGCACGACACCTGCGTATCTCGCGGCGATGGAGTCGCTCGCGACGCAGGCGCTCTCCGTGGTCACGGGCGACCGCGACTCGGTGCCGTCGTTCGAGGCAGCGCCGTCGATGGCTGGCCCCGAGAGGCCAACCCGGGTTGCTTCCTTCGACGCCGTCGAAACCGTGACCGACGCAGCCGACGAGGGTATCGAATCCGTCGAAGCCGAGGTCGAAGCCGACCTCGATGCCGACGAAGCGGAGCCTGAGCCAGTCGAAGCAGACCCAGAAGAACCGGTTGAAACGGACGACCCGGTCATCGAAGACAGCGAACCGGAAGTCGAAGAACAGACCGTTGAGTCGGAACCAGAAATCGACACCGAAGCGCCCGAAGAGGACGCGACCGAAACCGCCTCCGAAGCCGAATCCGTGGACGCGGCCGAGGCGACCCAACAGGCAGAACCCACGGACGACAGTGACGAACTCGGTGACTTCGAAGAAGAAGAAGACCTCGAAGACTTCGAACCCGGCGAGTTCGACGAGATGTACGAGATGGACGACGAGGAGCGCCAACAGGTCGAAGAGGAGTTCGGCACCGAGTTCTCGACCGGCTCCGAGGTCGGCCCGGCGGGCGAAGCAGGCATCGAGGTTCCAGAACCCGAAGACGTCGAAGAAGCGGCTGAACCAGAACCGGACCCAGAGCCAGAACCAGAAGAAGCCGACGCAGACAGTGATGACGATGCCGAGGGTGATGTGGACTTAGAAGCCGCTGTCTTGGACGCGATGCGCGACCTCGATGACGGCGACGGGGCAGACCGCGAAGCCATCATCGCTGCCGTGGTCGACACCCACGGCGTCTCCGTCGAGGCCGTCGAGGATGCGATTCAGGACGCGCTCATGGACGGACAGTGCTACGAGCCCGACGAATCGACGCTCACGGCAATCTGATGGCGAGTTCGGTCGAACCGATTCCCGGGGAGGCGGCGGCGATAGCCGACCTTTCCAGGAGTCGCGCGCTCGTCGTGGCTGACTACCACGCCGGGCTGGAAGTCGCTCTGCGCTGGGATGGGGTGTCCGTCCCGAGCAATGCGGCGGCGCGACGCGACCGACTCCTCGGATTGAAAGCAGAAACGAACGCAGACCGCGTCATCATTCTGGGCGATTTCGGAAACGCAATCGGCGCTGGCCCAGAGGAAGAAATCGCGGAGATACACGACTTGCTTGCTGCCCTTTCTTGTCCTGTGACTGTCGTGAAGGGGAACCACGACGGCGACATCGAAGAGCACATCGAGGGCATCGAGGTGACGCCCGCACACGGCATCCGCATTGGTGACGTTGGCTTCGCTCACGGCCACACGTGGCCCTCACCCGACGTACTCGAAGCCGACATTCTCTGTACCGCCCACGAACATCCGCAGGTGAATCTCACCGACGAAGTGGGCGGCGGGCGCACCGAGCGAATCTGGCTTCGCGGGACGGTGAATCCGGAACCGTTCGCCGAGTTTCACGGGCGCTCGTTCGACGGCGGCGCGCCGTTCATCGTGTTCCCCGCGTTCAACGACCTCGTTGGCGGGACGTGGGTGAACGCCCAGAAAGATGGCTTTCTGTCGCCGTTTTTGCCCGACGGCCTCAGCGACGGCGAGGCGTACCTCCTCAACGGCACGCGCCTCGGGGAGTATACCCGAATCTGACTGGCCGCGCGGTTTAACCTCCTCTGGGCGTTACCCAGCCACAATGTCAGACGGCGAGGTTGCGGGTGTGGACGCGTTTACGCAGCTCGGTGAGGCGGTGCGTACGGCCCTTTCTGCGCGCGGATTTTCGACGCCGACCGCGCCCCAGCGTCGCGCCATCCCGCCGCTCGCCTCCGGCCGCGACGCACTCGTCATCGCCCCGACTGGGACGGGCAAGACGGAGACGGCCATGCTGCCTGTGTTCGACGCTATCGTCGCCAAACCGCCCGAGGAGCGCGCGGGTATTTCGGCACTGTACATCACCCCGCTTCGCGCGCTGAACCGCGACATGCGCAGTCGCCTCGATTGGTGGGGTGACACCTTGGACGTGACGGTGGACGTGCGCCACGGCGACACCACGCAGTACCAGCGAACCAAGCAGGCCAACGACCCGCCGGACGTGCTCGTCACGACGCCGGAAACGCTGCAAGCGATGCTCACGGGGAAGAAACTCCGCCAAGCCCTCGAAGACGTCTCGCACGTCGTCGTAGACGAGGTGCACGAACTCGCCGCCTCGAAGCGGGGCGCGCAGTTGACGATTGGGTTAGAACGCCTGCGCGAACTTGCCGGGTCGTTCCAGCGCATTGGGCTCTCTGCAACCGTGGGCGACCCGCGAGAAGTCGGCCGGTTCCTGACCGGCGACCGCGGCTGTGCCATCGTCGAGGTGGACGTGGGCAGTCGCGTCGATTTGACCGTGTTCGAGCCAGAAATCACGGACGAAGACGACACCCTCGCGGGGCGGTTGATGACTGAAGCCGACATCGCAAGCCACGTTAGAGCTATCCGCGACCTCGTGGATGCTCACGAATCGACGCTCATCTTCGTGAACACGCGCCAGACCGCAGAAGCCCTCGGCTCACGATTCAACGAACTCGACTTGAACATCGGCGTCCACCACGGCTCGCTCTCCAGAGACGCCCGCGTTGAGGTCGAAGACCAGTTCAAAGCCGGTGAACTCGATGCGCTGCTTTGTACCTCCTCGATGGAACTCGGCATCGACGTGGGCCGGGTGGACCACGTCATCCAGTATTCGAGCCCTCGCGAAGTCTCGCGGATGCTCCAGCGAGTCGGGCGGGCGGGTCACCGCCGGGATGCAACCTCCCACGGAACCATCATCACGACTCGCCCGGACGACACGTTCGAAGCCATGGTCATCGCCCGCCGCGCCGGGGTAAACGAAGTCGAAGAGACAAACATCCATCACGGGAGTCTCGACACCGTCGCAAACCAGATTGCGGGCGTCGTGATGGACTTTGGCGACATCTCGGGGCGCAAGGCCTACGAAATCGTGACGCGCGCCTACCCGTTTGCCGACCTCACCGAGGAGCAGTTCAAGGACGTCATCCACGAACTCTCGTACAACCGCATCCTCTGGCTGGACGAGGAGAAAGACCTGCTCTCTAAGGGCGGCGGAACGTGGCGGTATTTCTACGCGAACCTCTCGATGATTCCCGACGAGGAAACCTTCGAGGTGTACGATATGGCGAGCGGACGGCAGGTCGGCACCTTAGACGAACGCTTTGTCGTGAACTTCGCCGGGCCGGGCGAGGTGTTCATCCAGCGCGGCGAGATGTGGCGCATCACCGAAATCGACGAGGAAAAACAGCGCGTGCAGGTGACGCCAATCGAAGACCCCTCGGGCGAAGTACCGTCGTGGACGGGGAGCGAGATTCCGGTTCCCTTCGAAGTTGCCCAAGAGGTCGGCGAGGTGCGCGAAGTCGCGGCCAGCCAATTGGAGGGCGACGACGACCGTACGGCCGTCGCGCGCGACCTCGGAAAACGCTATCCGGCAGACCAACGGACCATCGAGAAAGCCGTGAAACCGATTGCCCGTCAGCGAGAGCAAGGCCATCCCGTCCCGACGAACGACCGCGTCGTCATCGAATTTCAGGGTCGGACGCTCGTCGTCAATGCCTGTTTCGGCCACAAGGTGAACGAAACGCTCGGGCGCGTGCTTTCGGCGCTCATTGGCCAGCGCACCGGCTCCTCGGTCGGCCTCGACGTCGACCCCTACCGCATCGAACTCGAAGTGCCCCGCGACGTGACGGCGCGCACGGTGGTCGAAGTGCTCGAAACGACCGACCCAGCCCACCTCCAGCCGCTCATTGAGTTGAGCCTGAAGAACGCAGATGCGCTCAAATTCAAACTCGCACAGGTCGCGGCGAAGTTCGGCTCACTCCAGAGTTGGCAAGGCGACAGCAAGCGCCAGTTCGGTCTCTCCCGCCTGCTCGCCGCGCTCAGCGAGACGCCGGTCTACGACGAAGCCGTGCGCGAAATCCTCCACGAGGATTTGGACGTGGCGCGAGCCGCCGAGCTGCTTACGCGGATGCAGTCGGGCGACCTCGAACTCGTCACCGTCGGCGGCCGGACGGCGATTGGCGTAGACGGTCGCTCCTCTGGTCGGGAACTCCTTGCCCCAGAAAACGCTGATGCGAGCGTCATCCAAACCGTCCGTGAGCGCATTCAGAACGACACGATGCTGCTCTTTTGTCTGCACTGCATGGACTGGGAGCGCACACAAAAGGTGCACAGAATCCCCGACCAGCCACAGTGTCCGCTCTGTGAGTCGAGTCGCATTGCCGCGCTCAACCCGTGGGCGGACGAAGTGGTGTCAGCGGTCAAAGCCCGCGAGAAAGACGACGACCAAGAGAAAATGACGCGCCGGGCCTATCGCTCGGCCAGCCTCGTCCAGAGCCACGGCAAGCAGGCCATCATCGCGCTGGCCGCCCGTGGCGTCGGGCCGCACAATGCCGCGCGTATCATCGGCAAGTTGCGCGAAAACGAAGACGAGTTTTACCGCGATATTCTGGGTCAAGAACGCCAGTACGCCCGCACCAAATCGTTCTGGGATTAATCGAGTTTCACCGGGTGGATGTGATGACCACATGGGCGGAAGGCGGCATGCTCGGGGCCACTGATGACGGTTCCGGTGACCGGCCGATTGCAGGTTGGGCAACAGCGCTGTTGCTCAGTGATAGGGGTGTGTGCATCCCACATAGTAAACAATTGACGTGATTATATACTAAGGTATCGGTTCGTTCACGAATTCCCCGTTCTGTTCCAAAATTGTTCAATCTGCGCGGACAGGAACATTGGCGTCATCCGTACTTGCTCGGTCCGCTCTTCGGCAGACAGACACGCACGAACGTCATCGCGTCTCGTCGTCTCGCAGTAGCGTTGGTCGATGAGCGCGCGCACACCGCGTTCGTCTGGCCCGCGAATCACGCGACCAAGCGCCTGTCGCGTGCGGCGAACCGCAGGAACCGTGAGTGCGTAGGTGAAGGCGTTCTCGGGACCGAACGCCTCTGCGTAGGCGAACCGAACCGCCCGCACGCGCGGCGACCGCGTGTTCACGAGCGGGACGCCAACGACCGCACACGTGGCGAGTTTGTCGCCGTCATAATCGACACCCTCGGTGAGCGTCCCCCGCGTACTCGTGACGAGCACCTTTTCGCCACCGTCGAAAAACGACTGTTTCAAGCGTTCTGTGTCCTCGTTCGACGAGCTTTCGTCCACGAGAACGGGCTTCGAAACGTCCTCCCGCAGCCGAGCCGCCGCCCACGTCGCTTCTCGGTAGTTCGGCATGCAGATGAGAACGTTCCCCGGACTGCGGGCGAGTTCGCGCAGCGCGTAGGCGTACTCCTCGCGAACGGTGTTGTCCTCACCCGCGGTTGGCGACCCGCGATTTCGCGCGGTAAACGGCGTCAGGTCAACGCCCCACGTCGCGCGGTTTTCGGGTGGGAACCGAAGGTCGAACGTGTGGGCATCGACGGGGCGATCTGGATCGAAGTCAGCGAGGCCAACGACCTCTTGGAACACGTTCAGTGGTTCGAGCGTCGCGCTCATCAACACGCCACCGCCAACGGTGTTGAATATCTCTCTGCACTCCTCAGACGGGAGGCAGTTGTACATGACAAGCGCGGGCGTGAACGCGCGTTCCCAGACGTTCGCTGTCTCGCCGAGTTCCTTTGGAGAATGTTCAAGGACGAGTTCGCGGAAGTAGGTGGCTCGACTGTTCTCCCACCAGCCCGTCATGAGCGTCCCAACCGCGCCACAGACGGTGCTTCGATTCGGCTCGATTTCTTCGAGGATGGCATCGACGGCCACGCCGAGCGGTCCCATCGCCTGCCAGAGGCGTTCGCCATACCCCTCTGCTTTGGCCCACGTCGAGAGGTCATCTACGTCCTCGCTCTCTGGCGGCCTGAGCGGGATTTCGATGTCTTCTTCGGGGAAATCGTCGTACTGAATCGCCCGCTGCCAGTCGTCGAACTCCTCGTCTAAGTGAGCAGTAATGCGTTCGTCCATCCAGTCCATGACGGCGTTGTAAAACTCGATGGCGCGGTGGACGTGGTCGAGCGACACTTCGTAGGTGCCGAGGGCTTCGTTCACCTCCATCTTGTGCTCGCGTGTCTTGCTCGCGTGTTTGGTGAGCATCTGGAGGTCGCCGCGTGCCCGCCGCAACGAGTGGAGGCCAACGCGGTCTGAAAGGATGTCGCGGACGCGCTCTTCGACGCGGTGGGCTTCGTCAACGATGACGAACGTGTTTTCGTCCAGAATCGCGTCGGTGAGCACCCGCGTCTGGCCGTCGAACAGGTGCATGTAGTTCCCGATGACGACTTCTGCGTTCCCGAGAAGCACTTGCATCACGCGGTGGGGACAGGTGCCGTGTTCGACCGACTGGGGAAGCAACTCGTTGATGGTCACGACGCCGTTTTCGCCGTGCTCGAAACCGACGGGCGAGCCCTTATCGCGAGCGTACCAGTCGGCCTCGAACGGACAGTAGAGCGGGCCGTTGCCGGTGTCCGAATCAAGCACCTCGTCGGGCGCGGTTGGTTGGTGGGTTGGATACGGTGATTTCGCACCGGCGGTTTCGAGGGTGGCCGTGTTGAGCGACTGCCACGTCTCTGCGTCCTGTCTCGCAGCGGCGGCGAGTTTCTCTGCGCGCGCGGGGTCCCACCATTTCTCTGCATCCTCACGCACGCCCGAAATGGCGCTCTCTTTCGGAAGCCCTCCTTTCTCGCCGTCGTTGAGTTTCACGAGCGAACTGGTGTGGTCTCTGAGGTCTTCACATCGGTCGTGGACGCTCGCGTCGTCGGGAAAAATTCCTTCGCGCTCGTAGGGACAAAGGTCACCCTTGCTGTCGAGCGCAACTGCAGAAAGTGGGTCGTCGCGGCCTTCGTTGAGCGCGCGCATATCCGAAACGAACTGCGCGAGTTGCTGTTTGACCGGCGTCACGACGACCACGCGGTCGTAGAGGTCTGTTTCGCGGACCAGATAGGAGGCAGCGGTGAGCGCGGCCATCGTCTTGCCCGTGCCACACGGGCCTTCGAAGACGAAGTAGCCTTTCCCCTTTGCCGTCCGGATGGTGCGCTCTATGACCTTCGCCTGCTGGTCGTAGGGGGCGTCGAAGCCGAAGTAGTCGCGCCAGTCTGCGTCGTCAACTTCTGCCACCCCCGGCTGGTCACTCATTCGACTGCGGAGTAGCGCGCCATCGCCTAAGAGTGATTGGGTTCGTACGCCGCCCACTTCGTGCGCTTGCCGCCGAGACCAACCACGCGCATCTCGATACCGGTGTCGCTCTCACGGAGTTCGATCATGCCGTCGAACACCTGCTTGATGGTGTTTATGGCCTGTGCGTCGTGTGCGCCGGTATCTAAGGTGAAGACGCCGAGATAGCCAACCGCTTCCAGTCGGGCAGTGAGTACGTGACAGAACTTGAACACCGTCCGAACTTCGACATACGAGAGCAGTGTCGAAACGGAGTCGAGGGCGAGTCTCGTTCGCGTGATGCCGTTCTGGCTGAACCGCTGCATGAACTGCGAGATACCGATACCAATGCCCGTCAGGTCGCCCGGTGATGCAACTGAGTGGACGAACTCGTCTTTTGCAGAGCCACCCGATTCACGTGACTCCACGATACCGAGCGACTTTCGATCGAGGTTCGGAACCAGCTTTGTGAAATCTTTGGTGATGGTGTCTGCGCCGCGGTCTGTCGAGACGATGACGTTCCCCTCTCCGTTTGTGGCACCTTGTGCGAGGATGGACAACGCCAGTTCTCGCTTCCCGCTCATCGGCGGCCCGGCTATCAGAATGTTCGTGCCCGGTGGGACGTGGAGCGTCTCCTCGGGGAGAATTTCCTCCAGCTCGTAGCCCGTTTGTTCTTCGTCTGTGTTACGATTGGTCTCCATTCATACCCCCCAAATCTCGAAGTGCGCTGATAAACGATGTCTCGTCGGTGAACCCACCTTGCGTCTCATCCAGCCGTGCTTCCACGTCCGCTAGCTTGGCTTCGAGTTCGTTGTATGCGTCGTTTTGTTCGAGTTCTTCGATACGTTTCCCGGTCATAAGCGCTGCTTTCGTCTCTGCGAGCGCGTAGTATTCTTGTAGGAGTCCAGAGTAGGTCGCTCGCTCTACGAGACTATCGACGGTGTCGTGTAATTGGTGTTTGCTCACCGGCTTGCTGAGATAGGCATCGAATCCCATGTCGATAATGTCGAAATCCGGCTCTACGGCCGTCACCATCGCCACTCGGCAGTTGAGGTCGCGCTCACGGATTGTCGAGAGCACTTCGTCTCCAGAGAGCCCCGGCATCATTCGGTCAAGGAGGACAACGTCTACCTCTTCGGTGATGGCTGAAAGCGCTTCACGGCCGTTATTTGCAACGGTCACGTCATACTTGCCACTGAGCCAAATCTCGTACGTTTCTGCCACGTCAGCTTCGTCTTCGACAACGAGAATGACTGGCCTGTCTTCGTCACCCATCAGTTCTGTTACAACGTTCGTCCCCACTGTCAAAGCATTACTGTTTTTATTACTGTCATCTTAAGCAACCAAACTGCAGGCGACACGGCCTCTACTTAGGTCAACGAGGGCTCTACCTGCTCTACGGCCTGTGTGAAGTGGCTTGCGCGAATCTCCAACTCGTCTGCGCGGCTTGTTGCGGCTTCCGGACCGTTTTCTGCGGCAAACTCCCGAATCGCGTACATCGCAGCCTGTCGAACCACCGACCGCAGGTCTGCCCCCGAGTAGCCACGGGTGTCCGTGGCCAGTTTCTCTGCATCCACATCGGCTGCAAGCGGCTTGCCTGCGAGGTGCACCGCGAGAATCGCCCGACGGGCGGCTTCGTCCGGTGCGGGCACCTCGATGTGCGTCTCTAACCGACCCGCGCGAACGAGCGCCGGGTCGAGGACCTCCCGTCGATTCGTGGCTGCAAGCACCATCAGGTTCGGGTTGTCAACGACGCCGTCCATCTCGGTGAGCAGTTGCGAGACGACGCGCTCGGTCACCTCGTGGCTGTCGTCTCTGCGCGCAGCAATCGCATCGATTTCGTCGAAGAAGATGATTGCGGGGGCGGCCTGTCGCGCCCGGTCGAACACCTTTCGGACGGCTTTCTCTGACTCCCCGACGTAGCGGTCGAGTAGCTCCGGTCCGGCAACCCGGATAAAGTTCACTCCACTCTCGCCAGCGAGCGCGCGCGCAAGCAGCGTTTTTCCAGTGCCGGGCGGCCCGTACAACAGCACGCCAGAGGGCGGGTCGGTGTTCGCCGCCTCGAACAGCGCGCCGTATTCGAGCGGCCAGATGACCGCCTCCTCTAAGGTTTGCTTTGCCGCTTCAAGCCCACCAACCGCGCTGAAGTCCACGTTCGGCGTCTCTGCCACGTACTCGCGCATCGCTGACGGGTCAACCACCGCGAGCGCGGATTCAAAGTCGGCGCGCGAGACGGTGAGCGGCGTGCCGTCTTCCCGGCCGCGAAGCGCGTGCATCGCTGCTTCCGTGGCGAGCGTTTTCAAGTCCGCGCCAACGAAGCCATGGGTACGCTTTGCGAGCAGTGCCACGTCCACGTCGTCCGCGAGTGGCATCCCACGGGTGTGGACGTCGAGAATTTCGCGCCGTCCTTCGATGCCGGGGACGCCAATTTCGATTTCACGGTCGAACCGCCCGCCGCGGCGCAAGGCGGAGTCGATAGCATCAACGCGGTTGGTCGCGCCGATGACGACGACCTGTCCGCGGTCCTCAAGCCCGTCAAGGAGGGTGAGCAACTGGGCGACGACACGGGTTTCCATGTCGGCGTCGTCGTCGCGGGTGCCCGCAATCGAGTCGATTTCGTCGATGAAGATGATGGCTGGCGCGTTTGCAGTCGCCGTCTCGAACGCTTCGCGCAGTTTCTCCTCTGACTCACCCTTGTACTTCGAGACGATTTCCGGCCCAGAAATCACCGAGAAGTGGGCATTCACTTCGTTTGCCACCGCTTTGGCGATGAGCGTTTTGCCCGTGCCGGGCGGCCCGTAGAGCAGGACGCCTTTCGGCGGGTCGATGCCCAACTGGGTGAACAGCTCCGGCTCTGAGAGCGGAAGCTCAATCATCTCTCTGACCTGCTCTAGCTCGTCATCTAAGCCGCCGATGTCCTCGTAGTTGACACCCGAATCGTCTGTTGTCACGGGGCGTGCAGCCTGCTTCGGTGCGGTGGTACTCGGTTCGAGCAAGACAAGGCGCGTCTGTCCCGTCACCCGAACCATCCCGTCAGGCTGGGTTCGAGTCACGGAAAGTGAGCCGTTGCCGAGTCGCGGGACGTGAAGCTGTTCGCCTGCGGTGAGCGGCCGGTCTACGAGCGCGTCGCGGATGGCTCGTGTCGCCTCGTCGTCGTCGGCAAACTCGTGTTCGGGGGTGATTTCGACCATCGCGGCGTCTGCCACGTCAACCGGTCGAACCTGCACCTCGTCGCCGATGTTGACCCCGGCGTTCGCGCGGGTGTCGGCGTCGATTCTAACCGCTTTTTTCGAGAGGCCAGCACCTGCAGGCCACACTTTTGCGACGGTTGCGGCGGTTCCTTCGATGATGACCGTGTCACCACTCAGGACGCCGAGTGTCCGCCGTGCGGCTTCGGGAAGGCGTGCGACACCCCGTCCCGCGTCGCGTTTTTCGGCACTCTGCACCGTGAGCGTGAGCCCCTCGTCTCGCACACCCGAACTCATACTCTTCCCTTGCGGCCCCGCGCTCTTTACGGTTCGCTCGGAGAAACGAATTTATCGATACGCGACAGTTCATACCTATGGTCTCAACGACCGAGCGCGACAACATGACCTGGTATGAGTGTGACCACTGCGGACTCATGTTCGATGTCGAAGAAGACGCGCGCCAACACGAGGAAAACTGTGAGGGTGAGGGAGCCGACTACATTCAGTAATCAGTCGTCTGTGGGTGGAGCCACGATTTCGAACGAGCGTTCGCCCATGTCGTCCTCTTCGAAGACGAACACACGGCCGCGAACCGTCTCCGGGTCTGCTTCGACTTCGACGCGGAAGCCACCAGCATCGCGGATAGTCACGCCGGGGAAAATAGCGGTCTCTTCGTCCTCTGCCAACAGGACGCGCCCAACGCCCGTCGATTCGAGGATCTCGTCTGCCGTATTGCGGTCGTTCACGTAGACGACGACGCCCTCGGTCTCCGTCGGGTCGGTGACGAGGATGTGAACGTCTTTGGCTGGAGCGGTTTTGACCGTCCCTTCGACCTTCGCGGGAATCCCGTTGTAGAACACCTCTCTGCCATCTGTGTAGTGGACGACGATGCCCCCCTCGGTGAGTTCGATACCGAGCGTTTCGGGCGAGATGTCGTTGCGCAGGCTCATACGATTCCTACTGCACTCCCCGGCAAAAACCCGGCGTTGTCAGGCGGCTAAATCCGCGCCAACCGCCACGCGTAAGTAGGCGGGTAGGGGAGGAGAACCTGTATCATGGAGGGCACGGCAGCAGCACCCGCCGCTGGAACCATCCTCAACGCACTCGCGACGGGGACGGGCGCGGCGTTCGCCATCGACCGCTACACCACCGCACACGTCAGCCTCGAAGCGGAGACTGGCGTGACCGGCGAAGTAGACGGCGCACCAGACGCCGACACGCGACTCATCGAGCGGTGTGTCGAACTCGTCACCGAACAGTTCGGGACCGGCGAAGGCGGCCACGTCCGCACCGAGAGCGACGTGCCGATGGCCTCAGGACTCAAGAGTTCGAGCGCCGCCGCGAACGCGACGGTGCTCGCCACACTCGCCGCCCTCGACACCGACATCGACAGAGAAGCCGCCGCGCGCATTGGCGTGCAAGCCGCCCGCGACGTGGGCGTCACCGTCACCGGCGCGTTCGACGACGCGAGCGCGAGCATGCTCGGCGGCGTCACCGTCACCGACAACACGAAAGATGAACTCCTCCACCGCGAGGCAGTCGAATGGGACGTACTCGTCTGGACGCCCGACGAACAGTCGTTCAGCGCAGACGCAGACGTGGCGCGATGTAAGCAGATTGCGCCGATGGCAGACCTCGTCGCCGACCTCGCCCTTTCGGGCGAGTACGAACGCGCGATGACCGTAAACGGCCTCGCCTTTTGTGCCGCCCTCGACTTCCCAACCGACCCACTGGTCGAAGCAATGCCCCTCTCGCGGGGCGTCTCGCTGTCGGGGACGGGGCCGAGCTTTACGGCCGTTGGCGACCGAGAGACACTGGAACGACTCGAAGACCACTGGAGCAACCGAGACGGAAACACATGGCTAACGACAACACAGAATCACGGCGCGACACAGAAGTGACGCTCGACGAACACCGCCAAGAAATCGAAGACATCGACCGCGAACTGGTCGAACTCATCGCCCGGCGCACCTACGTCGCGGACACGATTGCGCAGGTGAAAGCGGATTTGGACTTGCCGACCACCGACGAGGCCCAAGAAGACAAAGTGATGGAGCGCGCCGGGAAGAACGCAGAGCGCTTCGAGGTGGACGCGAATCTCGTGAAAGCGATTTTCCGGTTGCTCATCGAGTTGAACAAGGTCGAACAGCGCGAAAAGCGGTAACAAACAACGAATTATTCGGAAACGCATTCGGAAACGCAGGCAGAGCGAAGGTTCGACGCCGCTTCACAAACCTGTCAACGATAACTCTTGGAACCCTTATCTGTCCACCGGCGCTACGGCTGCGTAGCCATGAACGAACCGGAGGGCGACTCTCACGGCTACACGCCGATGGATTACGACGAAGACAGCGCGGCGGACGAGGCGTACCAGACCTGCGTTTCGTACATCGTCGAACACGCTCCAATCGGACGCGACGATACGGTGGTTGACATGGGGACGGGAACCGGAATTGTCGCACTCAAACTCGCATCGAAGTGCGAACGCGTCCTTGGTCGAGACATCTACGAAGAGTGGCTTCGATATGCTCGACAGAAGGCGGAGCAGAGAGGCGTCGAAAACGTCTCGTTCGACCACGGGTCGTTTCGGGAACCGAACGTAGACGTTGCGGTGGATGTCGTCGTCGCAAGTTACGCACTCTACATGGCGTACGACGAGGGTGGTGAAGAGGAGTTACGGGCCGCAATCGAGGGCATTTCGTCACTGAATCCCCGCCACTTCGTCGTTGCCGACAAGATGTTCTTCGGGCCACCGGAATCTCGTGGCGACTACGAGACACTCCCGCAAATGGGGACTGTTGCGAACCTGCTCGCCGATGCGGGCTACACGCTCACCGACGTGAAAATCGTCAGTGACTCCGTGGGCGTCCTCGTCGCAACTCGAACGAATGGATACCCAGACGAACGAAATGGCCTCCGAGCGTAATTCTTCCGCCATGCGAGCGAAAGCGGTGAAATAGACGAACGCTGGAACATCAGTCGGAAGCCTGACGGCTGTACCGGGACTGTCAAATCCGCGACTCTCGGTAGCGAGACGTCAGTCTTCGAACGGTTCGTCGGACTGTTCGTACTGAATCGAAAGCGTCCCGGGTGCTGCGTGTCTGGCTGCGTCACGGATTGCTCTAAATTCGTCGAGCATCTGGCTCAGACTGGCTTTTCCATCCTCGATGTCCTGCGTTTCCTCTCGGAGTGCATCATACACCCGTTCGACGAGGAGTCTGACTGCTTCTGCGTCCGATTTCGAATCAATCTCGAAAATAGCTGCGTAGTTTGGCATGCGACTAGTTGGCACTCTGGAAAGAAAACTATGGCCACTCCCCGCATCTCATCGAACTACGAGTGACGCCGGGTAAACGTTGATTGGCGTTGCACTCCTCTAGGTTGCATGGCTGAATTCCCCGACGAGAGACAACTCGTACTTAGAGCGCGTTCTCACTTAGAGCAGTGGCGAAACAGTGCTCGGACGCAGGCCTACACTGAACTATTCACCGGTGAGACGCCACTGCTCTCCCCCGACGATGTACGGCTGCTTGATGCGCTCGACTCCGCGTTGGAGCGACACGGTGGTGATGGCGTGTGGGGCACTGACGAGTACGGAATCCACACGGCTGGAACTGCGAGTTCAGACCACTCGATTGGCGTTGTTTGCGTCTATCATCCACAGGTTACCAAAGACTCTGTGCTACAGGGGATTGATGGGCTCGACGACCAGACTGAAGAACGACTCAACGCAGCGCTCTGGCGCTATAGCGAGCGCGTTGCGACACTCATCGAAGAACAACTCGACGAGTTCATTCAACAAACACAACACTGACGCGACGTTCCATGGAAGCGCATCTGACCCATCCGCTAAAAACGAAGGTTACCCACCGAGCCACCAGCCGTAGAGGTGCTGTTGTTCTTCTGCGTCTGGGTGCTTCTTCGATTGGCCGTAGGTTTTCCCCTTGAGAACTTGGCGTTCGACCGCATTCGCCGCAAGACGGAGCGCGTGGGTAGCACCGTAGCCCTCCCCTTCGGCTGTGAAGTAGCCACGGTTTGTAACCAGTCGAATCCGTGCCAGCACCAACGGCACCCCTCGACTCTGTTCTTTGTGCTCATGGAGCTCGATACTGGCCTTGATCACACGCATCTCTCCGTAGTTCGCTGTCAGGTTCTCGATTAGCGCGGACACGTCGTCGTAGTCCATGTCTTCGAGCAAGTCAAGCCCGAACACTTGCACGGCCCGTCGATTGTCTTGCTCCCAGGTGAGTGCCTCGATGACGTCCGTTTTCGTGATGATACCGACCGGTTCGTCGGTTCCATCGGCGACGACGACGAGCGAGGAGATCTCCTGTTCGAACATCGTTTCGACCACCTCATCGAGCGGTGTCTTTCGCCGAACCGTTACGACCACATCCGACATCAAATTTCCCACCGGCAAATCGAGCATCCGGTCGCTGCCTCCGCCACGCGCGCCAAAGCCGCCATGGCTCTCGCTCCCGCCGCGACCGCCGAACGTCCCCGACGAGCCACCTTGACTCTTATTCCCGCCCCGTGTCGTGAAGTCGATGACATCGTAGAGACTCACGATTCCCACGAGTGTGGTGTCGTCTACGATTGGGAGGTGGTCAATACGCGCCTCTCGTAAGATGTTGAGGGCTTTCCCGATCGTCGTCTCGGGGGATGCACTGATCAACGCTTCCGTGTAGGCATCAGCGACCGTGACGGCGTCAAGAAACGGTCGCACAGCCTCCAATACTGCATCTGCTGTCACGACACCATAGATGCGGGTATCATCGAGCACGGGGAGTGTTTTGGCCTCACTCCCAATCATGAGTCGCGCGACTTCGCGGACGTCCTCAGTGCGATCGACGGCCGGTACGTGTTGTACCTGTGAGCCGACCTTTGCAGAGGGCTGGTTTGACGACGCGGCTAGCTGTCGGCGGCTGACGATTCCCTGATAAGCGTCACCATCCGTCACGATAACTGCGTTCAGTTCTTGATTCTCGAACGCGCCTGCCACCTTCGAAAGCGGTGTTCCAATGTCGAACTCGGTGAACTCTGTGGAAACAATCTCAGAAATGTCCATTGTGTAACTCCCGATAGAAGTAGGACGCTTCGACGGTTATCTCTGTCTCACTCCACAGACACGAGCAGGTTCTAGTTGGTGTGCTTCAGGTCACCGTTGTCCTGCGATATACCACACAGGGGTAACTCGTCTGTCCTTTCAGGGTTAGCCTCTTCGTTCATTACCACTGCAGTCGTATCAATTCACATGAATACGCGGCAGCGGTTTGCGATTGCGGCGGGGTTCGTCTTGGTGGCTGCACTTGTGGGAATTCTCGCGGCACCGTCGCTTCCCGACCGGCTCGTCACCCACTGGAACGCCGCGGGAGTGCCAAACGATACGATGTCGAAGCCGGTTGCACTTGCGTTCGCGCCGGTTCTCGCTGCGCTCTTGCTCGCGCTTTTCGCTGCCATCCCGCGCATCGACCCCCGCCGCGAGAATATCCAGTCGTTTCGGCCGTACTACGACTGGCTGGTCGTCATCATCACGGGATTCATCGCTCTTGTCCACGTCGGCGTCATCGCGTTCAACCTCGGCTACGAGTTCGACTTCACGTTGCTCATCCTCGCGGCGGTCGCCTTCCTCTTCTATTACATTGGCATCCTGCTCACCCACGCAGAACGCAACTGGTTCGTCGGCGTCCGCACGCCGTGGACGCTCAGCAGCGACGTGGTGTGGACCCGAACCCACGTGCTCGCGGGTCGGCTGTTCAAACTCACCGCCGTCATCTCGCTGGTTGGGCTCCTGTTCGGGGAGTACGCCATCTACTTCCTGCTCGTGCCCGCGCTGGTGACGAGTGCGATTACCGTGGTGTATTCGTACTACCTGTACGAGCAGGTAGAGCGAGGTACTGACCCGTCCACTGACAGCCTCTGAGTGGATGAATCTCTGAAAAATCAAGCCGTTGCTCACTCGGCGACGAGTTGTTCGTGGTACTGTTTATTTGTTGATCTCCGAATGAGATTCCTGCCACGAGAGTGAGACGGGTATGGGAAAAGGATAGATTGCTCGCGTATCAATACGACTACACGAGTGTGAAAATGCACCTGAAAGAAGCCACTGAAACCGATATTCCCACGCTCATCGAGTGCTGGTACGCCCTCGCCACCGACAATGAGCCATACTCTCCGTTCAACGAATTAGTGTACGACAGTCAAGCCGAGGTTTCAGCAGACGGGTTTAGAAACCACCTCGAACGCGACGACATCACCAACTACCTCATCGACGTAGATGGCGAGACGATTGGCTTTGTCACTCTCCGCGACGGAACACACTCCTCACGTCAGTACTCGCGCTATCTCAAGATTGTGAACCTCTATATCAAAGATGCCTACCAAAGCCGTGGCCACGGCACGCGCGTCGTAGAGAATGTAACGGAACTGGCTCACGCGGCCGACTGCGACCACCCCAAAGTCTCCTGTGAGTGGCGAAACGACGGTGCGAGACGGTTTTACCGGGATACGGGCTTCGAGGAAAAGCAGGTGACGTTCGTCCAATCCATCGAATAACCTCCCACTCACCATCCTCGCTCGCGGCATTCCGCCACATGCCATCGGCCGGGAGGGGCCAAGAACTGCCTCCGTCCACGACCAGACTGGACTGTGACCGACGCGGATACCAGCGTTTTTCCCTCGCTACCCCCTCCGTTGTGTATGTCTCTCTTAGCGCCCGCGCTGGCGGTGGCCGCTGTGGCTTCGACGCCAGTGACGGGTGAAATGCTCGTCGTTTTCGCGCTCATTGCGCTCGCGCTCTTTTTGTTTGCCACTGAGTGGTTCCCCATTGACGTCACCGCCATCATCGTGATGGTGCTGTTGATGGTGCTCGAACCGTGGACGCAGGTTTCTGCACAGGAAGGTATCTCGGGGTTTTCGAGTCCCGCCACCATCACCGTCCTCGCCATGCTCATCTTGAGTACGGGCATCAACCGAACCGGTATCGTCCAACTCCTCGGCCGGAAGATGGCCTCGTTTGCGGGCACTGACCAGCGAAAACAACTCGCTGCGACCATCGGCGTCACCGGGCCGATTTCTGGCTTCGTGAACAACACGCCCGTCGTCGCCATCTTGGTTCCCGTGATTGCAGACCTCGCCCACAAGGGGAAAACGTCGCCCTCAAAACTGCTCATGCCGCTTTCGTTCGCGTCGATGTTCGGGGGGATGTTGACGCTCATCGGTACGTCGACGAACATTCTGGCGAGCGACATCGTGGCACGGCTCGGCGCAGAGAACCCCGCGAGCGGGCTGCACGCCTACGGTATGTTCGAGTTCACCAAACTCGGCATCGTCGTGTTCGCGGTCGGGGCGCTCTATCTCATGACGGTGGGCGTCTGGCTGATTCCGAAACGCGTGCCCGCAGAGGAGGACTTGGTCGAGGAGTATGCCCTCCAAGAATACCTCGCAGACGTGGTCGTCCCGGCCGAGTCATCGTTAATCGGCCAGACGGTCGAAGAAGCGCTCGGTGACGCCGAACTCGACATTGACGTGCTCCAGTTGATTCGCTACGGCGAGCAGTTTTCAGAGCCCCTCGCTCGCAAGGAGATTCACGAAAACGACACCCTTCGGGTCAGGACGAACCGCGAGACGCTCGAACGGCTCATGGACGCAGAGGGCGTCCAGTTCGTCGGTGGGCCGCGAACCGAAGACGACCTCCACCCCGGCGAAGAAGAGCCAGTGCTCGTCGAAGTCGTCATCCCTTCTGGGTCATTCCTCGTCGGCGAGACGCTCGCCAGTTCGACGTTTCGCCAGCGCTACGACGCGAACGTCCTCGCCTTCCGGAGCCGGGGGAAAGTCGTCCGCGACCGATTCGAGGATATTCGTATCCGGGTCGGTGACACGGTTCTCGTCCAAGCGCCACCCGACAGCCTCACCCGCCTCGTCCAAAACGAGGACTTCATCGTCGCCCACGAGTTCGAGGACGTGAACTACCGCAGCGACAAAATCCCGTTCGCCGTCGCCATCGTCGCGGGCGTCGTTGCACTCCCCGCGCTGAACATCCTTCCAATCGTCGTCTCCGCGCTCGCGGGCGTGGTGGCGATGATTCTGAGCGGCGTCCTCAAACCGAACGAACTCTACAAATCCGTCGAGTGGAACGTCATCTTCCTGCTCGCCGGCGTCATCCCGCTCGGCATCGCCCTCCAGCAGACCGGTGCGGCCGCCCTCCTCGGCAACGCCGTCGCCTCTACTGCGACGTTCCTGCCTGCCATTGGCGTGCTCTGGGTACTGTATCTGGCAACCGGGCTGTTGACGAGCGTCATCAGTAACAACGCGAGCGTTGTGCTCATGATTCCCGTCGCGGCGAGTGCTGCTCAGTCCATTGGGGCAAACGCCTTTGCGTTCGTGCTCGCGGTGACGTTCGCCGCCTCGACGGCGTTCATGACGCCCGTTGGCTACCAGACCAACCTGTTCGTCTACGGGCCGGGCGGCTACACGTTCTCCGACTTCATCCGCGTCGGCGCGCCCCTCCAGTTGCTCCTCTCGATTGTCACGGTGCTCGGAATCGCCTTTTTCTGGGGCGTCCGCGTCTAAGCGCAGGTGACTGGCGTCAGACCCTGTGGGTACTCTCGGGATTTACGACCTAAAAAATCTCGTCGCAGGCCTCAGACTGATACTATCTTTACGTACCTGCGCTCGATTTCTTCGAGCGAGAACTCCTTTCCGTGCTGTTCTTTGACGTGCTCTTGGGCGACTTGTCGTGCTTCGTTGTTCCCACCTTCACCCTTGAGGGCGAGGACCGGGAGCCCTCGCGGATGCTCGGACGCCCTAGTACTCCCAGAGCCGCCGAATCCGTGATTCGATCTCCGGGTGTGCTTCACGCAGGGTTTCGACATTCGTCTCGCCGTTTACGTTGATGACGTGGACTTCGCCGCGCCGGTCTGAGTACACGTCTTGGAAGTCGTAGACGACTCCGACGATGTCAACGCCGTCGGGGATGTCGTCGCTCGCTTCGAGGAACTCGATTTGCCGGTCAACGTTGTACTCGACGAGCCGGTTGATTGCGCCGCTCCGGCTCACGTCGTCCGGGAGCGCGTCCACGCCAGATTCGAGGTGTGGCGCTAAGAGCGCCAGACAGTGTTCGATACCCGCTGGTTCCGAGACTTCGCCAGTCAGCGCGTCGTAGGTCGCGGTTACCGCCCCACAGCCGGTGTGCCCGACGACGACGATGGTGTCCGTGCCGGTGTGTTCGACGGGATAGAGCACGTCGCCGGAGACGACCTCACCCGCTGTGGTTTCTTGGACGACGCGATTGCCGATGTTCCCACATGTGAAGATCCGGCCGGGCTCGTCGTTGCCCCAGATGTGGTCCTGAAGGACGCGCGAATCAGAACAACAGACGGTGACGACGGCCGGGTGTTGGGCGTCTTGAACGTCGTCGAATCGGTTCTGGAACTCGTTTGCGTGCTCTGCATTGTTCTGCAATAGCTCGATGAACGCCGGGCGCATACGTGTGACAATCTGCTGTTCGCAAATATGTGCTTCTGTTTTCCACCCTCCTCGGTAGTACCTTTTTGTCACTCTCCTCGTCTCCTCCGAACTGATACGCGTTCACCACGCGCGTTTGATTTTCTAAAAGCGCCGCCCTATCGGTGGGATTCGAACCACTCGATTGCGTAGTCAACGAGTGCCTGTTGGTCTACGAGTTTCACGTCAGCGGCGGCGACGGTACCTTCGGTGAGGCCACCGTCGGTCTCGAAATCGGCGCCGAGTTCCTCGAAGTCGTCTGTGTTCATTTCAATGTCATCGAACTCGACGACGACGCGCTCACCGTCTCGTTCGACGGGCGCGCGCTCGGTGACGGTCTCTTTCTCGAAGTTTGCGGGATATTCTCCGAGGTGGAGCGACGTGTTGTTCGCGTGGCCAACGCCGAGGAGGAGGATTTTCCCGCCCCGGTCGTAGATGCGCGCAAGCGGTGAGCCTTCACCGAGACCGTAGTCGAACTCGTGGTCAGAAACGACGGCCGATGCCCCAGCACCCCACGCAGCAAAGGAGGTGATAGGGTGGGCGCTTCGCTGGACGTCCGCGTAGTTCCGGAAACACTCCCCGATTGCGCCCATCCCCCGCGTTGGGGTGCTTTCGGGTCTAAACGGCGGCATCTCCTCGTTGATACTCTCGACCCAATGGTCTGGAACCGGCGGTGCTTCCCAGTGTTCGGGATTCGTGTACTGCGAAGTAAACGACGGCATGACGAGCGTGCCCCGTTCCGTGAGCACCTGCTGAAGCGCGTCGATGACGGCTGTTGGCCCGCCAACGACCCACCCGAGGGAACTCAGCGACGAGTGGACAAGCAGCGTATCACCGGCCTCGATACCGAGTGCGCGAAAATCCGCAGCAAGCGACGAGACAGTTGCGGGCGACTCCACCTTCTCGATGGCGTCGGATTCAGACATACAAACTCGTCACCAAGGTGTGCCTTCAGTGTTTGTTTCCGGCTCTGAAAAGTCGCGTTTTCCTGCTAATTTATCAACGGTTTTCTCACTCCCCATCCAATATGTACCTTCAGGCTCGTTTGCGAGCCAGATGAGGGGTGACTCATGGCAACGATAGACGTACTCAGTGCAAATAAAGCGCTCGTCCGGCGCGAGATGCAAGAGGTATGGAACGAAGACAAACTGGACGTACTCGATGAACTGTACGCGCCCGACGTGAAAGTCGGTACCCGACGGATGGGCGACCCGGCACCGCTCGTCGCGCTCTCCGACATCAAAGCCGTCCACCGCGAGTGGGACGAGGGCTTCCCAGACGCGAACGTCAGAGTGAACGAACTGGCCGCAGAGGGTGATGTGGTGTTCGCCTGGTGGACGATAACCGGCACGCACACGGGACAGTTCCGTGGGTACAAGCCGACCGGAAACGAGATTGCCGTCGATGGCTTCAGCGTCCGGAAAATCAAAGACGGGCGGGTTGTCGAAATGAAAGACAGCGCGAGTATGACGTCGCTGCTCGACCAGATTGGCGTACAGATTCCACCAAGCTAACGCCTTCTCACAGCTTTTTCGGTTACAGGTACGTTTCAGCCAGCGCGTCGAGCGCCTCGTGGTGCTCGGTCGTGTGCGGGGCGGTGAGCGGTGAGACGCTGATTCGTCCATCGACGACGGCACGGCGGTCGCTCCCACGCGGGTCGGGGATGTCGCCTTCGGCCATCTTCTCCCAGATGCGGTCGTGGAGCGTCACGGTTTCGCCGTTTTGCTCTGCGTCCATCTGATAGACGTGGGACGGTCTGGTGATTTCCATGTCCGCAGGCTCGTCGCCGGGCATGGGGGCGTTTACGTTGAGGTAATCTGCGTGGTCGAACACGCCCGCGTTGAGCGCGTGGGCCGTGAGATATTCGGCCGCACGGACGGCCTCGCGGTAGGAGTGTGCGGTCTCTTGGTGTTTCTTAAACGCCTTCCATCCGCCGGGGATGTAGAGCGAGACCGCGATGGCTGGAATCCCGAAGAAGGCGGCTTCGACGGCGGCGCTTACCGTCCCCGAGCGCCCAAGGACGTACTCGCCGAGGTTCGCACCGCGATTGATTCCGGCGACGACAATGTCAGGGTCGGGGCCGAGCGATTGCACCCCGGCCACCACACAGTCGGCTGGCGTCCCCTCGATTGCGTAGCCGAGTTCGTGGTCGTGGATGCGAACCTCCCGCGACATCTTCCGCCCGACAGCGCTCTGATCTTCTTTGGGGGCCACAGCCGTCACGTTCCCCACCGCAGAGAGCGCATCGTACAGCACGCGAAACCCCGTGCTGTCGATGCCGTCGTCGTTGGTCAACAGAATCTCCATGCTCATAGCACACATGCGGTCGCCTGCCGCAAAAACACCCCGCCCTCAGGCAGGCATCGCATCGACCGTCGTTTTGCCGTCCACGACGAGGTTGTACGCCTCCTCGTCGTCGTTCCAGAGGACGAGCACGTTTTCGAAGATGAGCAAGTCACCGTACTCTGCATCTTTGAGCGGCGCGTTCGTCGTCGTCTCTTGGGTACGTACCGCGTAGTGGTCGATCTGCTCAGAGCCGTCACCAATCTTGTAGAGTTGGTGGGCATCCTCCGCAGAAAGCGAGTGACTCAGCTTTACTGCGAGCACATCGATGCGTTTGGTGACGTGCTTTTCCATCTCGTTCATCCGCGCGAATAGGTTGATGTTCGGCTCGATGTCGAGGCGCTGGTCGTCGTCGTGTCGCAGCACGGTCCACGAGTACTGCACGTCTGTGTTGATGAACTCGCCGTAGCCACCGCCCGCCTCATCGAGTTTCTTCTGGAAGGCCGGAATCTCAAGGTCTGGTTGCACGTCGAACGACCAGCCCTCGTCTGCGGGGGCGAATCCGGGCCAGATGCGAACGGCTGGCCCCCACACTGACAGGCCGTTTTCGACCGTGCGCTCGACCTCGCGCAGGCCGATGCTCGTGTTTCTGTCGGCGGGCGCGATGGCGACAATCGAGCCGTCCTCTGCGAGGTGTTTCGCGTACTTTTTGACGACTGAAACGGGGTCGTCGAGTTCGCTGAGAACGTTCGAAAACAACACGATGTCGTAGGTTTCACTCGGCGCGAACGCTTCTGCGGTCTCGCGGTGGAGTTCGGTTCTGAAGGTGTCTCGCGTCTCTGCGAGCATGTGCTCGAACACGTCTGCGCCAGCGCTCGGTTCGAGCGCGTGGTAATCCACGAGCGCGTCGTCGGGGAATAGGTCGTGGATGCCGAGCGCTGGGCCGCCCGCACCTGCGCCCACATCTAAAATCCGGGTGTGTTCGCTCAGCAGCCCGTGGCGAAGCATATCTGCGAACACGTACTGTGCCGTCGCGTAGTAGTCGGGCAGATGGTAGACGGCGTAGCCGAGCGCGGCGTCCGCATCGTATTCGACCGGGTTCTGGGCGAAGTAGTCCTCTTTCAGCTTTCGGATGTTGTAGCGGAGCACGTCGCCGCCCTCCCCGGAGGGCCAACCCGCACCGAATCGGCTGACGACGAAGTCTTCTACGCGCGCGGAGTACTCGGCTGGAAACGCCTTCACGCCGTGGAAGGTGGTCGAAATCGGCTCGTCTGCGGCGGGGACGAACGTGCCGTCTTCTGTTTCGACAATCCCGAGCTCGACAGAATGCTCGCGGAGCACCTGTCGGACGACTGCAGGGTGTGGTTCGCCATCAACGTATTCGTAAATCTCGTCGGGGTCGATTGGTCTGACGGCGCGAAGATACTTTGCGTTCTCTACGACTTGTGTGCGGTGTTCTTGTTTCATCGTCGTGATTTGCGATAGAGGCGTTCTACGGTCTCTGGGTCTGCGTCTGCGAGTTCTCTGGCGGCGGCAGCGACTGCTTCTGCGCCCTCGAACGTGTCTTGAATCTCTGCGTACACCTGTGGTGTGCCCGAGGTCACCTGGTCTACGAGCGAAAACAGCCCCTCTGAGATGGGCGTGTGAAATTCGTCAGGGACGTCGTCTGCGGCGAGCGCGAACGCGAGGATGGCGGCGTGTGTTTTCGCCTGCACCGTTTCCATCGCCGTATCGTGTTCTTCGGCGGTGGTCTCGAACAGCGAGTTGCCCGCGGCTTCGAGGGCTTTTCTGAGGCGGGCAGTGACCGGTCCTGCGTTGTTCGAGGCGGCGGCAATCGTCCCGGGGGCGTTGGCCGGCCCGAACAGCGGGTGGAGGCTCCAGTGCTCTACGTCGGGGGCGTGGGTCGCCATCGCAGCGAGCGGTTTCGCCATCACGCCGCTCAAATCGAGGAGCGCCCGGGTTGCTTTGTCTGCGTGTGCAGCGATTGCGTGTTCGACCACGGAGATGGGGACGGCCACGCAGACGGCGTCGAAGCGGTCGTCGGTATCGAGTGAGACGGCCCGGCCACCGATTTCGGCGGCAGCGTCCGCTGCTGCCGCGGGGTCGGTGTCAGCAAAGGCCAGCTCACATTCGTCGGCGACGCTTTCTGCAAACCAGCGGCCCATCGCGCCCGCACCGACGACCAGCAGTTCCATGTCTGCGACGTATCCGCGCGGGAGCAAAAAGGGGTTCGTTTAGTCGAGGACGAACGTTTTCGGATAGTCGGTCAGATTCTCGTAGCCGTCTTCGGTGACGACGATGATGTCCTCGATGCGGACGCCACCGACGTCTGGGTCGTACAGGCCGGGTTCGATGGTGATGATGTGGCCGGGTTTGAGTTCCTCACCACGCGGGCTAACCGAGGGCATCTCGTGGATGTCGAGACCAACGCCGTGACCCGTCGAGTGGATGAAGCCGACTTCGGTGGTGTCGTCTGCGCGGAGCGTCGGGTAGCCCGCCTCCTCGTAGATGTCACAGACCACGTCGTGTACCTCCTTGCCGGTCGCACCGGGTTTCACGGCGTCGAGAGCGGCTTCGAGGGCAACGTCTGTAACGTCGTACCACGCTTGCAGCTCGTCGCTCGGCGTTCCCTTGACGAACGTCCGGGTCATGTCGGCGAAGTACTTGCTCTCCTTACCGCGCGGGAAGATGTCCACGATGATAGACTCCTCGGCGAGCAGCGGGCCACTGCCCCGGTCGTGGGGGTCTGCGGCGTCTACGCCACAGGCGACGATGGTTTCGTCTAGCGCACAGCCGTGGCGGAGGAGGGTCAGCTCGATTTCTTGGCGGACGCGCTCTGAGGTGAGCGGTTCGCCCTCGTGATAGAGGACGCCGTCTTCGACCGACGCCTCGCTGATGAGGGTTTCTGCGGTTTTCATCGCCTGCTCGTTTGCCTTCTGGGCGGCGCGTACGTGGGCGATTTCCTGCGGGAGTTTGACGGCGCGAATGTCGCGGAGCACGTCATCGTCGTCCGCGGTGACCTCGACACCCTGTCCGCGCAGGCCGTCGCCGTGGCCGAGCGGAAAGTCGGTGGGGACGAGCACGGAGGACACGTCGTGGGAGTCGAGGAAGTTCGTCCAGACGCGGTGGGTCGCTTCGGCCGGGCCGTACTCGTCGACAAGTTCGCGGTAGCCAAACTCACTCCCGCGAGCGAGGGTGGCCGCACCGCTCTCTTTTTTTGCCCGGCCGTATTCGAGCGGCGAGACGAACAGGTGCACGTCGCCGTCGTAGAGCGTGAGGAACGGGTCTGGGGCGTCGAATCCGGAGAGGTAGCGCTGGTTCGAGTCGTCGCTTGCGGCGTAGATGAGAAAGCCATCTGCTCCCGCCGAATCGAGGGCGGCGTCGAGTTCGGAAAAGTCCGGTTGCATACTCACGGGTGGGTGAGCGATGGCTAAAATCCTACCGGGGCAACCCCGTGGCGACTGGCAGCTCTCTCCGTCTCCGGTATCCTGATACCGAGTGGTCACATCTACCCAACCATGGACGTTGACATCTCGAATTCGACCGTTGCCGGGCGGGCAAAAGCCCCGCCATCGAAGAGTTACTCCCACCGCGCAATCCTCGCCGCGGGCTACGCAGACGGCGCGCTCATCTACGACCCGCTCATGAGCGCCGACACCAAGGCGACCATCCGCGCAGTCGAAGCCTTCGGCGGAAGCGTCGAAGAAATCGACGGCGGCCTCGACGTCTCCGGCTTCGGCGGCAAACCGGGCACACCTGGCGACATCATCGACTGCGCCAACAGCGGGACGACGATGCGCCTCGTGACGGCCACTGCCGCGCTCGCGGACGGCATCACCGTGCTCACGGGCGACCGTTCGCTTCGCTCCCGGCCACAAGGCCCGCTCCTCTCCGCGCTCACCGAACTCGGCGCGAGAGCAGAGAGCACCCGCGACAACGGACAGGCGCCGCTCGCAATTCGCGGCCCACTCGCGGGCGGCGAAGTCTCAATTCCGGGCGACGTCTCCTCGCAATACATCACCGCACTCCTGATGGCGGGTGCGACCACCGAACAGGGCATCGGGGTTCACTTAGAAACCGAACTCAAGTCCGCACCGTACGTCGATATTACGCTCGAAGTGCTCGCCGCGTTCGGCATTGACGCGGAACCTACGCCCGACGGCTTCGCGGTCGCGGGCGGCCAGTCCTACGAACCCGAAGACGGCGAGTACCACGTCCCCGGCGACTTTTCCTCTATGTCCTACCTGCTCGCCGCGGGCGCGCTCGCCGCAGAAGACGAACTCATCGTCACGGGCGCACACCCGAGCGCACAGGGCGACAGCGCCATCGTGGACGTGCTCCTCGGCATGGGTGCGGACATCGAGTGGGACGACGATGACGGCATCATCACGATTCGACAATCCGACCTCACGGGCATCGAGTTCGACGTGGGCGACACGCCCGATTTGCTCCCGACCATCGCCACGCTCGGCGCGGTCGCAGACGGGGACACCAAAATCACGAACTGCGAACACGTCCGATTCAAGGAGACCGACCGCGTGAGCGCGATGGCAGAAGAACTCACGAAGCTGGGCGCATCCGTCACCGAACGGCAGGACGAACTCATCATCCACGGCGGCGACTCTGACCTGTCTGGTGCGACTGTCGAAGGCAAAGATGATCACCGAATCATCATGTCCCTCGCCGTCGCGGGCCTCGCCGCGGAGGGGACGACGAAAATCAAAGGCGCAGAACACGTCGACGTGTCGTTCCCCAACTTCTTCGATGTGCTGTACGATTTGGGCGCACGCGTAGACCAGCGCCTCGGCTAAGATTCTGTCTTACCGGAATCCTCTTTTCGCTCCCTCGTCCACGTGGTGGCAATGCGACAGGACGACGTTGCCGCCGACCTTCTCGACCACTTCTCGGAAGATGGTTTTCTCTTCCCCGACTACAACGGATTTTGCTTCGCAAACGTTCCTGATACGATTCTCTCGCTTTTCGATGCCCCGACGCGGCGCACCCTTCCAAATGATGTATTCACTGGCATCAAAACCGACGCAGACCACGTCGTCGTGGTGCTCGTAGACGGCTTTGGCTACGAGCAGTGGACGCGCGACCAGCACAAATACGACTTTCTCGACACGCTCGCAAAACAGGGCACGGTGACGCCGCTCACCTCCACGTACCCCTCTGAGACCGCTGCCGCCATCACGACCGTCTCGACGGGAACCCAGCCGGTCGAACATGGCTTACTCGGGTGGTTCCAGTACTACGAGGAACTGGCACAAGTTCTCCTGACGCTTCCGTTTTCGACTCTCGATGGCGACTATGTGCCCGAGAACTTCGACGGACTTGACGGCCGCTTCCTCTTTTCGTCGCCCGAGCAGACGGTGTACGAGCGCGCCCGCGATGCGGGTGTCTCCCCGCACGTCGTCATGCCAGAGCGCATCTCCCGCTCCGAACACTCGAAACTCGCTATGGCTGGCGCGAGTGTGTCGGGGTACGGTGACCTCGCACACATGGGCCGTCTCATTCGGAAAACACTCCAGTCGGCGGACGGGTCGAGTTACACTTACGCCTACATCCCGCACGTGGACGCCGTCTCGCACCAGCACGGCACGGAATCACCTGAGTACGAGAAGATGGTCTCGAAAGTTACGGGGCACATCCAACGCGAACTCGTCGAACGGGTAGCCCCCGCAGTCGCTGAAAACACGCTCCTCGTCGTCACCGCAGACCACGGGCATCTCGACACCGACCCTGAAACGAACGTTGCCCTCGACACCATCGACGGACTCAGCGACCACCTGAAACGCGGCCCCGACGGCGAGCCAATCCCTGCGGTCGGCAGCGGGCGGAATCTCCAGTTCCACGTCCGCGACGGCCACGTTGAAGCACTGCGCGACCTGCTCGAAGCCGAACTGGATGTGAAAACGTTCGACCGCGAGGAGTACACGGCGCGGGGGTTGTTCGGTGACCGCGAGCCATCGGCGCACTTCGAAGCGCACGCCCCCGACCTCGTGGCCGTTCCACGCGACAAACTCGTCTGGTACAACGACGGCGAACTCGACCAAATCGGCTCACACGGCGGGTTGAGTCCCGAAGAAATGCTGTGTCCGTTTGCGGTTTGCCGCCTCGCTTCCCTCCAGTAAGCGGCAACTTTGCGCCACGTCCTGTAAACACTAAATGTGCGGCCACCCGAGTGGCCTGCAATGAACGGTAACGAATTCGGCCGACTCTTCAGAGTCACCACATACGGCGAGAGCCACGGCGACGCGATGGGGGTCACGGTCTCCGGGTGTCCCGCCGGGCTGGAACTCACAGAAGAAGACATTCAAGGCGACTTAGACCGCCGCAAGCCCGGCCAGTCGATGATCACGACGAGTCGCGGCGAACCCGACGAAGTGAAAATCCACAGCGGCGTCCAAGACGGCTACACCACGGGTACGCCAATCGGGATGACGATTCAGAACAAGGACGCCCGTTCGAAGAAGTACGAACCCTTCATCACCGCGCCGCGTCCGAGCCACGGCGATTTCACCTACTCTGCGAAGTTCGGCACGCGCAACTGGGGCGGCGGCGGGCGCTCGTCTGCCCGCGAGACGGTCAACTGGGTCGCCGCAGGGGCGATTGCGAAGAAATTGCTCGCCACGCAAGATATTCAGGTGAAAGCCCACGTCAACCAGATTGGCGACATCGTCTCGCCGGACGTGAGTTTCGAGGAGATGCTCGAACATTCTGAGGAAAACGAGGTGCGCTGTGCCCATCCCGAAACAGCCGATGAGATGCGCGACCTCATCAACACATATCAAGAAGAAGGCGACTCCATCGGCGGGAGCGTCTACTTCGAAGCGCAGGGCGTCCCGCGCGGACTCGGCGCGCCCCGGTTCGATTCGTTCTCCGCGCGTCTCGGTCAGGCAATGATGGCCGTCCCCGCCGCCTCTGCGTTCGAGTTCGGCCTCGGGCGCGAGGCGCGCACGTTCACTGGATTCGAGCGCAATGAAGATTGGATGTTCGACGAGAACGGCGACCCAACGCCCGTCGGCAACGACCACGGCGGGATTCAAGGCGGCATCACGACCGGCCAGCCAATCTACGGCGAAGTGACTCTCCACGCGCCAACGTCCATCCCGAAAACGCAGACCACAGTTGACTGGGAGACCGGCGAGGAGAAACAGGAGAAGGTTATCGGTCGCCACGACCCAGTCTTGCCGCCGCGCGGTGTGCCAGTGGTCGAAGCAATGCTCGCGCTCACGATTCTCGACTACATGCTCCTCTCCGGGCGGATGAACCCCGACCGTCTCGACGGGAAGGTCGGCGAATACGACACCGACTACCACCCACGCAACCCGGCGAACATCGAGTGATGGCGGCGAACCCCGACAACCTGCGGAACCCGTTCAACATGGACGAGGCGTGTGCGAACTGCGACGCGCTCTGTGACACCCGGACGAACGTGGTTCACGGCTACGGTGACGTGTCCGCGGAGTTCGTCTTCATCGGCGGCCAGCCAAGCGCAGGCGCAGACGAGACGAGCATCCCGTTCACCGGCGACGCAGGCGGCGAGCGCGTCCAAGAACTGCTCGGGCGCGTCGGCTTTAGTGCTTCAGCACGGGACGCTACTGAGCCGTCGCTCGAAAACGTCTTTCTCACCTACGTCACCCGGTGTCGCCACCCAGATCGCGGGCCAACAGACTCGGAAATCATGGCCTGTGACGGCTACATGACCGCGGAACTCCGGATGATTAACCCCCAGATTATCGTGCCCGTTGGTCAAGAGGCACTGTCTGCACTCGCCTTCGAGTACACGACGAAAAATCCCGACGACCTCGACATTGCCGAGTGCCACGCCACGACGCTTCGTGGGCGTGGCTTCGAGTTGATTCCGATGCTCGCCCCAGACGAGATGGACGACGACGAGTACGAAGCGTTCGTCGAACACCTCTCTGCTGAGATGGGCCGCGACTACCGCCAGACGAAAGGCCGCCGCGGGCGCTGAGTTACCAGTACGGATTGGCGAGCCACGTCTCTGATTTTCGCGCGACGACGATGACGGCGAGGACGCTCCCGCCGACGAGGCCGAGCGTCACGAGTGCGGCTGGATTCGTGAGTTCGCCGTTGAGTCCGAGGCCGACGAGCGCGCCGAGCAAGAACAGTCCGGTCAGAAAGAGCACGAGTCGAACGAGCCACTGTTGCCACGTCATGTGCGAATTCGCGGGCGGTGGGCACATAACTGTGTCGTGCGTTCTGTTTTCTCCGTTTCCAAATGCCTCGAAAACGACTTCACGGTCTGTCGTGATTCTCACACTATGCATGGCCAATCTTTGGTGTGGGGTGGAGCGCGATGAGCGACCCGATTACGCTCGATGGAGCCTCGCTGACGCCGGAAGCCGTCGCGCGCGTGGCCCGCGAGAATGTTTCGGTCGTCGTTTCTGACGAGGCTCGTGAGGCCGTCCGCGCCGCCCGCGAACGCGTAGACGACGTGGTCGATGCTGGAGACGCCGTCTACGGCGTGAACACCGGTTTCGGCCAGCTCGTGAACGAACGCATCCCCCGCGAGGACATCGAACAACTGCAGACCAATCTCATTCGGAGTCACGCCGCAGGAGCAGGCCGCGAACTCATCCGCGAGGAGGTACGGGCGATGATGCTCACCCGCATCAACGCACTGGTGAAAGGCTTCTCTGGCATCCGTGAAGTCGTCCTTGACCACCTCGTGACGATGCTGAACGAGGGCGTCCACCCGGTCGTGAAATCGCGCGGCAGCCTCGGTGCGAGCGGCGACCTTGCCCCCCTCGCGCACATGGCGCTCGTGCTTCTTGGTGAGGGTGAAGCGCACGTTGATGGCGAACGGCTGAGTGGAGGTGAAGCGCTCGCCCGCGTCGACCTCGAACCGCTCACGCTCGCGTCGAAAGAAGGCCTCGCGCTCATCAACGGAACCCAGCTAACGGTCGGTCTCGGCGCGTTGCTCGTCGTGGACGCAGAATCATTGCTCAGAGCCGCCGATACGGCGGGGGCGCTCACCACGGAAGTGACGATGGGAACCACCGCGTCGTGCGACCCGGCGCTGTCTGCGGTGCGTCCGCATCCCGGCCAAGCGGCAGCTGCGCGGAACGTAAAGCGCCTGACTGCGGAGTCAGAAATCGTCGAATCCCATCGCAACTGTGACCGCGTCCAAGACGCCTACTCGATTCGGTGTCTCCCGCAGGTTCACGGCGCAGTCCGGGAAGCGGTTGGTCACCTCCGCGAAACCGTCGAAATTGAACTCAACAGCGCAACGGACAATCCACTCATCTTCCCCGGCGAGCAAGTCGATTCGCGCGCCAGCGGTACGGAGTCTGCGGCCGTGCTCTCGGGTGGGAATTTTCATGGTGAGGTGCTCGCGCTCCGCGTCGATTACGTCGCAAACGCGCTCACCGAACTCGCTGCAATCAGCGAGCGGCGAACCGACCGCATGGTGAATCCGAACATCCAAGAAGACTACCTGCCGCCCTTCCTGACCGAACACAGCGGCCTGCGCTCGGGGCTGATGATTGCCCAGTACACCGCCGCCTCGCTGCTCAACGAGTGTCGCTCGTTCGGCCGCGCCTCTGCGGACAACACGCCCGTGAGCGGGAATCAAGAAGACCACGTCAGCATGAGCGCGCAGGCGGCGCACAACGCCCGAAAAACGCTCGAAAACGCCCGGATGGTCGTCGCCGTCGAACTGCTCTGTGGCGCACAGGCCGCGGAGTTCATCGACGGCGACCTCGACCACGGCGTCGGCACAGCCGCCGCCTACGACGTGATTCGAGAAGTCGTGTCGCCGCTCACTGACGACCGGGAACTCCACATCGACATGGCGGCCGTCGATGACTTGCTCCGGGCGGGCGTGCTTGACGATGCGCTTGCAGCGGCACTCTCTGAGCAGTTGGAGTGACGCAGCCTGCCGAGCGCCAAGCGGCGGGTTCAAGGGTCCGCCGAACGCAGATTTTTCCATGACGACGGTTGCCGTTCTCGCAGACCCACCACGACCGGGACTCGTGCTCACTGAGTTGGCCGAGACGACGCCACTCAGCGAAGAAGAGACAGCCGACCTCTATGCAGCCATGCTGAAAGACGTGCTTCGCGCCGTCGAAACCAGCGGCGGCGAGTTGCTCGTAAACTACCGTGCAGACGAGGATTTGCCCGAAGAACACCAGACAGTGCAGTCGGTCGAATCGGAACTCCGTGACCTCGCAGACGAATGTCTCCAATCGCCCGAAGACGCGCGTTTCGAGGTGCAGGTCGGCCAAACCTTCTCCGGGCGCGTCGGGAACACGCTCACCCACCTGCTCGACCGCGAAGAAGTCCAGACTGCGGCGGCAGTCGAACCAACCGCGATGTTCCTCACGCGCAAGGAAATCGACAACGGGGCGATGAAACTGCGCCGCCATCCCGTGATTCTCGGCCCCTCGACTGACGGTCGGGTGTACTACGCGGGCTTCGACGACCCAATCGACTTCGAGGCGGCGTATACCGAACCGGCCGTCGAGACGCTCACCGACCGCGGGCTGGATGCCGGATTCGAGGTTGATTTCCTACCGAATCTCCCGGTTGTAGAGACGGCCGACGACCTCGTGACGGCACTCACGCTCATCAACGCGCGACGAACGGCCGGGCGCATCTATCCCCGGCATTCTGCGGCCTTCTTCGATGAAATTGGCCTGACGGTCGTCGCGGCGGACGGCGACCTCGTCCTCTCCCGCGACTGAAAAGCGACAGGCCTTAATCGGATGACGCGGTATGACGGGTTGTTGGTGAGATGGCAGAGTGGCCAAATGCGCCAGTCTTGAAAACTGGTAGCCGCAAGGCTTCATGGGTTCAAATCCCATTCTCACCGTCATTACGCGGCGCATGAACGCGCCGCGAAGGACTTGTTCGAATGGATTTGAATCAGGTCGCAACGAAGTTGCGACCGTGGTTCAAACGCAGATGCGGCTTCGCCGCATCAAGGCGCGCAAACGCACTGCGTTTGCGCACTCCCATTCTCACCGCCTTCTACCGCGAACAACAACGCAGAGCGAGCGCTTCACGTCGCTCTGCAATCGGTGAGCGAGTGAAGCGTGAACAGTGGGATTTGAAGTAAGGAGTGGAGCGAGCGTAAGCGAGCGAAATGACTGAAGTTCAAATTACAAAGCGGTCTATGACCGCTTTGAAGCTCGCAAATCCGAAGGATTTGCTCACCTCCGAAGCAATCTGCGAGTGCTTCGTGACTCGCGAAACCACCGGTTTCGCTCGCTCCCATTCTCACCGTTATTACGCGGCGCATCAACGCGCCGCGCGGTTTTCGTTTCGAATCACGGAGCGATTGGTCCATATCTTGGCTCCAGCACCTGTTAGCAGATTGATTCAAGTGTCGTGAGTTACTAAAACAAGGTATGACGAAAGCCGGACGGCTCCGAATTGGCGTGTTGAGTCTCCATAGCTCGAAGGAGACGAAGGCGATTCTCAACGCCATCGAAGCACTGGGTCACGACCCGGAATGGCTCCGGCGGGACAACATCGAAGTTCGGATTCGAGAGGGGCAGGCGACGCTCGAACCGGACGTTGACATTGTCATCAACCGGTTGCTGCTCTCGAAGGCCGACTACGCCACCGAGGCGCTCTGTCTCGCGGACACGATAAAAGGGCTCGTGCCGGTCCTCAACGACCCGACCACGGTGCTCACGGCGATGCACAAGTATTCGACCGCGGTGCGCCTCTCCGCGGCGGGAATTCCCGTTCCAGATCAGTTGCTCGCGCTCGACCCGGGTCGGTTGAACGAGGCGCGCGGAGAGTTCGACGAGGAGGCGGTGTACAAGACCGCCATCGGGACGCACGGTAGTTGGACATGGAAAGTGTCGCCTGACGAACTTCTCTCGCCGCAGGTCGGTAATCGCTGGGCGTTCTTACAGGAGTTCATCGAAGTCGATGCAGAACGACACCGCGACGTTCGCGTGTACGTGGTCGGCGGCGAAATCATCGCGGCGATGACGCGCCACGCACCCGAGGGTGACTGGCGGACGAACGTTGCCCTTGGCGGCGAGCCAGAGGATGCCACCGCCGACCTCCCAGCGGACGTTCGAGACATTGCACTGCGAACCACAGAGGCCGTGGGCCTCGACTTCGCCGGTATCGACCTCATCGAAGGCGAAGACGGCTGGTTCGTCCTCGAAGTCAACCCAACGGCCGGGTTCAAAGGTCTCTTTGGGGCGACGGGTATCAGCCCTGCGCCCTACATCGCTGCACTCGCCATCGAGCGCGCGGGTGGCGAGTGTGACCCCGAACTGGTCGAGAAATTGGCGACCGGCTTCGACGATTCGATGCCGTCGGTCATCAACGAGTCTGCGGCCACCCCGCCGGAAGCCCGGCCGGTCATCGGCTACACCAACGACGTGACCGTTTACGGCACGTCGGGGGCGAAAACCGTCACCGCGAAATCCGACACGGGCGCGACACGGACGAGCATCGACATTTCGCTGGCTGCAGAGATCGGGGCCGGGCCAATCACCGACCGCACGCGTATCGTCTCGGGGAGCAACAAGACGGGGAAGACGCGCCCTGTCGTGGACATCACAGTTGAAATAAACGGCCGGACGCACACGCTCATGGCGAGCGTCGAAGACCGGAGCCACATGAGCTATCCGGTCATCATCGGCCGTGATATTTTGAAAGACTATCAGGTGGACGTCGGGTCGTAGTTTATCGTTCTGCCATCGCGTTGTCGAAGCGCTCTTTTGCGGCCACGCTTCCGGCAAGCATGTGGCTCACGTCGATGCCTGCGATGAGGTAGTCAAAGCCGAGTGCGAGCCAGTCGTCGATTTGGTCATTCGTACTCGCAAGCGTGCCAACTGGGACGTCGTGGGCGTGGGCGGTCGAAAGCACCGTCTCAATCGCCTCGCGGAGTTCGTCGCTATCCCACTCGCCGAACACTGAGAGTGCCCCGGAGAGGTCTGCGGGGCCGATAAACAGCGCGTCGAGGCCGGGGACGGTCACGATTTCTTCGACGGCATCGAGGCCGTCACGGCTCTCGATTTGGCCAATCGTCACCAATTCCTCGTTCGCGCGGGCGACGTACTCCTCGAAGTCGAGACCGTACTGCGCGGCGCGGCTTGCGGCAATCCCGCGTTCGCCTTCGGGTGGGTAGCGCGTCGCGCTCACGAAAGCTTCCGCGTCAGCGCGGCTTTCGAGCATCGGCACCATGATGCCAGCGACGCCAACGTCGAGCAGGCGCTTGATTCGCACGGGGTCGTTCCACGCCGCACGGACGAACGGTTCTGTGTCGCCGGGTGCGGCATCGACACCACGAACGAGGTCGGTGACGGTTTCGACCGAATGGGGTGCGTGTTCGGTGTCGATGAGCAGGAACTCGTAGTCGAGGCTCGCCGTGGCTTCTGCGACGGCGGGGTCTGCGAGTGAAATCCAACTGCCACACACTGGTTCGCGGGCGCGAAGCGCGGCCCGAAGGTCAGCGGTCATACGAACTGCTTTCTCGGCGTCGACTAAAAAGTGCCAGTCGGTGCTACGCAGTTTTGGGACGTCGTACCTGTGTCGTCGGGCGCGGGGTCACTAACTTGCTCACTGATACTGTCGATATCGTTGCGTTTCCGTTTAGCATTCTGACTACCCCTTCCAAACGTCCGCCCACCGCCGGAACATAAACCCTTTTGAGAGTCGGGAACTGTCACAACGCATGGACTGGCCCCACGACCCAGATGGTGAGGAAGGCAGCGAGGGCATGCGTAAATACGGCCACGCAATCCTTGCCAAGAAAATTAACGAAGACGAAGACTTCCCGCTCGCCAAAGCGGACTACGTAGCGCAGTTCGGCGACCACCCCATCCGTATCAACTACCAACGAGTCGTGAGCGTCGCGGACATCTTCGAGCACGTTCCCGAAGAGAACTTCGGCGACTTCGTTGAGTTCCACAAGGCCCTTGGCCGTGGTATGCGCCGCGGTGGGTTCTGGGACTACGATACGAACGTCGAAAACCCGGACAAGCAAAAGGCGTAACTTATTCTGGCCGACCGGGGCTTGACGCCTCGCGCAACTCCGTCGTCGTCCCGTTGATTTCTGCGTGCACTTTATCCGCGAGCAGGTTGACCGCAACTCGGTTTGCCCCTTCTGGAATGATGAGGTCTGCGTGCTTTTTCGTCGGCTCGACGAACTGCTCATGCATCGGCTTGACTGTGTTCAGGTACTGCTGGATGACGCCGTCAAGGTCGCGCCCGCGGTCGATAACGTCGCGTCGGATGCGCCGGAGGATGCGCACGTCTGCGTCCGTCTCGACGTACACGCGGAGGTCCATCATGTCGTTCAGACGCTCATCATAGAGTGAGAAGATGCCTTCTAAGACGATGACGTCCGTTGGCTGGACGGTGGTACACGTTTCGCTGCGATTGTGAATCGTGAAGTCGTATTGGGGCATTTCGACGTGTTGGCCCTCCATGAGCGCCTCCATGTGCTCGCGAACGAGTTCCCATTCGAAGGCGTTTGGGTGGTCGTAGTTTACCTCGGCGCGTTCGTCCATGTCGAGGTGCGAGAGGTCTTTATAATAGTTGTCGAGCGGGATGCGGGTGACAGAATCGCCCGCGCCTTCCGTAAGCTCTCGGGCGACAGTCGTCTTCCCGGCACCGGTGCCGCCTGCGATGCCGATGACGAACGAGGGAATCATTGTTTCCGGAGTCGGGTGCCCGGTAGTTTTAATCTGCGGATTTCGGTCGTAGACCGCCCAACGCTGTGGGGAGACCCACCATTGCACACGAAGCAGTTGGAAAAAACCAGACTAGTCACACAATTGGTGAGTTTGTGTTTCTATGTTACAAACGGGGAACCGGCGCCATCTTTCTCGCTGGTCGGTGTCGAAGACGATGCACAAACGACGTTCAGCCTCAGCGATTACACGGGTGATGGGGCTGTGATACGACTGTTGTTCTATCCGTTCGATTTCAGTCCTGTTTGCACCCCGGAACTGTGTAGCATCCGCGATGCAGCGTGGTTTTCGTTTACTGAAAACCTCCACGTGTGGGCAGTCTCGACCGACTCTGCGTACTCCCACACACACAGTTCTCAGAGCAGTACGATATCGGGTTTCCTCTCCTCTCCGACACGGACGGCTCCGTCGCGTCGGATTTTGACGTCTGTTACGACGAGTGGGAGGGGCACAAAAACGTCCCAAAACGTGCGGTGTTCCTCATTGACGACGAGGAGACGGTTCGGTATGCGTGGGCGACAAAAGCCGCCTACAACCAGCCTGAATTGATTGCGATAAACGAGGCCCTCGAAAAACTCACCTCGTTTCGCGCTGACATCGCTGCAGACGAATCTGTTTTCGGCTCCTAACGGCGTCCGCATCGAAAAGAAAGATACGCGCGGACTCCGTAGGGCCGACCAACCGTGACGAATACGCAGGTAACCCTGATTCAAATTGACAACTACGGGCCGTGGACGGTCACGCCCGAACCACGCCGTGAAGTTGACCTCCAGACGCTGCAATCGCGGCTGTATGCAGACCTCTCCCAACTGTTTGGCAACCGCGACGGCTACATCTTCTTCAGCCGGTTTGACAACATGATTGCGGTGAGCAATGGACTCTCCGTTGAGGACCATGCGCGGATTCAAGAATCCGTCCGCAACCGCTATCCGGTGACGGTGAGCCTCAGCGTGGCGACTGGAACGTCACCGATTCAGGCGCTCGAAGACGCCACCAGCCAACTCCAAGACGCGGGGAGCGCACAGGACAAGACTCGGAAAGAGATTCTCCGCGGGCGTACCATCGACGAGCAGTTCCGCACCGAAACAGACGTCCAACTCGCCCACTTCGACGTGAACGACGCGACGGGTCAGTACACAGACCGCCTGAACGAGTTTGACACGTTCATCAACATCGAACAGGGCTACGCCGAATTGATGCGCTACATGCGCGAAGAAAACGGGGCGCTCTCGTTTTTCGTCGGTGGCGACAACATCATCGCCGTCTGCCCGGACATGGACGAAGCCGCGTATCAAGACGCAATTGACCACGTCCGCGAAGCGGTGAACGTCGAGCTCAAAGTCGGCGTCGGCAGAGCACGTTCGCCACAGGATGCGGGCATGGCCGCAAAACACGCGCTCGAAACATGCAGAGCCACCGGCTCTGCGGTCGAGTTCGACTTCGAAAACGCGTAATTACACACATACGGCGGGCGTATCCTTAAGCATGCTGGAGGTAGCTTTTAGCCCTAGTGTGTGAAACATTCTCATATGGGAGATACCGTCACGATTCGCGATGTGATGACCCGTGAATTTGTCGGGGTGAGCGAGGCTGACTTGGCTGTCAACACGGCCCAACTCATCCGCGACGAAGGACAGGGCTGTGCCGTGGTTTTACGCGGGCAAGAGGTCGTTGGGCTCGTCACCGAAGGCGATATGCTTGGCCTGTTTCTCAACGGGAGGGATCCGAGTTCTGCAACCGTTTCTGATGTGATGCATCCCGGTATCGTCACCGTCTCGACTGATTTGCCAGTAGAGGAAGCAGCGAGCATGCTCACGCGGGGGGATGCTGGTCGTCTCGTCGTGCTTGAAGGCACCGAACCTATCGGAATCGTTACCGAACGTGATTTGGTTACCGCATCGGTTCTTGGCCACCTCGGTGCTGGCGACGAAGTCGACACAGAGCCGACCCTTTCTGATGCGGATCCACTCGATACCGAGTATTCGAATCAAAGCATCTGTGAGGTCTGTGGGTCGTTAACCAGAGATTTAGCGAATGTCAACGGGCAGCTTGTTTGCCCCGATTGTCGTGACATTTGACCATCGCTTTTATTTCGACAATAAATCAAAACCGCGGCAGGGAGTCACATATTCAAGGGTAGTTTTATAAACTTCACGACCAATAGACCGAGTTGTATGGCACCAAATAACGAGCGCCGACGGTTCCTTAAGGGACTTGGCGCAGCAGGGATTGCTGGATTGGCCGGTTGTATCGGCAGTCCGGACGGTGAGGAGACGACGACCACGAGCGGCGGCGGTGGCGGTACCACCACGACCGGCGGCGGTGGCGGTGGCGGCGGGGACGGCTCGCCAGACGTCATCACCGTGATTGGCTACCCAGAGTCGGGTATCCAGCTGTTCCGTGACTACTACAACCTGAGCGACGGCAGCGAACAGATTCTGGTACCTGATGGGCTTCGCTCTAACACCCTCCCAGACCAGGTCGGTAACGACATGGCGAACGTGACCGGGACGGCCCCCGCAGCAGGCGGGCCAAACCAGGCAGCGTTCGAATCACTGTTCCAAGACGAGTTCGGCGCGGCACCGTCCGTGTTCACCTCCCAGTCGTACGACTCGGTTGCAGTCCTCATCCTCGCAAACGTCGCCGCAGGCGCAAACAACGGGACGGACATCCGTGACCAACTGCGCCGCATCGCAAACCCATCCGGCGAAGAGTTCGGTCCAGAGAACTTCGTTGATGCTGTCGAAGCCGCCGCGGCCGGTGACGACATCAACTATCAGGGTGCATCCTCCGCAGTCAACTTCGATGACAAGGGTGACCCGGCGTCCGCAGCCTACGACGTCTGGGAGTTCGACCGCGCGAACCAGAGTTCGCCCGCACAGGACACCCAGAACTTCGAGAGCGAGAACCCAGACGGCTCCGGCCCGATGGCCGACTCTGCACCCGGCAGCGGCAGCCGCGAAGTAAAGGTTGGAATCCTCCTGCCTGAGACCGGCGACCTCGCCGCAGTCGGGCAGCCGATGATTAACGCAGCCCGCCTGCCCGCACTGCAGGTTAACGATGCGAACATCAACATCACCGTTGATGCACAGGTCGAAGACACGCAGACGTCGCCGGACTCCGGTGTGGCGGCCGCACAGGCACTCGTCAATGCAGGCTACCCCGCAGTGTGTGGGTCTGCATCCTCGGGTGTCAACGTGCCCGTCTCACAGCAAGTGTTCATCCCGAACCAGGTCGTTGGCTGCTCGCCGTCCTCGACGGCACTGTCTGTCTCCAACTTGGAAGACGACGACTACATCTTCCGGACGGCACCCTCTGACTTCCTGCAGGGTCGCGTCATGGCGCAGGTCGCAGCAGAGCGCCTCAGCGGTTCGACAGCCGCGACGCTGTTCGTCAACAACGACTACGGCCAGCAACTGTCCGACCGCTTCGCAGAAGTGTTCGAAGGAAGCTTCGGCGGCACGGTCACGAACAAGGTTGCGTTCAACATCGGCGAGTCCTCGTACACGTCGGTTGTCGAACAAGCCCTCGGCCAGTAAATCTACACCTTTTCTTTCGACGCAAACGCGCTGAGCCGCAGGTCTATTCAGTGTCGTCCGATTCGAGAGTCGTGGTCGTCTCCTCGCTCCCGTTTCGCCACGGCATCCGATACGTCATCGACCCTTCTCCGCCGTCTCCAGTGGTCGGCCGGTAGGAATACGTCCACGTTCGTGACTCGCCCGCCGGAATCGAGACTTCGACCCATTTTTCGGGCGTGTAGGCAACCTGTGGGCCGATTCGGTTGAGCGCCCCGACGAACGTTCCATCGGCGCTTCCGGTGTTCTCGACGGTCAAGGTGAGGGTGACCTCTGTGCCGCTTTTGACTGTTTCCGGGGTGGAAAATTCGCGCACTGCGAAGTCCGTCGGTGGCTGGGAGAGCGCGGCGACTGTGTCCGCCTCGAATGCGTACTCCCCACTCGGCCACTGCAGGCTGGCCTCCTCGCTCGAGATCGGCTTTGGAAGCACGAACAAGAGGTAGCCGGATGATTCTTCGCCATAGAACGTCCGATAGCCCGACATTCGGCTGTATCGCTCCCCGTAATCCATTGGCTGGGATGCATAGTTCGAATCCCCGACTCCAATCGAGAAATCGTCGCGGGCAGGGGCGTTCGCCTCCTCGGCTGATACCCGGATAAGCGCGAACTGTTCGTCTTTTTCGCCCATCGTGTGGGTCGAATCGGGCGAGTTGAACGTGACGATTGTTGGCGTCACCTTGACAGCGTTGACGGTGACGCTTGCTGCTGATTCCGTCGTCGTTGCTGGGGGCGACGTTGTCGTGGCGTTCTCTTCCGATTCGGAAGGCGACGAACTGACACACCCTGCGAGTGTGGCGAGTGCCGTGCCACCTGCGAGTAGCGTTTCGCGACGAGTGAGCGGAGGGGCCATTACGTTGGAAATACATCATTTTTTGGCATAAGCTTTCGGTGAGAACAGTACCGGGCCAAAAAAAAGAAAAACTGAACTCGCGCTTACCCGCCGAGGAACTCTTGGCGCACTTCGTCGTCTGCGAGGAGTGCGTCGCCGGAGTCCATAAAGCGGTTCTGCCCGTTTGCGAGGACGTAGCCGCGGTCACACCGGCGAAGCGCTTCCTTCGCGTTCTGCTCGACCATCATGATGGCCGTGCCTGCGTCGTTGATTTCGTCGATTTTGTCGAACATCTCCATGACGAGGTCGGGGGCAAGCCCGGCGGATGGCTCGTCGAGCAGGAGGAGTTCGGGTTCGAGCATGAGCGCCCGACCCATCGCGAGCATCTGGCGCTGGCCGCCGGACATCGTCCCGGCTTTCTGGTCTTTGCGCTCTTTGAGAATCGGGAACCGCTCGTAGACTGCGTTGAGGGCATCCTGTGGCAGTTCGTCCAGAATGTACGCGCCCATCTCCAGATTCTCTTGGACCGTGAGCGTCGGGAAGATGTTGTCGTTCTGTGGGACGTACCCGATTCCCTTGTGGATAATCTCTTCGGGGTTCAGCCCGGAGATTTCCTCGCCGTTGAACTCTACGGTGCCACCCATGTGGGTTGTCAGTCCGAAGACGGACTTCATCATGGTCGATTTGCCCGCACCGTTCGGGCCGACAATCGTCACGTACTCGCTTTCGCCAACGTCCATGTCCACGTCGGTGAGAATCTGTAAGTCCTCGCCGTAACCGGCGTCTAAGTCGCGGACTTCGAGCAGGCTCATACCGTCCCCCCGAGGTACGCTTCGATGACGTCCTCGTTTGCCTTGACCTCCTGCGGTGGGCCTTCGGTCAGCACCTTTCCTTGGTGCATCACGATGACGTGCGAGGTGTTGTTCATGATGAGGTCGATGTCGTGTTCGACAATCAGGAACGTGTAGCCCTCTTCGCGCAGTTCGTGGATGTGTTTCAACAGCCGCTTTTCGAGCGACGGGTTGACTCCCGCGAACGGCTCGTCGAGGAGGAGCATGTCGGGGTCGGTGAGCAACGCGCGTGCCATTTCGAGCAGTTTGCGCTGGCCTCCAGAGAGGTTGCCCGCGTACTCCTCTGCGAGGTGGTCGATTTCGAAGAATTCGAGCATGCCCCACGCGCGGTCAAGCAGTTCCTGTTCCTGCATGACCACGTCGTTGCGGGCGAACGGGACGACCGACCGCCAGAGTGCCTCGCCCTTCTGGTGTTTCGGGGCGAGCATCATGTTCTCTAAGACGGTCATGTCTGCGAGTTCACGCGCGATCTGGAAAGTGCGCACGAGGCCGCTGTTCGCGATCTCGTGGGCCGGGTGGCCGGTGATGTTGTGACCGTTGAACTGCACAGTGCCCGCGTCGGGCTTGTGCGTCCCCATGATGAGGTTGAACGTGGTGGATTTCCCGGCCCCGTTCGGGCCGATGAGCCCCGTCATGGTGCCACGTTCGACTTTGAACGTCGCTCCGTTTACTGCCTGAATCCCGCCGAAGGATTTGTAGAGTCCCTCGACTTCGAGGGGGTATTCGGTGAGGTCTGGACCACTGACCGTCGTTTGCGCTACCTGTTCTGTATCGCTCATTGGTCGTCACCGCCGTCGGTTGCCGTTGGCTTCTTGGTCGTTTCAGGCCGCCCGAGGTCGATGCTCGCCGCAATCTCCTTGCGGTGGCCGAGCATGCCTTCTGGACGGTTGTGCATCAGCCAGATGAGCACGAGGCCCATGAACACGAGCTGGAGTGTGTTGATGCTGTTCAGCGTGAAGATGATGAACGGCATCGGGTCGAGACTCGAAAACAGCGGCCCGATTGCTTGGCCGAAGTCGGCCGGGCCGCGCGATGGGATGTCGAGTGCGGTATCGAGCAGGTTCTTCACATAGAGTGGCCCCTGGAACAACACCGCAGCGAACACTGCGCCGCCGAGCACACTGCCGGTGTTCGAGCCAGCACCGCCGATGATGAGGGCAATCCACACGTAGAACGTGATGCGTGGCAGGAAGAAGTTGGGCGTCACAGCACCCGTACTCATCAGCCAGAGAATGCCCGCAAGCCCCATCAGCGCACAACCGAGCATGAAGGACTTGATTTTAAACCGGTTCGTGTTCTTGCCGAGTGCGTTTGCGGCGTCTTCGTCTTCACGAATCGCTTTGAGCACGCGCCCGAACGGCGATTCGCCGGTGCGTTGTAACAACCAGTAGAACAGCCCGACGAAGACGAGCAACAGTATCCCGTAGGCGAGGCCATCGACCACTGGTTTTGGATTCTCCGGCACAACAACCGTAAACGCGCTCACGACGCCGAGATATGCATCCCAGAGGAACAGCGTTTCGAGGAGGGCTTGGAGTGGGTCTTTGAAGTTGAGAATCAGACCACTGCCGCCGCCCGTCCCAGTTTCGTAGCCGAAGATAGTGATGTTCTGGAACGTTCCAGAGAGGTAGCCGAATCTGACGATTTCAGAGAAGGCAATCGTCACGATTGCGAGATAGTCAGCGCGCAATTTCAGCGCGGGCAACGCCACGATGAAGCCGAGCAACGCCGCTGCGGCCATCCCGGCGATGATGCCAACCCAGATGGGAAGCCCGAGGCCGCCCACCGAGGCCGCACCGCCCTCTGTGGCGATTGGTTTCGAGACCATCGCCATCGTGTAAATCCCGACGGCCATGAAGCCAGCAATCCCGATGTTGAACAGGCCCGTGTACCCCCAATGGAGGTTGAGTGCGAGTGCCAACAGCGAGAAGACGCCGATGTAGAACGTGAGTTGTGCAACGGCGTTAATCTGCCCGCGTACTTCGAAGCCGAGCGCCAGTCCGGCGATGATGTAGGCGAAATAAAGCGCACCGAAGACAGCAGCGACTTTGACGATGTCTCGCTCCCAGAGTTCTGCAAGTGCAGACCGCTCGTTTTCGAGCATCTCTTTTGCGCTCATGCGGTTGCCCTCCCGCTGAACAGCCCACTTGGCTTGAACAGCAAGATGAGAATCATCACGATGAACGCGGATGCCCGGGCGAACTCGGACGGAATCCAGACGACGGACACGGAGGCCGCGAGGCCAATCACGAGGCCGCCAGCGATTGCGCCGTACACAGAGCCAATCCCGCCGAGGATGACCGCGGCGAAGATGAGCAAGAGGAGCAACCAGCCGTCGTTGAAGCTAATCGTCCCCTTCCAGAGGATGAACATGTAGCCAGCAACGCCGGTGAGTGCGCCGCCGATAATCCAGGTTGCCCGAATAACTTCTTCGGTTGGAATACCAGTAATCCGTGCGAGGTCTTTATTGTCAGCCATCGCACGCATTGCCTTTCCGAGCTTCGAGCGCTGGAGCAGGAGGTGGACGCCGAGCATCAGCCCGACGCTTGCGACCACGAGGGTCACGTCGTGCATACTGATTCTGATCGCGCCATCGACGAAGTACGGTGCGACCTCTGGGACGCCGCCTGCGTCGGTCGTTCCGCGCACGTCAGAGCCGAAGACGAACAGGATGAGGTAGCGAATAGCGAACGCCACACCAATGCTCGTGATGAGCAAGGCAATGCCCTCTTCTGCCCGCATCGGCCGGTAGACGAAGCGGTCGATGAACAGCGACAATCCGACCGCAGCCACGCCCGCCACAACCATCCCGAGAATGATGGCAAGCGGCGTTTCGGTGATGCCAATGCCGAGTTGACCACCGAACACAGAGCCGCTCGCACCGACGAGAAGTAACGACCCGACGTCTGCACGGCCAAGCCCGGCGACGAGGTACGTCGTTGCCCAGCCAGCGAACGCGCCGCTCGTGATGTAATCGCCGTGTGCGAAGTTTGCGAAGTTCAAAATACTATACGTCATCGAGAGGCCGATACCGGCAAGCCCGATGACGAGACCCTGCATGAGACCATCCCATACGAGGGTCCCGATCCGCGAAAATTGGATTCGTCCTGTCGAGAGACCATCAAGCAAGTCGATAATCATCAAGACAACGACGAATCCTACCAGGAGCGCGAGCGGTTGCTCTATGACAAACCGCCGCCCACGCGTGTAAGTTTCTGCTATACCCATTGAGAACGCTCCACATGGATACCGGGTCTTGAATCATCAATAAACCTTTCTTACTTCGGCCGGGGATTTTGACAGTTTTATCGTCAGGTTAGGAGACAGGTGACCATGTGCGGGGTAATCTTCATATGGGTTGTGCGATTCAATAGTTTGGATAATGCCCATGAACGTTCGTGAAGGTGTCAGACGTACCCTTCTGCAGGTCACCCAGAGCAGAAAGGAATTTGTGACGGCGCAACCCAGTCGTGGCTAATGATTCCGACCCTCGACGACCTCTCCGTGGACGGAACCACGATTGGGGTGCGCGTCGACGTCAACAGTCCGCTTGCCGACGATGGCTCGCTCGCAGACGATGCACGCATCCTCGCGCACGTAGACACACTTGCAGAACTCCTCTCTCGCGGCGGGCGCGTCGCCATCCTTGCCCACCAAGGTCGGCCGGGTGGGTCCTCTTTTTCCGGGCTTTCTCCTCATGCAGACCGACTCGACGAACTTCTCGACTTTCCCGTCTCGTATTGCGATGGGAACTTCTCGAAAGAAGCGCGCGACGCCATTGGCGAACTCGAAAACGGCGAGGCCGTCCTCTTAGAGAACACCCGCTTTTACAGCGAGGAGTACATGGAGTTTGACCCCGAGGTCGCCGGGCAGACCGCACTCGTCGACCGCCTCGTCCCCGTGCTCGACGCATACGTGAATGACGCGTTCGCCGCCGCCCACCGCTCACAGCCCTCGCTCGTCGGGTTCCCGACTCGCCTTCCCGCTTACGCTGGTCGGGTGATGGAGCGCGAAATCGACATCCTTGGCGACATCGAGAGTGCACCCACGCCGCGGGTCTACGCCGTGGGTGGCGCGAAGGTCAACGACTCGATTGACGTCGCAGAGAGCGTTTTAGAACGCGGGCTTGCGGACACCGTCCTCACTACGGGGGTCGTCGGAAACGTCTTTCTCATCGCAAAGGGTGTCGATCTCGGCAAGGCGAGTTCTGAGTTCATCTTAGACGAGGGCTACTGGGACGAAGTCGACCGCGCAGGCCGGTTGCTCGACGCCTACGGCGATAAAATCATCCTCCCCCGAGACGTGGCCGTCGACCGAGACGGCGAGCGTGCAGAGATTTCGATTGCAGACCTGCCCGCCGCACCCGACGAACCAGCCCTCGACATCGGCTCGCGCACGGTCGACCTCTATGGAGACATCATGGCGAACGCGGGCACCGTGATTCTGAACGGTCCTGCTGGTGTCTTCGAGATGGAGCAGTTCGCCGTTGGGACGAAGGGGCTCTACAACGCGGCGACGAAGGCCGAAAACAGCATCGTCGGTGGCGGTGACACCGCCGCAGCGCTCAGACGCCTTGGCATCGAGGGCTTTACCCACGTGAGTACGGGCGGCGGCGCGGCGCTCAAGATGCTCACCGGCGAGTCGCTCCCCGCCATCGAGGTTCTGCGCATCTGATGGAACTCGGGGTTCCGGAAATGGAAGCGGTCGAGACGCTTGCTGACCTCTGGGTCGAACTCGCTACCGGTCAGCTCGCATACGGGTCCCACCTCTTTGCTGCGGCAAACCGGGACACCATCCGCGCAGCACTCATGCGCTTTATCGTCGCGGACAAACTCATCGTCGCACGTGAAAACGACTCAATCATCGGCTTCGTCATGTTCGACGTTGAAGACGGGATGTACCAGCAGGACGTGACCCGGGGCATCGTGATGAATATTTACGTCGAACCAAGCTTCCGCGGACAGGGCATTGGCTCGGAACTCCTCGCCGCAGCAGAAGAGCAGTTACGCGACGCAGGCGCAGAGACGGTCGCACTCGACGTGATGGCCGCAAACACCGACGCAATCCGGTTCTACGAGCGCCACGGCTACCACTCCCATCGCGTCGAACTCGAGAAGCACATCGAAAGCGATAATCACTCAAAGGAGAAGGAATAAGCACAGAGTGCGCCAGGAGAGCATGGGCGGTTCATGCACTCGACTTGTAATCGAGACTCCTCGGGTTCGAATCCCGATCCTGGCTTGGTTCCGGTACCACCTCTTGTATAACGCGGACGCTCACACTGCACCGCGCCCGGGCTGTTCCTCTACGACAGGCTCTTCGATAATCTCTATCTCGATGTCCGGAGCCATGATGCGGCTAATGAGGTACCGTCCGGCGAGAAACGCGAGCGTGAGGACAATGAGCGAGACGATGGTGAGGGTGACGACTACTGATACTGCCATACCTTAATTATCACGGTCAATAATTAAAAAGCTAGCTGCGCGGGTTAGGAAACCCCGTCTGTCACTTTGCCCACTGTCGATTTCCACACACGATGCATTCGTAGAGTGGGTGGGCGGCCGGTTCGCGCCCGACCGGTTCCCACGACGTGTTCGTTCCGAGCCAATCGCCGACGGTTTCACAGTTGTCACACTTCATTTCTCCATCCCCTCTACGCAAATCTTCACAGTCTATTGTGTTAATTGTTACCATCCACCACTTAAGGTATCCTGCAGATTCGCGAGTCTATATGGATGGATACAATCAGTTCAATGTAGATAGTATTGCAATCGTAGACGGCGCTTTCTGCTAGTAAATCCGCTCTGTGTCTGACGATATGGTTATTACCACTGCAGTGGTCAGTCAGGATGCGAAGATATTGTTGGAATGCGAAACGATTCATCGCGTTTTCCCCCATACCCCTCGCGGTGGATTGCCGGGATACGGAATCACCCCCCAAACCGCTTTTTCCGTGTCTTCTCGACCGAACCGTTTTGTGAGTCTGTCGCCTTGCTCTAGTATGACCGCTCCGACACAGCAGGCTCGCCCGTTTTCGACGGTGGCACTCGCCCTCGTCGTTGCGGCTGCCGGGCTTGTGGTTGGTGTTGCCCTCTCGCTTGGAACAATTCTCCTCCTTTCTTTCGCGGGGTTCGAACTTGCGGCAACCCATCTCATCGTCATCTCGCTCGTGATGACGCAAGGAATCGCCTTTGGCGGCGTTGCGCTTGGCTATCTCAAACTGCGTGACCTGCCATCGTCGTTCATCGGCGCACGAATCCCAACGCTCAGAGACCTTGGATGGGTCGTCGGTGGCTACGTCACCGCAATCGTCGCCATCATCCTCGCCGGGTTGTTCGTCTTTTTCACCGGCGTCCAAACCTCCTCGAATCAGGCCGCAGAGCTCGGGATTCAGAATCCGGAAGTCCTGTTGGTGTTGATTCCAGCTTCGTTCATTCTCATCGGGCCCGGTGAAGAGCTGCTCTTCCGAGGAATCGTCCAAGGAACCATTCGCCGCGTGCTCGGTCCCGTTCCGGGCGTCATACTCGCGAGTGCGGTGTTCGCCGCCATACATTTCGTCGCGCTCACTGGCGGCATTAGCGGCCGACTCGTGAGCATCACGATTCTGTTCTTCCCGGCGCTCGTCTTCGGTGCAGCGTACGAGCGAACTGGGAACATTGTGGTCCCTTCGCTGATTCACGGCCTCTACAACGCCACGCTGTTCTCGCTGTTGTACGTCTCTATCCAGATGGGGCAAACTGGGGTGCTGTAGGAAATCAGCCATCTGAAGGTGATGGACCACAGAAGAAGGGTATGGATACCGTAATCGTCATGCTTGCACTCGCAACCGGTTTTGCGACCGGTGCGCTGTTTAGCTTTTTACAGATTCCAATTCCCGCGCCACCGAACCTCGCCGGAATCGCGGGCATCGTCGGCATCTACGTTGGTTTCAAGCTCATCGAACAGCTCGACGTTGGATACAACCTCCTTTCTGCGCTCGGCCTCTGAAACAGCAAAGCCCTCAGCCGACGTGAGAGTGGGTATGAACACTGTCTTTCATTTCTCCGTCGGTGGCGAAGCCGCGTATGGGACCGTCCTCTCCAACATCGAAAACTTACTCGCAGACACCACCGTCCCGGATAGGTCAGTCGTGTGCGTCACGAACGGCGACGGCGTCTTTCTCCTCAGACACGGTGAGCCACACGCAGACCGAATTGCCACACTCCACGAACGCGGCGTCTCGTTTCGCGTCTGCTCGAACTCGCTCAAGAGCCGTTCGCTCGGCGCAGCAGACCTCCACCCCGCCGCAGAGATGGTCCCCTCTGGCGGTGGTGAGCTAACCCGGTTGCAAGCGGCTGGCTACGCCTATATAAAGACGCCGTGAAATTGCTGGGACACCTTAGACATCGAGAAAGAATCCCTTAGACGGCACATAATAATGTGGATAGCTGGGAGACATGTTCCTATGCCAATGAACGACTTGACGGGATTCCAGCGGGACCTCCTGTACGTCATCAGCGGTCACGACAAACCACACGGCCTCGCCATCAAAGAAGAGGTCGAAGCCTACTACGAAAAGGAGATTCACCACGGGCGACTCTACCCGAACCTCGACACCCTCGTTGACAAGGGCTTCGTCGAGAAAGGTGAACTCGACCGCCGGACAAACTACTACGACCTGAGCGAGAAGGGACGGCGTGCGTTCGAAGAGCGCGAGCAGTGGAAAGCGCAGTACGTAACCCCCTCTGAGTAAGCACCCCCTCGAATGGAACGCAGACATTTTGTAACCGCTGCAGGCGTGCTGTTTCTCGCGGGCTGTACCAGTGGCGGAGCGTCGAGTACCGACGAACCCACAGACAGCCAGACGACCGACGCGACCGCGACGACTGACCAGCAGACAGACGAACCAACAGAAACCACGACGACCGAAGAACCCCTTGACATGAGTACTGTCTTCCACCTCCAGAGCGATGGCGCAGAGAACGAACGAAAAGCCCTCAACAACGTCGCAAACCTCCAGGGAGACGAAACCGTGGACGTAGACGACATCGTCCTCGTTGCGAACAGCAAGGCTGTAAACGCTCTCACGACGGAAGGTTCTGACTACCCAGACCGAATCAAACAGCTTCAAAACGAGCAGCAAGTCACATTTTGTGCCTGTCAGAACTCAATGGACGCCATCGGCATCGCGGAACAAGACCTCTTAGAGGGTGTCAAAATCGTGCCTTCCGGGGTTGGCGAGTTTACGCGACTGCAGGCGATGGGCTACGCCTACATTAAGGTCGCCTAACTATCGCGAAAAGTCCCGGATAAACCGCTCTGGGATGCGGTCTAAGTACTGGTCTGGGACCTGTGGAATGAGGCGCTCTGCCAGATACACCATTTGTTTTCTCACGAGCGCGTACCCAATCGAGACGACGAGCGCGCCGAGGATGACGTGGTCTATGACGCCGTCGTAGAGCCAGAGTGCTGGGAGGCCCATCACACCCGCGAGAAGCAGGTCTTCTGGCGCACCGTCGTAGCGAACCCACCGGCGTGGAACCAGCCACACGCCGTGAAAGTGGTTGTACACCGCGCGGTCTGAACCGCCTTGCCACGGTTTGAGTTCGAGCCCGCCGCCGAAAATATCCATCACCGAGTGGATTGCGGCGGCGAGCAGGAAGAACGCGAGCGCAACCGTCAGTATCGAGGGCACGTACACGGCACCGAGTGTGGCACCGACTGCCGCAATCGAGAAGTACACCGGGTAATGCAGGGTCTGTCTGTGTCCCCAGTACAAGTCCAAGTCCGGGAAAACACCGCCAGCGATGCCCGCCGTGACTGCAACTGGTGTGTACTCAGGTGCGAGAAACAGCGTGACAGCGGCCACCATCGCGCCCACAAGCGCGTGGGTCGTTGCCATCATTTGCACTTCTTGTAGGCTATCCAGCGTATATAGGTATGCGGGAACCTATCAGTGAACTATCCTATGTGGGTAATTTTACCCCGTCCCCACGTAGGATACGGTGATGACGATTGCACAGTTGCACGTCTCTCCGCGCCAGCAACGGCAGGTTGGCCACCTCATGCAACTCGCCATTGTTGGGGTGTTCGTCGTTGGCATGATCAACCGGAACGTCAGCATCATCGTCAACGCGCTCATCGCGCTTGCGATTACGTTCCTTCCGGCCCTCCTCGAGCGTGACTACCGAATCCCGCTGAATCCAGCGCTCACCCTCTGGATTACGCTTGCCGTCCTCCTCCACGCGATCGGGATGGTTGGGCTCTATTCGACCGTCTGGTGGTGGGATCACGTCACCCACACACTCTCTGCGACGATTGTTGCGGGGGTTGGCTACACTACAGCCCGCGTCTTCGACAAACACCACGACGTCGTTTCCTTCCCACAACCGTTCTTATTCGTCTATATTCTCGTATTCACGCTCGGTTTTGGCGTCTTCTGGGAAGTGCTCGAATTCACGGTACACAGCCTCGCAGACATCTACGGCTTTGGCCCGCTGCTCATCCAGTACAGCCTCGAAGACACCATCGTCGACCTCTTGTTCGACCTCGTCGGCGCGACACTGGTCGCCATCTTTGGCACTCGCACGCTCGCGGATTTCGCAGATACCGTCGCCGCTGCCCGCGCTCGCGTGCGCGATGTGAGCCGGAGATGAGCAGATTCGCTACCTTCTTGCCCACGAACCGGTGAACAGAGCATATGTTCCGCCTTCGGAGCGCGCTGCTCTCTGCGCTTTGCGTCCTCCTCACGAGCGGCGTCGTGAGCGCCCACGAAGTCGGTGGGTCACGTTTCGAGGCGCCGCTCCCGCTCACACTCCTCTTTGCGGGCGCGGGCGTTACCGTGGCGGTCACAGCGCTCTGGCTCAGCATCTCGGCCCACGAACCGAGTTCGCACCGGACCACACACCTTACAGCGCTCTCAGCGGATCTGACCCACAGGCTCACGCTGGCTGTACGAGTTGGGTTTCTCAGCCTCCTCGCCCTCACCGTGTTCTGGGGACTCTTTGGCAAGCAGGCCGGAGCCGAAAATCCGGCGACGTTCTTTAGCTGGTGGGTCTGGCTCAAAGGCGTCGCCATCGTCTCGCTGCTCGTGGGAAGCCCGTGGCGTACTCTCTCGCCGTGGCGCACGCTCTATCGCGGCCTCTCTCGGCTCGAAGGACGCAGCCTTCAACTCTCGACATATCCAGCGTGGCTTGGCCACTGGCCCGCAGTCAGTGGCTTCCTCCTCGTCGTCGGTATCTTTGAGAATCTGACCGCGATTCCACGGGACCCACAAGCGACGGCCACGTTCATCCTCGGCTACGCGCTGGTGATGGTGGTCGGTGGCGTCTACTACGGCGAAACATGGTTCGAGCGCGCAGACTTCTTCGCCGTACTGTACCGCCTGTTTGGGCGCGTGGCACCCATCCGTTTCTCACGCGCATCGGACAGGACCGCGCGAATAGAACTTCGACGGCCGTGGGCTGGCTGTCTCGAATCTGCGAGCGACCTGAGCCTCACGGCGTTCATCATCGCCACGGTGTACACCGTTAGCTTCGATGGCTTTACGAGTACGCCGGAGTTCCAATCATTGTCAACGGAGCTTCGCTCTAGCCTTACTCTCGGTGGAAGCGTCGATATCCTTCTGTTCATCTTTGGCTTCCTTGGCTTCCTCACAAGCTATGCGCTCATCGTCCTGCTCGTCACGCAGGCCGGAAACCGCAATGAGTGGCACGAGGCCGCACTCGTATTCGCTCCGACGATTCTCCCGATTGCGGTGGCGTACGAACTCGCCCACGTCTATCCGTTCGTCCTCGACAACACGGGACAGTTCGTTGCGCTTGCACTCGCTGGATTCACCACCGGACCAGCGCCGCTCATCTCGCTCACCGACTGGCTTTCATTGCCCCTGTTTTGGGGGTCACAGGTGTTGCTCATCGTCGTCGGGCACGTCGTCGCCGTCGTCGCCGCCCACGGCGTTGCGATTCGTCGCTACGAAACACCCGCACTGGCCCGACGCGCACACGTCCCGCTCGTCGCGCTGATGGTCGGCTACACCGTGCTCTCGCTCTGGATTATCTCGCGCCCCGTCGTCACGGGCTAAGCAGAACACATTTTCCTCCCCGTTCCCAATTCTTTCCCAATGGCCCGCAAAACCCGTGGCATATCGCGTCGAGCGTTCGTCAAAAGCGCCGTCGCGATTGGCGGTGCCGCTGCCTTATCAGCCTGCCTCGACCGCGAAGGCAACCCCGACGTGCCAAGTGGTCCCGAAGACCTCTCGTCGTATCCGACCCGCCAACACGCGTGGAACGACTCGCTCATGACCAGTGACGTGGGCAACGTCATGGCGCCGAAACACCACCTTCTCCTTCCGTTCAACTACACGGGCGACACGCCGACAGCAGCAGAACGAGAAACCGTCGAGGCCACGCTTCAGAGCCTCGAACACGCCTACGAACGCAGCCACAACGGCCTGCTGTTCACGATGGGCTATTCGCCCGCGTACTTCGACCGATTTGACGAGTCGCTCCCGGACTCGGTTGACCTGCCACAGCCCAAAGCGCTGTCATCGTTCGAGGAACCGGAACTCGAAGACTATGACGCCATCATTCATCTCGCAAGCGACTACGGCCACGTCGTCCTCGCCGCAGAAGAGGCACTGATGGGCGACCAAGAGGCGTTGAACGGCCACGAGATGGCTGCAAGCTTCGACGGCATCTTCGAAAAAGCCGGGCGACGCACCGGATTCGTCGGTGAAGGCCTGCCAGCCGAACACCAGGACGTAGACGGCATTCCCGAGGGCAACCCCGTGCCTGAAGACTCCCCACTCTACATGGGATTCAAGTCCGGATTCAAAGACAACCAGGCCACAGAAGACCGCGTGACGATTCAAGACAGCCCTTTCGCGGGCGGGAGCACCCAACACGTCTCGCGCATTCGTCTCCGCCTTGACGATTGGTACGGCGAACAGAACCACGAAGAGCGCGTCGCAGAGATGTTCTGTCCGTTCCACGCAGAGGAAGGCCTCGTCGAAGGCGCAGGCCACACCCTCGGCACGGACTCGCGGGTAGCGGGCGAGTGCGCAGACCGGATTGACGAAGACGCACGAACCTACGGCCGTGTTGGTCACTCACAGAAAATGGCGAGCGTGCGAGAGAACGACAAACCAATCATCCTTCGACGGGACTTCGACTCAACCGACGACGGCGAGGCTGGCGTCCACTTCGTCTCGCTTCACCGCGGAATTGGCGATTTCGAGAAGACGAGAGAGGCGATGAACGGTGAAAAACAAGTCGAAGCGAGCCCCGCTATCAAACAGCGCGTGAACAACGGCATCCTCGAATATATGTTCGTCAAACACCGGGCGAACTACTTGCTCCCACCGCGCGCCCACCGCGCGCTCCCCTCACCCGCACCCTGAGTTGGCTACTGTTCTGGGTCCCACTCTTCGCGACACCGGTCGTTGCAGAAATGTCGCGATTTCACTTCATTATCTTCAATCCACGTGAGTACCCGGTGGGCTGGGTCGTTTATGATACTCGTCCCACAAGTCGCACACTGTGGGGCGGTTTCCTCGGTCACATCCTCACCGAGGTCTGATGTTGGGTCAACCATATGAGTGTGTCATCGTAGCACGACTACTTAGAAGCACCCGTTACGGCAGTGCTGTCTGTCGATTCTTCGATTATCGTCCGTGATTGTTTTGCGTTGTCATAGCCGAGCGATTCGACAGCAGAAAAAAGCACTGCACCTGAAAGCGGTGTGTGTTACCGGTCGCGGAGGACGGACTCGCCGGGCGTGGTCGTCGCCCCCGGTGAGAGCACGACCCCGGCGTTGAGACTCGTGTTGATGGCAGTTTTCGCGCCGTCTCCGGCGACAATGCCGAACTTGCGGCGGCCCGTCGAGGTGCGCTCGCCTTTGACCGTCATCTTCACGTCCGCGTCGTCGTGGCGGAGGTTTGCGACCTTCGTGCCCGCCCCGAGGTTTACGTCCGGCGCGAGGAGGCTGTCACCGAGGTAGTTCAGGTGCGGGACGTTCGTGTCGTGCATCACGACGCTGTTTTTGATTTCGACGCTCTGCCCAATATGACAGTTCTCACTGATGAGCGTCGCCCCGCGGATGTAGGCGTTCGGCCCGACGTGTGCCCCCGATTTGATGAGCACCGGTCCTTCGACCACGACGCCGGGTTCGATAACTGCGCCCTCTTCGACCACAACATCGCCGCGCAGGTCTGCATCGCCGAGCACCTCGCCCTGAATGTCGCGTTCGAGTTCGGAGAGTTTCCACTCGTTCGCTTCGAGCAGCTCCCACGGGCGGCCCACGTCGAGCCAGCGCGTGACCTCGACTGGCGTCACGTCGTAGCTCTCGATGACGCGAGCGACCACGTCCGTAATCTCGTACTCGCCGCGCTCAGAGAGTTCGACGTCGTCGAGCCAGTCGCGGGCTTCGGCGGGGAAGGCGTACGAACCCGCATTTGCGAGGTCGGTGGGTGGGTTCTCTGGTTTCTCGACAATCTCTGTCACCCGACCGTCGTCGGTCGAGAGGACGCCGTAGTTAGACGGTTCTGGCACGCGGAAGGCGGCGATTGCGGGAGCCTCATCGAACAGCGCCTTGATGCCCTCCTTGTCGTAGAGGTTGTCGCCGTTGAGGACGGTGAAGTCGCCATCGATGTGTTTCTGTGCTGCGCGAACGGCGTCTGCGGTGCCATTTTGTTCTTCTTGGACGGCGAAACTGACAGGGACGCCGCGGTACTCGTCGCCGTAGTAGTCGCGCACTGCTTTGGCTTCGTAGCCGACGACGAAGATGAGTTCATCTGCGCCTGCCTCGACGGCGGCGTCTGCGGTGTGTGCTGAGAGCGGTCGGTCGCCAACGGGCAACATCGGTTTCGGGGTGGAGGTGGTGAGCGGCCGCATCCGCGTCCCCTCTCCGGCGGCAAGAATGACTGCTTGCATTGCCTGAGAGTTTGGATACTGCACAAAAGAACTATCGGCCAGCGTGGGGCGCTTTACCATCCGATTGAAACTGTTTAGCAAGTTGAGGTTTATGAGGTGTTCTGCACTCTCTACAAATCACTCACTCGAGCCAAGACCGCACGGAAGCCGACAACGCTGAACCGCCCCGCTCCCGCAACCTGCCTCCGTCACCACAGACCGCCTTCCACCACGCACCACACGTGGACTGTGTCGTGGTCGTGTCGCTACTCAATGGATAGTCGTGTGGTGGTTGCGTTACCACTCTTCGTTCGGTAAAAACGGGAAAGAAGAAATTTCGCTCAGTAGGAGCGGACTTTCGGCTCGTAGGTCTTCTCTTCGCCTTCTAAGATGACTGGCTTGTAGTAGAGTTCCGGGCTGCCGTCGTTCCACGCCATGAGCGTGTGTTTAATCCACTCTTCGTCCTTGCGCTCTTGGTGCTCTGCGCGCCAGTGTGCGCCACGGAATTCGGTACGGGCGAGCGCACCGGCCGTGATGGTCTCTGCAATGTCGATGAGGTTCTGCGTCTCGATAGTGTGGATGAGGTCGGTGTTGAACGTCCGGCTTGGGTCTGCGACGTACACGTCCTCGTAGGCCTCACGAGCCTCGCGGATGTCGCGCAGGGCCTGCTTCAGGCCGTCTTCCGTGCGGAAGACGTTCACGTTCGCCGTCATTGCCTTCTGGAGTTTGTGACGGATTTCTGCGTGCTGAAGCCCTTCGTCTTTCGTCATCAGCCGCTCGATGCGGGCGTTCTCGGCCTCGACAGCCTTCGAAATGACCGTCTCGACATCGACTGCCGCACCGTCTGCGGCGACGTCCTCGTCTGTGGCGTCAACCGCACCGAGTGGGACGGGACTGTCGATGTTGCCCTCCTCGGACTTTGCGGACCGACCGGTCTGAATCTGCGCTTCGCCTAAGTCCGTGCCAGCCGCGTGGCGGCCAGCGCGAGCGCCGTACACAATGAGTTCCGGCAGGGCGTTCCCACCTAAGCGATTCGCCCCGTGGACGCTCACACAGGCACACTCGCCTGCGGCGTAGAGGCCGGCGATACAGGTTTCCCCGTTCTCGTCGGTCTCGATGCCGCCCATCGCGTAGTGCTGGCCGGGTTTGACGGGCATCGGCCGTTCAAGGCCGTCTACGCCCTCGAAGTCAGCCGCGAGGTGCAGGATGTTCTCGAGGCGGTCGATGATGCGCTCGTCGCCGAGGTGGCGCATATCGAGGTGGACGTACTCGTCTTCGATGCCGCGGCCTTCGTTGACTTCCGTCAACTCAGCGCGCGCCACCACGTCACGGCTGGCGAGTTCGCCGTCGTTGTTCGCGTAGCCGTACTCGAACATGAGGCGTTCACCGTTTGCGTTGTAGAGGATGCCACCTTCACCACGGACACCTTCGGAGATGAGGACCCCCGTCGATGGCAGCGTGGTCGGGTGGAACTGGATGAACTCCATGTCCTCGAGCGGGACGCCTGCTCGGTAGGCCATCGCCGGGCCGTCACCGGTACAGGAGACCGCGTTCGTCGTGTGGTCGAAGGCCTGTCCGGGCCCACCAGTTGCGATGATGACACCCTTGTTTGCCTTGAACCCCTCGACGCGACCGGTCTGGATGTCGATTGCGACGACACCGTGACAGGTGCGGTCTTCTGGGTCGTCGTGGTCGGTCACCGCGAGGCGGGAGACGTACCACTCGTCGTACACCGTGATGCCGCGTTTGACGACCTGCTCGTACATCGTGTGGAGCAGGTGGTGGCCGGTTTCGGCACCGGCGTACGTCGTCCGTGGGAACGAGAGGCCACCGAATGGGCGCTGGGAGACACGGCCGTCTTCTTCGCGGGAGAACGGCATGCCCCAGTGTTCGAGTTGGATGACCTCGTCGGGCGAGGTCTGACAGAGCGTTTCGATAGCCGGGGCGTCACCGAGGAAGTCAGACCCCTTCATCGTGTCGTAGGCGTGGCTTTCCCAAGAATCACCCTCACGGAGGGCGGCGTTGATGCCACCTTCTGCAGCACCCGTGTGACTGCGAACCGGGTGGAGCTTCGTGACCATTGCCACGTCCGCACCTTCTTCGTGGGCCGCCACGGCCGCGCGGAGCCCCGCGCCGCCTGCGCCGACCACAATTACGTCGTGTTCGTGCATGTTACCAGAATTTCAGGTTGTTCTTGACCGCTTCTCGCTTGAGTTCCTGAATGTGCTCGGTAAGCGGGATGTCTTTCGGGCAGACGTTCGTACAGGAGAACTGGGTCTGACAGCGCCAGACGCCGTGCTCCTCTTCGATAATCTGCAGGCGGTGCTGTTTCATGTCCTCGCCCTCGCGCTCGTCCATCGCAAAGCGGTAGGCCTTGTTGAGCGCGGCCGGGCCGAGATACTCGTTGTCGCCAGCGGCGATGTTACACGAGGACATACACGCGCCACACCAGATACAGCGCGTGGACATCTTGACCTTCTCGCGGTTCTCGCGGGTCTGGCGCTGTTCTTCGCCAGCGGGCAGGTCGTTCGTCTGGAAGTACGGTTCGACCGACTCCATCTGGTCGTAGAAGTGCTCCATGTCCACGACGAGGTCTTTGACGACCTCTTGGTGAGGGAGCGGTTCGACGCGAACTGGCTCAGAAAGATCCGAGATTTGGGTCTTACAACACAGACGCTGTTTGCCGTTTACGAACATCGCGTCGGAGCCACAGATGGCTTGACGACACGAGTGACGGAACGTGAGACTGGAGTCGAAGATGTCGCGCGCCTGCATGAGCGCGTCGAGAACCGTCATGCCCTGTTTGAACGGGACGTGGAAGTCGTCGAAGCGCGGCTCTTTCTTGCCTTCGACTTCCGGGTCGTAGCGGAAGACCTTCAGGTGGATGGTCTCGTCGAACGCGGCGGCGTCGGCTTCTGCTTCTGCCTCGCGTTCGACCCGTCGTTCGCGTTTCTCGGCCATACGGCGCTGTTGGTGTTCTGGCTTCGAGGACTGTGCTAGCTCTTCTGATTCGGATTCAGTTTCGGGAATTTGCGTGCTCATAGTTAGAGGCTCACCCCGGTCATTGCAATCGCCACGCGGATGCCCTGTGCGGTCAGCGCGAGTCCGGCGATGATGAGGACGTACTTGACGACAGATTTCTGCGTGCCCTTTAAGCCCTGGTTCACGAGCGCGTTGTAGACGCCGTTTACGCCGTGGAACGTTGCCGTCACGAGGAACAGCACCATCGTGACGAAGTAGCCCGGTTGCTGCATCCGTTGGGCTGTCTGGGCAATCGTAATCTCAGACGGGAGATTCGCAAAGTGCAGAAGCATGAAGTGGAAGGCAAGCACGACGACGAGGAAGGCGGCCGTCAGCCGCTGGAGCAGCCAGCGGGTGCCACCGTACTCGAACGAGGAGTAGCGTTCTGCCATTTTAGAACACCCCGTGCATGAACGTCGGCACGCTTGCGACGACGATTGCACCGGTCAAGATGAGCGATGCGTAGAAACTCTTGTCCTCGGCTTCGAGGCCGACGCCGAGGTCAACGAACAGCAATCTGAGGCCATTGAGGATGTGGAACACGGCCACCGCGAGCAACCCGACTTCGAGGAATCGGACGAGCATCAGGCTCTCCAATCCCTGCAGTGTCTGAGTGTATAACGCGGGGTCGCTGGCGGTTGCAGTGCTCAACACGGCAATGTGCGTGAAGAGATAGCCAATAAGAACCCAGCCGGTGAACTTGTGGAAAATCCAAGCCCACATCCCGGCGGAGAACTCCCGCCAGCGGCCGAAGTCCTCGATGAGGCCACGGTTGTAAGACTGACTCATGGTACCTACTCGGAGCGTGGGACTACGGGTGTATAGAAGTTACTAACCCGGCGGAGTCCGCGAGAAGTGAAAACTGTGGTTAGGACTGCTCGCTCTCGTGGACGGCCTTCATCGCCGCGGTCTGCTCGCGTTCGAGCGCGCGTTGGGTGGTTTCGTCCAGTTTCACGAGGTGGCAAATCGGATTTCCGGGGTACACGAGCGGGTTTTCGAGCACGCCGACGAGCAGGCCCGTGAAGGGCGCTTCGATCTCCGAGGTGTCTGTCTTGAACGGATTCGTAATCTTACAGATGCGGTCGCCCTCGTAGACGAGCGCTCCGCGTTCGTAGTGCATATCGACGAGGCCGCCAGCGTCTGCCCGCAGCCACGTCTTCTCGCTCGTGTCCTCGATGATCGTCCGCCAGCCGGGCCAGTGGACGGATTTGGTCGGGCGCATGCCGTACTCTGCGAACACGCTCTCGACGCCTTCGAGTGCGCGGTCGATGAGTTCGCGCTGGAAACGGTGGGCTTCGCCCATCTCGATGGTGATACAGGGCACGCCGTAGCGGGTGGCTTCTCCGCGCAGCGAGCCGTCTGGTGCCGACCCGGAGAGGATGACGTTCGACGCGAACGCCCGGGATAGGCGAGCGACCTTCTCATTGGCCATGTCGCCGCGGACGTGGAGCATGTTCGTCCGGCCGCGCGTCGAGGTGTGAAAGTCGAGTGCGAAGTCACACGGCTCGATGAAGTTCTTGAAAATGCGATTGGCCATCCGTTTCGCGCTCGTCCCGTAGTCGTTACCCGGGAACGAGCGGTTCAGGTCACGGTCGTAGATGGGGAGATAGCGCTGTTGAGCAATGAACGCGGGGACGTTCATCACGGGGATACAGACGATTGTGCCGTGGAGATTCGTGTGGTCCCACTCGTGGGCGACTTCTCGGACAACCTCGATGCCGTTTAGCTCGTCGCCGTGGGTAGCAGCCCCGACGAATGCCGTCGGACCGGGGTGCTCGCCATTGACAATTGTCACCGGAATGCGTACCGGATCTCCGAGATAGGTCTCGCTCACAGTGTACCGAAAGTTTCGCGTCTCGCCGGGGTCGACCCGGCCGCCGTCGAATGTAAACGGCGGTGCCGCGTTTGACATAACTTGACTCAGGCGGGGGAGTATAAAAAGGATTCACCGTGAGACGAACACCGACACTACTTTTGAAGGGGGCAGAAAAGAGTGGGTAATGACTGGCGACATCACTGTGGGCGTCTTGAGCACGCATAACAGCAAAGAGACAAAAGCGATTCTCAACGCTGTTGACGACCTTGGCTACGATACCGAATGGCTGCGTGATGAAAACACGCAGGTTGACATCGTTGACGGCGAAATCTCGTTCAAACCGGACGTTGACATCATCGCGAACCGCCTCCTCCTCTCGAACGTAGAGCAACCGGCAGAACGCCTCGGCCTCGCCATGACGTTCGAGAAGCTTCGGCCGATGCTCAACAAACCAATGGCGACGATGACGGCGATGCACAAGTTCGCCGCCGCCGCCGCACTCTCCTCGAACGGCGTCTCCGTTCCGGACGCCCTCCTCGCGCTGTCGAGCGACAACCTGAACGCGGGCCGCGACCGATTCGGTGAGGAAGCGGTCTACAAAACCGCCATCGGCACCCACGGCGGTGGGACGTGGCGCGTTGACCTGGACGACCCCGTCAACCCGAAAGTCGGGACCCGGCAGGCGTTCCTCCAGAAGCTCATCGAGCGCGACGGCGAGCGCCACCGAGACCTGCGTGTCTACGTCGTCGGCGACGAGATTATCGGCGCGATGAACCGCTATGCGCCCGAAGACGATTGGCGGACGAACGTCGCCCTTGGCGGTGACGTCGAAGACGCGAGCCAGCGCCTCCCCGACGAAGTGCGCGAGATGGCGCTCAAATCCAAGGAAATCATCGGCCTCGACTACGCCGGTGTGGACATCGTCGAAGGTGAAGACGGCTGGTACGTCCTCGAAGTCAACCCGACCGCTGGGTTCAAAGGCCTCTACGAGGCAACCGGCCGCAGTGCCGCGCCGTACATCGCCAAACTCGCCATCGAAGCCGCGGGCGGCGACGTCGACCAAGAGCGCGTTCGCGAACTCTCTGCGACGCTCGACGACTCGGTGCCCGCCTGCAAACCACGTCGCGCCCAGAAGGCACCCTCCGAGCCGCTCGTGGTTGGCTACACTGAGGAAGTGCTTATCTCGGGAACGCGTGGCAGTCAGAGCATCCTCGCGAAGTCCGACACGGGCGCAAAGCGCACCTCGATTGACGCGCAACTCGCCGCGGAAATCGGGACTGGCCCAATCAAGAACATCGTCCGTGTCAAATCCGGTAGCCTGAAATCTGGGCGCTCTCGCCCGGTCGTCGACCTTGTCGTCGGGATTGGCGGCACCCAACACACCGTCACCGCAAGCATCGAAGACCGTAGTCACATGGACTACCCACTGCTCCTTGGGCGGGACATCCTCAAGCACTACCACGTCGACGTGCGCCGTCTCGCAGAAGAGGACTTCTCCGAAGACGAAGAAGAAGAGCAGGATATAGAGGAGTAACTACCGCGTCTCGCCGAGATAGACCGGCATTTTTTCTGGTTCGTCGGCCTTCAACAGCGGCGTCAGTCCCTTCGGGAAAAACGCCTCCGTTTCGAGGTCGGTGATGCGGAGCCACGTACAGCCAATCTGGTACGGGTCGTCGTCGTTTGCAGATTCGACTGTGCCGCCAGTGCGTTCACACCGAAACAGAAAATTCGTTTGCTGCTGGCCATCCGGTCGGCCGTGTTTTTCTGGGATGAACTCTTGGACGGCGACCAGCGGCCCCACCGTTACCTCGATACCGACTTCTTCGCGCACTTCACGGCGGAGGGTGTCGTGGAGCGTCTCGCCTGCCTGTTGGCCGCCACCCGGTGTCAGATACCAGCGGTTGGTGTCGGTCTCATTTTCGGTGACGAGGAGCCGTCCGTCTTCGATGACGACGGCGCGGGCGGCGGTTCTGATGGACATATACGCTCTCAGGAAGGGTGGCGTAAAACCGTTCCTTATGGCGCTTCAGCGTGCGGTGAACACCAGCCACAAGATTGGTTGCCGTCGGCAGTCACGTACAGACAGTTGTCACTCCGCGAATTACCGCTCAGTCGATAGCGCGCCAGACGTAGCGACTCGCATAGCTGCGATACGGTCGCCAGTCGTCTGCTTTCTCAACCATCGCCTGCTCGTCTTCGAGGTCGTAGAGTTTGGTCATCCCGTTTCTGATTCCCAAGTCTTCGACCGGGAACACGTCCTCGCGGGCGAGGACGGACATGAGGAACATCTTCGCCGTCCAAACGCCGACGCCGGTAATCTCGGTCAAGTCATCGATGACTTCCTCGTCGCTCATCGGCGCGAAGTAGTCGTGGGAGACGCCGTCTTCGAAGTGGGCTGCGATGTTGCGCACGTAGCGGATTTTCTGACTCGACAGGCCGCATTCTCTGAGCCCTTCTTCATCCGCCGCGCGGATGCCGTCTGGTGTGATTTCGTAGCGGTCGAACAGCCGCCCGCGGATGGCGGCCGCAGACTGCACCGAGAGCTGTTGGTTGATGATTGCGGTCACGAGGCGAGCAAAGGGGTCGTCGGCTCGCTCTACGGCAATCTCGCCGTGTTCGTCAATCAGCGCGGCGAGCGTCGAGTCCGTTCGCAGATGGGCGTATGCGTCGGTCACAGTGCAGGAAAGGAGGTGGATGTAAAAAGCGGTTTCCGCTAGTCCTCTACGGGCTCGGCGGGAACACCAACGACGGTGGTGTCTGGGGCCACGTCAGTGAGAACGACGCCACCAGCGCCGACCTGCGCGCCGTCACCGACTTCGATGGGGCCAAGCAACGTCGCGTTCGCGCCGAGCAATACGTTGTTCCCGATGGTCGGGTGGCGCTTTTTCGGATTCGATGACGTGCCGCCGAGCGTCACGCCGTGGAACATGACCACGTCGTCGCCGATGATTGCGGTTTCACCGATGACGACGCCCATGCCGTGGTCGATGAACAGTCGTCGCCCGATTGTCGCGCCGGGATGGATTTCGATGCCGGTGAGAAAGCGGGCGAACTGCGAAATGATGCGGGCGGTCACGCGAAAGCCGCGGGTGTGCAGCGCGTGGGCGAGGCGGTGAAACAGGAGTGCGTGGACGCCGGGGTAGGTAAGCGCCTCTGCGGTGCTCTTTGCGGCCGGGTCGTTTTCGATTGCGGTGTGAATGTCTTCGGAAAGTTGGCTGAACATTGATTGAGTGGGTGAGAGTGGTCGGCTGCGACGCGAGTAGAAATGAGTCGTTCAGCAACAACACGTACGGCGTGGCGACTGCTGGTGAGCAGGCAACACCGGCCGCAGGTCACGGGTGGTGACGACCATTGTTACCAGCGTGTAATACGGGGGGTTTGAAGAGGGTTTGCAGTTCGGGTGATTGTGAGACGAGTGCGCAAACTCAGACGAAGTCGTGTTCCGGAACGATTACAAATCGTGCTGTGCGGTGCGGTTGTGGGAGGTGTGCCCAGTCAGAAAAGTGAGCGCGGATGCGCTCGCAACCTTTTTCATGAAAGTTTTTCGCGGCGCGCTTCATGCGCGCCGCTCAAAAAGTTGCGTTAGAAGCCTTTACCCAACAGTTCGCGGGCGATGATGTTCTTCTGAATCTCCGTGGTACCCTCGTAAATTTGGGTGATTTTTGCGTCACGGTAGAAGCGCTCGACGTCGAAGTCGTTGACGTAGCCTGCACCACCGTGAATCTGGACGGCTTCGTTTGCGACGTCAACGGCCACGCGCGAGGAGTATTCCTTGGCCATCGACGCGAGTTTCGTGAGCAAGCCATCTTCGTTGTCCACCGACCACGCAGACTTGTACGTGAGGTTGCGGGCGGCTTCGGTGCGCGTGTACATATCCGAGAGCTTGTGCTGGATGGCTTGGAAGTCGCCGATTGGGCGGCCGAACTGCTCGCGCTCTTTGGCGTATTCAAGCGCGCGCTCTGAGGCCCCTTTGGCGATGCCAACACCCTGTGCCGCGACGCCGGTGCGGGTCTCGTCGAAGAACTGCATCTGCTGGAGGAAGCCCATACCACGGGTGCCAACGAGGTTCGCTTCGGGCACGCGCACGTTGTCGAAGATGAGTTCAGCGGTGTCGCTCGCGCGGATGCCGAGTTTGCCCGTGATCTTGTCGGCCTCGAAGCCGTCGCGGTCGGATTCGACGATAATCTGGGAGAAACCGTTGTAGCGGCCTTCGGCTTCGGGGTCGGTCTTACAGAGGACGACGAAGAAGTCGCCGACCGAGCCGTTCGTAATCCACATCTTGTTGCCGTTAATCACCCACTCGTCACCGTCTTTCTCGGCTTTCGTGGAGACAGAAGACACGTCAGAGCCGGTGTCGGGTTCGGAGATGGCAGCGCCCATGATGGCGTCGCCGCTTGCGATGCCGGGGAGGTACTCTTCTTTCTGTTCGTCGGTACCGAACTCCATGATGGCCTCGCCGCCGAAGCCAGTGGAGGTGAGACAGAGGCCGATGCCGGGGTCTGCGGCGAACAGCTCTTCGATGATGATGGCGAGTTCGAGCGTCGAGTAGCCAGCGCCGCCGTACTCGATTGGGATGTTCGCGCCAAGCAGGCCCATGTCGCCCGCCTTCTTGATGATTTTGTGCGGATATTTTTCTTCGACGTCGTACTCTGTCGCGACGGGTTTCACCTCGTTTTCGGCAAAGCGCCGAATCTCTTCTCGAATCTGTTTTTGCTCGTCGGTAAAGCCAAACTCCATGCGGGTGTGAATGGTCATAGCATACTTAATTCCTTGTAACCGATTTCAAACTGAATTAGCGTTTTTCAGGCCTGTAGATAAACTCAACGCGCGTTTCAAAATCGCACAAGGAAAACGTTGAAACCTCTGTGTCGTGGATGTATGACCAGATACACCATGGAACTTGATGACATCAACACGATTGCGGTTCTCGGGGCCGGGAACATGGGCCACGGCATCGCAGAACTGGCCGCTCTCGCTGGCTACGACGTGAACCTCCGCGACATCAAAGAAGAGTTCGTCCAGAACGGCTACGACAACATCGAGTGGTCGCTCCAGAAACTCGCTGAGAAAGACCAGCTCTCTGATGAGGAAGCGAGCGCCGCCTTAGACCGCATCACGCCGCTCGTTGACGTCGAAGAAGCCGTCTCTGACGTTGATTTCGTTATCGAAGTCGTCCCCGAGAAGATGGACATCAAAAAAGAGGTGTACGCAGAAGTCGAGGAATACGCCCCCGACCACGCCATCTTCGCAACCAACACCTCCTCGCTTTCTATCACCGAACTCTCCGAAGTCACAGACCGCCCGGAGCGATTCTGTGGGATGCACTTTTTCAACCCACCCGTTCGCATGGCGCTCGTCGAAGTCATCACGGGCGCGTACACGAGCGAAGACACCCTCGCCCTGACCGAGGAACTCGCAGAGTCATTCGGCAAAACGCCGGTCCGCGTGCGCAAGGACAGTCCCGGCTTCATCGTCAACCGCATTCTCGTCCCGCTAATGAACGAAGCCTGCTGGATTGTCGAAGACGGGACCGCGACGATGGAAGAAGTCGATTCGACCGTCAAGTTCGAACTCGGCCTGCCAATGGGCGCGTTCGAACTCGGCGACCAAGTCGGCAACGACGTGACCTACCACGTCCTCGACTACATGCACGACGTGCTCGGTGAGGCCTACGCGCCGTGCCCACTGCTCAAGGAAACGGTCGAGGCAGAACACTACGGCAAGAAGGTCGGCAAGGGCTTCTACGACTACGAAGACGGCGACGGCGCGACCATCCCAACCGACGCAGGCCGCGAAGACGTCGAACACCGCCTGCTTGGCGTGATGGCAAACGAGGTCGGCAACCTTGTCGGCAACGACGTTGCCCCAGCAAAGGACATCGACGAAGCCGTGATGCTCGGCGGTGGCTACCCAACCGGCCCGGCGAAGATGGCTGACGAAGTCGGCCTCTCCGTCCTCGTCGAGACGCTCGACGACCTCCACGAGAAGACCGGTGCGGCCCGCTACGAAGTCTCTGACGGCCTCCGCGAACACGCAGACAAAGGCGGCTTCTACGCCGGTAGCGACGACGAAATCGAGTTCTCCGCCATCGAAATCGAATACCCCGGCGACAAGGTCGGTCACCTCATCCTCTCCCGGGAAGCGCGCATGAACACAGTCAACGAGGAGATGCTGGATGACCTCGCAGCCGCAATCGACCTCCTCGAAGACGACGACGAGGTTCGCGCAATCCTCATCACCGGCAAGGGCGGGCGCGCCTTCTCCGCTGGTGCAGACGTCACCTCGATGGCTGGAAGCGCAGACCCACTCGACGCCATCGACCTCTCGAAGAAAGGCCAAGAAACCTTTGGCAAGCTCGAATCCTGCTCGATGCCCGTGCTCGCGGCCATCGACGGCTTCGCACTCGGCGGCGGGTTCGAGCTCTCGATGTGCGCAGACCTGCGCATCGCCTCCGAACGCTCAGAAATTGGCCTGCCAGAACACAGCCTCGGCCTCCTGCCGGGCTGGGGTGGCACCCAGCGCCTCCAACGGCTCATCGGCATGAGCCGCGCAAAGGAGATCATCTTCACCGCAGAGCGCTTCGACGCGGAGACGATGTACGAGTACAACGTCCTCAACGAAGTCGTCCCGAACGACGAGTTCGAGGAGCGTGCCCACGAACTGGCCGCGAAACTGGCCGGCGGCCCGCCAATCTCACAGTCGATGACGAAAGAAGCGATGCTCCGTGGTTGGGAGAACATCGACGCCGGACTCGCGCTCGAATCGAACGCATTCGGGCACCTGATGGCGACAGAAGACCTCATGGAGGGTATTTCCGCGTTCATGGAGAAGCGCGACCCAGAGTTTGCGGGCAAATAACACAGCGGCGACGGAACGGAACGTTTAAACTTTTCTCCGCAAAACGCAGTAATGTACCCTGACGAAGCAGGGGAAACCGGTCGACAGCAGGTGGATGAGCTCCACTGTCTGACCGAATGAGCAAGTGTGCTCCGTTGTTGAGACGGACGAAGTCCGTCGATGCTCGGAGCGAACGAAGTGAGCTCCGTTGTCACACGGAACGAAGTGACGTGTGGCACGTAGCGCGAAACGCAGTAAGCGCTCCGTTGGTGTAGTCCGGCCAATCATTTCGGCCTTTCGAGCCGATGACCAGGGTTCAAATCCCTGACGGAGCATTTCTCTCGAAGCAAGTTACCGAGCGATAGCGAGGTAGTTGCGAGTACAGAATGTGGAGGAAGGGATTGAACGCTTGAGCGAGTGCAACGAGCGAGTGAAGTTCAAATCCCTGACGGAGCACTTTTCCAATTTCAAATCGTCCAGTTGTCACTCAACATTGTTGTTCTGCTACGCTGCATCTTGTGCGTTGAGTATCGCTCTCACTCACGAACACATTGACGCAGAAAAATATGGTTTCCCCACCCTGTCGCAGAACCTCAGATGTAGTGGCTCCAGACCATCTCTTCAAGGTACGCGCGCTGGTCTTTTTGGCCACCGTCGGTCTTGATGTGTGTTGGTGTTTCGACGAGTGGAACGATTGGCGCGCCGGTGTTTTCACCGTCAGTGTACTGTCGTGCAGTCATCAATCCAAAAGTCTACGTCTCAGTAGATAAACTTAATTATTGTTAATTGTAGATTCAGTAAATCGGACAGGACTGTTCGGATATTATGCACATTATTTCTGGTGGGTTCGCGCCCGTATCGACCCGTAGATGGGGTGGTTGCCATTGGTTGACGGGCGGCACAAATTGGTGTGGATTGCACTGCTTCGGTCACGCGAGGCGACGTGGACAACGGCTCCTGTCGGGTTGTGTCTGGATAAATAACGCAGGCGATAAGAGGGGAAGCAGTTACAACCCGTGACTTCAATGACAGGAGTATGACGACAGCCGAGTGGCTCACGGCAGAGCGGGAGTATAGCGACGAGGTCATTGGCGATGACACAATTCCACGGCTGTTCGAGGCGAGCGCGGAGCGCAACGCCGCCCACGACGCTCAGTTGTACAAAGGCGGCATCTACAACCGCTCGTTGACGCCGGACATCCTTCCCGAAGCGCCGGACGGACAGTACGCCTCGCTCACCTACGCGGACATGCGCGACATCGTCCGCAACCTCGCCGCTGGTTTTCGCGACCTTGGCGTCGAAGACGGCACGCGCGTCGGCATTTTCGCAGACACCCGAATGGAGTGGGCACAGACTGATTTCGCTCTCCTTGCTGCTGGCTGCGTCGTGACCACAGTCTACACCGAATCCTCGCCAACGCAAGTCGAATACCTGCTCGCAAACCCCGGCGCACGCGGCGTGGTCGTCGAAAATGAGGAGTTGCTCAACCGCGTGCTCGACGTTGAAGCCGACCTCAAACTCGACTTTATTGTCGTGATGGACGCGGTCGACTCCTCCTACGACCGCAATGACATCTACACGCTCGCAGAAGTTCACGACCGGGGCGCAGCGACGTTCGACCCAGACGCCTACGAGGAGTGGCTTGCAACCCGCTCACTCGACGACCTTGCAAGCCTCATCTACACGTCCGGAACCACGGGCAAGCCAAAGGGTGTCCGCCTGACTCACGGCAACTTCCGCGCGAACGTGAATCAGATTCGCCGACGATTCGCCCCGCGACCTGACCGCGACCCCTCTGTCCCGACCATCGACACCGATACGACGGCACTCTCATTTCTCCCGCTTGCTCACGTCTTCGAACGAACCGCGGGCCACTTCGTCATGTTCGCCTCCGGGGGCACGGTTGCCTACGCAGAGAGTTCCGACACCGTTGGCGATGACATTGTTATCGTTCGCCCGACGACGGCGACGAGCGTCCCGCGCGTTTACGAACGCATCTTCGACTCGATGCGCGAGCAGGCGAGCCAATCACCGCTCAAAGAGCGCATCTTCAACTGGGCTATCGACATCGGACGAGCGCACTACCGTTCTGAGAACCCCGACACCCTGCTCACCATCAAGTACGCCATCGCAGACCGGCTCGTCTTCTCGACGGTCAAAGACCAACTCGGCGGGAACATCGAGATGTTCATCTCCGGCGGTGGCAGCCTCTCAAAGGAGCTTGCAGAGCTGTTCAACGGCATGGGACTCCCCATCCTCGAAGGCTACGGGCTGACCGAAACCGCGCCCGTGTTGACGGTGAACCCACCGGAAGACCCGCGCCCTGGAACCCTCGGCGTCCCGCTCATGGACGTCTCCATCAAGTTCGACACGACCGTCGTTGCGGACGACCAACGCAAGCAGGCGAGCGGTGAAATCGGTGAACTCCTCGTCAAAGGGCCAAACGTTTCCACAGGCTACTGGATGAACTCTGAAGCTACCGCCGCCGCGTTCACCCAAGACGGTTGGTTCAGAACCGGCGACATCGTCGAACGTGGCCCGGACGACTACCTCATCTACCACGACCGCCTGAAACAACTGTTCGTCCTCTCGACGGGGAAAAACATCGCACCCGGCCCTATCGAAGATGCCTTTGCGACGAGTCCGCGCGTCGAGCAAATCATGGTGCTCGGCGACGACCAGAAGTTCGTCGCCGCGCTTGTTGTGCCGAACTTCGAGAGCTTACGTGAGTGGGCAAAGCGCGAGAATATCGACCTTCCCGACTCGAAAGCCGAACTGTGTGACCATCCACGCGTCAAACAGTGGGTACAGGCGGACATCGACGAGAAAAACGAGCAGTTCAGCAAGTCTGAGCGAATCAAGCAGTTCGAACTCGTCCCCGAGGAATGGACGGCGGAAAACGACTTGCTCACTCCATCGATGAAGATGAAACGCCGCAACATCGTAGACCAATTCGAGGAGCGAATCACGCGGATTTACGGCGAGCAAGCGGCGAAAACGGTGCAGTCGAACTCGAACTAACCGTCAAAAACCTGTGGCTGGCTCAGGCCAGCCACTCTTTTGGTTTCGTGTCGTAATCCACATCGTCTGCGGCGATGGCTTCGACTTCCTCCCACGGCAGGTCTTCGACGCTCACCGTCTCGCCGTCGTAGCGAATGAGCTTGCCACGCTCTTCTGGCTCCGGTTCGCGGTCGCGACGGCGAGCCACTTCGATGGCGTGGTCATCGACTTCTTTGATAATCGTCTTGAGTGAGACAGGGCGTCCCCAGAGGTCGAACACACGCTCTAGCACCTGCGTTGCCTGCTCTAAGTCAAGCATGACGCCGTTGTAGCGGTGGCCCAGCAACAACTCGTTGCGGTTGTTGTAGTTCCCATCGAGGACGAGTATCGTCGGTCGCCCGAAGTTGGTGAACTGCAACATGAGCTTCTTCTTCACGTCGCGGTAGTCCACGCTCGTCACGCGGAAATCACGCGTCGTTTGGACGTACTCGTAGGTGAAGTAATGGTTCTCATCGACAAACTCCTGGGTGAGAAACTCGTCTAAGAACGTCACGTCGTTGTGGCTCTCGCGGATTTCGAACATCCGGTCCCAGCCTTTCGTGAAGTCCACCTCGGAAAGCGCCTCGCCGACGGTCGCGTACTGCGCGTCGTCGAACATATACCGCGAGAGCCGTTCGAGTTCCTCTTGGGTGATGCGCTTTATGAACCCCTGATTCTGGTGTTTGACGAGCGAGAAGTGGCGCTCTGCAAGCCCTTCGAAGGTGAGCACCTTCCACGGGTAGTCGTCTACGTCAATCTCGCCTGCTTTGGCGAGTTCGAGTGCGTCTGCGTCGATGCGCGGGTCGTCCGGGTCGAGATTCGACAGCGTTTCTCTCCGAATCGAATCGACCATCGCATCTGGCTGCAAGGACTCCATCACCGCATCGAAGTCGATGACGTCGTGGAAGTTGCGCCACGTCACGTCCTCGATGCGGAGTAGACGTTCTGCCACCATCGCGCGATTCGTCGTGTTCTCTACGTACTCCCAGAGTTCCTTCCCGAGTTTGTACGGGTTTAGGCCGGGCGACCCGAGCACTTTCGCTTGGTGGTCTGCGTAGCTGATGAACTCGTCCGCACCTGCAAAGTGCTCTTCGCCCATCATCATCGACTCCCAGTAGGCCGCCCACCCTTCGTTCATGATTTTCGTCATCTTCTGGGGGGCGAAGTAGTAGGACTCGCGCCGAAGGATTTCGAGCACGTCGCGTTGCCACTCTTCCATGTCGCGGGCCTTGCCGCTCTCTTCGTCGAACTGCTTGCCGTAGCTCCAGAGGAACGCGAGGACGTCTTTTTCCGGTTCGGGTGGGAACGTCGGCGTCTCGTCGCCCTTCCGGCGGGCTTCGAGCCATTCTTCGTCGAACACCTCATGCAGCACCTCCTCCGAGATGTTGAGGCTCTTCAGGCGCTCGTCGATGTCCTCTTCGTCTGGGAGCCGCGAGGCGCGATACGACGCAGACCGGAACGGCCGGTGTTGGTCGATGTTGTCCTCGAGACAGAGGATGGAGTCGATCCACGCTTCGACCTCAGAGCGGTCGATGTCCGAATCGGCCATGTACTCGCCAATCGTCTCTGCGTGACGGGCGAGCATCGCCGCCGCGTTCGGTTGCGTCTCTGCAAAGAGCCGGAACCAGCGGTTGTTGCGGAAGAAATCGGCATGGGCTTCGACGTGCGTGATGACGGCCTTCTGGTCTGCCATCGAGTTCGACACCTGCAAGAACGCGTTCGACGGGTTGTCGTTGTTGACGATTTCGAAGGCCTTGCCGCCGAGGAACTGCGTCTGTTTCTGTTGCTGTTCGTACTTCATCCCCCAGCGCCAGTGGGGATAGCGCGTCTGGAACCCATCGTAGGCGATGAGCGCGTTCATCTCGTCGTAGTCGATGACCCAGTAGTTGACCGGGTACGGTTCGAGGCCGAGTTTTCGCGCGAGCGCGTTCGCTTCGCGCACCGGCTCTGCTAACTGTGCGGCAACGTTTCGGGTCTCGTAGTCGTCTCCGGTCATGTTTCCTCCGTGCTCAAGATGGTGTAGATGGCGTCTAACACGTCCTCAGGGCTGGTGACGTAGGCCACCGCCACGTTGTCGCTCTCTTTGAAGTGGCGTTCGACCTCTTCTGCGTGGGTCGCGTTGATGGCGTTCCCCGACGGCTGGGTCTCCACGTAGGCGTGGAGGTTCGCGTCGATTTCCTCCATCAGCGGGATGACGCGCTCTTCGGTGTCGTTCGAGGAGTTCTCGCTGTCACCCGCGGCGAACACGTAGCGATTCCATTCGGCCCACGGGTACTCCTCATCGAGGATGACCTTGGCGAGTTGGTAGGCCGAGGAAATCTTCGTCCCGCCGCCGGAACGAATCCCGAAGAATTCGGGGCGTTCGACCTGCCACGCCTCTGCGTCGTGGGCGATGTAGACGAACTCTGCGTTGTCGTATTTACCCTGCAGATACCAGTCGAGCGGCGTGAACACGCGTTCGACCAGTTCGCGTTTGGTCTCGCGCATCGACCCGGACACGTCGCGGATGTTCACCACGACGACGTTCTTCTCGCGGGTTTCGACGATTTCCGGGTAGCGGTAGCGCTCGTCTTCGCGGCGGAACGGCAGGTGACGGATACCGTCGCGGCGGATGCGCTCGATGGAGGTTGTTTGGTCGACGTTCTCCTCCATCTTCTCTATCGAGGGCCACGTCGCGCGGTCTTCGTCTGGGATGTCTGCATAGCGGTCATCGAGCCACGCACGCGAGACGGGCATGTGCTGGGCGCGCGCCCACTCGAACACCTCTTTTGGCCCCCAGCCCTCGACTTTCAGCGCCTCGGTGACGTAGTCGTGGTCGAAGTCGAAGGCCAGCTTCCGTTTTAACCCCTCTTTGAACATCCGCTCGAAGTCGAGCGTGCTGGAGGGGCCGGTTCGGGTGATGTCCGTGTAGTCACCCTCTATCTCTTCGACGATTTCCTTGCCCTTCGGCTCGAGGTCGAGACCGAGGGTTTCGTCCAGCTCTTGGGCGAACTCCTCGGGGTCCATCTCGTAGTACTCGTGGTCGCCACCCTCCCCGCCGGGCTTGCCGTCCTCGCCGTCGCCTGGTTGTGGCTGGCCAACGGGCGCTCCCACGTCGGGGGTGCCGCCTTGGCCCTGCCCGACGCCACCACGGTCCCTGCGGTCGTACTCGAAGCCGGGCAAATCCACGATTTTGATGGGGATTTTCACCTCGTGGGGCAGGCTGCGGCCGAGGTCGCCGTACTGAATGAACTCGGCTAAGTCTTGGCGGCGTTCTTCGCCAACCTCACGGTAGCGCTCAACGTCGTCTCTCAGTCCCATTTGTGTACCACCTCTTTCATGACGTGACGGCTCGTGAGCTCCGCAGACGCCTCAGAGTAGTCGAACAGTTCGACCATGTTCTTGATCGTGTGCGCTTTCACGGTCGTCGTCTCCGTGCCGGTTGCCGGGTCGTCCCACTGCCGAGGGTTGAAGTCCGGGTAAATCCGTTTAACATCGTCCCAGTCGTGCAGTTCGAGCACGGTTTTGATGATGGGGATTTCTTTCAAGTTCACGTCCCGGACATGGAAGTCTTCGTCCCGGTTTTGCCACGCATGGCGGTTGAGCGCCGTGATGATTTTCTCGCGGCGGAAATCTTCGACCGGTGCCGTTGGTTTGTTCGACCGGTAGTCCTCGCCGTCGAACCGCCCGAGGTGTTCGGTCTCGAAGATTTTCATTTTGAGCGGGTCGGGGTCAACCGACTCGCCGCGGGCGTTCACAATCTGCTCGTCGTTTGCCCACGCGTAGACGTGTTCGATGTACTCCTCAACGGTCGCTTCGTCAACGCGCTTATCACGCATTATCGCTTGTATGACGTCCTGCTCTTGCTGGTCGAAGATGTGTTTTTTCACGGTCACGACACGATTTTCGAACTCGGCGCGCTCCCCTGCGGAGAACACCGGAGCCTCTGCGAGGCCCTTTGCCATCGCGTTCAGCAGGTCGCGTGGCATGATGACGTGTTCGACCGGCAGCGTCGCGTGATAGCGGTCTTGCTCGTGGTTGAGCAGGTCTGCGATGATGTCGCGGGTGAAGGTGACGGGAATCCCGCGCTCGCCATCGCGGCTGTCCGGGTCGAATTCGAAGTCGTCGATATCTCTGCGCTCGTCGCCTTCTTGCAGGTAGCCTTGGTCGAACAACAACGCCTTGTCAACGAGGGTCAAGCCCGCAGGCAGGTCTTCGTTGTCGAGGCGGGTGACGACGCTGTAGAGCGCCGCCGCTTCGATTGCGTGTGGCGCGAGTTCTTTTTCAACGACCGTATCGCGGTCGCCACCACGCACCTGGAGGCGAACTGGTTGCTGGATGAGGTCTCTGACCTCGTCGTAATCGGTCACTGTCCACACGTTGCGCTTGTTCGTGACTTCTCGGTTGACGAGTTCCGCTTCGAGACTGAGGTTTGTCAGGTAGCCAAACTCGTGTTTGTCGAGGCGGCGTTTGAGCGCCTTCAGTGGGTCTTGGTCGTTGCGCTCTGCGTGTTGGTTGAGTCGCGCCTCTAAGTCGGGGTTCGAGATGATGACCAACTGCGTGTCGATGTCCATCCCGATGCCCTTATCGAGTTTTACCTGTGACTCGTCGGGCACGTTGAGCAGGCGCTGGAGTAAGTCTGCGTGCTGGGCGGCGTCTTCGACCACCGTGATGACGCTGTTGCCCTGTGAGAGCACGCCGTCGTAGCTGAACGCCTGTGGGTTCTTGCGCCCGCGCGAGTCGAGTTCGCGGAGCATTCCGCCCATCCACGAGCCGACGAGGCGCTCTTTTGGTGTCCCGTCGTCTTCCGAGTGGAGGACGCCCACGCCGTGTCCGATATCCACGACAAAGTTCTTCACGCGCAGGTGTTTTGGGTCCGTGATGGCGCTGAAGAGGTCGTGTTTGCCCTCGCGGCGATATTTCTCCTCTAGGAAGTTGTACGCCTCGCGGCAGAACGGGTCGAGTCGGCCTTCGACGACCACGTCGATGTGGTCGCCCGGCCGGGCGTTGAGTTCTCTCAATAACTCGGCGCGAACCTCGCGCGGGAAAACCGTGAGTGGGTGTACCTGTACCGGACTCTCGTACCAGTCGTCTTCGGTGAGTTCGACTTCGTCGCCGTAGGTGAGCCCACCCGTGGTGTTCGCAGAACTAATGTTCCACTCAACAGTGTAGCGTCGGCCTTCCTCGGTCATCGAGTAGGCCTGCAGGCCGTTGATGAGACAGCGTTTGAGCTCTGATTTTCCGGTCGCCGTCGGGCCGTGGAGCCAGATGATTTTCTCATCTTTGCCCCGGCGCGCCGCAATCGACCGGAGGTCGTCGACGAAGGCATTGAGCGACTCCGTGTTGCCAAGAATCGCGTGCTCGCCGTCGTGTGAAGGGTCGTCGAAGAAACAGTAGCGCTGTTTCTCCTCGCCGTTTTCAACGACCGTGCGCGTCCCGGCACTCTCGATTGCTTCGAGGAGGTACTTGGTCGCGTGGCTTGCCAACCGCGGATTGTCGAGGATGACGTCTACGTACTCAGCCAGAGACATCGGCTGTTCGTAGGCCTCTCTGAGCGCCTCGTTCGCCGCGGCGATGTAGTCGGTGCCTTTGCTCACGGCATCATCACTCCTCCATCTCCGCCTTTGCGACCTCTGCGCCGGCGAATTCGAGGACTTCTTTCGCCCCTTCGAGCGAGTAGCCCTGGTCTACGAGCGCGTCGATCCAGGCGTTGCGCTCCTCGTCGTCCAGTTCCCCAGCGGAAACCAGCGCCGAGAAGTTGATGTTGTGCTTTTTGTCTTCCCACAGCTTGCGTTCCAGCGCCCGGCGGAGCCGTTCGTTGTCCTGCGGGCTGAAACTCGTCCCTTCGCGCGCTCTGCGCGAGACCCAGTTCGACACTTCCTGGCGGAAGTCGTCTTTGCGGTCTTCGGGAATGTCGAGTTTCTCCTCCACAGAGCGGAGGAACTTCTCGTCTGGGCCGGATTCGCGGCCCGTAATCTCGTCTTCCACGGTATCGTCGTCGATGTACGCCATGACGTGGTCCATGTACTTCTCGCCCTGTCGCTGGATTTCGTCCAGATCGTAGGCGAGCGCGTGGCGCACGTCCTCAATGGCGCGTTCTTTGTACTCTTCGCGCACCATCTCGAGGTAGCGGTGGTAGCGCTCTAAGTTGTCCTCGGGGATCGAGCCGTGATTCTCCAAGTTCTCCTCTAAGTGATTGAACATGGTGAGCGGCGCGAGGAACTGGCGACCACGGTGCATCGAGTCCATGATGGTCTCTGCGATTTCGTCGCCGATGAACCGCGGCGAAATGCCGTCCATGCCCTCGCCGATGTCGGCGGAGGTGGCGGCTTCGTCTTGCAGTTTCTTCACGTCAACGTCGTCGATGTCGTCGGTCTCGCCGTTGTACGCTTTCGCCTTCTGAAGCAGGTCTACGTGCTCGGTCGAGGGTCGCTCGATGCGCGTGAGGACGGCGAACAGCCCCGCCATCTCCAAGGTGTGCGGTTCGACGTGCACGTCGGGCACGTCCGCGTTGCGCAGCATCTTGCCGTAGATTTTCGCCTCTTCTCCGTACTGGAGGACGTACGGGAAGTCGATGCGCTTCGTGCGGTCGTTGAACGCCTCCATCTTCTCGTCGCCCTTTTTCTCGCGGTATTCGGGCATGTTCGTCCGGCCAACGATGACCTGGTCGATGTCCATCCGCGGGTTGTTTTTGGGCTTGATGGTCTGTTCCTGCGTCGCGTGCAGGAAGTCATAGAGGAACTCGCGTTGGAGTTTCAGCAACTCTTCGCCGGAGAAGATGCCCCGGTTCGCGTTACAGAACGCCCCCGAGTAGTCGAACGCGCGCGGGTCGGACTCGCCGTAGATGGCGATTTTCGAGTAGTTGACGTCGCCCGTCAACTCTGTCTCGTCTTGGTTTTTCTTGTCCTTTGGCTCGAACGTCTCGATGCACTGGCGTTTGTTCTCGTTTGCGACGAGTCGAACGATTTCGACGTGGTTTTCGAGCACTGTTTGGAGGTTGTCGTCGTAGTGTTCGAGCAACCGGTCCATGTAGAACTCGCTCGCCGGGTCGAGCGCCTGTTCGTTGCGGATGGTGTACGGCGCGTCCAGATTCTCGTTTATCTCTTCGAGCACTTGGTCGCGCTGTGCTTGTGGCAAGAGGACGAGCGGGTCTTGGTTCATCGGCGAGCGGACGTGGTCGTCCGCCGGATCTTGGTCGTCGATGATGTCACAGAGGTTCGTCCACTGGAAGGAGTACATGCGGCCTTCTTCGCGCATGGTGTAGTCTTCGTAGTAGTGGCGAACCTGGCGGTCGAAGTCGGATTTCCCCGACCCGACGGGGCCAAGCAGCAATTTGATGCGTTTTTCCGGGCCGAGGCCGCGGGCACCACTTTTCACCTTGTTTACGAACTCGTGGATTGCTTCGTGGATGACCCGACCAAAGAAGGTGTTTTCACCCTCGTGGAGCGGATCTTCTGTCGCGAGCTTGTATTCGACGATTCCGGCATCTTCGTTGTACTCTGTACCGTAGAAGTCGAACATGTCGGCGACGCGCTGGTGTGCGTTGCGGGCGATGCGAGGGTGGTCTAAGACCTCCTGTAAGTACCACGTGAACGTCCGCGTCTCGCGGAAATCGTCCGGAATGGACTCGCGGTACTCCTCGCTCAAAATTTCTAACGTGTCGATGTCACCTGTCATTTTATCACGGACCATTGCCGCCTCGATGTGCTCGTGGCGGGGACTGACACCATCTGCGCTCGACTACGGGTGTGGGACACTGGGCGAGCTCGCTCCATGGCGAAAGCGTCCGCTCGCAGAAAGCACCCTTCTCTGTCGGCAGCTAGTCCGCCGCGAGAACTCCGAAGGAGTGAGTCGAACCGGATGTTGTCGTGTGCCATGTGTGAACTATTACCATCCGGCAGACGCAACGAATCCCGTTCTGGGGTGGCGAGTTACAACACGAATCGGCGTACGTCTGGCCAGACAGCAGGCAGTACGGTAAGCGAACTCACCGATACTATTTATTCTTTGAGTGCTCCACCAATATAACTATTCTCTCACTACCTGATTTTGTCACTGTACGTTCGGGTTAATTGAGCCCTGAAAAGAGGGTACATGGGCATTTTGTTGCCTCCTAACCGACTGGAATCTGGGGGCTAACTCAAATAGTTTATAAGGGAAATTTGCGCGCGCAGGCTCAGAGACCGCCCCACTCTTTGCCCGGGCACCGGTATTTTCCGTTATGAGTTCGTTCGAGTCACTCCCCGCTGGCTGGGAAGTCTGGTCTGAAGAGGAAGATGGGCGTACCGTCCTCGCCTTCCGTCCCGACGTGTTCAACACACAGGATTTCCCGCCCGTCTGCCTGCCAACGCTGTATCTAACGCAGGGACGGCGAAATCGACGCCCCGGCATCGAACACCAGCTTCGGCCCGACGACCCGTGGTACATCACGCTGTATCTGGAACCCGACGTGAGCCGCCCCGCAGAATCGTTCGACACTCGCGAAGCCGCCGTTTCGGGCGCGCTCTCGCTTACAGAACGCTTTGCTTCCGGCGAATTCGACTATCGCGGTCTGTATCAGGTACCCCGCGAGGACTATCTCGATAAACTGGACGAGTTGACGGGGCGCGAGGCTTAACAACCCGGCAGGCGTAGCCCAGTTTATGCCGAAGGTCTCGCTCATCGGTTCGCGTCTCGCGGAAGTCGGCACGGAGTTCATCTACCAAGGTGAATCGAGTGCCTGCGAGGGGTGTCCCTACCGCAACCAATGTCTCAACCTCACGGACGGGACGCGCTACCAAGTGACCGGTATCCGCGAAAACGCCCAGACGCTCGACTGTGCAGTTCACGACGCGGGCGTCAAAGCCGTGGAAGTCGAAGCCGTCTCCGTCTACGCAAACGTCGCCGCTCGCGGCGCATATGCCGGGAGTAAAGCCACCCTTCCCGGGCCGTGTCCGTACACCGAGTGCCCGAGCCACGAATACTGCGTCCCGATGGGCGCGAGCTTCGATACGGAATATCAAATCGAAGAAATCGTCGGGGAGCCACCTCACGACTACTGCATGCTAGACCGCGACCTCACGCTCGTGAAACTCGCTCCCGAAGGCGAGTAATCAGTGATCGAGTGCTTCTGCGTACGCGAAATCTGCGTCTCTCGCCGTCGGTAGTTCGTCATCGAGTCGAATCTGCCAGCCGTGGAGCACGGTCGGGTCGGTGAGCGCATTCGTCAACACGGTGCGCACGTCAGGCACGTCCACGCCATAGAAATCGTGAGGGACGCCCTGAAAATACTGGAGTGACGTGGTGAACAGCGACCGCATCCCCGCGTCGTCTTCGAAGTCGAAGTGCTTGTACGCGCCCGCGGCGACCTGCACCATCCCGTGCAGAAACTTGCTTTCGGTCTTCCCCGCACCGTAGTTGTACCACTCGTCCTCGAAGCAGTCGTGGCTCTCGTGGAACTCGCCTGAGTTATAGAGCCGTACCCCGTGGACGACGGCGCGCCGGAGCGTGGCGTGTTCCCATTGGCCGTCTGCACGCCAGCCGGTGGGATTTCCACGCGGCGGTTTCACGGAGGGGTCGCGGGTGTGGTCGTCCATGTCCGGTACTACCCACTCCACCAGTGTGTTCCTGTCGGTACGTACAGTTACTCTATACTTTCCTCGTAGCCAGTCTTCCCGGCACGGTAGCTTCGGTGGAGGATAACTCCCGAACCGATGAGGAGCCGGAGTGTGATAAGGAGCAAGCCGAGACCGGCGAGTAACTCACCCACAGACCGCGAACCGACGAAGAACACGTCTCCGACGAAAACCCCACCAGCCCACAGTGCGAGTGCTACCCAAAACGTCTCGTTTCGAAAGAGGAGTTCTTTGAACACGGTGAGCATCGTGTAATTTTCACAGGCAGGCAGCATAAGGCTGTCTACGAACTGACACTCGCCGTCCCATCGTGCGAACACTCAACCCTACTTGAGTGTCCTGAAAACCGTCGTTGAAGGCTATTTCCTGCCTTGACGACTAGAGGGTATGGCAAAGGTGGGGCGGACGACTGAAGGCGCAACGCCTGTTGAACTTACGGCCGACGCGATACAGGCGTTCGAAACGCGATTTGCCGGGCCGGTCATCACACCCGGTGACCCCGCATACGACGAGACGCGGGCGCTCTGGAACGGCGTCATCGACAAACGACCGGCACTCATCGCACAGTGTACCGGCACGGCTGACGTGGTCGAAGCCGTCGCCCTCGCGCGCGAACACGACCTCCCGGTCGCGGTGCGCGGCGGGGGGCACAACGTCGCGGGCTACGCGAGCGTGGACGACGGCCTCGTCATCGACCTCTCGCTTATGACTGGCGTGTTGGTTGACCCGGTGGCCAGAACGGTTCTCGCACAGGGCGGAGCGACCCTCGGCCACGTAGACCGGGAGACGCAGTTGCACGGTCTCGCCACACCGCTCGGCGTCGTCTCCGCAACCGGCGTCGCCGGACTGACCCTGAACGGCGGGCTTGGCCACCTTCGACGGAAATACGGGCTCGCCTGTGACAACATCGTCTCGGTAGAAATCGTCACCGCAGACGGACAGGTGCGGACGGCGACCGTAGACCAGAACGACGACCTGTTCTGGGCGATTCGCGGCGGAGGGGGCAACTTCGGCATCGTCACGTCCTTCGAGTTCCGGTTGTACGAAGTCGGCCCGGAGCTGCCGTCGCTGTTCGTCTGGTATCACGGCGACGACGCGGTGGACGTGCTGAAAGCCTATCGTGAGTACACGAAAACAGCGTCCCGTGACGCGAATACGCTCGCGTTCACCTACGCGGTTCCCGAGTTAGCGGAGTTCCCGAAGGAGGCATGGGGCGAGCCAGCCGTCATTCTGTTCGGGGCGTACGACGGGCCTGAGTCGGATGCAGACGCCGAGTTCGCCCCTCTCAAGACGCTCGCAGCCCCGATTGTCGATTTCAGCGGCACGCTCCCGTATGTGGAGTTACAACGCTTACTCGACGAGGACTACCCCGACGGCCTGCGCTATTACTGGAAGTCCGTCTATCTAGACGACCTCACTGACGAAATTATCGACCACATCGTTCACACCCACGGAGAATCGCCCTCGTCGCTCTCGACCGTCGATGTCTGGCACCTCGGCGGCGCGATTGCAGACCGCGACGCAGACGAGACGGCGTTCGCTCACCGCGACGCGCCGTACATGGTCACCTACGAGGCGAACTGGGAGGATGCGGCGATGGACGACGCGAACGTGGCGTGGGGCAGAACCGGCATCAGCGACCTCCGCCAGCTTGAAGGCGTCGCTGGCGCATACGGCAACTTCCCCGGCTTCGATGAAGCACCCGGCGACCTCCTCTTTGGCGAGAACTACGAGCGGCTGGTCGAGATTAAAACAACGTACGACCCGACGAATCTGTTCAAATTGAATCAGAACATCGTCCCACGCGGCGCGTCGCAGGCGGACGACTAACCGTCTGCGCGCAACTCGCCGAGATAATCGGCGGTGTAGCCAAACACGTTTCTGTAGCCCGTCGCGGAGAGTAACACCGGATAGAACGGTTCACGCGCCACTTCGACCTCACCGTCTGCGGCTGCGAACGGTTTGCCTACCTCGACTGGCTCGAAGTTTTCGACGAACACTTCGTACTCCTCTGCGGGGCCTTTTGGGATTTTATTCTGAAGCCGGAAGTGGGGGACTGGCTTTTCCGGTGCGTCGCCCGGTAGGACGCCAGTGGCCGTGAGAAACGCCCGCGTGAGGCGGTCTGCGTTCTCTGCAGCGTCGTGTGTGCCTTGGAGGCCACACTCGACTTCGATGGTATCGACGCTCGTGAACAGTCGTCCTTCGACGTAGTTGCCCGTCTCAACGACGGCCGAGATGGGAAGCCGAGGCATGATGTCTTGGATGTATTCGGTCATCTCATCGAAGATGGCGAACGGCTCTGCGTGCGATTTCGTAGAATGAAGCGAGAACGTCAAACAGGAGTCGAGTTCGTCTGCGAGCATCGCGGCGAGGCGCGCTTCGTGGGTGTCGCCGTCGGGGTCGCCGGGGAAGGTACGATTCAGGTCTTCATCGAGGAAGCGAACGCCTGCTTCGAGGGCCTCCTCGTTTGCGATGACGAGTTTGACCGGGCGGCGGACGTGTGGCTGTTCGTCGAGCAATCGCTCGACTGCGCGGACGCCGCAGGGTTCGTCGCCGTGGATGCCTGCGACGACGGCGATGGTGGGGTCGCCCTCCCCTAACTGTTCGACTATCATTGACGAAACAATCGCCTATCCACCTAAAAGCGATACGATTCGGGCGTTCTACTCGGTGCGAGGACGAGTCACGGAGTCGCGCGTGGCAGGTGCAAGGAGGATTGTGATGAACCCAAGTACTGCGAGCAGACCGGCGAAGCCGAACCCTGCCGTCCACGAGAGTTGGGTGATGACCCAGCCGCCGACAACCGGCGCGATGAGGTTCCCAACTTGCGAGAAGGTAAGGAGTACAGACAGACTCGTGCCCTGCGTGCTTGCGTCAGTGAGCCGATTTACGTAGACGAGATAGAGGCCGACAGAAAGGTTAACCGCCGCGCCGGTCAGGGCGAGAAACACCGCGAACACCACCGGCGACGGGGCACTGCTCAGCCCATAGAGCATCGGCACCGTCGCCGCAAACGACACGAGGATGACGGGGCGCAGCCGCCCTTCGAGAACCTCCGACAGCCAGCCACCGCCGGGTCGCGCGACGATTCCTGCGAGCGGAACGAGCGCCGTTGCCGCCCCTGCCGCAGCGAGATTGATGCCGAGGACGTCCGTGCCGTAACTCGGCATCCACGTCGTGAGGAACGTCCACACCGCGTAGGTACAGAGGTTGGCCACCGAGATGAGCAACACGTGGGGATTTCGGAGCGTCGTGGCGAACTGTCGAATCGACACCCGGCCGCTCACGGGGATGGGGTCGCGCAGGGCGAGGAAAAAGAGCAGATAGCCCACGAGAGCGAGCGCGATGTAGGCGAGAAATGCCGTCTGCCAGCTGGAGGCAAGCGCGAGTTGCGGGCCTGCAAACTGTGCGAGGGCGACGCCGAGTGGCGGGCTTGCGATGAAGACACTGAGGCTGAGAGCGCGGTTCGTCTCTGCGACGGTTCGGCTGAGAACGTTCACGCTCCCAACGACGATGAACACGGCACACGCCCCGCTCAGCAGTCGAAACGCCAAGAACACGGCATAGGACGTGACGAAAACACTGCTTGCGGCCGCAAGGACGAACACCGCGCCGCCGCCGAGGACGAGCCGTCGGTTATCGTAGCGGTCGAGCACGTAGCCGCCCGGAATCTGCAACAACGCCCACGTGAAGAACACGGCGCTAATCGATGCACTCGCCGTCGATCTATCGATAGCAAACGACTCCATGAACAGCGGCAGGACGCTTGCGGGGGCGATGGCGTAGGCGATGAACCCAGCAGTGAGGAAAAACAGTCCGCTGAGAACGCCGTAGCTCCGCCACTTCGACACCGCCATTCCTGAGAGTACGTTGTCAGCTACGATAGCTTCTCACAGGGGCAATCGCGCTCAGTCGTCGCTCGGGTCGTCTTCGAGCGACGAAAGCGCACCAAGCCGTTGGGCCGCAAACCCGATGAGGTGGTCATACCCGCCCGTGGACATCAACACCGGGAAAAACGACTCGCCTGCGACTTTTTCGGGTTCGCCGTCCTTGGTCGCGTACACCTCACCAACCTCGACCTCCTCGAAGTTCTCGCCCAAGAACTCGTAGCCTGCGCCCGGCACGACCTCAGTCACGCGGTACACGTCGGGGTCGGAGAGGGCGTGGTCGTGGTCGATGATGCGGTGAGAGGCGAGGAAGTTTACGAGCACGTTGTAGGCGTGTTCGCTCGCCTCGTCGCTCCCTTTTAGCCCACATTCGACGGCGACGCCATCGACGTGGTTGATGAGTCCACCGCCGACGTGGCTGATGTTCACGGCGCGCGCGAGGCCGGTGGCCCGGAGCAGGCGTCTGGTATGCGAGGTCAAGCGGTGATAGAACACGAACGGTTCCGGGAACGACACGGTGGAGTGGAGGTCGAGCACTTGGAGCCCGTCGAGTTCGTCGAGGACGGCGGCGGCGAGCCGGTCTTCGTGGGACTCGGAGTTTTCGTGACCCGGGAACGCCCGGTTCAGGTCTTCGTCGAGGAATCGCTCGCCTTCCGCGATGGCTTCCTCGTTTGCGATGATGAGTTTGAGTGGTTTTTCAACGGGAATTTTCGCCGCGAGGAATCGCTCGATGGCGTTCTTTCCGCACAGTTCGTCTCCGTGAAGGCACGCGACGACCGCAAACTCCGGATCGCCCGAACCGAGTGTGTGCACACGCATGTTTTAGCAGATGACCCTACGTATTGCGGCAAAAGATATAACAAGTACTGCTTTCAATTTCCTCCAGAAATTCGGCTGCAGGAATAAGGTTTCACGTGAAAAAACACCGACATATATCCGAAATTTGATAGTGTCCTTTATTAGTCCCTATTTGTAATCTTAGAGCCATGCCATCAAATACCGTAGATCGGCGGACGTTCCTCAAGCTTTCAGGCGGCGCAGCAGCGAGTGTGGCGCTCGCTGGTTGTACCGGTGGCGACACGGGCGACGGAGAGACCACGGAAGAGACGACGTCTGGCGGTGACACCACGACCACGAGCGGTGAGACGAGCGTCGGCGGCGAAGCAGACTTCGACCTCACGATCACCCAAGGGTCGCTGCCCTCCGGACTCGACCCACACGACCACCGCGAAACGCCGACCGAGGTCGTCATGCTCCACGTGTATGAGGGCGTCCTCACGCGCGACGCGGACGGGAAGGTTCTCGAATCGCTCGCGACCGAATGGAGCCGCGTCGATGGCGAGAATGCCGTCATGTTCCAGCTTCGCGACGAAGTCACGTTCCACAACGGCGACGCCCTGACCGCAGAGGACGTTGCCTTCAGCATCAACCGCATCGTAAACGACGATGTCGGCTTTGCGAGCCCGCAATCAGACCAACTCGCGGGTGTCACCGGCGCAGAAGCGATGGACGGTGCGGTGAAGGTCACGAGCGACGGCCTCAACCCAATCGTCTTCTCTGAGTTTGCGACCTACTGCGACATCATGCAAAAGTCGTGGGTCGAAGCCCGCGAACAGGCAGACATCGCAGGCGACATGAACGGAACTGGTCCGTTCATGCTCGACTCGTACACCGAAGACGAGGAAGTCGCCCTCACTCGCTACGACGACTATTGGCAAGACACGGCCCCCGCGGCGTCGGTCACGTTCCGCGGCGCAGCAGAGTCGAGTACGCGCGTAAACCAACTGCTCGCAGGCGAGTCTGATATCGTCGTCAACGTGCCACCGCAAGAGGTCCAGCGCGTCAACAGCTCCGACAATGCGACCATCGCGGCCGCACCGAGTACGCGCGTCATCTTCAACGCGCTTCGCTACGACGTCGAACCGTTTTCGAGCAAAGCGTTCCGTCAGGCGCTCAACTACGCAGTTGACGTAGAAAGCATCAATCAGAACGTGCTCGACGGGTTCGCGGCTGCGACCAACCAGCCAACCCTGCCTGAGTTCGTTGGCTACAATCCAGACCTCCCCTCCTACGACTACGACCCAGAGCGCGCCGCAGAACTCGTCGAACAGTCCGGCCACGCGGGCGTCGAACTCGAACTTCATACTCCGGTTGGCCGCTACCTGAAAGACTTAGAAATCGCAGAGGCAGTCGCCGGCTTCGTCAACGACCTGCCGAACGTGTCGGTCACGGTTCGCCAGCGCGACTTCGGGTCGCTCGTGGACGAACTGCTCACGGGCAACATCGAAGACAAGCCACCGTGGTACCTCATCGGCTGGGGTGAGGCGACCTTCGACGGCGGCCTCGTGATGACGGCACTCCTGAAAAGCGACGGTGCGCTCACCACGTTCAGCAACGAACAACTCGACGAGTTGCTCACCCGCGCGGGCAACGAGTCGGGCGAGACGCGCGCCCAGACGCTCATGGAGGCAAACGCCGTGTGTAACGAAGAGGCACCGTGGGTGTATCTCAACCAGCAGTACAGCGTCTACGGTGTGAACAGCGCCTTGAACTGGGAGGCCCGCGCTGACGAACGCATCGACGCCTACGCGATTACGAAAAACTAGTCCAAATGGGCCTTGGACGTTTTCTCTTAAAACGGGTGCTACAGGGGGTGTTGGTTATCTGGGGAGTGATTACTGTCGTGTTCGCCCTCCGATTGGTCTCGCCGGGCGACCCAGCGAACGTGTTGCTCCCGCCGGATGTCGACCCAGCGACGCGGGCGCGCGTCATCGAGGAATTAGGCCTCAATCAGCCGCTACACATCCAGTATCTGGATTTCTTGGCTGGTGTTCCGTTCGGTGATTTCGGCACGTCGCTCGTGTCGAACACGCCCGTTTTTTCGCGGGTGCTCGCCCGGCTGCCAGCCACGCTGGAACTCGCAATCGTTGCGACGATTGTTGCGGTCATCATCGCCATCCCACTCGGCGTTATCAGCGCAACCCGTCGCCACGAACCCGCAGATTACGGCGCGACGATATTCTCGCTCGTCGGAATCAGCACGCCGAACTTCTGGCTTGGGGTCATGCTCATCATCCTCCTCGCCGTCCAGTTCAACGTCTTCCCGACGAGCCGCAGACCGGTCGGCCTCAGCATGGTGTTTTCGATGCTCGCCGCCGGGCAGTTTGCTGGCGCGGCTGACGGATTCGTAAACTGGCTCAGCCACATCACGCTCCCGGCGATTACGCTCGGGACGTACTTCACGGCGCTCATCACGCGACTGACCAGAAGCGGGATGCTCGACCAACTCGGGAAAACCTACGTCCGCGCCTCGCGCGCAAAGGGGCTCCCAGAGACGCTCGTGCGCTACAAGCACGTGCTTCGCAACACGCTCATCCCGGTCATCACGGTCATTGGCCTCCAGTTGGGGACGCTCATCGGCGGTGCGGTCATCACCGAACAGGTGTTCAACTGGCCCGGTCTTGGCACGCTAATCATCGACTCTATCAGCCGCCGTGACTGGCCGGTGATTCAGGGGTCGCTCATCGTCGTGGGCGTTGGCTTCGTCCTCGTGAACATCGTCGTAGACACGCTCTACGCCTACATCAATCCGAGAGTGGGGTTCGACTAAGATGATCTCTCCACGTACGCTCAGGAATCTCAAACGCGAACTGAATCGCAACGTCCTCGCAAAGGTGGGTATCGGTATCGTCGCGTTCATCCTCTTGATGGCGATTCTCGCCCCGCTCATCGCGCCGTATCATCCGAGCGACCAGTCGCTCGACGACGCTCGACTGCCCCCGCTTGGCTTCTCCACTGCAGAGGAAAAAGAAGTGACCAAAATGGAAGACGGCCGCGTCGTCATCGAAGACGGCCAGGTCGTAACCGAAACCCAAGTCGTCTACGAGAATGCGACGCTCGCCCATCCCTTTGGTACCGACGGTAACGGCCGCGACATCCTCTCGCGGGTCATCTACGGGGCGCGGACCTCGATTCTCGTCGGGATATTCGGCACGTCGCTCGCAACGCTCATCGGCGTCGTCGTCGGGCTCTCTGCGGGCTACTACCGCGGTGTGGTCGATGACGCACTGATGCGCAGCGCGGACATCATGCTCGCGTTCCCATCGCTCGTCCTCGCAATCGCCCTCGTGGGCGTGGCGGGACAGGCCCAACTGATACTGCCTGACCCACTCGTGATATCGGGACTCTCAGAGGCGTTCCGCGGCCTCGTTGGCCTCTCGACCGAACCGATGCCCTCGACCGTTATCTTGCCGGGGACGATTATCGTTGTCGTCGCGCTCGTAAACTGGGTCTGGTTCGCCCGGGTCGCCCGCGGTGAGGCGCTCAGCTTGCGCGAAGAGTCCTACATCAAGGCGGCCCGTTCGATGGGCGGGAAGGATTCGTACATCCTGACACGCCACGTGCTCCCAAATGCGGCCACGCCGATTCTCGTCCTTGCAACGATTCAAGTGGCCGCCATCATCTTGCTCGAAAGCGCGCTGTCGTTCCTTGGCTTTTCGGGCGCGAACGTCTCGTGGGGCTTCGACATCGCCCTCGGGCGACAGTATCAGTCTACCGCGTGGTGGATTGCCGCGATTCCGGGCCTCGCCATCGTGATTACCGTCATTGGTCTCAACCTCGTTGGTGACTGGCTCAGAGACGCACTTGACCCCGGTATCGAAGGAGAGGGTGGCGTATGACGGCGTCGTTCATGCGCCGTGATGTCCTCCGTGTCGAAGACCTCTCGACCCGCTTTTTCACCGAGGAAGGGCAGGTCAACGCCGTCGAGAAGGTTTCGTTCGACGTCAAAGAGAACGAGATTCTCGGCATCGTCGGGGAGTCGGGCAGTGGGAAATCCGTGACCGCACTCTCGGTCATCGACCTCGTTGACTCGCCGGGGCGCGTGACTGGTGGAAACGTCTGGTTCCGGTATCCGGAACTCGCAGACGAGTTCCGCGAGAAGAACTCCGAGGCCGTCGATGGCGACTACGTAGACCTCCGGCAACTGCCGAGAGGCGTCCGGCAATCGCTTCGCGGCCCGAAGTTCAGCATGATTTTCCAAGACCCGATGAGCAGTTTCAATCCCTCGCTCACCGTGGGCGAACAGATTGCAGAAGCCGTCGAAGTCCAACAGCGCGCGAAGGCGAACCCGCGCCGGACGCGCTCGCGGACGCAAGGATACGGGCTCTCGAATCTCCTGCTTGATGCCGTGATTCCAGCGCGGGATTACACGAGCGAGGAGAGCCACGCGCGAGCCATCGACCTGCTCGAACAGGTCGGGATTCCAGACCCCGTAGAGCGCGCCGACCAGTATCCACACGAGTTCTCTGGTGGGATGCTCCAGCGCGCGATGGTCGCACAGGCACTCGCCGGTGAACCGGACGTGCTCATCGCAGACGAGCCAACCACGGCGCTCGACGTGACGATTCAGGCCCAGATTCTGAATCTGCTGCGCGACATCCAGGAAGACCGTGGCATGAGCATCGTGCTGATTACCCACGACCTCGGCGTCGTGGCGCGGATGTGTGACCGCGTCGGCGTCATGTACGCGGGTGAAATCGTCGAGCGGGGGTCGCTCGAAGCCGTGTTCGACGATCCGACACATCCCTACACGCAAGGGTTGCTCGGCTCGATTCCGGACTTAGAAGACCCGGCTCCACGACTCCAGCCCATCGAAGGCAACGTTCCGAGTCTCGTAAACCAAGAGATGGAAGACCGGTGTTACTTTGCAGACCGGTGTCCGTACGCGATGCACGACTGCCTCGGCCGCCAGCCGATGCGTGCGGTGTCGGGCGACGATGCCCACGAAGCGCGGTGTGTGCTCGCAGCACAGGCGTACAGCGAACACGAAGCCCTTCCCGAAGACTACTTCGAGGGAGGTGGTGACCGATGAGTAAGGCAATTCTCGAAGTCGAAGACCTGGAGAAGTACTACTTCGAACAGGACACGTTCCTAGACCGCATGCTCGGACGCAAGCCCCAGAGCGTGAAGGCAGTGGACAACATCTCCTTTGAGGTTCGCAAAGGCGAAACCCTTGGCCTCGTTGGTGAGTCGGGCTGTGGGAAATCCACGACCAGCGAAACCCTGCTTCGCCTGCGCGAGGCGACCGGCGGGCGCGTCAAATTCGATGGCGAGAACATCTTCGAGATGGACGACGAGGCGTTGCGCGCGTTCCGGCGACGGGCGCAAATCGTCTTCCAAGACCCGTTTTCGAGTCTCGACCCGCGGATGACCGCCGGTGAAATCATCACCGAACCGCTCGTCATCCACGACCTCGCAGACCGCGAGGAGCGCCGGGCAAAGGCGAAAGACCTGCTCGAACGCGTCGGCCTCTCTGCCGACCAAATCGACCGGTATCCCCACGAATTCTCGGGCGGTCAGCGCCAGCGCATCGGGATTGCTCGTGCGCTCGCCCTCGACCCCGAGTTCATCGTGCTTGACGAACCCGTCTCGGCACTCGACGTGAGCGTCCAAGCGCAGGTGCTCAACCTGCTCGAAGACTTGCAAGAAGAGTACGGCCTGACCTACCTGTTCGTCGCACACGACCTTTCTGTGGTGCGCCACATCTCGGACCGTGTTGCCGTAATGTACCTCGGAAAAATCGTCGAGACAGGACCGGTAGACCAGATATTCGAAGACCCACAACATCCCTACACGGAGGCGCTCCTCCAGAGCGTCCCGCGGGCAAAGACGAGCGAGTTCGGCAGGCGTGTGGACGCGCTTCCGGGCGACGTTCCCTCCCCGCGCAATCCGCCTGTTGGCTGTCGGTTCCACACGCGCTGTCCGTACGCCCGTGAGGCGTGTAAGAACGCGCCACCGGCCGACTACCCGGCGGGTCTCGACCACACGGCGGCGTGCGTCAGACTCGACGACCAGCACGCCTATTGGGATGCAGAACCGCTTCCCCACACTGATGCGTACGAACCAAGCGAGGTTGACGCGCCGATGCAAGCGGAGGATGACTGATGACCGATAACGACGACCCAGACGAGTTCGTGCACAACCCGGCCGTACAGGCCGAAGCGCCCGCCGCCGTCGCCGAGTACTGGGAAACGCTCATCTCGGATATGGAAGCCACCGCAAAGCAGTACCGCGACAGCGGGTGGAGCGTCGTCACGGTGAACCCGGGGCAGGTGTTTCCGGATATGCAGCTTCCCGGATTCGACATTCTCGTCGCGGACGACGAGTACTTAGAAGCCGTCAAATTCACCGAAAACAACACGGTCGAGGAATCGGAGGTGTACCGCGCCGAAACGGACGCCGTCTTCTTCCTCGCGGTGCTGCGAGACGCCTCCAAGAAGAAGGCGTTGCTCGTGCCGGGGTACTATCCCTTCGAGAAGGGCACGGAACTGCGCGAACATATTGGCGAGTCGCTCACGCTCAACCTGAACCGCCTCCAGCGCGACGTGGCGGTTTCGGTTGAACTCCACGACCCGGAAGCGTTCTTCCCCGACTCGATTTGGGGCGAGTAGCACCGACGCGAAGTTCAAGGCCAATTGTCCCGTCTGTACGGGTATGGCACTCCTCGAAGCGATTTTCATTTTTATCGTCGGATTCGTGAGCGGAACAGTCACCCGCTGGTTCGCGGGCTTCGCGGCGATAATCGCACTGCTACTGGCGATTCTCGGCTTCGCCGCCCCGCAATCGTTTTTTACGCTCATTGCACCCGTCCTCGACATCTATTCGGGCAACGAGTTGCTGTTTTTGTCGGGGTTTTTGTTTGCGATTAGTCGCCAGTCGTCGAGTTCCGAGTGAACGGGTTTCGGAACCTTTTACCTATCCGGCAGTGGAATTCAGTATGCGTGCGAGGGTAGCCAAGCCTGGCCAACGGCGGCGGATTCAAGCTCCGCTCTCGTAGGAGTTCACGGGTTCAAATCCTGTCCCTCGCACTCACGAGTCGTCGCAAAACCGCGACGACGATGGTGCAAAAGGAAGGATATGAACAAAGGAGCAACTTTGTTGCGACTGGCGTTCAAATCCTGTCCCTCGCACTCGATAGGCGCTGCAAACACGCAGCGCCGTGCGAGCAAAACTGCTCGCACCCGCTCGGCATGGCCACCGAGCCACGAAATGAGTGCGGCAAGATGAGAGCATCTTGCCCTCGCAACATTCTCCAGAAATCGCGCGCTTGAGTGCCTACTCGACCGGTTCTGCCTTGGTCACTTTGCCCGCGTTCTCCCAGCCGCTCTCGACTTCGCGGCCCGCGATGAGCGACTCGTTGTTGGGGCCGTCGGTGATGAGGCGGTAGGCTGTGTCATCGTCCATCGACGTGCCTTCGCCCTGAAACTCTTCTTGGAAGAACTCGGCGCTTCGCATGGCGAGCGAGACGGTTGTGCCGTCCTCGAAGGTGAGGCGGACGGGGTCGGGCGCGATGTTGTAGATGCGCTTTGCGATGGGGTTCATGTGAGCACAGAGAGGTGCGGGCGGATTAAGGGTTGACACTTCGGGGCGTCGTCCCGAACGGCTGGTGCGTTGTGCAGCGCAATCGCACACGACCGGAACTGTAAAACCTTCGGCCTGCGGTTTGTTGCCCATGGATATGCTTTCGGAGCGACTCGACCCTGTGCGTACGTGGTGGGCGGCCGTCATCGCTCTCACCGTCGCGCTCGTGGGCGGGTCGCTCGCCTTCCCGCGGACGGTCTGGGACGGGTTCCTCTGGCACTACTTCTGGGGGCCGGTCGTCGCGGACGGAAACGGGGCGTTCTGTGCGGTTCGGTCGGGTGGCGAGACGACGCTACTCGATAGTGCGTCTGCGTGTACCGCCGCAAGCGGCTTCGTTGCCTACCCCGGCTACACCGCCGTCTCCGAGATTGGCTACGCGGTCATTCTCCTGCTCATGCTCGTTGGCCTCATCTTCCTGCTTCGAGGCCTCGGCATCGGCAGAGACCGCGAACTGTTCTTCGCGCTGTTCCCGTTCATGTTCTTCGGCGGAGCACTGCGCGTCGTCGAAGACGCCGGAATTGCAGCCATGCGAAACGGAGTTGACCCGGCGATTCCGTTCCCGTGGAGCGCCTTTATCATCAGCCCGTTCATCTACTTCACCGTCTTTTTCTTCACGCTCGCCGCCATCCTCGTGAGCGTCGGCTTAGAGCGAAACGGGTCGGTGGACACCTACCGAAATCCGCTGTTCGCGCTCGGCGCGGCCCTGCTGGTCGGGACGGTTGGCTACCTGACGGTGCTCGCGTTCACCGAGAACTACGTCAGCTTCTTCCCGCAGATGACGATTCTCACGTTGGTGCTTGCGACCATCATCGCCTACGGCGCGTGGAAGCTGGTCGATACGTACGCCCCCGACATCAACAAGGGGACGGGAACTATCGGCCTCGTCATCATCTGGGGTCACGCTGTGGACGGTGTCGCAAACGTCCTCGCCGCAGACTGGGCCGTCGAGATTGGCTTACCGTTTTACTACAGCGCAAAACACCCGGTCAACCGCTTCATCATCAACTTCACCGACGGGATTCTCCCCGAGTCGATTGCCGCCGTCACCGGCACCTCGTGGCCGTTCCTCGTCGTGAAAATCGTCGCCGCCGTCGCCGTTGTCTGGGTGTTCGATGAGACCATCTTCGAGGAAAGTCCGCGCTACGCAATCTTGCTCCTCATTGCGATTCTCGCGGTGGGGCTCGGGCCGGGCACGCGCGACATGCTCCGCGCGACATTCGGTATCTGAGACGGCACAGGCACATATTCTTCCGACCAATCATTTAATACAACTGTCTCTAGTACTGATATTATGGGGCCAGTACAGGCTATCATTGGTGGTTTATTTCTCGCGGTATTCGTGGTAGGGGGTGTCCTCTATGCCACTCGTGGCACTACTGGAATCTCTGAAATACGATGGCGATTCGTCTGTATCGGCGTCGTTCTCTGGACTCTCGGACTGTTGGTTGGCTACTTCGGAATCAGTGGGGTTCGGCTCACACCCGCTGGAATGTTCGTACTGATTTTGGAGGTGGTTTTGAACCCTGACACGGCCGGTAAATTGCTTACTTCACGCGAAGGCGGTGCATTGGCAGGGTTCACTATCGTCGGGCTACTCAGTGGGGCAATCGCAGTACAGGACTCTCCCGCGTCTCGGCCTGCGCAGGTACGCGATGGCTTTCTCGTCGGTGGCGTCACAGCACTCTTGACCCTCCTAGTCGTCATTTTTCAGGTTGCGACGACAACGCCACAGTACTGGCAAATCGTCCTGTTCAGTGGTTTTCTCCTCCCGTTTTTAATGGGTTCAGTATCTGGACTCGGTGGGTTGGCGATAACTGCTCTTTCGACCCGATAGGCAACCGATTGCTTCACGGATACGGATGCGGTTCGCGGTCGAGTCGCGCCTCGAAGCCAAGACTTTCTGGAACCGTCTCTGCTCGCTTCCCGAAGTACGGTTCGTCCATGAACAGCGGTTGTGCTTGCGGAAGTAACACGCGGGTCGCCTCGAACCCGAGTTCTTCTACGTCGCGTGTCGTGAGTCGGGCGGCGTACACGTCCATCCCGGCTGACTCCGCACGCTGGACGACCGTTGGCAACTCGTTTTCCGGAGCGACGTCCACCGAAACGGCCTCCGCAGAGACTGTCGCGTCCACATCCACAAAGTCCTGTGCGGCGTCGGGGAACGACGCGTAGTGGCCAATCCACGCGCCTGCTTGCATCGCCGCGTCGTTGCCCATCGACCCGAGTTCGGTCCAGTTCTGGAGGGCTTCGGCGAGCGCAGAGGTGGCCGCTGAAACCGCGTCACAGTCGGCTCCAGAGCCCATCGCAAAGCGCGGCCAGTCGCCCTCACGGTGGACGGCGACGGCGACGACGGGTACGTCTACGTCTTGGGTAACGAGCAGCGGCGTCACTTCGAGGTTTTCAGACCGAGCACGACGGACGAGTGTGTCGAACGTCTCGTCTTCGATGTCGAGTTTCAGCGGTTCGAACGTTGAGTACCACGCGAGCATCGTTGCGTCGCGTTCAAGAGTTTCGTAGAGTCCAGAGAGGAGGGCTTCCGGCAGCGAGTTGCCGAGGCCGAGGCCGGTCGTAATCGCCGGTTTGTGCTGTTGGGTCGGTGGCGGGAAGTGGACGAACTCTGCGGGGAGATACGCCGGGTCGCCACCGGCGAGGCGTTCGCCTTCGACCCACGGAATCTGGGCCTCGTCGGCTGCGTCCCACGGCAGGACGAACGCACTCGGTTTGACGGCGTTTGGCATCCCCGATGGTTGACCCTGTGTAAACTCGCTCGTCCGGTAGATGCCCGCGCAGTAGCGTTCGAGTGCCTCACCAGCGGCTTTCATCAGTGCCTCGTTCCAGTCGATAGCGACGCCCGCGGCTTGCTGTGCGGCGATTGCGTCGCTGAATCCTGAGGTGTCACCGCCGCGGGCGATGTAGTAGGGGACCGGGAATGACGCGGCTTCGCCGACTTCGTGGATTATCCCAACGCGATTGTCGATGGCGCGCTCTGCGCGGGCGAGTGAGTCTTCTAACTCGCGTTCGACGTACTCGGTCGAGAGGTGGGTTTTCGCTCCACTCTCACAGTCACAACCCGGCAGTGGGAGAAATTCGCGGGTCGCGTGGGGCAGTTCGAGGACGCCGCCAAGCAGTGACGAGTCGGCTCCACTGGCAAGTGTAGCAAGTTCCCGTCCGGCGAGTGCACCTGCGACGCGCATCGTCGTCGGGTCTGACTCAGCGGTTTCGGCGTCCCCTTCGAGATTGGCTTCGACGCGACCGGACAAACAGTCGAAACAACCGGTGTTCGGCCCGAATCCACTGATTCCGCCGTCGATTGCGAGGGCGTGGCCGCCAAGGCCACCGCGTTCTACGGCAAGCCACGTCGTGTCGCCAGCAAGCGCGGCGTCGTTCGCGTTGTGGAAGACGGCGTCACCGACGTCTCCGACGACGGCGGCGAACGCCACGCTGTCGAGGTCGGTTGCTGAAATTCGCTCAGCAGTTACTGAGACATCTGCGAGCGCGGCTTCGAGTGCAGAAATAGCAGGTCCGTCACCGACGAGTCCGAGAGTCATTACGCAGAGTTTGAAATAACACAGGTAAAAGACTGGGTCTCGCGGCTTAGTTTAAGATGCTCTGGGCGACGGAGGCCAGCTGGTCTGGCTTCGCACCGCGCAGCCGTTCGTCACCGAGCATGAGCCGGAGGCGTGGGCGACCAACGTCGATTGGCACTTTTTCGGTGGTGATGAGGCCCATGTCCTCGAGTTTGGTCTTGGTGCGCGAGAACGTCGCTTTCGAAGCGATGCCCACGTCTTCGCCCCATTTGCTGATGTCGTAGAGGAGCGCTTCGTTTTTCGCTGCAACGAGCAGACTGATGGTCACTTCGTCAAGCCCATCGCCGTCTCCGCGGGCGGTTTCGAGCGACGAGAGGACGCCTTCGAAGTCAGAACCGACGGTGGAGCCAAGGTCTTCAGAGAGCGACGAGCGCACGCGGGAAATCGGTGGCGTGCGGAGCGTAAACGCGGCCGTCTGTTCCCAGAGGTCTGCGTACATCTCGTTTGCACTCTTGATGAACGCGTCATCGTCAGTCGAGAGACCAGCGACACGGTCACCAGCAGCGACGACGGCGACGACGCTGTCTTCGGTGATGAGAAGCGAGTTTTCAGGTCGGCTCTCGACGGTGTGGAGCGCGAGTGTTTCTGCTTCGATGAGGTCTGCTGCGGTTGAGGCGACGATGAAGTCTGCCATGACGTCTTTGAGAACGCTATCGTCAGCAAGTACCTGCACCGACGGTGCGTCAGAAAGGTCGGCAAGGACGCTTACGAGCTCCTCTACCGTCTCGTCCGATGGGTTCACCACAAGAACGTCCCCCGAAGCGTTCTCGAGCGTCGCCCGAAGGATACCTTCAATGTCCGGTTCTAGTAAATTTGAACTCATGTCTGTACGTGTATAAAAGACCCTATTAGTATTTAATTTTACCGTTACTTTTACATTGAAATCAGCAAATCTACATTAACTACTTTTGAGAGAAGGTGCAATAGTTGCGCAAGAACGGCTTAGTTCAACGATATTCTCTGTTGTTCTGAACTATTATCGAAAATTCTCACTTACAATTTTTCTATGAGGTCGGTCGTCCACGTGAAATCGCCGTCGAAGATGACGGGGAGGTCGTGCGAATCGAGAAACACCCGGAGTTCGGCTTTCGACAGTGAATACGTCGGCTTCGACCCGTAAAGGTTTGTGTCCGTGTCGTCGCGCGGGTTTGGGTAGGTCGCGCCGTTCGCCCACGCGGCATGTGCCTCGTAGGTCAGATCGAACCGGTCGCCGCGCTTTTCTATCCACGCGACTGCAGGCGTCCCCTCGTCTGCCGGTGTAAGCGCGTAGGTTCCGTCGCCGACGACGGCGTAGTCTTTGCCCATCATGATTCTGCGCCGCGCGAGCTGCATCGCCCGCTCGAAATCGTAGCCGTTGATGAGTAACCGCGCAAACGCCGTGCCGACGATTGCGGCTTGGTCGTTTAACACCTTCGTGAGCGTTACCGCACCCACCACGCTTCCCTTTTCTACGAGCGAAACGCCTTCGTGATACGACCCACAGGCGTTGAGGAAGAACGTCCGCGCCTGTATCTCGCCGATATCTGCAATCGAGAGGTTGCCGTCTGGACAGCGAAGCCCATCTACGTCACAGTGGCCGATGTAGTGGACGAAATCAGTCGGCGATTCGAACACCGCCGCGAGGTCCTTGCACTTGAGCGATTTGTGGACGGTGAGGTCGATTGGCACATCTACAGCACGGTTGCGATATATCGCGGCCACTTCTTCGTGTTCTGCGTCCATCTCGTCGTCGTTCAAGACGACATTGACGGTGAGCTGGTCGCCGTCTTTGTGTCCGTATTTGAGGCGGTTTTCGTAGGCCGCGTGGGTGAGTTTGAACACGTCGATGGGCGTCCCAGACGCGAGCCAGCCGTGGAGATAGCCAGCTTGGAGCCGTGGCATCAGCACGTCCACCGACGCGGCCTGTGGCCCTGCTCGGTAGAAGTCGTCGAGCGAGCGACGAATCAGCTCTTTGCCGTCGAACGCAGACGCCTCTGGCAGGTAGACCAGACTCATGCTGTCGAGCAAGAACGGGAACGACCGGACGTGCGTGGGGTCTGCGTCAACGTAGGTGGCGAGATACCACTCCGGCAGGTGTGGCGAAATTTCATCGTGGGGAATCGTCAGCGTGGCAGCGAGGCGTGTCGCCAGTGACGCCTCCATGAGCGATTCAGGTGAGAGCCCCCACGCTGTGAGCAGCGAGTCGCCGGATGAAGAAGTTCTGTGTCCATCGTCCCGCAGAAGGCAATCGACGAAGAAGACGCGACGCAGGAGGCTTGCCACTTCGTGCTGGAACGCTGGAAGCGAGTTGAACGCGTGGGCTACGTCCGCGTCGGGTGCGAGGAGTACTGGTGCTGCCCGATTCTCAACCGTAACGCGCGCTCCAAGATAGTACGCGAGCGGCGCGGCGACGTACAGATATTCAGTATCGGGCGGGAGTTTCAACTCGATTCCAGTCTGTGGGGTGCGCGATTGGATGGCGACCGGCACGTCGATTTGCGACCCAATCTCGACCAGTGGCGGGTGGTGTCGCCACGCAGGATGCGACCGCTCGGGGCCGGTGGTCGGCATCCCCGCAGCGAGGTGCGTGAGCGCGGTTGCAATTCCTTCGGGCGTGGGGGTGACAGTGATGGTGTTTTCCGAAATCGTGTGTTTGTGTGGGACGCCCACGGTGACCGCCGTCTGCTGGTCGAAGTCGATGCAGAGGTCGCTACCGAGCGGGCGAATCCTTGCCGGTCCGTCGAACGCAATCGTCGTTTCAAACCCAGCCTCCGACGTGCGCGCGACTTGTTTCGCCCCGCTCCCATCGGTAAGCAGTGCCTTGCGCGACGTTTGCAGGCCAACCGTGAGGTAGTGGGTATCAGCGGTGAGCGACCGGCTGGAAGAAAGTGAAAGTGGCGTGCCGTCCGCAGTGACGAGCCGTCCGGTTGGTGCCGGGAGTTGGAGGCGAGAAGCAGTCCCGGCTGTCACGGCGTTTATGTGCCGTGGAAGCGTGTGGCTCACCGCTGTTGGATGCCAGTCAGGAGCGGTGAATGAAAACGACGTGGAACCGTTGCTGAGACGCACACCGGACGCAGTCAGGTCCCAGCGCAACATTGACCGGTTAGTTCACCCTCTAGGAGTATAGGTGTGTTGGCCTTGCGTACACAGAGGTACACTTATTGAGCGAGGCGATTCAGCTTTTCATACGATGGATTACGACCAGGTTCGCGAAGTTGACCCGGAGGTCGCAAACGCACTCGAAAACGAGGTCGAGCGCCAACGTTCAACGCTCGAAATGATTGCCTCTGAGAACCACGTTTCAGAGGCAGTGCTCGAAGCACAGGGGAGTGCGCTCACGAACAAGTACGCAGAGGGCTATCCCGGCGCGCGTTATTACGCTGGCTGTGAGTACGCAGACGTCGTCGAACAGCTCGCAATCGACCGCGCGAAAGAACTCTGGGGCGCAGAACACGTGAACGTCCAGCCACACAGCGGGACGCAGGCGAACATGGGCGTCTACATCGCCATGCTCGAACCCGGCGACAAGATTCTCTCTCTCGAACTCTCACACGGCGGCCACCTGAGTCACGGTCACCCAGCGAACTTCACGGGCAAACTCTACGAGGTAGAGCAGTACGAAGTCGATGCAGAGACCGGCTACCTCGACTACGACGGCATCATGGAGAAAGCAAAGGCGTTCGACCCGGATATCATCGTCTCTGGCTACTCCGCCTACCCACGCGTCGTCGAATGGGACAAGATTCAGGAAGCCGCAGACGCGGCAGACGCCTACCACCTCGCCGACATCGCCCACATCACGGGTCTCGTCGCCGCGGGCGAACACCCGTCGCCGGTCGGCATCGCAGACTTCGTCACCGGTTCGACGCACAAGACCATCCGCGCGGGTCGCGGTGGCATCATCATGACGAGCGAAGAACACGCGAAGGCCATCGACTCGGCCGTGTTCCCCGGCACCCAAGGCGGCCCACTCATGCACAACATCGCAGGCAAGGCCGTTGGCTTCAAAGAAGCCCTCCAGCCGGAGTTCACCGAGTACGCCGCCCAGACCGTGAAAAACGCAAAGGTGCTCGGCGAGACGCTCAAAGACCACGGCCTTTCGATCGTGTCGGGCGGCACGGACAACCACCTCCTGCTCATCGACCTTCGCCCATCGCACCCGGACACGACCGGTGGCGACGCAGAGGAAGCGCTCGAAGAAGTCGGTATCATCCTCAACAAAAACACCGTGCCGGGCGAGACGCGCTCGCCGTTCAACCCGAGTGGCATCCGCGCCGGGACGCCGCTGCTCACGACGCGCGGCTTTGACGAGGACGCCACTCGCAAGGTGGGCGACATCATCGCTAAAGTCGTTGACAACTACGACGACGACGAAGTGAAAGCAGAGGCCGCAGGCGAAGTCGCAGACCTCTGCGCTGAGTTCCCGCTTTACGAATAATCCGAAACTCTCCGTTTTCAGACTGTTCACGCAGGCTTATCGACTCGACGCTCGTAGTTTCTCTATGGCCGTGGGGAGACTTGGCGACCGACAGATTCGAATGGGAAACATCGTCGGACTCAGCCTGATTACAGAACTCCTGTTCGTCGAAGTGATTTTCATGTTCATGTTCCTGCTCGTGCGGAATCCGGACGGGCTGAGTACCCTCGCGAACAGCGAAGGTGTCGGTGTCGGTGACGTACTCGGCCTGTTCTCAGAACCCGTCTTGGCCGTAGGATTCGCGCTCTTTCTCGTCGCCGTCGTCATCGGCCAGCGCATCGTCCGTGAGTTCGCACGCGCCTACGACCTCGACTTTCTCCGCCGTCGCCCCGGTGACTACTAAGCCGTCACGGTAACGTCTCGGGCAAACGTAGACACACGCATGAGTCACGCTGCTTTCTCTCTCTCACGCCGCCGACTCCTCGCACTCGTGTCTGGAACCGTGTTCTTCGCCGGGTGTACGAGCGGCGGGACGGACGCGGACACCGCTCCGTCGACAGCGACGAGCGCGACGAGCGCTGAACCAACTACGACTGACACCTCGGAGTCCGAAATGACGACACAAACAGACCTCGACTTGCGCGAAGCGAACGTGATGGCCGTCGCGTTCGAGAAGACTGGAGACACGACGTATCGATTTGACGTGACACTGCTCCACGACGATGATGGTGAGGACGGGTACGCAAACTGGTGGCAGGTCGAAACCCTTGCTGGAGAACAGTTAGGTCGTCGTGAACTCCTCCACGCGCACGGAACACAGGAGTTCACTCGCTCAGGAACCATCGAAATCCCCGAAGGCGTGGCGCGCGTCGTCGTCCGTGGACACGACCAGACCCACGGCTACGGCGGGCAGGCGATGAGTATTACGCTCGAAACTGGAGAGACTGAAGCCGTCAGACAGGGGTCAGAGAAGCAGTCGTTCGACGAATATTGAGCCTGTGAGTTACATGCTCGCATTTTCCCCGCTGGTTTTATAAGAAAACAAGACAGTATAGATATACTTCTATGTCTCCACCGTCACTTTCAGCAGCAACCTTACTTGAACAGATGAGCGATGCCTACTTCGAATTAGACCAGGAGTGGCGCATCACCTACTGGAATGAGGCGATGGAGAAGCGAACGGGCTACGACCGCGAGACGGTTGTCGGAGAAGTCATCTGGGAGCGGTTTCCCGAGTTCAAAGAGACGATTTTCGAGGAATATTACCGACGAGTGTTCGAGACCGGAGAGCCAGCGTTTTTCGAAACCAAAGTGAGTTCGTACGCATACAAAGTCGAGGTTCGCGTGTACCCGACGGAAAACGGAATCGCCGTCTATTCGGTGGAGACGACGCGAAAGAAAGAACAAGAGCGTCGCCTGAGCGCGGTGTTCGACGCTTCGCACGAACTCATGTGCGTCCTCAGACCGGACGGGACGCTCATCGAAGCGAACCAAGTATTCGAAGACCTGCTTGAAGTAGAGCGCGACACGGCAATTGGACACGTTCTCGACGCTGAGCTCCTTCATGCAATCACTCCGAAGTCACAAAAACGGCTCACGACTGCGCTCAAACAGGCTCGAACCGGCGAACTCATCGAACTCGAAGTGTCGCTCATGGCCACTGGCGAACGGAAGACGTACGACGTTTCGATGAAGCCGTATTTCGGTGACGAAGGCGACGTGGTCTACATCATCGTCGAAGGCCACGACGTGACGGATAAGAACGCGCAAGAAGCCGCACTCCGTCACTCAGCAGACCTCTTCGAGCGCGTCCAGCGAATGGCGTCGATTGGTGCGTGGGAAATCGACATGGAAACGCGAGAGATGACGTGGACGGACGAGCTAAAGCGCATCCACGAACTGCCACTGGACTATGAACCAACCCTCGAAGAGGCCATTTCGTTCATCCACGAGGATGACCAAGCCCGGATTCGAGCGGCGGTCGAACGCGCCTTCGAAAACGGCGAAAATTGGGATATTGTCCTCCGTGTGGTCACCCAGAACAACTCGCTCAAATGGATTCGGTTGCGCGGAGAGGTTCAAAAGAGCGAACAGGGAAGACAGGTCATCCGCGGGACGTTCCAAGACATCACGGCGAGCCAGGAAGCGAGAGACAAACTGAAAGAGAGCGAAGCAGCGATGCGAGAGCTCACCCACATTAGTGCCGATTCGTCGCTCCCGTTCGAGGAGAAACTCGACCAGTTGCTCGAGCTGGGCTGTGAGTGGTTCGGCCTCGATATTGGAATCCTGTCGAACATAGAGGGCGATGACTACACCGTCGTCGGCGCGGTTACCCCAGACGGGTCTATCACGCCGGGAACGACGTTCGACCTTGCCGATACCTTCTGTAACGAAACGATTGCGTCGGATGAGGTCATCTCGTACGAGCAAGCATCGACCGCCAGAGAACAGTGCCACCCAGCCTACGAAGCATTCGGTCTCGAATCGTACATCGGCACGAGTGTTGTCGTGGACAACGAGCCGTTCGGCACGGTAAACTTTTCGAGCGCCGAACCGCGTGAGCGACCGTTCACGAAAAGCGAAGAGACGTTCGTCCAGTTGCTCGCTGAGTGGATTGGGTACGAACTCAGAGGAGAGCTGAACAGAGACCGGCTCGAATCCAGCCGTGAACGGCTCCGGACGATTATCGATACGGTGCCACACGCCATCTTCGTGAAGACGTACGACGGCGAGTATCTCCTCGCAAACGAGGCGGCGAGTGCGCTGTTCGGACTCAGCCCAGAGGAACTCGTTGGCAAGAGCGATGAAGATATCCTCGACGCTGAAATCGTTGCTCGCGTCGCAGAGATAGACCAACACGTCATCGACACCGGAACCGAGATACTCATCGAGGGTGAATCGGTCACGCTCGCAGATGGCTCTGAAGGCATCTTCAAGACGCGAAAGCTCCCGATAACGATGCCGAACACCGAAGAGCCGTGTTTGCTCGGCGTCGCCGTCGATATCACGCCGCTCAAACAGGCGGAAAAAGAGCTCCGTGAAGCCAACGCGTCGCTCACCGAGTACAAAGAAGAACTTGAGATTCGCTTCGCCCAACTCGAATTTTTCGACAGTCTCCTGCGCCACGACGTGCTCAACGGCATGACGGTCATCCGAGGCAGCGCGGAGTTCTTGCTCGATGACTTAGAAGACGAACAGAACCGGTTCGATGCAGAGACCATCCTCGAGTGGGCCGACGACATCGTTGACCTCGTAGACCGGGTGCGAACCATGCTCGCGGTGCTCAGCGGCGAAGAAGAGCCGGCGTTAGAACCGGTCGATGTCGAGTCCGTTCTCGAAGCCGAAGTTGGCCGCATCAAATCGACGTACCCGCAGGCGACGCTCACCGTCGAGAGCACTCCGGTGTACGCGCTCGCAGACGATATGCTCCAGGAGATAATTGGTAACATCCTCACGAACGCTATCAGACACGGACAGGTCGACACACCGAGCATTGAAGTGTCTGTCAAAGAAACAACTAATGGCGTTCGCATCGAGGTCACGGATAACGGCATCGGCGTCCCCGATGACAAAAAAGAGGTCATCTTCAGACGCGGCGAAACCTCCCACGTGAAGACATCAGGCTCTGGATTTGGGCTGTTCTTCTGTGAGACGATGATATCGGCGTACGATGGCCGCATCTGGGTCGAAGATGCAGAACCCCACGGTGCGAAGTTCGTCATTGAACTCCCACAACCGTCCGTCGTCGCTGACAGCCACCTGCCACGCTCACAACCATCCACGCAATAAAAATGAAACCCGAAACCAACGAACAGGAAACCAGTCACCCAACGGTCCTCATCGTCGAGGACGAACCCGCCGTTGCAACCATGTACCAGCGCTTCTTACAGCGCGACTACGAGGTGCGCATCGCGAGCAATGGCGCACAAGCGCTCGACACTCTCTCGCCCGACATCGACATCGTCCTCTTAGACCGAATGATGCCAGACATGTCGGGTGATGCGGTACTCGAACAAATCAGAGCGCGCGCCCTCGACTGTCGCGTGGTCATGGTGAGCGCCGTTGAACCGGATTTCGACATCATCAATATGGGCTTTGACGCATACGTCCAGAAGCCACCAACGCGCGACCAGCTCAAAGAAGTCGTCGCAGAAATGCTGTCGCTTTCTGCGTACGAAGACGACTTGCAAGCGTACTTCAGTGCGCTCAAAAAACAGCGGTTATTGACCGACCGGTTCGATGCAAGTGCACTCGAAGAAAACGAGGAATACGTACAGTTATCATCGACGATAGACCGCTTACACGAACGCATCCACGGCGATACTGACCGTTTTGCGGACGATTTCGGATTCGTGAGCGCAATCGACGACATCGCCGCACCAAAACAAGCGTCATCACACGATGGACGCTGAGCCACCATCGAAAAGCAGCCAACTGAGCAACTAACACTACTCTATGTATCCTATCACGAACCTCTGCGATGACGGAGACGTCCACCGGGTTGAAAACGGGACAAACATCCTCATTTCTGGGCCACCACACACCGGGGCTGATGAACTGTACCTTTCGCTCATGGCCGAAGGCGTAACCGAAGGCGAGGGGGTCATCTTCATCACGACGGACAAGAGCGCGAAGAAGGTCCTCTCTGCGCTCAGTTCGGTGACCGGCGACGAATCGCTCTCCAACGTCGTTATCATCGACGCTCGCTCTGGATATTCCTCTCCGATGGAACACGATGCCACCGTCTACAACGTCGGGTCACCGACCGACTTGACGGGGATTGGGATTCGCATTACCACCGCGATGCAGTATCTCCATCAGCGAGGCTTCAGGCAGATTCGCCTCGGCCTGAACAGCATCTCCACGCTCGCGCAATTCCATACCGCGAACACGGTGTTCAAATTCCTCCACGTGCTGTGTGGCCGGGTTGACGCCACCGCTGCGCTCGGCATTGGCTTCCTCAATCGAGCGCCGACGGACGAGGACTCGATCGACCTCGTCTCTGCCGCGTACGATGTGCACGCTGAGTTCAGGGAGCGAGACGACGTAACCGAGAGCCGAGTCATTGGACTCGAACCGGAGCTCAGAGCGTGGTCTGAAGCCTAACTTATACACGCATTTGCTCATTTTCATCGTTTGAATCGCGTATATGGGCACAAATCCGAGCATTAATGTGGGTCGCCGTCCGCGGTTTCGGTAATGACGACTATCATCGACGGGAACGCCGTCGCCGCGGAGATTCGAGACAACCTCGCCGCGAGTATCGAGACGCTCGCAGACGCGGACGTGACTCCCGGCCTCGCAACCGTTTTGATGAGCGACGACGGCGCGAGTGAGACGTACGTGTCGATGAAACAGCGCGCCTGTGAGGAAGTCGGCATCAACGGCATCCACATCGAACTCGACCCCGAAGCCCCAGCCGAGGAGCTCTATGCGACCATCGACGACCTGAACGCAGACCCCGACGTTCACGGAATCCTCGTCCAGCTGCCAGTGCCAGACCACGTCGACAAACGCGAGGTCATCCGCCGCATCGACCCTGCAAAGGACGTAGACGGCTTCCACCCCGAGAACGTTGGCCGCCTCGTCGCTGGTGACCCGTTGTTCAAGCCATGCACGCCCCACGGCGTTCAGAAACTGCTCGAAGCCACGGACGTGGACACGGAAGGTAAAGACGTTGTCATCGTTGGCCGCTCCGACATCGTGGGCAAGCCGCTTGCGAACCTGCTCATCCAGAAAACCGCTGGCGGGAACGCGACGGTGACGGTCTGTCACTCGCGAACGAAAGACCTCGCCGCGAAGACGAAACAAGCCGACATCGTCATCGCCGCAGTTGGTGTCCCCGAACTCATCGACGGCTCAATGCTCACAGACGGCGTCACCGTCATCGACGTGGGCGTCAACCGCGTCGATGCCGACACGGAAAAGGGCTACAAACTCGTCGGTGACGTGGAGTTCGAGAGCGCAAAGGAGAAAGCCGCCGCCATCACGCCCGTCCCCGGTGGCGTTGGCCCGATGACGATTGCGATGTTGCTCTACAACACGGTCAAAAGCGCGAGTCTCGACGCCGACGTTGCAGTCGACCTGCCGTAAACCCCCTCATTCTATCGACGCAAGGCGGTTTTGGGCCGTTGCAAGCGCCGATTCGTCGCCGTCGCGCAGATACGTGCCGAGTTCCTGTGCGATACCGACGAGCCGTTCTGCGTTTTCTGGCGCAATATCGCCTTCGAGGGCACGCACCCGTTTTACGTGTTCTGTGAGCGACGCAAGCACCTGCCTCGCCAGCTGGTCTGGATGGTCGTTTAGGTAGGTGTCGAGGTCACGGCGGTAGGCCATCACGGCTTCGGCGTAGGCGAGGCCGCGGGCGTCTGCGAGCGAACCGGGGACTTCGCTTGGGTCTGGACGCGCTCCCGTGTCCGCGCCGCGTAGCAGCGAGACGAAGTAGAACTCCTCGTCGTCGGTGAGGTTTAGCGCCCGTCCGACCACGTCTGCGACGTGGCGGAGTTCGACGGCGGCGAGGTAGGTCGGAGAAAGCGCGATGAGGTCACCGCCGTTGATGAAGCCGTGGCGGTGGACGTACCGCCGACAGACGTCTTTCGCGGTTCGGGCGGCCGCCCGAAGGTCGTCGCGAGAGGCAAGGTCACGTGCCTCCGTGAGGTCGAGGGAATCGGGCGTTGCGGTATGTTGTTTCGCCCCGGAGATGCCGACGCTTTCGAGGCTGCCACACGACGGGCATTCGACGCCGCCGGTTTCGTAGTACGACCACTGGGTGCCACAGCGCTTGCACTCGCGCTCGCCACGGATTTTCATTAGTGATTGTTGGGTGCCACGGCTCAAAACTCCGGTGGAAAATGTTACAGCCGACGGCGAAGCGTCACGAGAATCGCGAGCAGCGCCGCGCCGACGCCGAGGGTCGTCGCAATCGGGTCACCGCCCGTGTCGAACCGCCAGCCGTAGATAAGAAAGCCAACGAGTCCGACGACGAACGCGAGCAGGCCGACGACGCGAAGGGCGGAGTTTTTAGGACCCATAGTCGCTGGTTCTCGATTCGCGGCCTAAACAGTTCTGGCGTATCAGTTCGTGACGACGATTTTCCCGACCGCATCGCGCTCTTGCATCGACGCGAACGCAGCACCCGTTTCTTCGAGTGGGTAGGTTTCGTCAATCTCTGGAACGAGGTCGCCGGCGGCGACGAGCGAGAGGAGGCGCTCTAAGTCGCCGTGGGTTCCCATCGTACTCCCGATGACGCGCTTGTGGCCGAGAAAGAGGTCAGGGATGTTGATTTCAGAGCTGTCGCCTGCCGTCCGGCCGCAGATGACCATCCGGCCACCGCGTCGGAGCAGGCCAAGGCCGAGTTTCGTGTACGGGCCGCCGAGGTGGTTGATGACGGCGTCCGGGGTTCCAATCGCCGCGACCGCTTCGCGGAGTTCGTCAGGGTCGGTGCCCTGAATCGCGTGGTCGAGGCCGAGGGCGTCGAGTTGGGCGAGTTTCTCTGCGGACGACGACGTTCCGACCGTGACCGCGCCGAAAATCGAGGCCAGTTGGACGGTTGCGACACCGACGCCACCCGTTGCGCCGGGGACGAACACGAGGTCGCCGGGGCCGACCTCTGCGCGCTTGAGCATGCGGAAGGCGGTCATGTACGCCGTTGGAATCGCCGCGGCCGTGGTGGTATCTACGTTCTCGGGGAGTTGGATGAGGCGGTCTGCAGTCACGAGCGCTTGCTCTGCGAGCCCACCGTGGTAGAGCGAGTAGGACTCACAGAGGTTCTCCGGGCCTTCTCGACAGAAGTGGCAGGTGCCACACGTTTCGTTCGGACAGAGCACGACGCGGTCACCGGGGGAGACGCTAGTGACGCCAACGCCAACCTCGCGGACGACGCCCGCTACGTCGAGGCCGCTTACGAACGGGAGGTCGTCGGTGGCGACCATCGCGGAATCGCCTTCGAGAATCCACAAGTCGTGGCGGTTGATGGCGCACGCTTCGACGTCGATGACGGCTTGGCTCGGTCCGGGTTCGGGAGTCGGTTGCTCGACGATGCCAACGCCTTCAGGGCCGATGAGTTCGGTGAATGCTGCGACGCGCATGCACAGAGCATGTGCAGGCTGTGCCTTAGCAATACGGGAACAGTCAATCGAGTCGGGGAAAAATGAGTGTGGTTAGAAACTGAACACCTGGTCTGCGTCGTCCATCACTTCGAGGAACGTCGCAGCGCCTGCAAATTGGGTGGTGACCGCTTCGTCGATTGCGTCCCGGTCCCACTGGAGCATGTCGAGGGTGGTCGTACACGCGACGGTCGTTGCGAGGTCGCCGCCTTGGTCGACGAACATTCCGAGCATGTCGTAGGGGTTCGGCATGCCTTGGTCGAGGAGGGGCTGAATCTCGGAGACGTCCTTGTCGCCTTCCAGCAGGTGGGTCAGGCCGTCGAACGTGAAGTAGACCATAACCTCCGTTTCGGTCGTGAGGGCGGTGTGGCCGAGGTTCATTGCCATTGCGAGATTCTTCGGGCTGTCGTCGGAAACGATGATGCCAATTTTGTCCATTGTTATTCGGTTTTGCGGATGTAGTGTTTGTAGACGGTCTGTTCTGCCGAGTCGTCTTCGTGCTGGGTGACCAGCTCGACGCCGGGTGCGCCATTCGCCCAGCCTTTGATGTCGCTCATCGAACCGGGATCAGTGGCGAGCACTTCGAGGATGGCTCTTTCCGCTAAGTCGTCGCTCGCCTGTTTCGTCTGCATCACGGGCATCGGGCAGTTCATGCCGCGTGCGTCGAGGGTCTCTGCTACGTCTACGTTCTGGTTCATGGAGTATCACCGAACATTTGTCTTGCTGTATCTGTGCAATATTGTGGCGATTGTGAAAAGTATGTCGGTGTCGGCCAAGTAGCCAATACCACAATAAAAGACTATTGTGGGTCAATTATCCAGTCAAACACCCCCACATCATTGCCAAACGGTTTTGCGAGAATTATGAACAACTGTCCAAACACTTTTGAGGATGCACCTGATAGGGTCGGCTACACAGATGGCAAACAACGCGTTCCCAACAACGGCGGCGGACATCGCGGCCGTCCGCCCGGAAACCCTGAAAGAGCGTATCGACAAGGGAGAATCCGTATTTCTCCTCGACGTGCGTGCGACCGAGGAGTTCGACCAGTGGCACATCGACGGCAAGTGCGTCGAAACCGAGAACGTGCCCTACTTCGAGTTCCTGATGGACGAAGACGATGACAGTCTGTACGCAGCCCTCCCAGACGACCAGGAAATCATCGTCCTCTGTGCCAAGGGCGGGTCAAGCGAGTACGTCGCCGCCTTGCTCGAAGACCGCGGCTTCGAGGTGTCGCACTTACAGAGCGGGATGAACGGCTGGGCGTCGATCTACGACTACACGGAACTCGACACCGAGACGGATGCGACGATTGCGCAGTACCAGCGGCCGTCGAGTGGCTGTCTCGCCTACCTGGTCGTCTCCGGCGACGAAGCCGCCGTTATCGACCCACTCCGGGCGTTCGCAGACGAATACGTCGCAGACGCCCGCGCGATGGGCGCAGAGCTGAAGTACGCGCTCGACACCCACATCCACGCAGACCACATCTCCGGCGTTCGCACACTGGCCCGCGAGACAGACGCAACCGCCGGGATTCCAGCGGCCGCCGCAGCCCGCGGTGTCGAGTACGACGACACCTACGAGACCGTCGAAGACGGCGACGAACTCACGGTTGGTGACGTGACCATCACCGCCATCCACACGCCCGGCCACACCTCCGGCATGACCGCCTACGCGGTCGGTGACGTGCTGTTCACCGGCGACACACTGTTCACCGAGAGCGTTGCCCGCCCCGACTTAGAGGATGGCGCTGAGGGTGCAGTAGACGCGGCGAAACTGCTCTATGACTCGCTCACCGAACGCATCCTCACCCGCGACTCGGACTCGCTCGTGGCTCCAGCCCACTTCAGCGACGCGGCAACGCCGGCGGGAGACGGAACGTACACCGCCCGACTTGGCGACCTCGAAGCGTCGATGGCAGCGCTCTCGATGGACCGCGACGAGTTCGTTGAGTTCATTCTCTCGGATATGCCGCCCCGCCCGGCCAACTACGAGGACATCATCGCCGCAAACCTCGGCACGGCTGACGTGGACGACGCAGAGGCGTTCGCGCTCGAACTCGGGCCAAATAACTGTGCGGCCAGCCAAGACGCACTCACGAGCAACTAATCCATGTACCCGCTTCAGCTTGCGTTAGACCTGAGCGCGCTGTTCCCGAGAGGCGTCGTACCGTACGCCCTCGGCGGCGTCCTCATCGGTGTCGGCGTCGCAACCATCTACCTCGCCACCGGCATCCACGCTGGAGCGAGTACGTTCCTCGAATCGTCGCTGTCGTACGTCTCCGACTTAGAACCGCTCAACCGGTTTGATTACCGCGAGTCGCGCGACTGGCGCGTCGTGTTCACCCTCGGCATCGTCCTCGGTGCAGGCGTCTACGCGCTCGCCTTTCAGGACGGCATTTGGGTGACCGACGTCCAATGGTGGCGACTCCTCGTTGGGGGCGTCCTCATCGGCATCGGCACCCGCCTCGGGAAGGGCTGTACCTCCGGCCACGGCGTCTGTGGAATTGGCTCGCGGTCGCGCACGTCGCTCACGAACGTCGCCGTCTTTCTGCTGGTGGCCGCCGGAATTGCACACCTCGTGCAAGCAATGGGGGTATCGCCGTGAGCGCTGAGCGCCATCCGCTGTTCATGCCCGTCATCTTCGTTGGCGGGTTGGTTTTCGGATTCGGCCTCGCGCTCAGCCAGATGGCAAAACCGGAAGTCGTCCTCGACTTCCTCCAGTTCGACGACTTCGGCCTCCTGTTCGTGATGGGCGGGGCCGCCGTCGTCTCCGGGCTTGCGGTCATTGTGGGTACGCGTTTCCTGCAAAACGCGCCACTCACCGGTCGCCAGTACACACCGCGGGTCAAGGACTTAGACCGCGACGTGCTTGTCGGCGGCACCGTCTTCGGCGCTGGTTGGGGCCTTTCGGGTATTTGCCCGGGTGCAGGCTACGCGAGTCTTGGCATCGGGAACTATCCCATACTCCTCGCCATTGGCGGAATGTTCGTCGGCGCGTACGTACAGGGCTACTGGAAGGCGATTCGACGCGACGATTCAGCACCGGCGTAGACAAAAAATTTGACAGACAGTATTGTATAATAGTTCCAAAATCGTAATAACATTAAGATGAACACACCGCAACACGACTCTCACACGACTCGACTCACCACACAACCTGCGTCTCGCTCGGGGGGAACCTGATGTTCGGCATCGAAACCCTTCCGGCAACCGCCCAGGCGGCCGCAACCGTCGGCTTCGTCCTGAGCGAGGCGCTGGTGCTGTACGTCGGCTACGGCACCCTCACGAGCCTCGCTGGGCCGACGCTCAGCGAAACCGTCCAGGGTGACTGAGCGTGGCGATTCTCGGCTTGAGCCTTGGCCTCGCCGCGTTGTTCGTCGGCTTTGGCCTCCTCATCGGCATCCTGTTTGGCTTCTTCGGGATGGGCGGGTCGTTCCTCGTCACACCCGCCTTGCTCGTGATGGGCTATCCGGCGAAGGTCGCGGTCGGCAGTGGCCTCGCGTTCGTGTTCGGCACCTCGATTATCGCCGCGCTCAGACACCGTGACCTCGGGCAGGTTGACTACAAACTCGGCGGGATGTTCGTCGTCGGGATGACCGCCGGCATCGAGGTGGGCAAGCGGCTCGTGCTCGTCCTCGAAGCCGCCGGACTCGCCGATACGGTCGTGAGCGTCGCGTACGTCGTCTTGCTCGCCACGGTTGGGCTGTTCGTCCTCAGAGACGCCCGCACTGCCGACAGTACCGAAAGTGACGACGATTCGGCCGTCCTCCGTGCGCTCCGTCGCATCCGGCTGCCGCCGGTCATCAAACTCAAAGGCGGCATCGAAGTTTCCCTGTGGGTTGGCCTGACCATCGCCTTCGCCATTGGCGTCCTCTCCGGATTCCTCGGCGTTGGTGGGGGCTTCCTCCTCATGCCCGCGATGATGTACGGCCTCGGCGTCCCAGCGGCGGTGGCGGTCGGCACGGACGTGTTCCAAATCACCATCTCCGGGGCGTTCGGCGCGTTCCGCTACGCACAGGAGGGCGCGGTTGACCTCCCCGTCGTGACCACGCTCCTCGCCGGGAGCGCCCTCGGTGCGCGCGTCGGGGCGGCCGCGACCGATGTCGTGGACGAAGACGCCATCAAGGGCTACTTCGCTGCGATGTTGCTCGCGGGCGCACTCGCCGTTGCGAGCAAGAAACTCGGTGCGGTGTACGCCATTTCCCTGCTCTCGACGGTGAGCATGGCGCTCATCTTCGGCGCGGCGATTCTCGTGAGCGGCGCAATCCTCTACCGCGCGGCGGTGAACATCCGGCAGGCAAATCGAACCGAGTCGCTCGCCGACTGACGACAGTTCGATCTGCCTGACCGCCACCTTTTATCGTGGCCCGCCGCCTACGACGGCGTACAATGTCGAGTGAGACACTCACCTACGACGGTGCCGAGGATACTCGAAGTCGCCGCGAGGCGGCTGGTCGAGAAATTCTCCGGCGATGAAACTGTTTCTGTGACGAGCACGCCTGAAGGTGCCGTCCTGCGCGTAAACGATGAAACGACCGTTCTTTCGAGAGCGACCGCCACCCGCCTGCGCGACGCGCTCCAAACCGTCCTCACCGAAACCCGAGAGTACGTCTACACGACCGGAACCTACCGCGAAGATGGCTCCTATGTCGTCGCCCGGCGCGGCGCTACGTCGGCGGGCCACAGCAAGGTGTTCGAGAACGTTCGTGAACTGGAACGCCTCTACGATCGCCTCCCAGACGAGTTCACGGCGGACGACCTGAGCCGGTCGGGGCTGACCGGGGGCCGACGCCACATGCTGTTGCGACACTTCGTGGAGCATCCGGCGTTCGACTGCCGACTCGTGCGCCGCCAGCCGCTCACGGCGCGAAAAATCGGCTAGCGCCGAACGCTTTTGCGCCTGCCAGTTGTGGCTCTCGTATGCCACAACCACGACCTGCGACCTTCTCAATCGCTGCGCGCGACCCCGACACGGACGCCGTTGGCGTCGCCGTCCACTCGAAGTTCATCAGCGTCGGCTCCGTCGTCCCATTCGTGAGCGCTGATGCGGGCGCGATTGCGACCCAGAGCTTCGCAAACGTCGCATACGGGCCTGAAGGCTTGGCACTGCTCCGAGAGGGCGAGTCCGCAGAAGCGGTCATCGAGGAGTTGACCGTCGCAGACGATGAGGCCGAATCTCGGCAGGTCGGCGTCATCGGCCAAGACGGCTCCGTGGCGGCCTTTACGGGTGAGGAATGTTTCGACTACGCGGGCGACATGCAAGGTGAGAACTACTCTGTACAAGGTAACATCCTCGTGAGCGAGGAGACGCTAACCGCGATGGCCGACGCCTTCGAGGAGACGGCTGGTGGCCTGCCCGAAAAGCTGCTGGCCGCGCTTCACGCCGGAAACGACGCGGGCGGCGACAAGCGCGGTGAGCAGAGCGCGGCCATGTACATCGCCAAACCAGAGGGTGGCTACGACGGCGGAAACGACCGGTGGGTGGACGTGCGCGTAGACGACCACGAGAGTCCAATTGCCGAACTTGAACGGGTGTTTCGGCGCTACGACATCACGCTCCTTTCGCGGGCCGCCCCCGAGGAAACGCGGGAACTGGCTGGCGAGTCGGCGCAGGAAGTGTCAGAGACGCTCGCCAAACTGGGACTTTACGAAGGGACGGCCGACGAGACATTTGGAGACGCAGAACGAGAGGCACTCGAACAGTTTCGCGGCCTCAACAACTTCGAGAACCACGACCTCGCCGTCATCGAAGACGCCATCGCCCGTGGCTGGGACGCAGCAAGTGGGTCCGGCGAGGAGCGACTCGTGAACGCGCTTTGGCATGGCCTTTCACGACTCGACCGGCTGTAGGGAACAGGTTCTTCTGGCCCGCACGTGTAGCGATTCGTATGCGCTCTGAAGAAGAAATTCGCGCACAGTACGAATTTCTCGCAGAAGAACTCGAAGACGAGGACATGAACCACAAGGGAGTCAAACAGATGTTCACCTATTATAAACGAGCGCTCGGTTGGGTGCTCGAAGAAGAGTACATATAGGCGATTCAGACCGCATTCGGTACTTTTATGTATCATACTGGAATTTATCCAGTTGACGCTTCGATTGGAGGGCCGAAGCGTCAGCGGGGACCAATTCAGGGCGGCAAGCATGCCTGGGGGCCGCTCCCTCAGGCGTTGCTTACCTTTTGATAACCACTACGAAATTGAGAGCGACGAGTCTTCGTCGCTTGCACCCTCATCCCATTCGAGTTCTAACTCCAAGCTGAGTTCACCTTGACTCGCACCTCGTGACGTTTCGCGCTCTGCTTTCACCTCGAAGGTGACCCGTGCGGGTGGGTTCATGCTGACCGACTCGCCACCTGATTCAAGCGTGAATTCACCCCCTGCATCGAGCTTGTCCGCAATCGTGCGTAGGTAGGTCGCAACCTCTGTGCGTGTCTGTGACTGCTCTGATTTGAATAATACTTCTTCTGGCATCGCCCTCTTCTACGAGAGCGGAACGGATAAGTTACGAGGCTCTCGCCACCGAGTTTTTCTCATTACACCGTGGATAACATTCTGTTCGAACTGTCAGTATCAAATTCACACTCTTTCTCCCACGCATCAAGAATCAAATAGTTTCTAGATATGTGGCAAAACACAAGAAGGAGAACCATCTATCCACCACTTTTGCCGCCCGATATGTTTATCCTATTCGGGTTAATATGTCTGAATGAAAGCAAAGATGTACGACCTGACAGGATTCCAGCGAGACCTCCTTTACGTCATCGCTGGGAGCGAAGACCCCCACGGGCTCGCTATCAAAGAAGAACTCGAAGAGTACTACGAAAAAGAAATTCACCACGGGCGGCTCTACCCGAACCTCGACACCCTCGTTGACAAGGGCCTCGTCGAAAAGGGACAGCGCGACCGCCGGACGAACTTCTACACGCTCACCCGTCGTGGCCGCCGCGAAATCGACGCGCGCAACGACTGGGAAGCGCGCTATATCGAATAGCCCGTCTTCTGCTTTCTGCGGTTCTCCCAAAACAGACTGTTACTCAGCCGACTGGCTCTCGCCACCGTCGGTCGTCGCATCCACACTCGCTGCTGGTTCGGGTGGCTCTGTTAAGTACGTCGGGTCAACCGCATACGGTTGGATTTGCGTGCCAGCAATGAGCTCCGGGAGGATAACCCGGGCGAAGTGGACGATGAGCACGAGCAAGATTGGGCCGAGGAAGATGCCGTACCAGCTGAACAATAATGGCCCGAAGATGTAGGCGAACATCACGGCACCCACGTGGAGGTTCCGCCCCGAAACGTAGGGGCGAAGCACGAAGTCGGGGAGTGTGTCCACGATGATGAACGAGACGGCGGCGAACACGATGACGAACCAGAACTGCGGCTCGTCAGAGAGTACTGTGACGACGCCAAGATACGCGGTCACGGGGAAGTAGACGAGTTTCATGCCAACGACCGGGATGAGACTCGCCACCCCCGCGAGCAGGCCAATGAGTGCGGCGTACGGGATGGCGAGGCCGGGTGGACTCATGAAGTCGAGCACCGAGTACGAGAGGACGGCGATAATCGCGGTCAACACGGCGTTCAGGATGTTGCCGAAGAAGATGTTGTGGAAGTCCTCATCGACGTTTTTCAGGTAGGTTTCGAGCACGCCGCGTTCGTCACCGAACCGACTCTGGAACCACCGCGTAATCTTGTGGCCGTCGCGCAGCAAATAGAACGCGAGGGCAATCATGACGAACAGGTGTAAGAGGAGATTGCCGATGAATCCTGCATAGTTGAGCCCCTGATTCAGAATCTCTTGGAGCGTTTCGATGCCGGTGTCCGTTTCGAGATACGAGACGGGATCATCGACGATGGTCGAGACGTTGAGATACGGCTGAACGGCAGACGAGATCGGACCGAGTTCGACCGTGTTCTGGACGGTGTTCAGCTCTTGGAGGGCGATTGCGATGGAGTACGCAAGCAACACCAGCGCGGGCAGGGCAAGGGTAAATAGCGCGACGAACGCGGCGAGCGAGCGCGGATAGATGCGCGTTTTGAGCCGGTCGTAGATAGGCCGGGTCGCGTAGTAGATGAACACGCCAAAGACGAACGTGCCGATAAACGAGTAAAAGACAAACAGGAGGGAAATCCCGAGAACTGCGCCGACAGCCCACCAACCGAGGCGGGAGCGGTCTAAGTCCGTACCAACCATGGCCCTCGGTTTGTGTGCGTAGTGGATAAACGTTCGTGGGGTGGGAAGATGAGAGAGCTATATAGTCATCGGCAGTGAATGTTCCCGAAGTGACTGATTTCGTTGCCCAAATCGCGCTCGCACCACTCGATAGCATGGTGGTTCGCATCGCACTCGCCGGCGCGCTCGGCCTCTTTCTTGGGCTCGAACGCGAGTGGTCGCAGAAATCTGCGGGGATTCGCACGTTTTCGCTCACGAGCCTGCTCGGTGCGGTGTTCACGATTCTTGACACCGACCTCTTGCTCGTGGTGGGTGGCCTCCTCATCATCGTGCAGGGCGTCCTCCTCGCATTTCAGGGGCTCAAAGACGAAGAAAAGGGGCTCTCGCTTACGACTTCGACGTCGATGCTCGTCGCCTACGGCGTTGGCTCGCTGGTCGCAAGCGGCCTCATCATCGAGGGCGTGGCGGTTGCCATGCTCTCGTCGCTGTTGCTCGTGTTGAAACGCGAACTCCACAGTTTCGCATGGGGGCTGTCGCGCGAAGAGGTGCGTTCGACCACCGAGTTCGCCATCCTCGCGTTCGTCATCTTCCCGTTGCTTCCGAGTGAGCCAATTGGCTTTGTCGTAAACGGGATTCGCGTCGCCGCAGAGCCACAGGTCGTCTGGTTGATGGTCGTCACGGTCGCCGGCATCGGCATCGCGAACTACGCCATCGTCAAGAGCTACGGCGGCCGTGGGATTGCCGTCACCGGCTTTTTCGGTGGGCTCGCGTCCTCGACGGCGGTCGTCGGAACGATGATGGACCATGTCCGCCAGCGCCCCGACGCCACCTCGTATGCGGTCGCCGCCATCCTCCTCGCGGACGCGGCGATGGCGCTTCGCAATCTGCTCATCGCAATCGGATTTACGCTTTCGGCTGAGCGCATCTTGGTCGGGGCGGCCGCGCCGCTCGGTGCGGTCATCCTCTGTAGTTTGCTCGTCGCGGCGTACACCGCAGACTGGTCTGAGCAAGTCGAGATGAAACTCGACAACCCCTTCTCGCTCAGAAACGCCCTCGGGTTCGGCGCAATGTTTCTCGTCATCATTATCGCGGGGGGCCTCGCCGAAGCCCAATTCGGCACGATTGGGTTTTACGTGACCGCGATTCTCTCGGGGCTCGTCTCCAGTGCCGGGGTCACCACTTCCACCGTCGTGCTCTACCGAACCGGTGGGCTACCGTACGACACAGCTATCGTTGGCATTCTCATCGCCACGGCATCGAGCATCCTCGTGAAGGCCGCGCTCGTCGCGTTTGGACCAAGCAGGAAGTTCGCGCTTCGCGTTGGGTTTTGGAGTGCCATTTTACTCATTGCCGCGACTGCGATGACTGTGGTCGTCACGTTCTAAATTTCGCCGGTATCGCAACCAAGTTTATCACGGTTAGTAGCGCACTTTATGCATGGACCGAGAGACTGCTCGACCACAGGTCCGCGAGTTGCCCGGGAAACGCGCTCAGAAATGGGTGTCATACCACCAGCAAACCGCGGCGCCGAGCACCTATGTCTACGATTTTGTCTGGGATATCACTGCGGACGCAGAAGGCCCGTTTTGTACCGACGTTGACGGCAACGTGCTCATGGACTTTACGAGCCACGTGGGGGCCGCCCCGCTCGGGTACAACAACCCGAAAATCATGGACAAACTCCGACGATTTGACCTCGTCGACCCGATGAAGATTGCGGGTCAAGACTTCTACGTCGCGGGCGCGGGCACCCCCGACGACCCACAAATCCCCGGCCCGGCCGTCCTGATGGACCGACTGACGGACATCACCGCCCACTACGACATGGACACCGTGTTCCTCTCGAACAGCGGCGCAGAAGCCGTCGAAAACGCGATCAAAATTTGCTACGACAACAGCGGCGGCGCAAAGTACGGGCTGACCTTCCAAGGCGCGTTTCACGGACGCACCCTTGGCGCGCTCTCGCTCAACCGCTCGAAAGAGGTGTACCGTCGCCACTACCCCGAAATCGCAGGGATTCACGACACGCCATTCTGCGCCGAGCGCAGCTGCACACCCGATTCGTGTGACTGTGGCTTTTTCACCGGCGACACCTCCTCGCTGCGAAAGCGTCTGCATCCAAAGAAAGGCCACATCAACCCCGAAGAAGTCGCCTACCTCATCATGGAACCCGTCCAAGGCGAGGGCGGGTACAACATCCCGAGCGAGGCGTTCATGCAGGAAGTCGCAGACATCTGTTCGGAGTACAACATCACGCTCATCGCGGACGAAATCCAGTCCGGCATCGGCCGCACCGGGAAGCTGTGGGCGTCAGACCACTACCCAATCACGCCGGACGTCATCACCTGCGCGAAGGGGCTTCGCGTTGGTGCGACCGTTTCACGGTCGGACATCTTCCCGGCGGAGAAAGGTCGCATTTCCTCGACGTGGGGTGCGGGCGACATCCTCGGCGCGATGCAGGGGACGCTCACGCTCGACGCCATCGAGCAGTACGACCTGCTTTCGAACGCCACCGCACGCGGTGAACAGTTGAAAGAACAATTCGCCGACGCCGCGAACGGCAAGGTCGTAGACGTTCGTGGGCTTGGCTTGATGCTCGCCGTTGAACTCGATTCGCGCGAACGCCGCGATGCGGTAATTAACGAAGCGTTGAAGCGCGGCTTGCTCATCCTCGGCTGTGGCTACAAGACGGTTCGCCTTCTCCCACCGCTCGACGTGACCGAGCGCGAGATGGCGCTCGGTGCGGACCTTCTGCTCGAAGCTATCAACGCAGCTTAACGACGCGGCAGGAACGGCGTATTCACGGCACGGTGAGAATTTTATTTTCTATGATATGTTGGTTTTGAAGAAATCCACGTTCCCAGTGCACGCTCTCTCTGTGTGTCGATACTAGCGTATGTTAGGACTAGACATACTGTGTCGGATTACAGAACGGAGTTTCTATTACCTCGGAGGCGTATGGGTAAGGCATGGTTCACACGTGCCGAAACTGCAAACGGGCGTTCACCAGCAAACTGGACTTACAGCTCCACCAGGACAACTGCTCTGACGCGCAGTTGTTTTGCTCCCAGTGTGGTGAGCGATTTGCAGAACGACGGGCAACACGAGATGGGTGGTACTATCGATGTCCGACAGAGGACTGTGAGGGACAGGAGATTGGTGAGGATCTCCACTACGTCTCTGACATGATGGTCGTACGATAACTAACAACGCGGTTCGCGGTCTGGCACGTGTTTTTCGGGCGGATTTCCTGTAGCAAAACTACATTGTCTTTGCGTTCATACAGTTCTGATGAATGATACGGGTTCGGAACCTCAGGAAAGAATACAGCGGATTCGTCGCCGTCTCGGATAGCAGCTTTTCTGTCGAACCCGGTGACGTGTTCGGCATCATCGGGCCGAACGGCGCGGGAAAAACGACGACGCTCAAGATGCTCGCCGGACTGCTCACGCCGACGAACGGCACGGCGACCGTCGCTGGCCTCCCCGCAGACGACCCACAAATGCGGACAAAACTCGGCTATCTGCCCGAAGAATCGCCGCTCTACGAGGAGATGACGCCCCACTCCTACCTTCGCTTTTTCGCAGACCTCTACGACGTGCCCCGTGACGTGGCAAACGAACGCATCAAGGAGACGTTGGACGCCTTAGACCTCGCCTACCGAGACCGGCGACTCGGGGACATGTCGAAGGGGATGCGCCGGAAGGTCGCCATCGCCCGGTCGCTCGTCAACGACCCCGACGTGCTCATCTACGACGAACCCGCGAGCGGCTTAGACCCGCTCACGACGAACTACGTCCTCGAATTCACCCGTGAGTTGAGCGAGCAGGGCAAGACGGTCGTCTTCAGCGCGCACAACCTCTATCACGTCGAGAGCATCTGCGACCACCTCGTCATCATGAACAAGGGTGAGATCGTGGCGCGCGGAACGGTCGAGGAGATTCGAGCAAAACACGGCCGGACGGCCTACCATGTGTTTACTTCGGTTCCTCTGCCCGAAACGACGCCCGACGGCGGCCGTCACAAAATCGTCGTCGAGAGCATGGCCGAGGTGGATTCGATTCGAGAGGCCGCGCGCGAGGCGGGCGGCGACGTGGTAGACCTCAGAACCGACGAACCGAGCCTCGAAGACATCTTCCTTGACCTTGCGAAGGGAGCGACGACGGCGTGAACTCGCGGAAGATTCTGCGCATCGCCCGCTGGGAAGTGACCAAAGGCGCGGGTGGGATAGACCGCAAAACCCTCGTCGCGGGCATCGCCGCGATTGCGCTGCTCATCCTCGTCTCGTCGGCTGCCGTTGGCCACGGCGTCACCTTGGATCGCGGCATCTACCGCGTGAGCGTCGATGAGTCGAGTCCGTACTACGGCCCCGTGGCTACAGACCCGACGTTCGCCATCCGCGAGCCGGGGACGCAAGACGTTGAAATCGCCATCGAAGACGGACGATTCCGGGTGAACAATTCACCAAAAGGTCGTGCCGCGTTCACCGAACTTAGGCGCGCCGTTGCGAGCTACAACGACCGCGTCATGGCGACAGAGCAGAACCAATCTGCGGCGTTCCCGGTCGCAGTCTCCATCACCTACGTCAACCGCGGCGGGGGAGATGTGGTCGTGCCGGGTGACGTCGGGCAGTCACAACCAACGACGCAGGCGCAACCCGCGGGCGGAGAGACGCCTGCACAAAGGACTGAGGCAGGCGGTGAAACCGACGGCGGAGGCAGAGACCGTACGCCGCTTCCACAGAATGACCGGTCCGTGAGCGACGCGCTGTTTGGCGGGGGCACGGGCGACACGCCGAGCGACATCACGCCGCCGTTCCCCTTCGAGTCGCTCGCGCTTGCGTTCCTGTTCGTCCTCCCGATGAACTTCGTGATTCAGGCCTACGGTGGCTCGATTCTCAAAGAACGCATCAACCGCCGAGGCGTGTTGTTGCTCGTCACGCCGGTGTCTCGCTACGACATCGTCGCCGGAAAAACGCTCCCGTACTTCGCCGCAGCGCTCACCATTACGACGATTATTGCACTTGCCATCGGCGGCGGCCTCGTCTCGATAACGGCCGTCATCCCGCTCGCACTCGTGTTCCTCGCGGCGTCGTTTCTCGCGGGCATGTTCGCCCGATCGTTCAAGGAACTCACGTTCGTTACCGTTGCCATCAGCGTGTTTCTCACGACCTACGCCTTCGTCCCGGCCATCTTCACCGACCTGAACGCGATTGCGCTCATCTCGCCGCTCACGCTCGTCGTGCGCGACCTCCAGTCCCAAGCCATCACCGTGGGTGAGTACGCTTTCGCAACGCTGCCGCTTTATCTCACTGCGGGGGTCCTGTTCACCCTCGGCGTCGGCGTCTACCGCGAGGAGGACATGTTCACCCAGCGGGCGGTTCACCTGAAGGCGCTCGACGCCGTTTCGAGTCGCATCCGCGGACGGCGGAGTATTGCGTTCCTCTCGATACTGTTCATCCCGTTCGTGTTCGTCGCAGAACTCATGGCGATTGCGACACTGTTCGCGCTCCCGATGACGTTTTCGATACCCGTGTTGCTGGTTTTGATTGCGCTCGTCGAAGAAATCGCAAAAAGCATCCACATCTATGCCGGATTCGAGACGGCGAAATTCGACCGACGCATCTCCCTTTCGCTCATTCTCGGGGCGCTTTCTGGACTCGGCTTTTTCCTCGGAGAGAAGCTCACGCTCATCAGTCAGATTGTCGGGCTTCCCGAGCTACAGTTGGGAAGTGTCGCCTTCACGGGCATCGAAACGAGCGGGCTCGCTCTCCTCGGTCTCCTGTTGGCGCCGCTTGCGCTCCACGTCGTAACCGCGACCATCTCTGCGATTGGAGCCGCCCGCGGCGCGCGTTCCTACGCGGTTGCCCTCGGCGTGGCCATCTTCGTTCACACGATGTACAACCTAACGGTGGTGACGCAGTTTGGGTGACCCACGTCTCGCCATCACCCGGCGTGAGTTGGGGGCGATATCGAGCGAGAAGACCATTGTCCTCGCCCTGCTCATCCAACTGTTCATCGCGGCGTTCTCGTCGTTTTTAGTGGTTGGGCTGGTCTCGCTGTATGACCCCGGCAGCGTCTCTGACGGCCAAATCGTCACCGTCGGCGTCGCGGGCGATGCGAGCGAGTCGGTCGAAGACGCCGTTCGGCCGGTATCTGGAAGCCGCGCCCGCTTTTTCGACAGCCGCGAGCAAGCAGAACGCGCCTTCGAGAACGGGGGTGTCGATGCGCTCTTACTTGCGAACCATCGGGACGACGGCCGCATCGGGGTCCAAACAGTCGTGCCGAAAGGCAGCCTCCGCACGACGCTCGTCGTCACACAGGTTCGTGAGGTGCTCGAAACGCTCGAACGCGACGAGCGCGTCGCGCGCCAGAACGAGCTTTCGGCCACGCCAGTGACTCTCCCACGAGAGGTGTCTGCGAGTCCGTATTTCGGCTTTACGTACACCATCTTGCTCCCGTTGCTCTGTCTGTTACCGGTGTTCATCAGCGGGTCGCTCATCGTCGATTCCATCACCGAAGAGCGCGAGCGCGGAACGTTCGAACTCCTGCGAGTTGCGCCCATCACGCTGGTCGATATCGTCGATGGCAAACTGTTTGCCGCCGTTGTCCTTGCGCCCGCGCAGGTGGCGCTGTGGCTGGTGTTGCTTACGCTCAACGGCATCTCGATTTCCGATGTTGGGTTGCTCCTCGTGTTCGTGACCGCGCTCACGCTGGTGGTCGTGAGTGGCGGGGCCGCAATTGCCCTGTTCTTTGGTGACCGCCAGCGGTCGCAACTCGCCTATTCGACAGGGCTGCTGTTGTTCTTCGCCAGTCTGGTGTTCCTCCCAGAACACCCGTCTTCGACGATTGCGCGTCTCGCCATCGACAGCGCGGCTCCGATTTCCTTCATCAGCGTGGCCGGGGCGCTCGTCGTTGGTGCGCTCTGTCTCGGTTTGCTTCGCGAGTTCGCGCGGCGAACTGGCAAAGACCAACTGTAGCTTTTTGGTACTGGTCTGTGTCCTGTTGGCATGGAGTATACCACCCTCGGTTCGACTGGCATGGAGGTCAGTCGGCTGTGTCTTGGTTGCATGAGTTTTGGCACCCCGAAATGGCGCGATTGGGTGCTTGAGGAAGAAGAAAGCCTGCCCATCATCGAACGGGCAATCGACCTCGGCATCAACTTCTTCGACACAGCGAACATGTATTCGGTCGGTGAATCAGAGCGCATCCTCGGCACCGCCCTCGAAGGCCGTCGCGAGGAGAACGTCGTCGCCACGAAGGTCTTTTTCGAGATGGACGACGCAAACCGCAATTCGAGTGGCCTCTCGCGGAAGGGCATCGAACAAGAGTTGAACGCGAGCCTAGACCGGCTCGGCATGGACACCATCGACCTCTATCAGACCCATCGCTGGGATTACAACACGCCAATCGACGTGACGCTTTCCGCGCTGTCGGATGCGGTTCGAAGAGAAAAAGTGAGATACATCGGTGCGAGTTCGATGTGGACCCACCAGTTTGCAGAGTCGCTTCACACGAGCGAGGCGCTCGGGATTGAGCGCTTCGTGACGATGCAAAACCACTACAATCTGCTTTACCGCGAGGAGGAACGCGAGATGCTCCCACTCTGTGAGAAAAAGGATATCGGCGTGATTCCGTGGAGCCCGCTCGCGCGTGGCTATCTCTCCCGGCCACACGAAGAATCAGAGGCCACCACGCGCGGGAAGTCCGATACCTTTGCCCGCAAACACCCGTATCTTGAGGGCGGCGGACGCACCATCAACGAGCGCGTAGCGGAGGTAGCAGCAGACAAAGGTGTCACGATGGCACAGCTATCGCTCGCGTGGTTGTTGCACAAAGACTGGGTTGACGCGCCGATTATCGGCACGACGAGCATCGAACACTTAGAGCAGGCCGTCGCTGCGCTCGACATTTCGTTGTCAGAAAGCGACATGACGTACCTCGAAGAGCCGTACCAACCAGTGCGCGTTGCCGGACACGAATAAGCACAAAAATCCCATCGCCGAAAGGTTAGGCGCGGGTCCCCGCGGATTGAGACCCCGGAGACCCCCGGACAGCGGCCCCTTTTCCCCAAACTCGTCGGGTGTACGCTACCCCTAGCGTGGCGAGTTCGCCACAACCGAACCCGACATCTGTAGATTTGAGGGAGGAACTATCGCACCGTTGCTTGTTATTTCAGGGCGTTTATGTACGCTCTTCTAACAACACCGCCTCGAGGACGGCTTTCGTCCCACGTCGAACCCGTTCTGAAACCGCCTGTTGGGTTATCTCGAGCTCGGTTGCAATGTCTTTGAGCGTCGACTCCCGAGGGACATCGAAATAGCCGTGTTGGAGAGCGAGTATGAGCGTGTCGCGTTGTTCGGGTGTCAATCCAAATTCAAAGGCATCTTCGGTTTCTGCGAGGGTGTACACTCTGGTCAGGTCGAACGTGATGTCGTGTTCGAGACAGTACTCGTGAAACTGAGAGAGGTGTGCGTGGTCGCCAAAGCGGAGGTGGAACGCCCACGTCTTGTTGCCGTGGGCTTTGAGAATTGTCGCCTGTGACTCCGCGATGCCGTATACCAGACTCTCGATTGACTCCGTCCACTCGACGCGATAGAGTACAGAGTCGCCCACCTCATCGAGCCGGGACAGCTCTTTAACAACCGGGCTGTCTCTGACGATTCTCTCGAACTCGTCTAAATCACCCCCAGAAGCCCAGAAAAAGGGCATAATCTCCTCTGACGTAGGGACGACCCGTTCTAAGTCGATTTGAACCGTTGAGTCGGTGTGCAGCACTCGCCCAAGATTAAATTCTGACGACGGGATGGTAAACTCGGCAATAACACTCACAACGTGTCTATCGCGGGGATATAGAAAATAACTTTCTCAGGAATCGCTAGCGGTTGCTGGGTTGACTCGCCCGGTTCCGCGGTCCATTCGGACGAGCAATCCCACCGTCACGACTGCGACGACGAGGTGTAACAGCGCAAGCACGAAGATGCTCTGGACGGTGGCGCCTTCCATCCGCCCAGCAACCCACAGTGGCGCAGTCGAAAGAAGGAGTATCACTGCCGCGACGGCCATAAAATTCCGCCGTGGATGCGCCGTATACCGGTCAAGGAGCGCGTAGGTGAACACGCCCCCTGCGGAGCCAACGACGCTCACGCCAGTCACCTGTGACCACGAGAGCGGGGCAAACGCTGGGGGGATGACGCCGAATATCCCTGCGAGCCCTCTCACGATTGTCGCCGCGACGACGGCGACCCCGACGACGACGATTCCGATACGAAAGAGGTAGTCTACCCGCGCATAGGTGACGCGCGTCTCTGGTGACTCAGCCCCCAATGCCATACGCTACCAATAGGCATGAACGAATTTCAGTGTTGCCCCTCATCCGCCAGTCACACGCCCCCAACCACCAGCGGTGGGGATTCGAGGAGCGCTACGGACGACTGCGTGCGAGTGAGAATCGCTCTCGGACACACGTTTATGACCTGTGACGGCCCACACAGCACCAATGGAATCTGACACGGCAGGAACGCTTCACCGCCTCCACGCGCGCGTTCAGGTACTCTGGATTGGGCAGGCGGTCGTCGGTGCCCTCTTTTTCGGCGCGGTCGCCACCGCCGCAGCGACGTTTCTAAATGGCTTTTCGACGCAAACCCTCCTCCTTGGAGGCGGCGTGTTCGGCTTTCTCGCGCTCGTCGGAAGCCTGCTCGCGGTTGCGCGCTACCGACGCTGGCGCTTTGCGCTCTACGAGGACTATCTCTACTTAGAACGCGGCGTGTTCACCCGGGTGAACACCGTGGTACCGTTCGTCCGCGTCCAGCACGTAGACGCCCGTCGTGGCCCGCTCGAACGCCTCGTTGGACTTGCAACTGCGGTGGTGTACACCGCCGGGTCGCGCGGCGCAGACGTGACCATCCCCGGCCTCACCCCCGACGGCGCAGATAACCTCCAAAACCAACTCAAAGAACTCGCCATCGACGCAGAGCCCGAGGACGCCGTATGAAGCTCAGTCCGCTTTCGATTCCCTACCGACTCGCTCGCTTCGCAGGCGGCCTCGTTTGGGTGCTCATCTTCGCTGGCTTTGGCTCTGCGTCGATGTTCGGTATGGAAGTTGGCGTCGCCACGCTTGGCGGCCTTCTGTTGGTCGTCGGTGCCCTCCTTGTCGGGTATCAGGTGCGCTACTACCAGCGATTCGAGTACACGCTCACCGCAGACTCACTCGACATCACCTCCGGGGTGTTCTCGCGGACGAATCGCGAAATCCCGCTTCGGCGCATCCAGAACGTCGATGTCCACCAAAATCTGTTCCAGCGCGCACTCGACATCGCCGAAGTCCGTGTCGAAACTGCTGGAGGGAGTTCGACCGAAGCGGCCCTCCAGTACGTGAGCACGACCGCGGCGGGACAGCTCGTCGATGACGTTGCCCGGCTCAAACGCGGTGAGACGGCCGCAGACGAACCAGCCGAGGACACGACGCTCCTCTACGAAATCACAACCAGAGAACTCGCCCTGCTCGCGTTGGTCTCGCTTGACTTGCGATTCGTCCCTTTGCTCAGCCTCGCGGTCCCGGTCGTCGCGCCGACCGTGTCGCGCTTCATGCTCGCAGACCCGGTTACGGGCTTCATTCTCGCTGCCCCGCTCTGGGTCGTCGCGCTCATCCTCCTCTCCGTCGTGACGAGCGGCGCAGCGGCGGTTGCCAACTACTACGGCTTCCGGCTCACCCGAGCGAACGGCGACCTGCGCTACGAACGCGGGCTGCTCCAACGGTACAACGGCACGATTCCGCTCGATAAGGTGCAGGCGCTCACGATACGTGAAAACGTCCTCCAACGATTCGTCTCCCACGCGAGCCTTGGTGTCGAGACGGCGGGCTACGCTCCCGGACAGGGCGGGCGCGGCGGCTCCGAGGCGGCGGTTCCCCTCGCGCCAACAGAGCGTGTCCTCTCGCTCGCACAGACCATCGAACCGTTCGGCACGCTCAGCTTCGAGCGCCCCCCAAAACGCGCCCGTGAACGCTATGCGGTGCGCTACACGCTCGTGCTCCTCGTGGCAACCGGACTATTGTACGCCGTCGTACAGGTTTTCGCCTTCGACATCGCGTGGTGGGTGCCGCTGGTCGGCGTGGTACTCACGCCTGTCGCGGCACACTACCAGTGGAAGAATCTGGGGTACGCCCTCACCGACGACTACGTGATAACGCGGGCTGGCTTCTGGGTGCGAACCACGAAGGTCGTGCCGTACTACCGCGTCCAAACGGTCGCGACGAGTGAGACGGTTTTCCAGCAAAGACGCGACCTTGCCACGTTGAGCGTCGATACAGCAGGTGCGCGGAGCATTATCGGCGCGAACGCGCGCGCGGTAGACATCGACGAACAGACCGCGACGACGCTCAGGGATGCCGTTGCAGACCGTCTCCAGCAATCGCTCGTGGCGCGGCGGTCGGTTCGATAGTCATCCAAGACCGAGTAATCGAAGCCCATCGAAAGCGACGAGGAACAGGTAAATCTGGACGAGTCCGGCAAGCACGAGCAAGACACCCGCAGCGCGCGTGACTCGCCCCGTGTTCTGCGACAATTTTGTGAGGAGCGTGTGTCGCCCGAGCGCCGCGACTGCGGTGACGAGAATCATAAGCAGACTCATGCCCGCGGCGTACGCGCCGAGGGTCGCGAACGCCGTCGTCGGCCCAGCGGCGAGCGCAGACAACGCAACTGCGATGAACAACGGGGCGGTACACCCTGCGGCCGCGGCGGCGTACACCACGCCAAAGAGGACGAAGCCCGTACTCGACCGGTTTCGTTCGGGCAGTTGGATGGTGCGATGGAGAAACGACGGCGTCTTGTCAAGCGCCATCACGCCACCGAGGAGAATCAACAGCGTGCCAACGACCAGTTCGAGGACGCTGATGTTGGCGAACGCGCGCGTCCCGACAGCGAGGACGAGGCCGACGAGCGCGGCGTAGACGAGAAAGAAGCCAACACTCACGAGCAACCCGACGAAAATCGCCTGAGACAGCCGATTCGAGACGGCTCGCTCGTCATCCGAAGCCGTCCCGAGATAGTACGCGACGTAGCCCGGCAGCAGTGGGTACGAACACGGCGCAAAGAAGGTGAGCACGCCTGCGGTGAACGCAAAGCCGAGACGGAGGTCATCGAGCATCACTCGACTCCGGCGCGAGCGAGGGCAGCTTCGATTGACGACAGTCCTGCGAGACCGACGTGCCGCCACACCTCTTTACCCTCTGGCGTGAACACGAGCAGCGTCGGAAGGTTCTGGACGCCGTAACGCTCGCCCGTCGTCACCTCCGGGTCCATCGCCACCGGCCACGACCCACGATACTCCTCCCAGAAGCCGCGGACGACCGCTTCATCGCGCTCCCAGGTGACCGACAGCATGTGAAGTTGGTCGGGGCCGTAGCGGGCGCGAATCTCTCCTAAGTCGCTCATCTGGGGCTTGCACGGCGCACACCACGTCGCGAAAAAGTCGAGTAACACCGGTCGGTCGGTTGGTTGGACGACGAGCGGCCCGCCTCTCAGTCCACCTACGGCGAGCGTTTCGACGGTCAGCTCCTGTTGGTTCGCCGCGTTCGTACACCCGGCGAGCCCACTGCCAACAGCGAGTGCGGACGCACCGAGGAATCGTCTCCGGGTGTACTGCATATTTGAATGTTGGCGCCAGGAAGGAAGTGGATATGCCGTTTGTGAGCAGGAGTCACACAACCCCGCCGGGGCTTAATCGGGCGCGCGCCAACAGAGACCATGAACCGACGGCGGTATCTCGCGGTTGCCACAGCCGGTCTCATCGGGCTTGCTGGGTGTGTAAGCGGTGGTGGCGGCTCTCAGACACCGACATCCTCGCCAACGCCCGAAGGACTCACACTGCCAGTTCCGGACGAAGAGTTGAATCGCGGCGCGCCGAAAGACGCCATTCCAGCGATTGTAGACCCCGCGTTTGGCGAGAACTGGGACAATATTGAAGTGATCCGCAGAAACTCCATCGTCGGCGAGTACACCGAAAGACCGCGCCTCACCCCGGACGACCGTGTCATCGGTGTCGAGCGAAACGGCGAGGCGCGAGCGTATCCGCTCAAAATCCTGAACTGGCACGAAATCGTCAACGACGAGTTCGAGGGCCCGTTGCTCGTGACCTACTGCCCGCTGTGTGGAAGCGGCCTCACCGCAGAGCGCACCGTCGATGGCGAGGTGACGAACTTCGGGGTCTCGGGCCTGCTCTGGAACGCAGACCTCGTGATGTACGACGAGAAAACGAACAGCCTCTGGAGTCAATTGCTCGCAACGGCCATTTCAGGAGACCGAACCGGTGATACGCTCACCCTCACGCCATCATCGCTCACGACGTGGGGCGCGTGGCAGGCGAATCACCCGGACACGGTCGTCCTCCTCCCACCGCCGTTGTCGGGCACCGTCGTCGGAGAAACCTCGCGCGATTATTCTTCCAACCCCTACGCCTCGTATGGTAACTCAGACCAAATCGGAATTGGCTTCACCGAGTTCGAAGACGACCGCTTGCACCCGAAAACGCTCGTCATCGGCGTCACCGATGGGGCCACCGCGCGCGCCTATCCGTTCCCCGAACTTGATGGCGCTGGCGTTGTGAACGACACGGTCGGCTCGCGACCCGTTGTTGTCGCCGCGCTCACCGACGGGTCGCTGGTCGCCTACGACCGAACGGTTGGCGACGACGTCTTAACGTTTGCACCAGGCGCTCCAGACGAGATGGCGGGTGGCGATTCCACGTGGAACCTGACGACCGGCGTCGCCTTCGACGGCCCCCACGCCGGAACCCAACTGACCCGGGCGAACGACGTCTCGCCGCTGTTCTGGTTCGCGTGGGCGAAATTTAACCCACAGACGGACATATACACCGGTTGACACCAGCAGCTTTTTCTCGAATCGTCATCTCAACCACGTTATGCAAACAGCGCGAGTCGGTGGGTGGGCTGGCGTTCTCGCCCCGACGCTCACTCTCGGGGCAATCCTTCTTGGAACGCTCCTCTCTCCGACGTTCACGTGGACCGAAAGTGCCCTTTCAAACCTCGGTGCGGTGGGCGCAGCAACTGCATGGCTGTTCAACGGCGGCCTGCTGCTCGGAAGCCTCGTCGCTGTTCCGTTTCTCGTTGCGTTCTTTCGTGCGAGCGAACAGCTCCTTCAGCGCATTGGCGTTGTCCTCCTCTCGCTCGCGCTCGTCGGGCTGTTTCTCGTTGGCGTGTTCCCGATGGGAACGACCTATCACTTCCCTGCGGCGCTCTCGTTTTACCTGTTTACTACCGTCGCCCTCTGGATTCACGGCTCCGGGTCGGTGCTTGCGGGCGCACCTCGAACCGGGCTGGTGAGCATCTGGCTCGGCATCACGAACATCATGACGTGGCTCGTCTGGATTGCGCAGGGTCCACTTACCCGCGGCGGGCTTGCTGTCCCCGAGTTCATCGGCGCGTGCGTGTTCGCCAGTTGGATGGTCCTCGCTTCCCGTCGCCTGCTCGCCTAACCCGCAAGCGTAGAAAACTGGTTGATGTCGTCGTCGAGGCCGGTCACGATGAGTTCGTCGTCTCGCTGGATGACGAACGATGGCCCGATTTCGGTGAGCACGCTGCCGTTTCGTTCAACGGCAATGATAGTACAGCCCGTGCGCTGGCGGATGTCCGCCTCTGCAATTGTCTGGCCTGCGAGATTCTGCGCGCTCATCCGAACGATTTCGATTTGCTTGTCGAACGTCATCACTTCCTCTTCTAAGATGGTCGACGCGAGCATCCGTCCGCTCACGGTGGCAAGCCCAAGGACGTAGTCCGCCCCGGCGCGGTACATCTTCCGTACGCTGTCGGTCTCCTCTGCGCGGGCTAAAATCTCGATATCGGGGAAGTGCTCGCGCAAGATGAGCAGACAGAACACGGACACAGTGTCGTCCGGGAGCGCGAGAATTACTGCGCTCGCGTCGTCGATGTTCGCCCGCCGCAACGTCTTTTCGTCCGTGGCATCTCCGACGATATCGACGCCGTCTTTTTCCACGATATCGACCACCGTGTGCGGGTGGCCAGCCGTATCGAGCGCGCGAGCGACTTCGGTGCCCACTTCGCCAAAGCCGATGATGACGACCGCCCCTCGGCGATGGCGACGGGTTTCTGAGAGCGTGAGGCCTTTTACCTGTTCGAGTTGCTCCTCGTGACCGGCGACGAGCAACATGGTGTGTTCGTCGATGACCGTCTCCGGCGGCGGCGGGCTGACAAACTCACCCGAGAGCCACGCGCCAATGATGTTCGCGCCGGTTTTCTCTGCAATTTGGCTCTCCATGATGGAGACACCATCGAGCGGGCTGTTTTCTTGAACCGAGAATTCGACAATCTCGAAATCGTCCGCGATTTCGACCGTGTCCCTGAGTTCCGCGCTGAGCGTCGTCGTCACCTTGTTCGCGAGGCTCTCACCGACGAGTCTGCGCGGCGAAAAGACGAAATCGGCCCCCGCATAGCGGTGATACCGGGCGACATCGTGCGACTCGACGAACGTGATGACCTGGGTGTCACAGACGTCTTTTGCCGTGAGTGCGATGCTCGCGTTCGTCTCGTCGTCTTCGTCTGCGACGACTGCGCGCGCTTTGGCGATGTTCGCGGCCTCCAGCGTCTCGTTCGTCTCGGGGTCGCCGTAGATGACCGGCACACCATTTTCGAAGAGGGCGTTCGCTTCTTCACGGTTTGCAGCGATGACCACCGACGGGATGTTGCGCTGTTCGAGTTCGTCGATCAGCGTTTCGCCGCGCGGCGTGTAGCCACAGATGATGACGTGGTCTGTGAGCTCTTCGACCGAATTCGGTGCGCGCATCGACAGGCGGGTTTCAATCCATGGCACGACGAACAGGGGCAAGGCGAGAAATACGAAGAAGATGCCCGTAAACTGCATGAACACGACGAGCGCCTTCATTGGAAGTGTCTGCCACGGCGCATCTTCACCGTACCCAGTCGTCGTAAACGTTTCAACGACTACGACGAGCGAATCCGAGATGGGTTGTGGGTCGTTTTCGAGCACGCGCATTCCAGTGTTGTAGGCCACGGTGAACGCGATGAGAACACCCAGAAACGTGAGGAGATAGACAATAAAGAGTCTGCGGCGGCCGCTTTCTCTGCTGAACAGCCCGGAGCTGACGACGCGCCGAAATACCATCCGTGTCTCTGTTTCGCGCGGAGTGGCGTAAAACAATTCGGGTCACAGTCGGTGATTTGCTACTGTCGGCTTGCATGGTGAGTACCAGCCATACCACGGCCACCTTCCCGACCGATAAACATGTTATTCTATCGACAGTATAGTTATGTTCAGCGGCGCTCATGTCGCCAATAATGCCCGCCATCGAAACGACCTCCCTTACGAAGGAGTACGACGGCTTTGCGGCACTCAGAGACCTCTCACTTTCGGTCGACCACGGCTCGCTCTACGGCCTGCTCGGGCCAAACGGCTCGGGAAAGACTACGACGCTCTCTATTCTCACCGGCCAACTCGTCCCCACCGCGGGGTCTGCGCGCGTCCTCGACATCGACCCTGTCGAAGCACCCGTCGCGGTGCGCGAGAATGTTGGCATCCTCCCCGAGCGCGAGGACCCGCCGAGTTTCATGACACCGCGGGAGTATCTGACCTTCGTCTCAGAAGTGCGTAACTTAGACGACCCAGAGTACCAGATTGCGCGGTGGGCCGACCGCCTCGGGTTCGAAGACCGCCTCGACACGCTCACGACAGACCTCTCTGAGGGCGAACGCCAGCGCGTCATGCTCGCCCAAGCGTTCGTCCACGACCCGCAGGTCGTGTTCATCGACGAACCACTCGTGAACTTAGACCCGATTATGCAAGAGCGCGTCAAACGCCTGTTCGTCGATTACTGCGACGTGGGCAACACACTCTTTCTCTCGACGCACTTCATCAGCGTCGCAGAAGAAATTTGTACGGACGTTGGCATCCTCACAGAAGGCGAACTCACCGCAGAGTGCGACCCGCGGACGCTCGATAGCGGCGTTGGCCTGCTCGACTACTTTCTCTCTGAGGTGGACGCCGCGAAGGCAGAGGCGCTGCAATGAGCCTGTTCTACCGAATGCTCAAAGAGGAGTGGCGGCTCCATAGCCGATTGTTTGGCTCCGGGCGCTTTGCCTTGTTTCCGCTGTTTATCGGTCTCATCTGCGGGGTAAGCTACTGGTTTTTGACCCTCACCGGAACCCCGGTCGAAAGCATCGCACTCGGGCTTCACGCCATCGTGTTCTTCCTCGGCTTGCAGGTCGGCACGATTGGCTTCGTCGGCCGTGATGCGCTCGAAAACTTGCTCGGTGATATCACCTTCCTCGTCTTCTCTGCCCGCACCCTCCCGCTCTCACAACGCCGCCTGCTCGCAACGTTTCTCGCAAAAGACCTTGTCTACTACGTTTTCTTGTACATCACGCCCGTCGTGCTCGCTTACGCACCGTTTGCGCTGCAGGCGGGCCAGTCGCCCCTGCGCATTGCGCTGCTGTGGGTAACCGTCGCGGAAGTGTTCGGCGTCGGCGTCGCGCTCTCCTTTGCCGCCGCCGCTGTTTCGACGCGCGGCAAACTCGTTCTCACCACGTTCCTCCTCGGCGCTGGCGCGCTCATCGTGGGTGCTCGAAACGCGATTTACGCGCTCTTTAGCCTCGGGCTGACCGAGCAGGCCACGCTCACGAGCGCTGGCGTTGGACTCGTTCTCCTCCTCGCGCTTGGCGGCGTCGGCCTTGCGCTGTTCAAACCGCGGGCAGAACGCACGCATCGAAAACCCTCCTCACGACTCGCCGGGCTGAAAAACCGGCTGCCGGGGCGCGACCCGCACCTCATCTCGCGGGCGATTACCGACGTGGGACGCTCCAGTGGGTCGTTCTGGAAGGTCATCATTTCCGCGGCCATCATCTTCGGCACGACTGGCTTCCTGCTCGATAAAGTCGCAGAGGCCACGGCCATCCGACCGGGTGCGGGAATCGCTCTCGGGACACTTCTCGGGCTTGGGTCGTTCACCACCTACGCATGGGTGACCCAATTCGATGACGCAAGCGAGTATCTCCACTACCCGATTACGTTTTCGCGGGTGTTTCGCGCGAAGTTCTACGCCTTTCTCATCCTCACAATTCCCGTCTCGCTCGCGTTCCTCATCGGCGCGGAGCTCGCATTCAACGTGACGAGCGTCGTCTCCGGATTTGTCATCTTCCCGCTCGTTTCGGTCTACGTATTTGGTGTCTCGGCGTGGCTCACTGGTCTCGCCCCGAACGACCTGCTGTTCGACACGCCGCGATTCGTGCTGTTCGGCGTCGCCATCGCGCTTGTCGCCGTCCCGCTGCTCGTCGCCTCGCTCGCCCACAGCGTCTCGCCGCTGTTTACGACTGGTAGCTCGGTGGGCCTTTCCGTGCTCGCGGCTGGCGGCGGTTGGGTCCTCCTCAATCGCGCTGGCCCGCGCTGGGAGCGACAGTTGCGCCAAGAAAAGTAGGTAGACTCAGACCCGAGCGCGGACGAGCAGTTTCGGCGTCGTGAACGACGCCACGCCGTTTTCTGCATACCAGATGTCGAAGTAGCGGCGGGCAGCGTTCGGGGCTTTGTCGAAGATGGTTTGGAGTTCTGAGAGGCGAGCCTCGGGGACGTTCATCCGGTCAACCCAACTGTCGAACTCGAGGGTGCGGCGCACCCACGCGGTTTCTTCGACGACGAATCCGGCATCATCCAGCCAGTCACGCCACGTCTGTTCGGGGTAGCTTTCGACGTGAGTCGGGTCGCGGATGGATTCGACCGTGTTCAGGAACGCTGCGAGCGCTTCGTCTTCGGGGGCGACGTTGTCTTCGAGGACGAACACCCCGCTCGGTGCGAGAATGCGGGCGACTTCTGCGACGAACGCTTCGGGGTCGGGAAAGTGATGGGCGGCGATGCGACAGGAGACGGCACCGAAGGTGTTGTCGGCAAACGGGAGGGCTTCTGCGTCGCCGACGACGCCACGGAGCAGCGGGAACGACGACTGCGCCATCTCAACCATCTCGCGGGTGAGGTCAACGACGAGCACTTCTTCGACGCCAGCTCTCATCAGCGCGTTCGCGGTGTGTCCCGCGCCCGTTGCAACGTCAAGGGCGAGCGAAGCCTCACTTGCCCACTCGCTCAACAAGCGCAAGTCGCGGCCCCCGCGATGCACTGGGCTGTCCCGATACCCCGTGCTGGCTCGACCAAACGCTGATGCCACATCCTGCTTTGAGTCTCCCCCTCGCATGGGCAGACTTCGCAGAGCGAGATTATCTAGATTTGGGCGACCGGGAAACCGCCATTTCCTCTCGCGCCCAACCAGTCGTGTGAACCTCGCGACGGATGCTGGCCGCGAACGCATCATCTTCGGCCACGAAATCGACTGGAGCGCCACCACCCCCGAGGTGAAATTCGAGGGGCTGTCGCCCGCAGACGCCCGTGCCCTCCTCAACCAGCGCTACATGAATCCTGACGAACGAAGCGGTCGGTCACCGGCGATGGAAGAAATGGTTGCGTTCATGGAACGCTACGCTGAGGCCGACCCTGAACGCGAAGGCGCGATGTCCGCACACGGTCGCGTCATCGCTCCCACGGAACCCGATTCACAGGTCGTCCTCGAAGGCGTCATCTACTCTGGGCCGACCTCGGATGGGTTCGTAAAGGAGTACGCTTTCCTGTTCTATCGGGCGGATTCGTTCATGCTTGAAAAAGACCTTCACGCGCGCTGTTGGTTCGAATAATGGTGTGACCCTTGGAGTTAATCATCCGGCGTGCCTACGACGGGTAATGACCTATCGCGGGGCCGTCGTAGACTTGGACGGGACAGTGTACCGAGGCGACGACCTGATTCCCGGCGTTGGCGGCGGTATCGACCACCTCCGACGCGAAGGGTTGAACCTCGTCTTTTTCTCGAACAACCCCACGAAATCGCCAGCGGAATACAAAACGCGACTTGCTGGTCACGGCCTCTCGGTCGCCGAAGCCGAGATTGCGTCCTCGGCGACCGTCACCGCGTCGTATCTCACCGCGAACTACGCAGACGGCGAGGTGTTCGTCATCGGCGACCCCGGGCTCATCGCCCAGTTCGAAGCTGCCGGAGTCACGCTCACCGACGACCCGCAGGCCGCAGACGTGCTGGTCGGGTCGTGGGACAAGGCGTTCGACTACCGAAAACTCACCAGTGCGCTCTGGGCGATTCAGGCGGGCGCGGCGTTCATTGGCACCGACCCAGACCGGCGAGTTCCTATCGGCGATGGGCGACTGATTCCCGGCTCTGGAGCCATCATTCACGCCATCGAAGGCGTCGCAGAACGCCCGGTCGACCACGTTCTCGGCAAGCCTTCCGAGGAAGCCGCCGAGTTAGCACTGTCGCGCCTTGGCGTCGAACCAGAAGAGTGTCTCGTCATCGGTGACAGCCTCCACACGGACATCACCATGGGCGCTCGCGTCGGGATGACGACGGTGCTCGTGCGCTCGGGCGTGACGACGGCCGAAAACCGAGATGCAGTAGCGGTCGAACCCGATTACGTCATCGACTCGCTCGCGGACATCGACGAAGTTCTCTGAGACGTTTACGTTTATTGGGAGCGATGCACATACAGTAGGTGTGCACAGAGGGGTGCACGGTGGAGAACATGAACATTCTCGAACTCACCGGCGATTTTGTCGAAGACTACGAAGTGATGGTGCCGTTCCAGGCCCTCCAGATGGTGGGCCACGAGGTTCACGCGGTCTGCCCAGAGAAGGCAGACGGCGACACCGTGAAGACGGCCATTCACGACTTCGAAGGCGACCAAACGTACACCGAAAAGCCCGGCCACAATTTCGCGCTGAACGCGACGTTTGCGGACGTCGACCCGGCCGATTACGACGCGCTCGTCATCCCCGGCGGGCGCGCGCCCGAGTATCTGCGGCTGAACGAGGATGTCCTCGACATCGTCCGGCACTTCGCCACGGCGAACAAACCAATCGCCGCGCTCTGTCACGGCCCGCAGATTCTCGCCGCCGCGGACGTCCTCTCTGGGAAACACTGCACCTCGTATCCCGCCGTGAAACCGGACGTACTCGCTGCGGGCGGGGAATGGGAAGACAGCGTGACGACCGATGGGAACCTCGTCACGGGCCAAGCGTGGCCAGATCACCAGGAATGGCTCGCCCAGTTCTTAGACGTACTGGGAACGACCATCGAGCACAAAGAGACAGCGGCCGCAGACGACTGAGTCGGCTCGGTTGATTCAGTTTCCGCAATTTTTCGGCCCACCTTCCACTACTCGTCAGCACGTATTATGCTGTCTGCTCCCGTCTACGGATTATGGAACACCGAGTTGCACGATTCGTCGGAGAAGGTGGAACCGACCTGTTGACAGTAAACGTCATCATCTAGCTTGCGTTGCTCATCGCCGTCTCAATCGTGCTATGGGACACGTCGTATCTCGTCCAAGCGGTTCCCGTCGTCGCCCTCGCCGCAATTGCGAGCAACGTGCTCATGGCGTGGGGGCTGCGACAGCTGCAAGAACCGACGTACTGATTCCGTCCTACCAAACACGCCGACTCGGAAACACCGGGCCACAGAGCGTTCGGGGGGCGTTTCGGGAACGACCTATTTCCACTCGCCAACCCACCTCTGGATCGTTTCTGACGGTGTGGCGGTGGTCTTCGTTTCAGGCTCTGGGAACTCGGTGTACACTTTCTCTGGCCGATCGACACCACCGCTCTGGCCACCCACCTTCGATTCCCCACTAACGCAGCCAATCACGACGCCGTCCAGTGTCACCAGCGGTGAGCCGCTGTTTCCGCTTTTCGTTGGAATGTCAGAAAGCACCCAATTGATCCCTTGCTGGTATGAGTCGTATCGACCCACGCTAATCACCCAGTCGCCAACGCTTCCCGGATGGCCGACCATCAAAACCGGGTCGCCTTTCGACACATCGACATCGGTTTTCACCGGCAGTGGCGCTGGCGTCTCTATCTCCGTCTTCATCAATGCGATGTCAGGAACCATGTTCTGATGGTAGCCAACACGAGTTGCAGTTCCGGTGTTGCCATCGAACGTTTCGACAGCCATCGTTTCCGAATTGAGGACGACGTGAGAGTTGGTCATGATGTATCCGTCTTCGATGATCCATCCCGTCCCACCGGTACTGCCATTCGTGAGTTTGACCACGGATTTCTGGACGGTCTTCCCGATGGCTCGTGCTTGTTCGAGCGTTTCGTCCGAGAAGTCAACGGTATTGCTGTTCTGATGGTCGTGTTCGACGGATTCTTTCGATGTGGATTTAGTTTGTGTTTGCGAGGTTGTGACTGTGGATTGTGTCTGTTGAGTAGAAGGTGAGCTTCCAGTACATCCTGCGAGGAGGCCAAGAGTTGTGAGCCCCGCGGTGCGGAGAAACTGCCTGCGGTGTTGCTTGTTTGCCATCTGCCAACCATTTTCATATCGTCATTTTTGAATGTTCTGTTTTGTTGGAGTTTTCTCCTTTCGTTGTCAGCGGAGTCAGGATTGGTGTGTTCACGTCACGACCACACTTTCCTCCGCAGCGGTTCGTTGGAGAATAACGCGACCTGAGTCGCAACAAACGCTATACACTCGGGGGTAGAATGTTAGGGGTATGACAGGGATTGAGTATTCAGACTTCCTCGACCTCGACTACGAACCCGTAGACACTGACCTTGTCTGCACCTTCACGCTCCGCCCCGGCGAGGGGATGAGCATGGAGGACGCCGCCGCGCGGGTCGCCTCCGAGAGTTCGAACGGGACGTGGGCCGAGTTACAGGTCGAAGCCGGCGTGACCGAACTCAGCGCCACCGCCTTTGACCTCTCAGGGAACACGGTTCGCGTCGCCTACCCCGAGGCGCTGTTCGAGCCGGGGAACATGCCACAGATTCTCTCCTGTATCGCGGGGAACATCATGGGGATGAAGGCGGTCGATTCCATCCGCCTCGAAGACTGTGAGTGGCCGGAAGCCATCGTCGAAGGCTTCGCAGGGCCGCAGTTCGGCTCGTCGGTCGCCACGGAGCTCTTGTCGGCTCACGGCCGTCCCGTCACGGCGACCGTCCCGAAGCCGAAAGTCGGCCTCCACACCGAATCGCACGCGCAAATCGGCTACGACGCGTGGATGGGTGGCGTTGATTTGCTTAAAGACGACGAGAACCTCACCGACCAAGTGTTCAACCCGTTCGAAGAACGCGTCGCGCGGTCGCTCGAACTCCGCGACAAAGCCCAAGAAGAGACCGGAGAGCGCAAAGACTATCTCGTGAATATCACCGCAGAGACCGACGAGATGCTCCGACGCGCCGAGTTCGTCGCAGACCACGGCGGGAAGTTCGTCATGGTCGACGTCGTGACCGCGGGCTGGGCGAGCGTCCAGACCGTGCGCCGACGCTGTGAGGACTTGGGCCTCGCCATCCACGCCCACCGCGCGATGCACGCCGCGTTCGACCGCCACCCAGACCAAGGCGTCTCGATGCGCGTCCTCGCACAAATCTCGCGGCTCGTCGGCGTCGACCACATCCACACGGGAACCGCGGACTTGGGCAAGCTCGAAAACGAAGACACCGCAGGCATCAACGACTGGCTCCAGTCAGATCTCTACGGCATGAACGACGTGTTGCCGGTGGCCTCAGGCGGTCTGCACCCCGGCATCGTGGACGAACTCATCAACCGTCTCGGTTCGAATCTCATCATCCAAGCCGGTGGCGGCATCCACGGCCACCCGGACGGCACCGCCGCGGGCGCGAAGGCGTTCCGACAGTCGGTCGATGCCTCGATGGAGGGCATCTCGCTCGCCGAGTACGCAGAAACGCACCCCGAGCTGAAAGTCGCTCTCGACAAGTGGGGCACCCAAACCCCCCGCTAAGTCGTCGGGTCTGCCGCCACCCGCTGTTTGATTAGGGACGACTCCGACGAGTGGGTATTGATGGCACAGTCTATGGCTTCGCGACGCTCTGCTGGGCTCCTCGCGCTCGGGAGTCTCGCGTACCTCGCGTTGATGTTCGTCTGGTTTTCGTTGCCCGCGTTTCTCGTCCCGATTTCGACCGAGCTTACGCTCACGTCTGCTGAAGCTGGGTTTCTGGCCGGTGCGATTCCACTCTCCTACATCCCGCTCTCGGTGATGAGCGGCGTCATCGTAGACCGCATCGGCCCGCGCCGGAGCGTCGGCCTCGCGCTCGTAATTTTCGGAGTTGCCCAGATTTTCCGTGGCTATGCGACCGACTTTTGGACGCTGTTGCTCCCCACGCTGTTGCTCGGTGTCGGCGGGACGGGCATCACCTTTGGCCTCCCAAAACTCGTCTCGAAAATCTATACCGCAGAGCGCGTCGGCGTTGCCTCCTCGGTCTACATGATTGGGTCGTATCTCGGCGTCGCGGCGGCGTTCTCGCTCGGCCGCGGGGTGCTCGGCCCACTTCTCGGCGGCTGGCGCCCCGTCTTTTTCTGGGGTGGCGTCGCCTGCATCGCTTTCTCCGTCGGCTGGTTTCTCGTCACGCGCGGAACGAACGGGGCCGACCTCGACGCGCCTCCCGCAGACGAACACAACTCTGCGCGCACCAACGTTCGCGCGGTGCTCACCACGCCGGGGATGCTGAGCGTTATCGTCATCGGGACGATGTACCTGTTCATCCTCCACGGGATTCAGGGCTGGCTCGCGACGATTCTCGAATATCGAGGCATTGCCCCGACGCTCGCGGCGACGATCACGAGCGGCATGGTCGGCGCACAAATCCTCGGCGCACTCGCCATCCCGCTGTTCGTGTCACGGCTTTCGTATCGCAAAATCGTGTTAGCTATTGGTGTGGTCACGACCGCAGGCTCGCTCGGCATGTGGATTCCCGGGCTCGGTGGCACGGCTGCGGTTGCCGGAGCACTCGTCATCGGCATCGGCATCGGCGCGCTATCGCCGCTCGTACGCGCCATCCCAGTCGAGTTAGACGGCGTCGGCCCGGAGCTTACGGGGACGGCGGTCGGCCTCGTGTTCACTGTCGGCGAAATCGGTGGGTTTCTGGGTCCATTTCTCATCGGCTCGCTCGAAACCACAACCGATTCGTTCGTCCCCGGCCTCGCCCTGCTGACCGTTGGTGGCTTGCTAATTCTGGGTGCAGGCGCGTCGCTTTCGACCTGATTAGTCGTCTGCTGGCGTCGATTCGACGAGCGCGTCGGGTTCGACCGCGGCGTAACGGACGATTGCAGCAAAGTGTTCGACAGCAAAGCGGCTCCCTGAAGTAAGTCCACGCGCCGAGCGGGTGTCGAATCGAGTTTCGATGAACCGTTCTGCGACGAGGGCTTTGCGCGCGTTGTCTTCTGTATCGAGTTGCGCCTGCGCCTCCGCGAGCAAGAGCGCGGCGGTCACCACGTCGAAGATGTAGTCTGCGAGCTGCTTTGCGTGCAGCTGGGCGTACTCATCGTCCTCGGTGGCGAGGGTGGCAAACGCCGCTCTGAGTGATTCGAACTCGGCTTCGACGGTCGCTTTGAGGTGTTCGAGATGGGCGTGTTCGGTGTTGCCGAGCCACCCCTCTACGAGCGCAATCACGCTTTCGTGGGACTGTTCGCGGGCCATCCCCCGGAGCACGTCGAGTGAGAGAATGTTTGAGGTGCCCTCCCAGATGGGGAGCACTTGCGCGTCCCGGAGCAGGCGTGGGGTGACGAACGCTTCGACGTAGCCGTTGCCGCCGAGTATCTCGCAGGCGTAGGAGGCTGTATCGACGGCCATGCGCCCGGTTTTGTACTTCGCAATCGGGACGAGCACGCGCATGGCTTTGAACGCGGCCTCGGCTCTCTCGCCCTCATTTCGCTCACGAACGTCGAGTTGGCGGGCAGCCTCGAACGAAAATGCAGCGGCGGCTTCGTAATCGACGGCCATGTCCACGAGATCGCGGCGCATGAGCGGGTACTCGTCGATTGGTTTGCCGAACGCTTCGCGGTTTGCGGCGTGAATCTTGCTTTCGAGGAGACAGCGACCCATCACGCCCACCGAGGCAAAGGCGTTCGAAAGCCGTTCTAAATTGAGCATCTCGGTCATATATCGGAAGCCGTGTTCGGGTTTTCCGATGAGGTAGGCCGTCGCGCCGTGGAACTCGACTTCGCCCGTGGGAACGCTCGTCGTTCCGAGTTTGTCCTTCAGGCGGCGGTAGATGGCGGCGTTCAGGTCGCCGTTTTCGAGGCGGTGGGGGACGAGAAACAGCGAAAGCCCTTTCGTGCCTTCGGGCGCGCCAGGTCTGCGCGCGAGGGCGAGCGTGGCTTGGGCGTCGATGTTCGAACAGAACCACTTCTCGCCGGTGAGCCGGTAGGTGCCGTCCGGCGCTTTCTCGGCGATGGTTTCGTTTGCGCCCACGTCGCTTCCGCCCTGTTTTTCGGTGAGGAACATCGCGCCCTCCTGCAACGAATCGTGGTTCTTGCTCGTGAGGCCTTCGTAGAACTGCTCGGTCGTGCCGTCGCCGAACTTCTGGAGGACGAGGGCGACGCCTGCGGTCATCGCTACCGGACAGGTGAAGCCGGGGTCCGCATACGAGAGCAGGAGGTCCATCGTCAGATTGTGCGTGAGACAGAGCGGCGAGGTGCGACCCTCGGGTGCTTCGAAGGAATCTGCGACGATGCCCGCCTCGTAGGCGAGCCGTTCGTTTTCTGCCTGTTTCGGGTGATACTCGACTTCGTTTATCACCTCGCCGTGTTTCGAGTACGTGCTGAGTTCAGGACCGTGTTTGTCGATGGTGTCTGCGTTGTCCGCGATGGTGTGGCCAACGACGTGGCCAAACTCGCCAAGTCGAGGTTCTGCCCATTCAAACTCGTCTGCGGGATACGTCCGGCGAGCCTCGAACTGGAGGGTTTCGTCTAGCTCCCAGTAGTTCAGGTGGCGGCCTTCCTCGAACTGAGTGTAGTCCACGGAGTCATGTGACATGGTTGACTCTTCTCGGTGTGTTACCAAAAATCATTGTGGCCGTTTCTCGTGTTGTTTCAACAGTAAATCGTCCGAAACAATAGCTGCGGGCTGCGGGAGTGCGTCGCCGTGAAAACAACTCCTAACAACGGGTAAGACTGGTGTTCTCGAATGTTTTTTCATTGCGGAGGACCAGTGATAGCTTGTTATGGCAGACAAAGCAGAACTTCGCCAGCAGATGATTGACGCCTTCGAAGGTGCAAACTACCCAATTTCCAGCCCGATGGACCTCGTTCCAGCGCTCCCGAACGGCCCAGCGACGAAGTTCGAGTCTGGTGACTTCTCCATGACGGCGATGGAGCTCAACACGAAAATCAGCGGCGGAGACTTCCCGTACGACAGCCCGGAAGCCTTCGTCGACGACATCCTTGGCAAGCTCGAAGCAAACGACTACATCTAACCATACAGACGCGCGTCTGGTCGCTGATTCGCTCCGTTCTTAGAGTATGACCAGCAATGCGACGACCGTGACGAACACGCCAAGCCCGAACAGCAGGTAGTTGGCCACGGGATTTTTTGCCGTCGTCAGGTCGAGCGAGTAGTTGCGTCGTGAGAGCGGCCAGAACGGTTTGATGCCCATTGGCGTAATCCAGTCTGCGAGCAGGTGGGCGGTGATAGAGAGGGCGCCGATGAGGAACCCGAAGATGGCGAGCGTGGGGTTGGTGAGTCGGAGCGTAACCCAGCCAAGCCCAGCTCCGACGAGCAGAGCGAACAGGATAGTGTGGGTCGGGCCACGATGCGGGATGAGCGGTGTTCTGATGTCGATGTCGGGGAGCGTAGCGAAGGCAAGCATCCCCGCCCCACCGAGAACCGCGAGTTCGAACTGTCCACTCAGCGCCAGCGCGACGCCGAGGGGCGCGTAGACGAGGAGTGCCGCGCCGTAGTGGCCAGTCGCGTACATACCCGGCGTATTTGCGTTCTCACAGATAAACTTCCGGGCTGGCTTTGCCATTGGAACCCAAAGGCACGGTATGGCCGGTCTCCTCGACACGATTGTCGCAACGTTTGGCCCCTTTGCGATTGCCGCCGCCCTGTTCGTCGGCGGCGTTCTCATCTACGGCGCGCTTCTCGCGCTCAATCGCGTTCGGGGGAAGGGCTAAGCGCGGGCGAGTGGCATGTAGGCTATGCCACAAGAACCCATGACGCGGTTTCCCGTGCCCGACCTCGAGGACCTGCCAGCTGACCTCAGAGAGCGCATCGAAGAAGAGACCGAGAAGGCCGGATTCACGCCGAACGTGTTCATGGCCTACGCCTACCGCCCCTCCCATTTCCGGGCGTTTTTCGCCTACTACGACGCGCTCGTTTCGGACACTGACCTCACCCGTGAAGAGATTGAGATGATAATCGTCGCCGCGAGCGGCGCGAACGATTGTTATTACTGCATCGTCGCCCACGGCGCGCTGTTGCGGCTGTTCAGCGACCAACCCCTGCTCGCAGACCAAGTCGCCTCGAACTACCGCAACGCAGAGATTTCAGAAAAGCACATGGCCATGCTCGGCGTGGCAGTGAAACTCACCGAACGACAGGCCGAAATCAATGAGTCTGATTTCGAAAAACTCCGCGAGGCGGGCTTCTCTGACAAAGCAATTTGGGACATCGGCAGCGTCACGGCATTTTTCAACCTCTCGAACCGGCTAGCTCACTTCGCCGATATGCGCCCGAACGACGAGTTCCACACGATGGGACGGTAGGCATCAGTCACTCGTTTTCTGCTATCTCAAGCACCGTAAGTGCATCGTGGCTGTCGAGATACCTCCGACACATATTTAGTTTAGACGCGTCTAAAATCCCTCATGCTAAGCGCCAAAATGGAGGATTATCTCAAGGTCATCTACAGTCTCCAACGAGAGACTGATGGTCCCATTTCAACCTCCGCGATTGCCGAGACCCTCGGTGTAAAACCGCCGACGGTCACGAGCATGGCGAAGAAACTCGAAACGCGCGAACTCGTCGAGCGCGAGGAGTACAAAGGCGTCCGTCTCACCCCGGAAGGCGAGACAGTCGCACTCGAAGTGCTTCGCCACCACCGCTTGCTCGAAACGTATCTCGCAGAACACCTCGGCTACGACTGGGCGGAAGTCCACGACGAAGCCGACCGCTTAGAACACCACATCAGCGAGGAGTTCGAGCGCCGGGTAGCCGAGATGCTCGGCAACCCCACAGTCGACCCTCACGGCGCACCAATTCCAAACGCGAACCTCGACCCAATCGAGGATGCGATGGGGGCAGCGCTGACTGCCCACACAGCCGGTGATTCCGTCGTCATCCGACGGGTTCGTGATGGCAGTGCCGCCGAGTTGGAGTATCTCGCAGACGCCGGGATTCTGCCCGGTACGCCGGTCGAAGTGGTTGAAGTCGCGCCAATCGGGTTGGTGACAGTTCGCCTCCCCGATGGCACCGAAGTCGCGCTCTCAGAGCGCATCGCGGAGGTAATCCGCGTCAGTGACAGTGATACTATGTCAGAAAGTGCAACGGAGGTGGCGTGAATGCCATCCCACGATTACAAGACAGCGGGTGCGATGACGAAGACGTTAGAAGAACGGCTCGTCGGAGCACTCAAGGGCGAATCGATTGACAGACGCACGGTTCTTGGCGGGCTTGGACTCGCCGGGGCGGCGGGTATCGCCGGGTTCAGCAACGATGTTGCAGCCGCAGGCGACCACGATGATACGAAACACCACGGTAATTTCGGAGCCGTGGGCGAGTATTCGAGCACCCAGTTCGACCCCCACGAATACCTCTATCAGTTCAACACGGGCTACGACGGTCAAGAGTCAGTCGAACAAGAGGTTTACTTCGAAGGCGATCAGCGTGTCCGTCGGTTTGAACTCAATGCTGTGGACACGGAGATTGAAATCGCACCCGGTATCACGTTCTCCGCGTGGGCCTACAACGGACAGGTTCCGGGGCCAACGCTCCGGGTGACCGAAGGCGACATTATCGAAGTCGAGTTCACGAACCGGGGCCGCCACGCCCACACCATCCACCCGCACGTGAAAAACATCAATCCGGCGATGGACGGCATCCCGACGAATGGGCCGGGTGTCCTCGAAACGGGCGAATCCTACACGTATCGCTGGAAAGCCCAGCCGTGTGGCGTGCAGTTCTACCACTGCCACTCGCTGCCGCTCAAAGAGCACATCCACCGGGGGCTCTACGGCGTCATCATCGTCGACCCCGACCCAGAGCAGGTGCGGGAGAATCCGCGCGACTACATCAACTACGACGGACCGATGACCGACGACCTCGTTTCCCAGCTCGTCACAAAAGCCGAGAGTCGGAATCACGAGTACGACGAAGGCGAAGACGTAAACGAGATGGTGATGGTCATGAACGGCTTCGACACCAACTTCGACGGCGACAACGAAGTGTACGCCGCGAACACCCGCGCGTTCGCCTACGGCGTTGGCGACACCGACGGGAAGGGTAACTGGGAACCGGGCGAAACGAAGCGCCCGATTCAGGTCGATGGCCAGCAGCTCCAACGCGTCTACCTCGTGAACGCCATTGAGTTCGACGCCATCAACTCGTTCCACACCCACTCGAACTTCTTCGACTACTACGACCACGGAACGACGCTCACGCCCACCCTGAAGACGGTGGACACAGTGATGCAGTGTCAGGCACAGCGCGGGATTCTGGAAATCGACTACTCGGACCACGAACCCGGCTTGTACATGTTCCACGCCCACCAGTCAGAGTTCGCTGAACTTGGCTGGATGAGCTTCTTCGAGGTGGTCTAAATGGCGAGAAGTGACGGCGGAACGAACACCGTCAACAAGCCGTTTGGCCTGCCACGCTGGCTAGCTGCAATCCTCCCGATTGCGCTGCTCGCACTCGTCATCGCGGGCTTCTTCGTGGCGACGCCGTTCGCGGGCCTCCAAGGCTCCGGTGCGCCACTTCCCGACGTATCCGTCACCCACCACACGATTCCGAACGATGATACCATCGTCTTACACGTGGTGAACAACGGCCCCGAGGACGTGACTATCTCACAGGTGCTCGTTGGTGACGCCTACTGGAATCATCAGGTGATGCAAGGTGGCGAAGAGGTGCGGACTATTGGGGCGCGCGAATCTGCGCAAGTGGTGGTACCGTACCACTGGAATCCCGGTTGGGACTTGGAGACCGCGCTCGTCTTGAACGACGGGACGACCATCCACCACACCATCGTGGCCCCCGAACAGAGTCCGGGCGTAAGCGGTGACGTCCTCTGGACGCTCGCCATTATCGGCCTGTTCGTGGGCGTTATTCCTGTCGCCCTCGGGATGCTCTGGTTCCCGTTCATGCAGTCGATGAGCGACCGGGCGCTCCACGCCATCCTCGCCTTCTCGGTGGGGATCCTCGTCTTCCTCGCGTTCGACGCGGGCTTCGAGGCATTCGAGATCGCTGAACAAGTTCCCGGGGCGTTCGAGGGCCAACTCCTCGTCGTCCTCGGCATTCTCGGCGCGCTCCTCATCGTCCAAGCCGTGACGAAATGGCGCTCCTCAGAGACGGGCACACCCTCTGGCCTCTGGATTGCCTACATGGTGGCGCTCGGCATCGGCCTCCACAACCTCGCAGAAGGGCTCGCCATTGGGAGCGCGTTCGCCATCGGGCGCGTCTCACTCGGCGCGTTCCTCGTGATTGGCTTCATGCTCCACAACGTGACCGAAGGCCCCGCCGTCGTCGCTCCCGTCACGCGCGGGTCGCGGCCGTCGCTCGGGCACTTCATGGCCATGGGCGCACTCGCTGGGGTTCCGGTTATCTTCGGCGGTTGGATTGGCAGCTTCGCCTTCTCGCCAACGCTCGGTGCGCTGTTCCTCGCCATCGGCGTGGGCGCAATCCTACAAGTCGTCTGGGAGATTGGCGGCCTCATCTCGCGCAATGGACAGCTAGGCAGTTCGCTTAACTTGCTCGGGTTCCTTGCCGGACTCGTACTCATGTATGCGACTGACCTGCTGGTGGTACTCTAACGGATGAATCGACGCGACTTCCTCACACTCAGTGGCGCGGCACTCGCCACCACCCTCGCCGGGTGTACCGGCAGCGGCAGTGAAACCGGTGGCGACACCGTTGGGATGAAAGATTTCAAATTCAACCCGAAAACGCTCACCGTGGATATGGGAACGACCGTCACCTTCGACAACGACAGCGAAGTCGGCCACACCGTCACGGCCTACGAACAGAGAATTCCGGGCGACGCGGCCTACTTCGCAAGCGGCGAGTTCGCGAGCGAGAAGGCCGCCCGCAACGACGTAAACGGCGGCCTCATCGAACCCGGCGAGACGTACACCCACACCTTCGAGGTGCCGGGGCGGTACGAATACTTCTGTATTCCTCACGAAGGCACGGGAATGAAAGGGACGATTTCGGCCGAATAACTGCCGAAACTGGTTTTTTCGTGGTTCGCGTGAACTGAACCATGACTTCACTCGACGACATCGACCGCACGATTTTGCGCCTGCTGGTCGAAGACGCCCGCCGTCCCTACAGCGACATCGCAGAGGAAGTAGACCGCTCGCCGCCAACCGTTGCAGACCGCGTCGAACGCCTCCAAGACCTCGGCCTCATCAAGCGATTCACCGTCGCACTCGACCGCTCGCGGCTCAGCGAGGGGCTTCCAATGTTGGTAGACCTCGCCGTCAAACCAGGTGCCACAGAACGCGTCAAAGCCGGTGTGCTCGACATAGATGGAGTCGAACACGTCTTCACCACCGCCGAGGGACACGTCGTGTTTCAGGGCCATCTCGGTGAGCCAAACGTCGAAGCACTCCTCTCCGAAGCCATCTCGCTCGACGACATCCAGTCGTACTCCGTAGACCTCCTTTCAGACGTGTCGTGGCAACCCGCCGTTGGCGAGGCGGCGTTTGCGCCCGAGTGCGCCGAATGTGGAAACACCGTCACCGCCGAAGGGACGTCCGTCGTCCTCGACGGCGACCGCTATCACTTCTGTTGTTCGTCGTGTGAGGCGCGCTTTACCGACCGCTACGAGGAACTGAAACAGGGTGTCTGAGCCGCGAACAGCTGTCAGCCACACAAAACTTATGTGTTATTTGCTTGAGCGTTTCGTATGCGAAAGGAAGTACTGCTCGCTGGGGGTGTGGGGCTTCTCGTGGTTGTCTCCCTCCTCACGGCGTTCCTCGTCCCCGGAACGCTCGCAGACCCGGAATTAGACCGGGAACCTGCGGGCCGCCTCGGCTTAGAAGAGATGACGATTACCTCCACCAACGTCACCGGCGGCTCTGCAACCCTCTCTGTTGATACCCGCCTCAGTCACCGCGGTGGCCCCTCCGAAAACGTGACTATCCTGCTCCGAGCCATCGACCTCGATACAGGGCTGGTCGAAACGGAAACCACACTCACCGTCGGTACTATCGAGTCAGAGAAGGAGGTTTCCGCAGTTGGCTCGCTCACCGTCGCGCGAACCGGCGGCTACCGCATCGAGTCCATCGCCTACGTCAACGACCGGCGCATCGAACGCGGCACGAAAGAGGTTCGCGGCGTCGAAACCCTGACCCCCGCCTACGCACGCACCGCAACGCAGTTTCACGAGTTCCCAGACCGGCCGTCGCTCGAATATCGCATTCAATCGGTCTCTGAGAACCGCGCGATGCTCAACGTTTCGACCTACCTGACGAACACCGGCGACGAGGCAGACGATGACCTCAGACTGGTCGTGACGGCCCGACAGGCTGATTCGAACATCGTCGCAGACGAAGCGTCGGTGCAAGTCGGTGAAATCGCCCCCGGCCGCACCGCAGCGCCGTCGGTCACACTCGACGTTCCAGACGGCTACAATTACTACCTCGACGCCACACTCTGGAAAGATGGCGTCATCGTCGGCAACACCCGTTCCGCGGCGAATCTGAACCCGAACGAGACGGTGTCCGTGAACACGACCGAACGCGACACGGGCCTCCAGTCGGGCGACTTTGTGACTGATTCAGGGGGTCGCGAGAATCCGACCGGCACCGAGACACAAACAGAAGAATCCGGCCCTGGCTTTGGCATCCTCGCCGCGCTCGTGGCCATCGCAACGCTCGCGCTAATCAAACGAGGACCCCACAAATGAGTGACGCAGACCAATCAACGACCGCTGTTCGAACCGCCTCCGTAGACGACCTGCCGACCTATCTCTACTGGGGTGCGCTCGTCGGCCTCGCCCTGCTCGCGGCGATTGCGACGCTTCAATTCTACTTCAGTGTTGGCCGCATCATCTCGATTTGGGTGGCCCGTGACTACCAACCGGTATTTCAGGCGGTGTTCAACCTCATCATCCTCCTGCTCACCGGGATTGGCATCTCGCTCATCGTTACACGACTCAGAAACAGCGAGTAAGTCTCCGCTCACGCCCACGGCTTTCGTTCCGTGATTATCGTCACTTCCACGTATTCTGTGAACGCTTCACGGTTGAAATCGGCCAACCAGTCGAGTGCCTCCTCGACGTGCTCTGGACCGAAGGCGTTGGGGTACACCACCGCGCTCTCGAACAAGGAATCTGGGTCGCGGGCGGGACGAGGCATACGCGGCTTAGAATGTGCGGTCATTTTGCGGTTGACAATTTCGATTTCGCATCCAATCACCACAGTTTATGTTTGAATCAAAGGCTAGCGGGGTCGAATTACGCTGGTTTCTGAGGGACAAACCGCTTCAATCTACAGTGCGTACTATTGGGCAATGACTACCCAACGGGTTCAGTTCGCCATCACGGGGATGAGCTGTGCGAACTGCTCGAAAACCATCGAGACGGCCGTCACGAAGCTCAACGGCGTCACCGAGGCGAGTATCAACTACGCCACGGACGAGGGGACAGTCGAGTTCGACCCCGAGACGGTACACCTCGGTGCGATTTACGACGCCATCGAGCATGCGGGCTACGAGGCGGCCCGCGAGACGGTTACGATTGGCATTACGGACATGACCTGCGCCAACTGCGCGGCGACCAATGAACAGGCGCTCATGCGGGTTCCCGGCGTCATCAGCGTCGAAGCCAACTTCGCCACCGACGAAGCCCGCGTCGCGTACAACCCAGCACAGGTCACGCGGTCACAGCTCTACGACGCTATCGAGGAAGCCGGCTACACGCCCGTCCGCGACGATACGGGCGACACTGGCACAGAGCGCGAGCGTCGCGACGCCGCTCGTCACGCGGAAATCGACCGCCAGCGCAAACTAGTGATGTTTGGTGCAGCCCTCTCGCTCCCGCTGCTCGGTATACTTCTCGCCCACCTCTTCGCCCCTGTGCTCCTTCCAGAAAACGTCTTAGGCCTGCCGATTGGGTGGATTGGATTCCTCTTTGCCACGCCGGTGCAGTACGTCCTCGGCAAGGAGTTCTACGAGAACTCCTACACCGCGCTCGTGAAGAATCAGCGGGCGAACATGGACGTGCTCATCGCCCTCGGTTCTTCGACAGCGTACTTCTACTCGGTCGCCGTCCTGCTCGGGCTAGTCGGTGGAGCCGTCTACTTCGACACCGCCGCGTTCATCCTCGTGTTCATCACGCTCGGGAACTACCTCGAAGCCCGCTCGAAAGGGCAGGCGGGCGACGCGCTCCGCGAACTGCTCGAACTCGAAGCCGACACCGCGACGCTCGTTGACGACGCGGGGAACGAACGCGAAGTCCCTCTCGAAGCCGTGGAAGTCGGTGACCGGATGAAGGTGCGCCCCGGCGAGAAGATTCCGACCGACGGCGTCGTCGTCTCCGGAGAGAGCGCGGTTGACGAGTCGATGGTGACCGGCGAGTCTGTCCCGGTCGAAAAAGGTGACGGCGACGAGGTGGTCGGCTCGACCATCAACGAAAACGGCGTGCTCGTCGTGGAAGCAACGAAAGTCGGAGAGGAAACGGCGATTCAACAAATCGTCGCGCTCGTCTCTGAGGCTCAGAGCCGCCAACCGGAGATTCAGAACCTCGCAGACCGCATCAGTGCCTCCTTCGTCCCTGCAGTCATCGCAAACGCGCTGTTCTGGAGTCTCGTCTGGTTCGCCTTCCCCGAGGTGCTCGCTGGATTCGTCCAGCGCCTGCCGTTGTGGGGCCTCGTCGAAGGCGGCCCACAGGTGATTGGCGGCGGCGTCTCGGTCTTCGAGTTCGCAGTCATCGTGTTCGCCTCGGCTGTCCTCATCGCGTGCCCGTGCGCCCTCGGCCTCGCCACACCTGCGGCCACCATGGTCGGGACGACGATTGGCGCGCGAAACGGCGTCCTGTTCAAAGGCGGCGACATTTTAGAGCGCGTCCGCGACGTTGACACCGTCGTCTTCGACAAGACGGGGACGCTTACGAAAGGCGAAATGCGTCTCACCGACGTGGTCGCGCTCACCGCAGCCGACGGCGGGCAACTCCAGTCTCAACTCGGCGACGAGGCGTTCGTCCTCTCGATGGCCGCGAGCGCAGAATCCGGGAGCGAACATCCGCTTGCCGAAGCCATCGTGGAGGGTGCAAACGAACGCGACTTATCACTCGAAACCCCGGATTCGTTCGAAAACGTCCCCGGCCACGGCGTCCGCGCCGAACTGAGTCAAGGGGCCGTTCTCATCGGTAACCGCAAACTCATGGCCGACAACGGTATCGACCCTGAGCCAGCCGAAGAGACGTTAGAGCGCCTCGAACGCGAGGGGAAAACCGCCATGCTCGTCGCGCTTGACGGGGCCCTCATCGGCGTCGTCGCCACCGCAGACACCATCAAGGAGAACGCGGCAGACGCTGTTTCAGCGCTCCGCGAGCGCGGCCTCTCGGTGTTGCTCATCACGGGCGACAACGAGCGGACGGCTCGTGCGGTCGCAGAACAAGTCGGTATCGACCCCGCAAACGTCCGCGCAGCGGTGCTCCCCGAGGACAAAGCCGACGCAGTAGCGTCGATTCAAGCCGATGGCCGCAAGGCGATGATGGTCGGTGATGGCGTGAACGACGCGCCCGCGCTCGCCGCCGCGTACGTCGGGACGGCACTCGGGAGCGGGACGGACGTGGCCATCGAAGCCGCAGACGTGACGCTCATGCGCGACGACCCGGCGGACGTGCTCAAGGCCATTCGCATCTCCGAAGGCACGCTCCAGAAAATCAAGCAGAACCTGTTCTGGGCGCTTGGGTACAACACCGCGATGATTCCGCTCGCCTCGCTTGGCCTGCTCCAACCCGTCCTCGCGGCGGTTGCGATGGCGTTTTCGAGCGTTTCGGTGCTCGCAAACAGTCTCGCGTTCCGGCGCTACACGCCAGACCACGACTACGAGCTGCTCGGGAAGCTTCGGTAAGACGGTGTAACCGTCCATACACTGATGGACAACCCTGCCCACTGAACGCTCACTGCTGTCACTTTTCTGCTGCCAACTGTGCGAACATTTTGATGATTTTGCCAAAATCTATTCGTAATGATACTGTATGGATTGGGTTGCCATGCCACCCACTCCCCTTGGGAAACCCACACGCAGAACGATTTTGAAGGCCACCGCCGGTGCACTCGGCGTCGCTGCCGTCTCTGGAGTCGCGGCCGGGAGCGACGAGTACGACCCGTTCAAGCCGGAGACTGTCGGCAAATCGAGCGACAACGTCACGAACGTCGGCTATCACAGTCTTGGCGGAATTGGCGGAGAGTCCACCGCTGGACGCCCCGAAAACCCCCACTATGGCGGCGTCACCGAGATACGCACCCACGGCGACTATGCATTCGTCTCGCTGTTCTCCTCGCGCACCGAGACGGATGGGCGCGGCGTAGCCATCGTCGATATTAGCGACTACAACCGCGCAGAGACACAGGCAGACGTAGAACAGGCGGAGATGACCGTCCTCTCGTTTTTCGGGAATCAGAGTCCGGGCACGGCTATCATGGACGTGAAGGGCTCTGCCGACGGCAACTACCTGTTCCTCGGCACCCAGCCCATTTCGGCGCTGTACAACGAAGTGACGACGGGCACGGATTCTGACGCAGACAGCACCTCGGGGACGAACACCGGCGGGCTCATCGCCGTGGACATCACCGACAAAGGGAATCCAACCGTCGTGGGCACGTTTGACGCTTTCTCGACCGGGATTCACAACCTGTTTCACCACCGCATCGGCGGCGCTGACTACGTCTTTGCGTGTAAGGACATCGAGTACGCAGGCGACGCCGGGATGTACGTCTTCGAGTTCCACCGCGATACCGGCCTGCTCGAACTCGTGAACCGGTGGACCGTTCCAGAAGAGCCGAACACGGACGCTGCGCCGTTCCCCTTCTTCTACTGTCACGACGTGGAAGTCCAAGACGACCCGAAGACGGGCACGCCGACGGCGTATCTGTCCTACTGGGACGCGGGCCTCCAAGTGTTAGACGTGAGCGACCCGACCAGCATCACCCGGATCGGAAGGTTCGAGATGCGACAGGCACACTTCGCCACGCCTGCGCCAGACCTCGTGGACGGAAAGCGCGTCTGCATCGCCAGCCACGAAGAACCCTCCGGCGACTACGACGAGGGCGTCGAAGAGAAGACCAATCCAAAGAGCACAGGAACGGTGTTTCTGGTGGATGTAGACGGGGTTTACGAGGAGGCTGGCACCACCGAACTCCCCGAACTCGACAACTGGACGTGGCAAAACGCGGCCGCAATCGATGGCGTAGACGACATCTCCTTTACCAACTTCGCGTTGAGTCCCCACAACTCGACGGTCGAAAAACACCTTGACCCTGAAACGGGCGACGAGAACTTCTGGGTGCATCAAGCCCACTACCACGGCGGCTTGCGGTATCTCCGCATCGACCCAGCGAGCTGGACGCTCAAAGAAGATGGCTGGTCGCGCCCGCAGTACGACGTGCCGGAAGACTCCATGCTCGGCGGCCTGAATGCGACCACCCCGAACATTTGGGGGGCAGACGAGAGCAACGGCGTCACCTTCGCCTCGGACATCAATCAGGGCGTCCACGCCATCTACAACGCAGAAATCCCCATCAGCGGCGCGACGCCGGTTGTCGCGCTCTCGCGGTCGGACGACGGCTCCGTGTTCACCGGCGGGCAGACCGACCACGTGACGCTTTCGGTTGATTACGCGGGGGAACCCGTCCTCGTCAGAGACCGCCTCCCCGAGTCGTGGTCAGTGGTGGACGGCGACGACCACACCACCTCCCTCGAAGGCGGTGCGCGCATGGTCGAATTCACGACGCCGGTGAGTGAAGCAGACGGCGTACGCAACTACTTCGCAGAAGCGCCGACGGGGGTCGAAGCCACCGGCGACTACACTTTCGGCCCGGTCGAGTTCAGCCACGACGGCGGCGAGACGTGGCACGAAATCAAAGCGACGACCGAAGTAAACACCGTGGGCGGCGTGGACACGAACACGCTCACCCTCGGCACGATTGGCGGCACGGCGGGCGTGTTCTACCACCAGCGCGAGAAAGTACTGAGTGCGGTTCGCGGGCTATTCGAGGACTAAAAGCCTTCGAGTACCGCGTTTCGCCGTTGTATCCGGTCTTGTTCTGATTCGATGACTTCCAAGGTTCGGTCGTCAACCGAGACGAGGTGACAGAGCGGGTGGCCGGGCGCGGCAACCGGGTTTTGGAGCAAGCCCACGAGCAAGCCTGTAAACGGCGCGGTCACCTCGTGTACTTCGTCTCTGAAGTGGTCGCTGATGGTCGCTATCACCTCGCCTTCGTACACCAACTCGCGCCGTCCGTGGTGCATCTCGACGAGGCCACCTACGTCTGCTCTGAGCCAGCGTTTGTCGCTGCTGTCGTCTATCACTTTTATCCAGCCAGGCCAGTGAATGGCACGGTCGGGGAGCAGTTCGTACTCCGCGAGAACGCTTTCGACCCCATCGAGTGCCCGTTTGATGAGCCGTTGTTGGAAGCGGTGTGCCTGTCCCATCTCGATGGTGATGGTTGGCGTGCCAGCGCTCGTCGCCGCACCGCGCAGCGACCCGCCATCCCCGCCACCGCCGAGGATGACGTTCGCCCCGAAGGAGCGCGCAAGTCGGGCAACGTTGGGGTTGTTCATGTCGGCGCGAACGTGGAACATCGTCGTCCGGTTGCGCGTCGAGGTGTGGAAATCGAGGCCGAAGTCGCACTGCTTGATGAACGTCGTAAACAAGGCGTTCGCCATGCGTTCTGCGGTGTTCGATCGTTCGCTCCCCGGGAACGACCGGTTCAAGTCGAGGTCGTAAATCGGGAGATAGCGCTGCTGAGCGAGGTAGCCAGGGATGTTCACGACGTGGACACAAACGAGGGTGCCGTGGAGTTCGGTTGGGCTGTATCGCGACGCGACTTCTTGGACGACTTTGACGCCGTTCAGTTCGTCGCCGTGGATGGCAGCGGTGAGAAACACCGACGGGCCGGGGTGGCGACCGTTGATGATGGTGACGGGAATTTCGACCGGGTCACCGAGATACGTCTCGCTGATTCCGTGGCGGAGGGTACGCACTTCCCCTGGCTCGACCGTTTCCCCGTTGTAGTGAAAGGTGTTCGAAAATTCGGCCATAGCGTACTGTCTCATGGAACGGGGAAGTACGTTCCCCCGCTGTTACAAACCGTGAAAAACTGGGCGAGGGAGGCTCTCTCGACCGTTGGCGTTTTATCGGAGAATGCGCTATCGGGTGGCGTGCAGAAGATTACCGACCGAACGCGCAACCCGTTTGGAATGCGCACGCCCGCAGAGTACGAACAGACCGCCGGGCAGACGGCGTTCGGCTACGGTGACGTAAACGCTGATTTCCACCTCATCGGTGACCACCCGGGCGTCCACGGCGGAACGGATACCGGGGTTCCCTTCACCGACAGCGTGGCCGGAGAGCGCCTCCAGCCGATTTTCCACGAGCTTGGCTTCCTCGATGCCACCTACGCAGACGAACCAACGCCGGACAACCTGTATGCGTCGTACATCCACATGTGCGCCGTCACAGCCGGAAAAACGCCCACGGAAAAACAGTATGCAGCACTCGAACGCTTCTTCGACGCCGAACTGCGCGCCATCAACGGCCACATCTTGCTGCCGGTCGGCGAGCAGGCCACGCGCCACGTCGTCCGTGAGTACACCACTCAAGAGCGTCACCTCGATTTCGACATGGCCGCCCTCCACGCCACCGACATCCGCGGCGGCGGGTTTCTCGTCTTTCCGATTCGAGACCCGACCGAGTGGGACGGCGGCGACGCAGACCGCCTCGAAACCAACCTCCGTGCGCTGTTGAACTCTGATTACCGGCAGACGAAAGGCGTGGCAACGATGATTGGCTGACTCGACTGTCGCCCTTACTGCCTGGTTACCAGCGTCTTATGAGGCTCCCGCCTGTATGCAGAGCCATGAGTGAGACGCCCGAGTACGATGTGACCGTTGTCGGCGGTGGCCCCGCCGGATTGACTGCCGCGCTGTACACGACCCGCCTGTCCCACGACACGGCGGTCATCAACCGTGGCGGCGGTCGTGCGGCGATGATGATGGAGACGCACAACGTCATCGGCATCACCGAAGACGTGTCTGGCAACGAATTCCTTCAAACCGCAGTCGAACAGTTAGAAGGCTACGGCACGGACTACTTCCGCGATACCGTCACCTCGATTACCGCGACTGAGGACGGGCCGCGTCGCTACCACGTCGAAGCCGGGAACGTCTCTGTCTACACTGACTTCCTCGTGTTGGCGACGGGCTTCAACGACAAGCGACCCGACCCACCACTGCCGCGCACGGGTCGTGGCCTCCACTACTGTCTCCACTGTGACGCCTACATGTTCGTCGACGAGCCGGTGTACGTGATGGGCCACTCGAACAGCGCCGCGTACGTGGCGATGATTATGCTCAACTTCACCGACCGCGTTGACCTGCTGTTGCGCGGTGAGGAGCCGACGTGGTCTGACGAAACGGACGAGCTCCTTCGCGCCCACCCAGTCACGATCATCGAAGCGGAAATCGAGTCAAAATTCCAAGACGAAGACGACCCGACGTGGCTCGGCGGCTTTGTCTTCGAAGACGGCACCCGCCGCGAGTACAAGGGTGGCTTCCCGATGTACGGCTCAGAGTTCAACACCGACCTCGCCGAGTCGCTCGGCGTGGAACTCACCGACGACGGGATGATTGCCGCAGGCGACCACGGCGAGACGAATGTTGAAGGCATCTATGCGGTCGGTGACGTGACGCCTGGCCACAACCAAATTCCCGTCGCCCTCGGCGAAGGCGCGAAAGCTGGAATCTCCATCCACTACAGCGCTCGCAAGTTCCCGATGTCGCTAGACGAAATTGAGGCCGCAGGCGGCGAAATCGACCTCACAGAAGCGCCAGCAATCTCGGAAAAACTCCGTGAAGCAGCTGCGAAACACGATGCGGGTGAAGCGGCTGCAGACGACTGAGGCAAATGGTCACGGTTCACCTCGGTTCGACCTACGCAGACGCGATAGGCGAGGCTTCGCTCACCGAACCAGTTTTGACAGAGACGACCGTGTTTGCCCTGCTTTCGGAAATTGCGGAGACACATCCTAGCGTTCACGCACTCTGGTTTCGGTCGAACGGACAACTCCGCGGGCACGTCGAGGTTTCCGTGAACGACACTGCAATACAGGAGTTACGAGGGCCAGAAACTGCGATTCGAGCGGGCGATGAGCTCACGGTCAAGCCAGCGCTTGGGTGTTAGCACCCACCAGAAACAGTCATGTGTTCTGCGCCGTGAGAGTGAGTGTGAAGCAGATTCAACTTGAGTGTACGGTGTTCGAGGGGGAAAACAGCGTGTACCTCTTCGGTGCGGACGACCCGGACACACCGGTCACGCTCGTGGACGCGGGCGTTGCGGTCGAAGAAGTACGCGACCAACTTCAGTCAGCACTCGCCTCCGAGAACCTCTCCTTTGCGGACATCGAAACGGTGTTTCTGACCCACTTCCACGGCGACCACAGTGGATTGGCGGGATTCATTCAGGAAAAAAGCGACGCGACGATTTACGCCCACCACGCGGACGCAGACCTCATCGAACGCGACGTAGACGCGTGGGAGTCGTTGTTCGAGGCCCAGAAAACGAAGTTGAACGAGTGGGGGATGCCTGTGGACAAACAGGAAGAACTCATCCCGTTCCTCGAAGGCGTTGAAACGATGTCAGATGGCGCGCCAACCGTTACGCGATTCGAGGCGGGTGCGCGCTTCGAGGTGGGCGACCTGACGTTCGAAACCGTCCACATGCCCGGACACACAGACGGTCAGTGTGGGTTCGTCGTCGACCGCGGCGAGGGCAACGAACTGCTCTCGGGCGACGCACTCCTTCCGAAATACACGCCAAACGTCGGCGGCGCTGACGTGCGCGTAGACAAACCCCTGCAAAAATATCTCGATACGCTGATGGACATCGTAGCCGCAGACTACACCGTCGCGTGGCCCGGTCACCGCCAGCGCATCGACGACCCAGCAGGCCGCGCGAAGTACATCATCGACCACCACCGCGAACGCACGGAAAAAGTGCTCAATGTCCTTCGCAACCACGGCCCTGCAGACGCATGGACGGTGAGTGCGCACCTGTTCGGTGACCTGCATTCGATTCACATTCTCCACGGCCCGGGCGAGGCGTACGCTCACCTCTCGCATCTCGAAGCGGATGGCGTGGTTGAAAATACCGAAGACGGCTACGTGATACTCGATTCCGAGCCAGTCTTAGACGAGCTGTTCCCAGCCGTCGAACTGGCTTAATCGATTCTCCTCACTTGGTCGAGAGCTGACTCTGATTTTCTGCGTCAACGAGGTTCCGCAGACGGCTTCTGCACGTCGTAGAGAAGGTTCGCTGTGCCTGTGTCCAGGCTGGTTCGGTTGGTTCTGGTGTCGGTTCTGCGGGCGAGGCCCACTTGTCGCCGGGGAAGGTGTATGTCTTCGAGTTCGTGCTCATGTCGAGGGTGGATTACGATTTGTTTGATAGCGAGGCTGGGTCGGACGGAGTTTGCGTGCAAGACTTACGGCGTGGTGATGAAGTGTCATCACTCCTTCCTGCGAACCGAACTATCATAAACGTTCATGTTGGACGCAACCGTTGCCAGTATGTGACTCGGATGCACGGTCGGAGTAGAGTCCGCGAGAAACGGTGGGAACCCGTCGTTCGAACGCGACTCTCTCCAGTGGTTCAGTACGTCTCAACCTATCCTTATCTCCCCGTGTAACCAAGTACATACTGGGGTGGAAACATGGCAGCAACAAGCGGCCTGACAACAGACCAAAACAAAGAACTCGCACGACAGTACCTCGAAGCGATAGAGAACCATACAGACGGACACATCGATACGTTAGAAGAGCTTGTCGCTGACGACGTGGTTAATCACACGCCGGCATCGAGCGACGAACTCACCCCGGGTGAGCAACGTGGAATCGACGCATTCAGAACGCACGCTGAATCTGTCACGCACGCCTTCCCGGACGTCAGCTTCGATATTCACGACATGCTCGCAGAGGACGACCGAGTGATGGTGCGTTTTGACCTCATGGGAACCCACGACGGGCCCTTCATGGGCGTTGAAGCGACGGGCAAGGAGGTAACCATGTCCGGCATCGTCGTCTATCGGTTCGAAGACGGGAAGATAGTCGAACGATGGAGCGAAGCCGACCTCGTCGGCGTGCTCCAGCAAATCGGCGCGATGCCTGAAGCGACGGGAACCTAGGACTCCCGAACGCATCCGTCGCTCGTTTTTCGAGACCGACCAGTACTCACCCGAAAACAGAGAGAAAAATCGAAGCGACGACTCCGTTCAGTCGTCTTGGGTCTTGATGTCCGCGGAGAGGCCCTGTGCCATGCGGATTTCCTTCGAATTGTTGAGCGTCCACGCGGTGCGCTCGGTGACGGCTTCGATGATTTCGCGGGCGGATGGGTAGCCGTTGCCAGACTTCTTCACGCCGCCGAACGGGAGGTGTACTTCTGCGCCGATGCACGGGAGGTTGCCGTAGGCAAGGCCGACTTCAGCGTGGTCGCGGAAGTAGTTGATTTGGCGGTAGTCCTCTGAGATGATGGCTCCTGCGAGGCCGTAGTCCGTGTCGTTCTGGATGGAGACGGCTTCCTCGATGTCGCCCGAGTACTTGAGGAGGGCGACGTGTGGGCCGAACACTTCTTCGTGGGTGCAACGAAGCGGCTCGTACGGGTCTGCTTCGTAGACGAACGGGCCAACCCAGTGACCGTCTTCGTGGCCGTCTGGAATCTCGTCTGCGTCGAGTTCCGTGCGGTCTACGAGCACGTTCACGTCCTCTTTTTTGGCGAGTTCTGCGTAGGAGCGAACCTTCTCTTTGTGGCTGTCCTCGATGAGCGGCCCCATGAAGGTGTTTTCGTCAAGTGGGTTACCCACAGACACCTGCTCTGCGAGTTCGACGAAGCGCGCTTTGAACTCGTCGTAGACCTCCTCGTGGACGACGAGACGCTCTGAGGAGACACAGCGCTGGCCGGTCGTCTTGAACGAGGACATGAGCGCCGAGTGCACCGCGATATCGAGGTCTGCGTTCTCGGTGATGACGATGTTGTTCTTCCCACCCATCTCCGCGGCGACGAGTTTGCCGGGTTCGCCGCCGACCTTGGAGGCGATTTCGTGGCCGACTTCGGCGGAGCCGGTAAAGAGTACGGTGTCGATTGCTGGGTCGTCAACGATGGCCGCGCCAGCGTCTCCGAAGCCCTGAATCATGTTAAAGACCCCGTCAGGGATGCCTGCGTCCTCGAACATTTCTGCGATGATCTGTCCGCACCACGGCGTCTGCTCAGCTGGCTTCCAGACGACGGTGTTGCCCTCAACGAGCGCAACGGCCATGTGCCAGAACGGGATGGCGACCGGGAAGTTCCACGGCGTGATGCAGCCGATGACGCCGCGTGGCTTACGGCGCATATAGGCGTCTTTACTCGGAATCTCGGACGGAATCACGTCGCCTTTCGGGTGACGGGCGTCAGCGGCGGCCCATTCGACCATGTGGTAGGCTTCGACCACGTCGGCGCGGCCTTCGGAGATTTCTTTGCCGCACTCTTTGGTGACGATTTCTGCGAGTTCGTCGGTGCGCTCGCGCAGCTCGTGGTAGATGTCCCAGAGGTACTCTGCGCGGTCGATGTGGGAGAGATTTCGCCACTCCTCGAACGAGTCTTCTGCGATGTCTACGGCCGACTCAACGTCGGCTTCGGTGCCGCGGCGGAATTCGCCGAGCACCGCTCCTGTCGCCGGGTTTTTACTGACGAAAGTGTCATCACCTTCGCCATCCGTCCACTCACCGTTGATGTAATGCTGAAAGACGTTCGTCTCTTGAGCCATGGCTCATCTAGGGTCGAAAGAGCGGTATAACCCAACCCGTCCATGGAAGGGTACAAGTGTGTTCTTCTCGTTTGCCTTGCTAATGAGCCAGACCAGACAGCACGCGGGCACTCGATTGACGCTCAATCTCTGGCACCCGAACTGCTGGGCTATCGAATCGACCGAGCAGGTTGGCGGCGGAGTACTTGGCCACGCGGTCTACAGCTCGCCAAAGACGACCGACACCGTCGTAAACGGGCTGTTCACGGCCTACGGCGACACGCTCGACCACGTAGAGGAGTTGCTCGAAACCATCCACGACTCGCCACACGCAGGCGAGGTCCACGAACTGCAAGAACGGTTTGGTAAACAGACCTCAGCGAGCGCGCCGGGCAACGTCGCCCGCGAGTTCTTCGTGGAGTACAAACCCCAAGACATGGTGTGCCCGACGCTGTTGAAATACGGCTTCGTCCACAGCGCACCGGTGCGCATCGAGGACGGCCGCGAGTACTGGCAAGTCGTTTTCGCGGGCGAACGAAGCGAAATCGAATCCCAACTCGACGGCGTCCGCAGGGACGCCGGCGCGGATGTGTCCGTCTCTCGTATCTCTGCGTCGCCGCCAGCCGACTCGGAGCGAAAAAAGCGCGGTGACACCCTGACTGCGAGCCAGCGCGATGCGTTCAATCTGGCGCGCGACCGCGGCTACTACCAGTGGCCCCGCGGCGTCTCGACGCGGGAACTGGCCGCAGAGATGGACGTGTCGAAGACGACGTTCTTAGAACATTTGCGCAAAGCTGAAGCGAAACTGCTCGACCCGTAGCCGGTATCCTCGTCAGTGCCCCTTCCAGCTTTGGCCACACGCTTTTTGGTGACCAATAGAAAGGTGAGGCTATGAAGAAAGTCGCCATCGACGACGTGGATATTCTGACCAATCCGATGAACGTCCACAGCGTCCGTCGCCCCGTTTCGAGAGCGCTCGGCACCGAAGACTTCGCCATGAACTACTTCGAACTCGAATCCGGCGAGTCGTTCTCGGGCGGCCTGCACACCCACCACGACCAAGAAGAAGTGTTCTACGTCCAAGAGGGAGCGGCGACCTTCGAGACGTTGGTTGACGACGAACGCGACAGCGTCACCGTCGAAGCGGGCGAAGCCATCCGCTTTGCCCCCGGCGAGTTCCAGCAGGGAATCAACGAGGAAGACGAAACGGCCGTCGGCTTCGCCTTTGGCGCACCCGGCAGGAGCCACGACTGGGACGAAATCGAATCGCTCACCTTCTGCCGAAAATGCGAGGAAGAAACAGCCCATGGCCTCGACCTGACCGACACCGGCGGTTTCGAGTTCGACTGCACCGAGTGCGGGACAACGTTTACGATAGAGCGGTCTGACTGACGGCGTTTTTCTATATACTTGCGTCACAGAAGATAGCGGGCATGGTGGGATTCGAACCAGACCGAGACTCGCTTTGCTCGTCTCGTAGGGTTACGAATCTCCGGGCCCGTTCGCTCCTCACCTTCGTTCGTCGCAGAACGGGCGTGGCGGGATTCAAACCAGAGCCAGACGGTCGCTCACTTCGTTCGCGCTGCGGCTGGCAGGGTTGCAAATCCCACACGGTTCTCAACTGGTTGCTCGCATCGCTCGCAACACAGTTTACGGGCGTGGCGGGAGTGAGCAAAAGCGGAGCTTTTGCGAACGTCGTCACGCCCGCGAGACCGAGTGCTAACGAGGTCGAAGCGGGCGTGACGGGATTTGAACCCGCGATCAAGAGGTTAGGAACCGCTTGCCCTATCCACTAGGCCACACGCCCTCGAAATACAGACACGGCGCGTCCGCTAATAGGTCGAGGGTGAGAGAGAAAAACGATTACTCTTTTACTTTTCTTTCTCGGCTTCGACGTCGTCTTCCTCGTCGTCTGCGCCGATGTTTGGCTGGGCTTCTTCCGAGGCAGCCTGCGTTTCTGCCTTGTCTGCGTCGGCGTCCGTGGTGTCTGCGTCAGCCGCTTCGGTGTCGGTTGCCTCGTCTTTGCCTTTGTTGCGCATCTCTTCAAGTTCGCCTTCGACTTCTTCGCGGCCTTTCTGGAACTCACCCATCGCTTGCCCGGTAGAGCGGGCGAGCTTTGGAATCTTGTTTGCGCCAAACAGGAGGATGGCGATGAACAGAATGACGAGCAGTTCCGGCCCGCCCGGGATTCCCGGGAACAGCGGAGTGATTGTGTCGAGCATCTCTACCCCATCGTTGCCTACTGTTTAATATAGGCTTTTTGCTCATCCGGCAAGACCCTCCCAGAAGTGAGGCAATCGACAGCCCTCCCGTGATTGACTGGTCTGTGACGGGGCGATTGGCCGAGAGCGCAAACGTCTTTTGACTGTCTCCGTAAGGCCCAGACGCAATGGTCAACACTGGCGACGACGCACCAGACTTCAGCGCACCGGTAGCAAACGGCGACATCGAGGAGTTCGACCTCTCTGAGCGCCTCAACGACGCCCCACTCGTGCTCGCATTCTTCCCGGGCGCGTTCACGAGCGTCTGCACCAACGAGATGTGTACGTTCCGCGACAACCTCAGCCAGTTCGAGGATGTCGGCGCAGAAGTGTTCGGTGTCAGCCGCGACACGCCGTTTACGCTCAACGAGTTCCGCGCCCAGAACGACCTCAACTTCGGCCTCATCTCCGACCTGAACCGCGAGATCATCGAAGCGTTCAACGTTGAGATGGACTTCGACGGCCTCGGCGTCTACGGCGTCGCAAAGCGCTCCGTGTTCGTCATCAACGCAGACGGCGACGTCACCTACTCGTGGGTCAGCGACGATCCCGGCGTCGAACCAAACTACGACGAAGTCGCGCAGGCCGCAGCCGACGCGTAATCGCGCACTCGCCCGAGGTTTTTTTCTCGCTCCGCCGCGTTCAGTACACTATGAGTGACCTTCCAGATGGCGAGAGTGACATCCTATCGTACGACCAGGGTGCAGCCCACTCGTTCCCCGACGAGAAACTGCACCGCGTTCTCTCCTTTATCAAAACCGACGAGGAGATTCAGGCGCTTTTGCGGGCCCAGAACGTGAACGCTGTCGCGAGAAAGCGCTACAACGACCACGGCGCAAAGCACATCGAAATCGTCCGCGACCGCGCGCTCACCCTCTACGACCTCTTAAAGCGCGGCGGCATCTCGTTCAACGGCGCGGGCGACCAGGGCCTCGCCGAAGAAGACGAATCCGTGATTATCGCCTTCGCTGCCACGTTACACGACATCGGGCACATCGTCCACCGTGACGACCACGTCTACTACTCGATTCCACTCGCCTCAGACATTCTCGACCGCGTTCTCCCCGAGTTCTACGACACCATCACTGAGCAGGTGAAGGTGAAGGCGGAAGTCCTCCACGCCATTCTCTGTCACCACACCGTCGAAGACCCACTCACGGTCGAAGCAGGCGTCATCCGCGTCGCAGACGCCCTTGACATGGAACACGGTCGCTCGCGCATCCCGTACGAGAGCGGTGGGCGCGGTATCAATACCGTCTCCAGTCAGGCAATTCGAAAGGTCACGCTCCAAGAGGGTGACGAGACTGCAGTCACCGTCGAAATCGAGATGACCAACGCTGCAGGAGTCTATCAGGTCGATAACCTCCTCAAGGCGAAACTCCGTGGCTCAGGGCTGGAAGGCTACGTCCGCATCGTCGCGCTCAATACGCACACGGACGGCGACCAAATCGTCGAACGCATCGAACTCTAAGGCGGCAAGCCCAACCCAAGTAGTGCGGGTTAACTGTGCCCAGCTTTTTCGTGTCGGTAGATGGTTCTCGCGATTGAGACAGACAACTTACGAAAGTCCTACGGCGACGTAGACGCGTTGCAGGGACTCGACCTCGCCGTCGAGCAAGGCGAGTTTTTCGGCCTGCTCGGGCCAAACGGTGCGGGGAAGACGACGTTCATCTCCATTCTCACCGGCCTCGTGCGCAAAACCGGCGGCGAAGCCAGCGTGTTCGGCTACGACGTAGAAGCCGACTACCAACAGGCCCGCGACGCGATCGGCGTCGCGCCCCAAGAGTTCAACGTCGACCGGTTTTTCCCCATCAAAGAAGTGCTGATGCACAAGGCGGGCTATCACGGCATTGGCAAAGAAGAAGCCTCCCGGCGCGCGGACGCCGCGCTCAAGAAGGTCGGTATCTACGACAAGCGCGACACGCGCTTTGACTGGCTCTCAGGTGGGATGAAGCGCCGACTCCTCCTTGCGCGCGCCATCGTCACCGAACCAGACCTCCTGATTCTCGACGAGCCAACGGCGGGTGTGGACGTCCAACTCCGGCGTGACCTCTGGAACATCATCACCGAGATGAACGAGGAGGGCACGACAATTTTGCTCACCACCCACTACATCGAGGAAGCAGAGCGCCTCTGTGACCGGGTCGCCATCATGAACGAAGGCAAGAAAGTGACCGTCGCAAGCCCCGACGACCTCATGGACCAGGGTGTGGACAATATCACAATCACGCTGCGCGACCCGCCGAACACCGCCCCCGACGTGGCCGTAGACGGCGTCCAGTCGGTCGAACTGAAACAGGGACGGCTCGTCGTCCGCGCTCACCGAGCGGGAAGCGTCGCCCCCGACGTCCTCCTCGCGCTTGATGACGCAGGCCACGAGGTCGTGGACTTAGACATCTCTCGCACCTCGCTCGAAGAGGTGTTCGTCTCGCTCACTAACGGACAAGAGTCGACAAACGGCGACCGTCCACCGGCGGGCGCAAAACAGGAGGCACAGCGATGAGCCGATTTACTGGCTTCCTGACGCTCGTGCGCCGCGAGATTCTCCGATACGTCCGTCGGCCTCGTAACACGTTTATGCCACCGCTCATCACGAACGTCCTCTATTTCTCGGTGTTCGGCGTCATCCTCGGCGAGCGCATCGGTCCGACCAGTGACTTTTCCTACGTCCTGTTCATCCTCCCCGGCCTCGTCGTGTTGGGCACGATTTCGAATGCGTTCGAGAACGCCTCGTTCTCCATCTTCCACGGCCGGTGGAACGAGTATATTCACGAAACGCTCACCTCACCGATGAGCTACCCGCAGATGGTGTTTGCCTACGTCGCCTCGAGTGCGCTTCGCGGTGTCATCATTGGCATCATCATCTCCGTCGTGGGAGCGTTTTTCACGCCGGTTGGCATCGAGCACCCGCTCTATCTCGTTGCCTTCATGGTCGTCATTCCATCGCTGTTTGCGAGCCTCGGCGTCGCTGGCGGCCTCTGGGCGCGCGACTTTGACTACCTCACCGTGATGAACCAGTTCATCATCCGCCCGCTTGTGTTCTTCGGGGGCATCTTCTACGCCTTGGACGCGCTCCCGGAACCGTGGTACACGATTTCGCTCGCGAATCCGATGGTGTACATGGTGAGTGGTGTCCGCTACGGTTTCCTCGACTACTACGACGTTGACCCGAACCTCGCCCTCGCGGTGCTCACGGGTGCAACCGTCGCGGTGCTCGCCCTCGATATTGCACTGTTCAAACGCGGGTACGGTCTCGCCGACTGAGGCCAACCCATATACTGTGGGTTCGCGTACAGGTTGGTAATGAACACACGCTGTTATTCCTGCGACGAAGTGTCCGACGCGACGCGCATCCGGTGTGATTGTGGCGAACCAGTTTGGTTCGACACCGATACGACAGCGTTCGAGTGGCCAACCGACGATGTGCGCGGCGTTTGGCGCTATGCGTCGCTGCTGCCCGCAGCCCCGACTGACGGCCTTGGCTGGGCGGCAGGAAACACACCGCTCCTCAGAACGCCCCGACTCGACGAGTACGCGGGCTGTACCCTGTGGGTGAAAGACGAAGCCGAAAACCCAACTGGGACGTTCAAAGACCGCGGGAGCGCCGTTGCGGTGGCGGCGGCCGAAGCGCGGGACGTGAACGCCGTCGGAACCGTCTCGCACGGGAACATGGCGATGAGTACAGCAGCGCACGCGGCGGCTACAGGCCTTCCCTGCGTCGTGCTCGTCCCCGACGATATTTCCGAAAAGCGTCTCGCCGCGATTTCCCAGTACGAGCCTGAAATCATTCGTGTGGCTGGTGACTACGGGAAACTCTATTTCGACAGTCTCGAACTGGGAGAGGAACTTGGCATCGAGTTCGTCAACTCGGACGTACCCCTGCGCGTCGCCGGACAAAAGACGGTTGCTCTCGAACTCATAGAACAGTTTGACGGTGTCCCCGACGCAATCTGTCTTCCGGTAAGCAGCGGCGGGCAGGCAAGCGGCGTCTGGAAAGCTCTGCGAGAACTCAAGGAAGCAAACCTCATCGACGCCCTGCCGCGGCTCTACTTCGTGCAAGCCGCCAACTGCGACCCGATTGCAGAAGCCTTCCGCGAGGGCCACGAGGTTCGCCCAATCGACCCCGAACCAACCGCCGCCTACTCTATCGCCAACGCGAACCCACCGAGTGGCAATCGCGTGCTCGCCGCCGCAGCCGAAACTGACGGTGCGGTCGTATCGGTGTCAGAAGCCGCCATCCACGACGCAACCGGCAACCTCGCCACCAAAGCAGGATTGTGCGTCGAACCGTCCTCCGCGGTTGCGCTCGCTGGACTCCGGCAACTCGCAGAACGCGGTGAGGTAGATGCAACTGACCGCGTCGCGCTCATCCTTACTGGAACCGGTTTCAAAGAACTCGATGGGGCGGCGACAGACGCGCCTTCCGTCCCGCTTGCGAAGCTGGACGAACACCTCGCCACGGTACTCGGAGACACATGACTTCCATCGACCTCACGCACCCAGTTGCGGGCGGCATGCCCGTCTATCCGGGCGACCCACCCGTGACGTTCCGCGGCCACGCCATCTACCAAATCGACGGCTATCGCGTGACTGGGCTGTCTTTTGGGAGTCACACCGGAACCCACATCGACGCGCCAAGCCACACCGAGAAGAACGGCAAGACGCTCGATACCTTCCCCATCTCGACGTTCTCGTTCGAGGCGGTATGCGTCGATTGTCGCCACCGCGGCGCTCGAGACCGGATTCGGCTCGCGGATTTACCAGCCGAGACCGATGTCGCTGACGCAGACATGCTCGCGTTTCACACCGGCTGGGACGCGCACTGGGGCACGGACGCCTACCTCGACCACCCGTACCTCGATGTCACCGTCGCGGAGTGGTGTGCGACCCGCAATCTTCACGTCGGCATCGACGCCTTCAGCCCCGACCCGACGCCGAGTCAGAACGAGGCTGCGGGCGAGCCAACCGGCAGCCCGGCTCACCACGCATTGCTCGGCCACGACTGTCTCATCGTGGAGAATCTGTGCAAACTCGACCGCGTGCCTGACCGATTTCACCTCGATGCGTTCCCGCTCTCGCTCGCCGACGCAGACGGTGCGCCCGTCAGGGCAGTGGCCCGATTCGACTGACCAGATTCGACAGACGGCGGCAAGGGAACACACCGACCACCGTATTTATATGGGTAAATCATGATGATATAGCCAATGCAGAACACTTTGCTTTCAGCCGACACGGCTGACGTCATCGTTCGAACGTGCCGAACCGCAATGGGAGACAGCCTTCGGTCGGTCACCTACTTCACACGCGACGACTTCGACCAGCTCTATCTGCGCGACGACCTCGAACAAGATGCAGACCTTACGGGATTCATCGGCAACGAGTGGCGCAGTTTCAAGACGACACGCGAAGCCTACCGCGGCTCCGAACTCGGCGATTACAAGTACACGATTCGCACCTTCGAAAACGGCTTCCTGCTCCGCGTGACCACCGACCGTGAAGGCGTGTTCGCAACGACCGACGGCCTCACGATTCAGGCGTTCGACAACGTCGCAACCGCCATTCGCAAAGTCCTCGGCGAGGCTTAGACGAGATAGACCGGCGAGAGTTCCTCTTCTTCGAGATAGGTGCGCAGTTTCTTCACTCGTGGGCCAAGCTCCTCTGGGCGGTGTGAGTCACTGCCAACAGTGAAGCGCACCTCGTGTTCGCAGAACACTTCGAGGAAGCCTGGAACCGGGTGGAATTTCCCATAGTCCGTGAGCACCCGTCCGGCGTTGATTTCTGGAACCGTCCGCGAGCGCTTGAACGCCCGTGCGACGGCGTGGTAGTGTTCGTCCGTCCCCATCCCACGGAATGCCGGGTTGCGTTCGAGTAAATCGACGTGCGCCGCGATGTCGAAAAGCTCTGACTCTGCGAGCGCGACGAGCTTTTTGAAGTACTCGTTGACGAGCGCCTTTCGCTCTGTCTCCGACTTCTTCCCGAAGTAGCTCTCGACGTGGACGTTTACGTCCTCTAAGTGGTGGACGCTCCCGATGGTGTAATCGAAGTCGGTTTCGTTGAAAAATCCGCGAATCGCGTCCGTGTCGCGTGGGTCGTAGTCCATCTCGACTGCGTTGTAGATTTCGACGTCAAAGCGGTCGTTGAGGCTCTCTATCGCTCGCAGCCGTCGGTCGTACGTCTGGTCTAAGTTGAATCCAAGAAGATGTTTCAAGTCCTGCATCCGCTCGCGCTCTGAGACGTTACAGTGGTCTGCAAACCCGATTCCCTTCAGTCCGGCTTGCTCTGCGGCCTGCAACATCTGGAAAAGAAAGCGCCCGTCCGAGTAATTCGAGTGGACGTGATAATCGTGGAGCATTGCGTATTACTGTGTTCCCAGTCATTCGGGATAACTGTGTGGTGGCCACCACGCTTACTAAAATTCGAATGAGAGCAGCACTATGAGCGACGAGTCTGGAAGCGGGTGGGAGTATCTAACGGTTCGACCAGAACGCGAACCGACGAGAAAAGAAGCGAGAGACCCAAGAGACGTCCTGAACGAGTTGGGGGCCGACGGGTGGGAACTCACCGACACAATCGAGTACGTCGGCGGCGGGACGAAATTTCTCGTATTGAAACGCCCACGCACCGCGGGGCCTTCTATGAAAGACTAAAGGTTCTCGGACGAACCAAATGGCTCAGGCTGACCTGACAGCATTGGATCGTATACCTACGAAGGGTACGACCGCTTCGATCGGAGCCAAAGGTATCAATTGGATATTATCAACGGCTGGGTTAACGTAATAGCACAGTTACTCTATCAACACTACGACTTCCTAATTTATGAAGGGGCGTCAGAGCATCGTAATAAGGTTTGTTTAACACCTTATAGCAGAAAAATTGAAATAACTCCAGTGACTTTGACAAGTATGATTGATCACAACAAATATTTATACGATCTTGATTTTGGTAATGTTGATGCTGAGTCTGAAGAGAAATTGGCGAAGCGATTCGTCCGAACTCAAGGGTTTGGCAAAATTTCTGACAGAGATACACTAATCATTCTGGGTCCTAAAGGTTCAGGAAAAAGTGCCCTGTTCCGTTTATTCACAGACTTTAAAGACCAAGCAGAGAATTTTCTGGGAGAGGATCTTCCCAAAAACACACATATAATAAAAGCTACTGGAGGAAACGATCTCCGAAGCCTGGATAACAGAAATTTACAAAAGATTAAAAATCAAGATGAATTCTCGTATGAAGATTTCTGGGAGATCTACATTGGAGTCAAGATTGCTGAAAAGTTGGGAGAAGCAGGGTATACTTCTGATGGAGAACTCGGGAATGTTCTTAGAGCATTAGATGAACAGAAGGATTGGCGGTTGCTTCCGGTGTTTAAAACAGTCTGGGAATATTGTATTGGTGACCCGCCTTCAAGTGGGAAACTTTCTTATGGGAATTTTTCAATCGAAATCGGTTCATCAAATGGGGTATTTGATACCGAGCTTTTATTAGAAAATGAACAATCTTTGCTCAGCGAAAACGATGAAACGGTCTGGCTTCTGTTGGATCGTATTGACGAATTAGAGAGCAAAGAGCCAGAAAAGCGAAAAGAGCTTATTGAAGCTCTATTCCGAACACAACTCACGTTTTTAGGAAAATTTGATAATATACGTCTGAAAATATTCCTCAGAACAGATATTTGGAGTGAACTGAATTTCGTGAATAAAAGTCATGTATCTGACAAAAGAGTTGAGCTAAATTGGGATGATTCACAACTATTAAAGATGACGAATAAACGGATGCTCCAATCCGACTCCGTCAAAGAGTATGTGGAAAATTCAATCGGGACAGAAATTGATGTAGGAACAGTTGAAAATTTCGACCAGGGATCTCAAAAAGAGATTTTTTATTCTGTATTCGAGGACACTGTATATCCTGGTGAACGAGAGGCGGAGCTTTTCGATTGGATGACTACACGAATTAAAGACGGACACGGTGGGAAATATCCTCGTGAACTCATCTCGTTCTGTAATGGAGCAGTAAGAGAAGAAATTGGAAAAGAGGAACATCCTAAAGATCGGTTAATAGAGGGATATTCTGTACGGGATGCGTATAACACAGTTTCAAATCAGCGGGTGAATACGTATCTTAGCGAATTCCCAGATTTGAAGGAACATTTTGACAGATTTGACACAAAAAAGACAGCAGAATATTCATACGACGATTTATATACAATGTTTGAGGATCTTGATCCAAGTCCAAAAAACGCAATAGATCGAATGGTCGATATTGGTTTCTTCAGGACAGATCGGGATGATAATGGTAATCGTATCTATGAAATTCCTCGTCTATATCGGGAAGGTATTGGACTTGTAATTAGAGGACGACCGTAGCTCTAATCATTTCGGGAAATACCACAGCCTAACTCTCGTTTCACCTCGAACCTCGCAACTACATCTCGACCTACACGATAGTGACTGCTGAAAACCGCTATAAGGGGAGGTTGTGGTATGCGCCGGCCGGGAGTGAGCACCGCGTCAGTGGTGCGAACGCCGGAGAGACCTCGTCTCTCCGGGAGTTCACCGAGCGAAGCGAGGTGAACGTCGGGCGGCAAACGACCGCAGGGAGTGCGCCGGCCGGGAATTGAACCAGAGCAAGACGGTCGCGCTCACTTCGCTCGCGCGCTGCGACTTGCAGGGTTCACAATTCCCGCCGTAGCGCATCCGCTCGTCACGTTGTTCCTCGCAGAATGCGCCGGCCGGGAATTGAACCCGGATCGTTGGCTTGGAAGGCCAAAGTCATGCCGTTAGACCACCGGCGCTCGTTTCATTCGCGCCCCGAGCCTCGCGTCACTTCGTTCCGCGAGACACCGGCGCTCTGTTTGAACACCGACGAGGGGACCGATCACACGAAAGTTGCGCAATCGGGTCAGAAGAACCCGAGCACGCGACGATATGATACTCCACACCGTGTCCGACCCGCCCAGGCCAGACGTGGTAATCGTGTGTCGCAAGTAGGTGTAAATCGTGCCCCGTTAAGGGTGTTTCTTTTTCTCGGCACGAATCTTTTGTAGCCCGGTGGCCATCTAGGCGTATGCGCGTCCTGGTTCCCATCGACGGCTCTGACTGTAGCTTCGCCGCCTTAGATTACGCACTCGACCTCTACAACATGGGCGGCGTCACCCTCCACGTGATCCACATCACCGACTACGAGACCGACGCGAGCGAAGAACTCCTCAAAAAAGCCACAGACAGGCTCTCAGCCGCTGGCATCGACGCGGAGCCAGAACTCGTGACGAGCCTCGGCCTCGACTCGCCGAAGGCCTCCGTCAAAATTGGCGAGCACATCGTTTCGCTCCTCGAAGCCGACGACTACGACCAAGTCGTCATCGGCCGCCACGGCGAACGCGGGCGGCTCGAAGACTTCCTGCTCGGGAGCACCTCAGAAACCATCGTAAAGCACGCGCCCGTCCCCGTGACGGTCATTCCGGCGTGACGACCGCATAACAGTTCCCGCTCGAAATTTCGGTTTGCTCGACGCGCAGATTACTCGCTGCAAGGTCGGCTTCGAACTCTGCTGGCGCGTAGATGTGGTAGAATCGCGGGACGGTTTCGCCACCGGGGAGCGTCCAATCGACCATCGTGTCGAACCCTTCGTCTCCCTCGTGGTCGAAGCTGTCGTGGGCGGTTGACCATGCGCTCACGAGCGCGCGGCTCCCCGATGTGAGCACGCGAGCCAGTTCATTCAGACTTGCTTGGCGAAGCTCGCGTTCGGGGAGGTGGTGGAGCGTCGCCACGTAGACGGCGAGGGTGATGCTGTCGTGAGTGAATGGGAGCGAAGCCGCGTCACCAGCGACAAAATCGGCTTCAAACTCGCGCTCAGTGGCACGCTTGCGGGCTTCGTGAAGGAGCCCTGTGCTCACGTCGAGGCCGATTGCTTGGTCTGCTCTGCCCGCGAGCAGTTCCGTGTGTCTCCCGTTTCCACAGCCGACGTCGAGGGCAGTGTGGACGCGCTGTTGGCTGTCGAGAAACGACTCAATCTCTGGCCACGCATACTCACGGGTTTTCGAGAAATGTGCCGCAATGCGGTCGTAGGTGTCTTTGACCGCCTGTCGTGACCGTTCCATACCCGCACAACTTGCTCTGAAGCCTTTTCAGTTCTGTCTCAGACGAAGAGGAACATCCCGTAGGCGATGAGCAACATCACCGTCGCGTGCTTTGCGCCCGCTCGAATCGTTCCTTCGCTCATCTGCCCGCCCACGAGGCCGGAGAAAAAGCCCTGAATGAGCGCCGCGTGGAAGAAAACCGTCGTGTACTGGAGTTTTCCTGCGTCAGTGATTCCCGCAACTTGTCCCGTCAATCCGGTCGATTCGACGAGTTCACCCGATGGGATGCTCGGGATGAACACGTTCACCATCACGTAGACGATGAGGAGGAAGACGAAAAACGAAATGTACGTGATGATGAGATAGACCACCATCTCCTGTTCGCGCTTTTCTTTCAGTTGCTGGAGCGAGCGCGATTCATCTGCGGCGATTCTGAGCACGGGTGCGATGTCGCCGCTCGCCCGGATTGCGTTCGTGATGAGCGTCACTGCGCGGGAAACGCCCGGTGCCCGAACGCGCTGGTCAAAGCGGTGGAGCGCCGTCTCAACGTCCGCGCCGAACGTGATGTCCTGCCAGATTCGCTCCATCTCTGTATCGAGTGCCCCGAGGTCGCTGTATCGGATGTTTTCGATACCACCAACGACTGACATGCCAGCTTCGTTGAGGCTCGCAAGACGTTCGAACAATTCGGGAATCGCGGCTTCGATGGTGTCGCGTCTGTGGGTGTGCATCTCCCAGACAAGCGCGAACGTTGCTGTGATAAACAGGACGCTTTGGACGAGGATGTCGTCAAGCACCAGAATCGACGCAGTCCCGCGGATAAACGCGGGCCACGCATGAACCATCACCCAGAGCGTGGCGAGTGGGACGGTCACGTAGAGCAACACGAACGGTCGAGAGATTAGCGTCTGTACCGGGCGTTCGAGCACCGTCGCGATGGTGCGAAAGTGCTCGTACAGATTCAATTGCGCCTGCACCTCACGCTCCGTATTCGTGGCGTAGCCGCCGTCTGGGAGTGCACGTGCCGCATCCGGTGCGTCGGTCGTGCGAACACCCGTGACGGCGAGCGGTGATGACACTGCAGTTCGTTCCTTTGCAAACCCGCCCGTCGGATTCGTATAGCGGTCGAGAAAGACGATGAACGCGAGCGTCGCGATGGGAACCACGAGATAGACGACCACCTGGAGCGCGACCAACGTCCCGCCGCTCACGAGCCCGATGATGAGCAACACCGTGATGAAGAACAACGGCCCGACGACGAGCAGCGACACGTAGCCTTCCGCGAACGCCCCGAGCAGTTCGAGAAACGATGTCTGGCGAACCTCTGCCTCTTGCTTTCGGCGGTCGTACTCCTCTCGCAGAAACACGGAGACGCTCTGGCCGCTCTGGAGGTTGCTTGCGAGGTTTTCGAGGAAGGTTTTGAGTTCCGGACTCGGCGTCCGCCGCGAGACACGTTGAATGGCGGTGAGGATGTCTGCCCCGAGCAACTCCATGTCTCTGACGGCGACGGCGAACTCCGTCGCTGATTCGCCGTAGACGGCGCTGTTGTCGCGGAGTGCCTGCATGATTTTCGGGAACGCCATCCCGCCACGCGACAGGGCGTACATGAACGCAACTGTCCGCGCGAGACTCGCATCAATCCGGCGTTCGCGCCCGTCCGCGGAGGCTTTCGGAACGCCCCAGCGAAGCCGGAAGGTCGCGTACCCGGCGAGCAAACCGCTGGTGATGCCCGAGAAGAATAAGAATAGGAACTGTCGCAGCGCGGGAATCTGTGCGCCGGGAAGCCGTCCAAGGGCTGACAGCGCGGGAATCTGGGTGACGAGCTGTGCGTTCCATACGGCAACGGCGAGGAGCAACGAAGTGGCGAGATACGCACCGATGATGGCTCCACAGATGGCGACAATCCCGCTGTACAGCAGCGATTTCGATGCGTACACCCGGTACGGAACGTTGATGTGTGCGCGCTGGAGCGTGCGTCGTCGCGCCAAACGCGTGGCTGTTTTATCGACCTGATTTCCGAACGACGCGAGGGCGAGACGCGTGGATATTCGGTCGAGGCGGTCGCTGTACGGGGTGGCGGCGAGGAGCACCACAACAATCGCGACGAGACCCAACGGAAGCACGGAAAGCGGTATCTGAGCCATTATTCTGCTGCGTGTCCCTGTGTGCGGTGTGCGTCAACCTGCGCCATCACCGCGTCCGTATCGGCGTAGTATTTGTTTACCATCGCGGTGAACTGCCGATAGTCGTTTATCCCTTCTTCGCGCAGATATTCGAGGAAGCGACGACGATTGCGCACCTCATTGAGCAGTTGGCTCTGCGACCACCCACGTTCGTCTCTGATTTCGTCTAACACGGTACTGGTCCCCTCTGAGACGGTGTCCGTGCTCGCGTCCCACGTGTACGCAGTCGAGTAGTCGAGTTCGCCCGTGCGTTGGTTGATACCCTCGATTTCAGCGATCGTCCGATTGCGCCGCGAACGTTCGCCTTCGACGCGGACAAGCGACTGGATGCAGAGGATGTCGAGCGATTGGACCATTTGGCGTGGGACGTTGATGGGTTCGTTTTCGAGGCGGTTGATGGCCGTTTGGACGCTGTCTGCGTGCATCGTCGAGTAGGTGGTGTGACCCGTGTTCATCGCCTGAAACAGCGTCATTGCCTCTTCACCGCGCACCTCGCCGACGATGATGTACTCGGGACGGTGGCGCAGCGCGGAGCGAAGCAGGTCGTACATCGTGATGTCTGCCCCCTCATCGAGGCGTTCGCGGGTGACCGAAGAAAGCCAGTTGTCGTGAAAGAGCGTGAGTTCGTGGGTGTCTTCGATGGTCAACACCTTCGCACGCGGTGGAATGAACATCGACACGGCGTTCATCGATGTGGTCTTCCCAGATGCCGTCCCGCCCGCGAAGATGAGCGACCGTCCATTTTCGATGCCGAGCCAGAGATATGCCATCTGGCGGAGGGTGAACGTCCCGTAGTTGATGAGGTCGATTGGCGTGAACGGGTCGGTTGCGTAGCGGCGAATCGTGAACGCAGAGCCGCGTGGCGTCACTTCCTCGCCCATGACGAGTTCTGCACGACTGCCGTCTGGGAGCGTCGTCCCGACGACGGGTGCGCCAATCGAGATGTGCTTACCCGAGCGCTGGGCGAGTTGGATGACGAAGTTGTCGAGTTCCGCTTGGCTGAAGGTGATGGTGGTTTCGATGTTGTCCTGTTCGTCGTGGTAGATGAACAACGGGATGTCGTAGCCGTCACACGAGATGTCTTCTACGTGTGGGTCGTGCATGAGCGGGTCGAGTTTGCCGTAGCCGAGAAACGAGCGATTGAGGTAGTAAAACAGGCGGTAGAATGTCGCCATCTCGACGCTCGCACCGTACTCCTCAAGGCGCTTTCTGAGTTCGTCTTTCAACACCACTTCGGGGTCGGTGTTCGTCGAGCCTCGGTACAGCAGCGGGTCGCGGATGTCGTCTACGAGCGTTTCGAGCAACCGGGCTTCGACCGGTGAGAGGTCTGGCTCGACGACGTGATAGCGGTGGTCGTTTTTCTCGGGACTGTAGAGAATGGCGACGAATGCGAACGGGGCGTTCACCCAATAGCGGTCGAGTTCTTCCCAGCCAGCAAGCCCGCTGAACGTCACGAGCGGCCCGTCTGCGGTCGGGTCGTAGTTCGTGAGGCTGAGCGTCGAACCGGTCAACATCTTCGATGTGCGCGAAAGCCACTGTTGAAACTGCGAGAGCACGCTCGCTTCTTCGTCGTGGTGTGCCTGTGTGGTAGTTTCAGATGATAACTCGTTTGCCATGGAATCCCCGCCGTTGCCCCACGTGGGCGTCCGGTTATTGTCATGACTGACAGGCGGAACCTACATAAATCCGACCCTATCTCAGGCGCGTTCGACCCGAAGGAGCGTGACGCCAAATACGAGCAAGAACAGCGCGCCAAGCGGGATAGCGACGCCGATGAACGACTGGTAGAGCAAGACCGTCGCGCCGGTGAGCACGAGCCCGGTGAGGAGCAACAGCCCACCGAGTACCCGCACGGGGTCTGCGCGCGCGCCAGCTACGCGGTCTTCTGCGAGATATAGAGCGATGCTGAACGCGAGTGCGAGGATGAACACGACTGCGCCGACCAACCACAGCTGCTGGGCGAGGATGGTCTGGGCGTTTTCGTAGAACGTCTGCAGTTCGAGGACGGTGAACAGAATCTGTTCTTGCTCACCAAACGAGACGCCGAGCACGTACTGGATATGGAAGAACAGAAATCGAACGACGACGACGGTTCCGAAATCAAGTGATGCGAACGAAAACGACCACGGCATCAGCGCCGAGAGCCACGTCGCCAACACGGCGAGTTCGTTTGCATACTCACTATTGACCCATGCCATATTGCACATCGCCACTGTCAGTGAGTAAAAAGTACCGCAAGACGGGCGTCTGACACAACGGTACGTTCATACCTATGCGCCTCTTTGACACACGCAATGAGGCGCGATTATTTCGGGGTCTCCCTCACAAACCTCGACGACGACACCTCAGAGCCCCAGCAACCAACGCTTTCGATTTCTTACACCGGCCCGCGTGAGAAGTTCAGCGGGTGGCACAATCATGCCGATGGAACACCGCTCGCCGCCGCCGATGTTGACGTTTCGTTCCGACTGAAACGCCCCCTCACTACGGACGGGAGCGACGGCGTCCTCGCGGTGACCAATCGGACCACCGGCGAGTTCATCTTGGAAGTAAATCTCGAAACCCGCGAAGTGCTCCGATTCATCCGCGTCGCGCGGCGGTATGGTAATCTCTCGGACGGTGAGAAACACTACACCCTTCAGTTAGACGGCACAGAAGAGGACGTTGCATTCGAGAAGGCGACCTTCCTCGTCTATAGCCACACGGGTGAGTTGCTCCACCAACACAGTCTCATCCCGAGCGGCGTCGAACTCTGACGGTTCGAACTACGTGGAAATAAATAGCCGCCAGCAAAATTTGGGGTATGGAACTGTTCGGAACAGCGGGTATCCGCGGAAGCGCCCGCGACCGAGTGACGCCGTCGCTGGCGCTCGCCGTTGGCAGAGCCGCCGGCGACGAACACGATGAATTCGTCGTTGGGCGCGACGGCCGCGAAACCGGCCCCGCGCTCGCCGCGGCCCTCGAAGCCGGACTCGAAAGCGCCGGTGCGACCGTCTACCGCGCCGGACAACTGCCGACTCCGGCGCTTGCATTCGCCGCGCAGGGTCGACACGGCGTGATGATTACGGCGAGTCACAACCCGCCACAGGACAACGGGCTCAAACTCTTTTGCGATGGTGTCGAATACGACCGCGACGCAGAACGCCGCATCGAACAACGGGTCGAAGCAGGGCAATCGCCCCTCGATTGGGACGAGTGGGGTGTCGCGAGCACGAGCGAACCGCTCTCCGCCTACCGGAAGGCCGTCTGTGAGTACGGGACGTCGATGGGTGCGCCGCTCGACGGCCTCAAAGTCGTCGTCGACTGCGGCAACGGGATGGCCGCGCTCGCCACGCCCTACGTCCTCCGCGAACTCGGCGCGCACGTCGTCACGCTGAACGGCAACGTAGACGGTCACTTCCCCGGCCGCGAGAGCAAGCCAACCCCCGAGACGCTCGCAGACCTGCGGGCGTTCCTCGCAGACGGCGATTTCGCCTTCGGCATCGGGCACGACGGCGACGCAGATCGTGCGGTGTTTTTAGACGGCAATGGCGAAGTCGTCCACGAGGACACCATCGTCGCCATCTTCGCAGAACACTACGTGCGCACGAGCGACGCAGAAGACCCCGTCGTCGTGACGACGCCGAACGCCTCTGCGCGCATCGACGAGCGCGTCCGCGACGCCGGTGGTCGCGTCGAGCGCATTCGACTTGGCGCGCTCCACGAAGGTATCGAAACCGCGCTCGAAAACGGCACAGAGGGGACGCGCGTCGTGTTCGCCGCAGAGCCGTGGAAACACATCCACACCCAGTTCGGCGGCTGGATTGACGGCCCTGCGAGCGCCGCGGTGTTCGCCCGACTCGTCGCCGCTCACGGCCTCTCTGCACTCCGCGAACCAGTCACCGAACGCCCGTACCGCAAAGTGAGCACCGAGTGTCCCGACGACCGGAAGGAAGCCGCGATGGCTGAACTCGAAACGGCGCTTCCCGCCGCCTTCCCCGACGCAACTGTATCAACTGAGTACGGCGTTCGCCTCGAACGAGAAGACGGGTCGTGGGTGCTCGTTCGCCCGAGCGGGACCGAGCCGTATGTCAGAGTGTATGCAGAAAGTGCGGACGTGGATACCCTTGTTTCCACGGTCATAGAAATCGTAAAAACAGCCGTTGTGAAGCGCTAAGCCACCACATACTGTAATCTAAAACGAACGATTTATAGAGTTCTTCGTTTCTTTTGTGAGACATGCCTGTCGACCGAAGACGATTCCTCAAAGCAGCGAGCGCCCTCGGTGTCGCTGGCCTCGCCGGTTGTACCACGAACACGAACTCATCCTCTGGCGGCGAATCCACCGACGGCGGCGACGGTGGCGAGGGTGGCGAAGACCCAGTCAACGTGGGCATGGTGTACGCCACCGGCGGTCTCGGTGACAAGTCGTTCAACGACATGGCCCACCAAGGCGTCAAACAAGCCGCAGAAGAGTACAACGTGGCGTACGAGAACGCAGAGCCAGAGGAAGCCTCGCAGGTCGGCGACCTCCAGAAGCGCTTCGCCCAGGAGACCGACCCGAACTACGACCTCGTGACGGGCGTCGGCTTCGTCCAGAAAGACGGGATGGTCTCGAACGCCCAAGAGTTCCCAGACCAGAGCTTCGTCCTCATCGACGAAACTGCCCAGACCGAAGACGGCGAGATGCTCGGCAACGTCGCAAACTACCGCTTTAAAGAGCACCAAGGCTCGTTCCAGATTGGCTACCTCTCGGCACTGCTCACGACCCAAGAGTTTAGCGCGGGCGACAGCGCCACGAAACCAGACCAGAAGTCCGTTGGCTTCGTGGGTGGTTTCGAGATTCCGCTCATCGAAAAGTTCCTCGCTGGCTTCAAAGCAGGCGTTGCCCACCACGACGACAGCATCGAAGTCCAGTCCGCCTACGCTGGCGCGTTCAACGACCCCGCAAAGGGCAAAGAAATCGCGCTCACGATGTACGAAAACGGCGCGGACATCGTCTACCACGCCGCTGGTGGTACCGGTCTCGGTGTCTTCCAGGCTGCCCGTCAGAAGGGACGCTTCGCAATGGGTGTCGACGCAGACCAGTCGAAATCCAACGCCGAGTACAAGAACGTCATCCTCGCGAGCATGGTCAAGCACGTTGACCTCGCCGTGTACGAGTCGGTCGAAGCCGTCGTCAACGGCAGCTTCGAAGGTGGCGTCGAGAACCGCCTCGGTCTCGACGAAGGCGGTGTCGAGGCAGTGTACGGGCAGGAACTCGGCTCCTCTATCCCCGAGGACGTAAAGAGCAAACTCGAAGAGAGCAAACAGCAGATCGTAGACGGCGAGATTACGGTTCCGTCCGAGCTGTAATCGGAAACCGTTCAATACTTGCCTGAACCCTCCGAAGCCTCGGGCAAACTAGCGGAACTATTTCAATGAGTGAGACACCAGCCGTACGACTAGCCGGGATTACAAAGCGGTTTCCGGGCGTAGTTGCCAACGACAATGTCGACCTGACCGTCGAGCAGGGAAGCGTCCACGCGCTGCTCGGTGAGAACGGTGCCGGAAAGACGACCCTCATGAACGTCCTTTATGGACTGTACAAGCCAAACGAGGGCACCGTCAACATAAACGGCACCCCCCGCGACTTCTCCTCCCCCCGCGACGCCATCAAGACCGGCATCGGAATGATACACCAGCACTTCATGCTGGTCGACCCGATGACTGTCGCAGACAACGTCGTCCTCGGGAACGAACCACGAAAGTGGTTCGGCATGGCGATGGACCGACAGAAGGCCATCACCGAAGTCACCGAACTCGCCGACAAATACGGATTCGACGTAGACCCCACCGCGCCACTCGAAAAAGTGAGTGTCGGTGAACAACAGCGCGTCGAGATTCTGAAAGCCCTCTATCGGGGCGCAGATATCCTCATCCTCGACGAGCCAACAGCCGTCCTCACCCCCCAAGAGGTAGAGGAGCTGTTCACCGTGTTTGACGAACTGACCGACCAAGGAAAGACCATCATCTTCATCTCGCACAAGCTCGGCGAGGCGATGGAGGCCGCAGACGACATCACCGTCCTCCGCGACGGCAAGAACGTCGGCAGCGTCGATGCGAACGACACGAGCCGCGAAGAACTCGCAGAGCTGATGGTCGGCCGCGAGGTCATGCTCGAAGTCGATAAAGCGCCTGCAGACCCCGGCTCGCAGGTGCTCGGCGTCGATTCGGTGAGCGTCCGCGACGACCGCGGCGTGGCGAAATTATCTGACTTAGACTTCGAAGTTCGTGCGGGCGAAGTGTTCGGCATTGCAGGCGTTGACGGCAACGGGCAGTCGGAACTCATCAACGCCGTCACCGGGCTGTCGTCAATTGATACGGGCGACATTATCTATCAGGGCGACACCATCACCGACCTCCCGCGCAGAGGGCGCATCGAGCGCGGGATGTCCTACATCCCAGAAGACAGGCAGGAAAGTGGTGTCGTCATGGACTACGACCTTATCCAGAACGCCGCCCTCGGCAACCAGCATACAGCGCCGTTTGCGAGCGGCGTGCGCATCGACTGGGACTACACCGAGAATCACGCAGCAGACATCATCGACGAGTACGACGTGCGACCGCCGGACAAACGCGCGACCGCGGAGTCGCTTTCAGGCGGGAACCAACAGAAGTTCATCGTTGGCCGTGAGTTCAAGCGGAATCCGGACTTCGTCGTCGCCGCCCACCCGACGCGCGGCGTGGACGTGGGGTCGATTGAGTTCATCCACGACCGACTCATCGACCTCAGAAACGAGGGGACGGCTGTCTTACTCGTCTCCTCGAAACTCGAAGAAGTCACCCAACTTTCAGACCGGCTTGCGGTGATGCACGACGGCGAATTTATGGCTATCGTCAACCCCGAAAACGTGACCGAAGAAGAACTTGGCTTGCTCATGGCAGGGGAGTATCCCGCTGGATTCGACGGGGGTGACCACTCGTGAAACAGCAGTTCGAAGCCGCCGTTGCGCGGATGACCACCGCCTCGAACCTCGAACGCATTCTCATCAGCATCGCCGCGCTCATCGCGTCGATTTTCGTCGGTGGCATCGTCGTGCTGGCCGCCGGATTCGTTGCACAGTGTTCCCAACCAGTGCTGTTCTTCCCGGGCGTGGGCTACTCGTGTTACAACCCCGTCTCGGTGTACCTCGAACTGTTCACCGGCCCGTTCTCGAATGCGGGCGTGTTCGGTGAGACGCTCCAGCAGACGACGATTCTCCTGCTGACCGGGCTGTCGGTCGCACTCGCGTTCCGCGCTGGCCTGTTCAACATCGGGACGCAGGGACAGTTCGTGATGGGCTCTATGGCGACGGCTATCACCGTCCCACTGCTCGCTTCGTCGCTCCCCGGCGGCCTCGTTGGCGGCCTCATCTTGATTCCGCTCGGCCTGTTCGTTGGTGCGCTCATTGGCGGCCTCTACGGGGCCATCCCGGGTGCGCTGAAGGCCTATGCAGAGGCCAACGAAGTCATCACGACCATCATGCTGAACTTCATCGCGACGTTCCTCTCGCTGCTCATCGTCTCGACGTGGTTCAAAGACCCGAACAGCACGAACAACACGCAGACGGCGCGGATTCCGGACTACGCGATGCTCGATTCGTCAATCTTCCCGGGTGACTTCTCGCTCGTCGCGCTCGCAATTGCACTCTCACTCGTCGCCGCGATGACGTGGTTCCTCGCACGCACGGCATTCGGCTACGACCTGCGTATTAGCGGGATTCAGGAAGGCGCGGCCGCCTACAGCGGCGTCAGCGCGAAGAAGATGACCGTCATCTCGATGGGACTGTCGGGCGCGCTCGGTGGCATCGCCGGTGCGGTCTACATCCTGATGGTGACCGGCCGCTGGATGCCAACGGCTCCGGCGTTCGGGTTCGACGGCATCACCGTCTCCATCCTTGCCGGGAACAATCCGGTGGGAGCCATCTTTGCGGCGTTCCTGTTCGGCATGCTCAAAGTCGGGCGCGTCGCGATTGACTTCAATCTCGACGTTCCCTCACAGCTGGTGGGCGTCCTTCGTGGCCTCATCATCCTGTTCGTCGCCATGCCCGAGTTCTTCCGCATGCTCGGCACGCGATTCAACGTCGGCTCGAATTCAGCCGTCGCAACCGACGGCGGTGAAGACCAATGAACCGATACCAACAACTCGACAAACGCGGCAAAGTCGCGCTCGGCACTGGCGCTCTCGCGGTGGTCGCCGTCCTCGCGCTTGCCGTCACCGACCCAGAGACGGCAGGCGAAGTGTTTGCCCTCATTGACGGCAACCTCGCGTCTGCCGCGCTCCGCACCGCGGTTCCAATCGCTTTCGCTGCTCTCGGTGGCCTGTTCGCAGAGAAAGCGGGCGTCATCAACATCGGCCTCGAAGGCCTGCTCATCGTCTCCGCATTCGCGGGTGCGGCGAGCATCGCCCTGTTGACTGGCGACCCCGGCGCGGCCTCAGAAACCATGGTGTGGGTTGGATTCGCCATTGGCGTCCTCACGAGCATCCTGCTCTCCCTGCTGTTCGCCGTGGTCACCATCGACTTAGAGGCAGACCAAATTATCGCTGGTCTCGCCGTCTGGCTGATTGCGCTTGGGCTCGGCCCGTTCGCCGCGCAAGTGCTGTTCAGCCAGTTCGACTCTCCGAGCGTGAACACGCTCAGTACGGTTGCGATTCCGGGGCTCTCACAGATACCCGTCGTCGGGCCAATCCTGTTCGACGCGAACCCAACGGTGTACATGCTGCTCATCGCCGTGCCCGCCTCGTGGTACTTCCTCTACCACACGCCGTTCGGGCAGTGGATTCGCGCGAGCGGTGAGAATCCGAAGGCACTCGACACCGCGGGTATCGACGTGCGCCGCGTGCGCTACGGGAGCGTCCTGCTTTCTGGGGCACTCACCGGCATCGGCGGCGCGGCGCTCTCGCTCGTGCTCGTCGGGAAGTTCACCGGCGGCGGCGCGACCATCGTCAACGGGCGTGGCTTCATCGCCATCACCGCCTACCTGTTCGGGAACTACAACCCAGTCGGAACGTTCCTCGCCTCGTTGTTGTTCGCAACGCTCGAAGCCCTGCAGTTCCGCCTGCAGATTCTCGGCATCGGCATTCCGAAATCCATCATCCAGATGATTCCGTTCGTGCTCGTCATCGTCGTGCTCGCGCTCGTTGGCCGGACGCGCCTGCCAGCCGCGGCTGGCGACCACTACGACTCGGGCGAAGATTGAGCGAAAAAGCATTTTTCCGGTTAGGTAGACAACAGCCCGCCATCGACCGGGAGCGGGTGCGCCGTGATGAACGAGGCGTCGTCACTACAGAGGTAGACAACGGCGCTCGCGATTTCTTCGGGTTGCGCCTGCCTGCCGAGCGGTTGCATGGCGACGAACTGGTCTACGAGCTCCGGCGTGTCCTCCGCAGCGCGGCGCACCATCGGCGTGTCGACGACGCCCGGACAGACCGCGTTCACGCGGATGCCCTGTTTGGCGTATTCGACAGCCGCAACGCGCGTGAGGCCGATGACGCCGTGTTTGCTCGCCACGTAGGGGCCGCCACCAGCGGCCATCAGTCCGGCGACCGACGACGTGTTGACGATGGCGCCACCACCGTGTTCTACCATTACCGGAATCTCGTGTTTCATACAGCGCCAGACGCCGGTCAGGTTCACGTCGATGACGCGCGCCCAGTCGTCGTCCGGCGTGTCTGCGAGTTGTGACATCTCGCCTTCGATACCGGCGTTGTTGTGGGCGAAATCGAGGCCACCGTACACGTCGAGCGTCGTCTCGACCATCGCGGTCACGTCTGCGTCGTCCGTCACATCGACTCGGATGAACGTCGCCTCGCCGCCTGCGTCGGTTATCAATTCGACTGTCTCGTGGCCACCGTCTTCGAGCACATCTGTGACGACGACGTTTGCGCCCTCTTCGGCAAACCGCAGTGCCGTGGCACGGCCAATTCCCGAACTCGCTCCCGTAACTATCGCTACCTTTCCGTCAATTCCGTTCATTTTGGGTCCCCCACGATACAGAAGGGACAATTCTATATCAACATTCTTTCAAGTTCAGGGTTCTCTGACTGTCTCAGTCACCTTTCGCACGCAACAGTTCTCAGGCAATCACGGTGGCTATTTTTACCGCCTCCGCATAGGTCGCGCATGGACGCCCTCATCGCGGCCGCTCGCGAGATTCAGTCGGCGGCACACGTGCCGTACTCCGACTATCGCGTGGGTGCAGCCCTTGAAACCGCAGACGGAACCGTGTTCACCGGGTGTAATCTGGAGAACGCGAACTACTCGAACTCCCTGCACGCAGAGGAAGTCGCCATCGCGGAAGCCGTCAAAAACGGCCACCGCGACTTCGCCCGCATCGCCGTCAGCTCCGGGCGACGCGACGGCGTCACGCCCTGTGGCATGTGTCGCCAGACGCTGTCTGAGTTCTGCGACCCTTCCCTCACCGTCCTCTGTGACGAAGGCGAAGACGTGACAGAATACACCCTTGGCGAACTGCTCCCGAACACCATCACCGAATCTCACCTCAAATAATGGACGCAGAAGACCCAAACGACGACGTACAGTATCACCTCGGCGTCAGCTCCGACGACGTTGCAAACGCCGTGCTCCTCCCAGGAGACCCAGAGCGCGTAGAGAAGATTACCCAGTTCTGGGACGACTTCGAGATTCGCGGTGCACACCGCGAATATCGCACTGCAACCGGCAGCTACGATGGCGCGCAGATTAGCGTCACCTCCACGGGCATCGGCAGCCCCTCCGCAGCCATCGCCGTCGAAGAGCTCGCGCGCATCGGCGTGGACACGTTCATCCGCGTTGGCTCCTGTGGCGCAATCCAACCCGAGATGGACGTTGGTGACCTCGTGATTACGACCGGTGGCGTTCGCCAAGAAGGCACGAGTTCCGAATACGTCCGCGAGGATTACCCCGCCGTCGCAGACCAACAAGTCGTCATGGCGCTCATTGCAGCCGCAGAACGCCTCGGCTACGACTACCACACCGGTATCACGATGTCCGCAGACAGCTTCTACGCCGGGCAGGGTCGCGCCGGGTTCGAGGGCTTTGAAGCCCGCGGTGCCGAGGAGATGATTGAAGAACTCAAGGACGCGAACGTGAAGAACATCGAGATGGAGGCCGCGGCCATCATGACCATCGCCAACATCTACGGGCTTCGCGCGGGTGCGGTCTGCACCGTCTACGCGAATCGCGTCACTGGCGAGTTCCGCACCGAAGGCGAAGGCCGCGCCGCGGAGACAGCTTCTCTCGCGGTGAGGCTCTTAGCGAAGATGGACGAAGCCGCGGCGGAAGCCGGAGCCGACCAGTGGCATCCGGGCATCCCACTCGAATAGCTCAGGCTTCGGGTTACCTGTTTACTGGCCGACCAGGAACCCCAACGCAAAGCGTTGCAAGTCCTGGCATCGGATTCTCCGCGTTGAGCAGCGCGAAGTTGGTGATGAACAGCGATTGCTGTTCATTCCGGGACGTTCCGAACGCGACGTCCGACGGGCCGTCGAGACCATCTTCGGCAGTTGCCAGCGTTTCTATCGTAGTATCGGCGTTCACCCGAACGATGGTGTTCTGTGCGATGACCGCAACGTAGAGGTTTCCACGGTTGTCGAGGGTAATTCCATCACACCCAAAAATCCGGTCGTCTGCGACGAACAGTTCGGGTGTTCCCCCACTTCCATCCGGGTTGACCGGAATCCTGACGATGTGTCCTCGCTCTGAGACGCCGACGTAGACCGCACCGTCCTTGCCGCGGACGATGCCGTTTGCACCGATGGGGAACCCAAAGCCAAACGCGCCCGTTCCTTCGAGGAGTTCCGCCGTACTCCACGGCGTGGCACTCCCTTCGGTCACGTACCAGACTGCGCCACCGATAGAATCTGTGACGAGCAACCCGTCTCTGAACGCCATGAGATCGTTCGGGAACGTCGTTGGCGGGAGCGGGGCAACAAGCGATTTCGTCCCATCCCGTTCTACTTTCCAGATACCGTGGGTGTCTGCTGCGTCGTCGCCCTCACCAACACCGGTCAACAAGCAGACGAAGGCGGTTCCCTGTGGAGTGACCGTCACGCCAAGCACACCGAAGCCTGCACCGACACTGAAGGTCGCAAGCGTCTCCGGGGTCGTATTGTCGGCTGGAACTTTCCAGAGTTCTCCGAGCGTCGACATGCCGAGATATTTGTTCCCCCGTCTATCGACTGCGAGGTTCTCCGGGAGCTCGCCGCTTGCGGCGTCGAAGGAGAACAGTATCTCGACGCCGTCACACGCGTCGGCTTTCACGGTTCCCATCGCGAGAACGAGACCACCCATGCCGATTGTTCTGAGAACTGCTCTTCGTGAAATGATTGCTGTCATGATTTCCACCCCTTGTCGTGGACCGAGAGGCGCGTCAGGTACTCGCTCGCCTCAGTGCATCTCTAGTCCCTAGGATAGAGGTGGACAGTCTGTGCCATTGTTATGCCAACTACACCGCCGTAACACGCAGTTAATCGAGACAGACCGCAGAAAGCGACAGTCAACTGGTGTCAGTCGCATTCGCGGTGACCGGTCGTGAAACCAGTAACAAATTCGGTGACTCACTCACAGACAGCAACAGAAACGTGATTCCCGACTTCTACATGTCGCCCCAAGCGGAGACGGCGCGACCCACCGAGGTCACGTCAGCAATCCACCGGGTAGCGATAGACTTCTTCAGCACTTTTGCTGCGGGGCCGCCGAACGTGCCGATTGGCACCATCATGACGTTGTGGGCAACGGCGTCGTCGCCGATGGAGACGACCGTCCCCTTGTCTTTGTAGCTCCACGAGGTGAGCGCCTGTCCGTTCATGGCGCGTGCAACGTTCTCGCCGATGACGCCGCCTGCCTGCCACGCGGCCTGTGCCGTTGGCGGGGCGGGGCGCTCTTGGTTGAGCTGTTCGATGATAGCGGAGTCGCCGAGGGCGAACACGCGCTCGTCTGAGGTCTGGAACGTCGCGTCTGCGTTCACGCGGTTGTGGTTCTTCTCGACGTTCGCCTCTTCGAGGGCGTCCTGTCCCGTGATACCGCCGGTCCAGACAAACACGTCGAACTCGAGGGGTTCGCCCTCGTCGAAGTAGATGGTGTCTGCTGCAGCTTCGGTGATTGGGTCGTTCGTGAGGATGTTGATGTCGGCTTTGAGGAGACGCTTTCTGAGGGCACCCTGCACTTCGGGGTCCTGTCCGGGGAAGATTTCCTCCATCGCTTCGACGAGGTAAATCTCGAGTGGCGCGCGGTGCATGTCGCGGAACTCCGCGATTTCACCAGCGGTCTGGATGCCCGAGAGCCCAGCGCCACCGATGGCGATTTTGGCGGGGTCGTTGCGGGAGGCTTCACGGGCGGCGTCCTTGATCTGGTTGTGGATTTCGAGGGCGTCGTCTAGCCCTTTGAGCGTGAGGGAGTTTTCTTCTAAGCCCGGGATGCCGTAGTAGGCCGTCTTCGACCCGAGGCCAACGACGAGGTAGTCGTAGTCAACGGTCGAGCCGTCGTCAAGCTCGATTTCACGGTCGTCGGTGTCGACGGACTCGACCTCTGCTTTGATAAATCGAGTGCTCGGAGATTTGATGTCCGCGATGGGGAGCGAAATCTTGTCCCGGACGCTCGGGTCGCGGATGCAACGGTGGACTTCGTGGAGGACGAGATGATAGTCCTCTTTCGAAATCCAGGTAATATCTGCGTTATCAACTTCGGCTTCAAGGCTCTGAATCGCGGCTGCGCCGGCGTAGCCCGCGCCGAGCACCACGATATTCTCGGTCATGGTGGCAACTCTGAAGTCCTGAGATACAAAGGCTTTGGAATCGTCACGCCGTCCGCGGCCGATTTCAATGATAATTGCCACCAATTAGCAGCGTGTCGCCACTCGCCGCGAAGAAACTGAAATGAGAGTGAGGGTTACTTCTTTGGCTCGCCGACGGGCGCTTTCATGTCGTCAATCGTCAGGATGATGACGTTGTCTGTGTCGTCTTTGCCGTCAACGACGCCTTCGATGACGAGTTTCGAGAGCGGCGTCGGGCCAACGGTGACCTCGTCGCCTTCGTGGAACTCACGGATGGAGCCGCGAAGCGAAATCTCTGCACGGCAGAGTTCTGGGTGGTGGACGCTCGAGAGGTTGATCTGGGTGACGTTTGCGCCGTCTACGGCCTCACCGTTGTGGAACAGCGGCACCTCTGCTGGCTGGTCCATGTCCTGGATTTCGAGGGCTTCGTAGGCGTTTGCGGTTGGTTTGTAGCCGCCTTTCGGGCCGGGGACACCTTCGACCAGTTGCAGTGCTTTCAGGCTCTGCATCTGGTTGCGAATTGTGCCCGGATTCCGGTCTACTTCCGCCGCAATGTCTTCGCCTTTTACTGCGTCTTCGGTCTGGCGATGGAGGTTAATCAGGGCAGAGAGGATGCGTTTCTGGCTCGGGGTCAGCTCAATTGATGACATAGGCGTCTTTCGTGATAGATTTCCTTAAAGGCGGCGGATAGTACGTGATAAATCGACCGGGTACGAGACACATTAGTGACAGAAATTACGTGCAGGCGACGGGACAGATTGTCGCTGGAGTCCCGTTTCCGGTACCTCTTTGCACCCACATCTATCTAGCTGTGGTAATGAACGATATGCGTGTGCTCGTGACTGGTGGGGCCGGATTCATCGGCTCGAACCTCGCGAACCACCTCGCCACAGACAACGACGTTATCGCCGTCGATGATTGTTACCTCGGGACGCCGGAGAACCTCGATTCGTCGGTTGAATTCGTCGAAACAAGCGTCCTCGATGACGACCTCCCGACCGACGTTGACGTGGTGTTCCATCTCGCGGCTCTCTCCTCGTATCAGATGCACGAAGACGACCCAGTGACCGGCGCGCGCGTCAACGTCGAAGGGTTTGTGAATACCGTGAACCAAGCGCGTCTCGACGGGTGTGACACGGTGGTGTACGCTTCGACGTCCTCGATTTACGGCAATCAAACCGAACCCTCTCCCGAGTCGATGAGCGTGGCTGCACGGACTGGATACGAGGCGTCGAAACTCGCCCGCGAACGCTACGGTGAGTACTTCGCCCACCACTACGACATGCACATGGCAGGCATGCGGTTTTTCTCGGTGTACCAGGGCTACGGCGGCGCAGAAGAACACAAAGGCGAGTACGCGAATCTTATCGCTCAGTTCGCAGACGATATTGCGAATGGTGAGGCGCCAGTCATCTACGGTGACGGCACCCAAACCCGAGATTTCACCCACGTCTCTGACATCGTCCGTGGCCTCGAACTCGCTGCAGACCACCAACTCACCGGCATCTACAACCTCGGCACGGGCGAGAGCTACACCATCACCACGCTCGTCGAGAAATTGAATGACACCCTTGGGACGAGCGTCGAACCCGAGTACATCGAGAATCCCATCTCCGAGGACGTGTACGTCCACGACACGATGGCAGACAGCTCGAAGATGAAAGCAGAAACCGGCTGGGAACCAGCCATCTCCTTCAAGGAAGGGCTGGAACTCGTCTGCGCACAATATCAGTAATCGACTCCTTTTTTCAGGGCCTGTCGTGTAGTGGTTTGTATGCAGCAACCAGCACGACTCATCGGGGTTCCGATGGACCTCGGCGCAGACCGACGTGGGGTTGACATGGGCCCCTCTGCGATTCGATACGCGGGCCTCGTAGACCGACTGGAAAAACTCGACATCACCTGTAACGATGCAGGCGACATCACCGTCCCACACGCCCACTTACGCGACCCGGAAGCCGGTGAGCCAAAACACGGGAAGGCAAAATATCTCGATGAGACGGCGACGGTGTGCACTCGACTCGCGGACACCGTTGCCGCTGCGCTGTCCGCAGGCGAGTTCCCGCTCGTTCTCGGCGGCGACCACTCGATTGCGATTGGCACGATGGCCGGTGCCGCGAGAGACGCGAGCCTCGGTGTCATCTGGTTCGACGCCCACGGCGACTTCAACACTCCCTCGACCTCGCCGAGCGGGAACGTCCACGGGATGCCGCTCGCGGCGGTGCTCGGCCGCGACGAATTTGCAGACACAGAGTGGGCGCACGCCCCGAACGTTCGCGAAGAGAACATCGTCATCGTTGGCCTCCGGAGCGTCGACGAAGCCGAGCGTGAGGCCATCCGCGAAAGCGACATCACGGCATTCACGATGTCCGATATCGACGAATACGGCGTCTCAGCCGTGGTCGACGATGCCATTGAAATCGCATGCGATGGCGTCGATGGCGTCCACGTCAGCCTCGACATGGACTGGCTCGACCCGAACGAAGCACCCGGCGTCGGGACGCCCGTTCGCGGTGGCGTCACCTACCGCGAGGCACACGCAGCACTCGAAATCGTTGCGGCGGAAAACAGGGCAACAGACTTCATGCGCTCGCTCGAAATCGTCGAAGTGAATCCGATTCTCGACGAACACAACGAAACTGCAGAACTAGCAACTGAACTCGCCGCAAGCGTCCTCGGGAAGACGATTCTGTAGCCCGCTCAACTCCGGTTTACGATTCTCTCTCGACGGATCTCCTCATCTGCAATTCGCTGGAAGGGGTGTTTGGCCGCGTCAGGGACGTGGTCTGGGAGAAAGACGACTTTTTCGTTGCCAATCTGCACCCGAGTGATCTGTTCTGCGTGCTCCATCTTCGTGAGGAGGCGACTCACGGAGGCTTCAGACCACCCCGTCGCATTCACGACCTGCTGTTGGCGCATCTTGCCATCGTACTCATCGAGCAGTTCGATGAGCAGTTCTTGTGGCGTCATCCCGGTTTCGAGGACGATTTCCGCCTTCGACTTTGACTCGCTCGATATCAACTGGTCGAGCGGCGATTCAGTGGGTGATTCAGCGGTTGGTGCTGCCTGCTCGTCACGTATCTGTGGCTCCTCGTCGCCCAACTCGCGTTCACCATCGGGCGGTTCGATAAACTCCTCGAGGACGTCGTTGAGATTCCCCCAGAGGTCGTTAAACCGGTTTTTGTCCAGTGGCATTGTTTGTCGGGTGGTACGACTGCCAGCGACCGGCACCGGGTGCCTGGTTGGAGCCTGAATAAACTGGCGATACCTTGTCACTCCGGTCGTAACACTACTACAAAAATTAATCGAGTTTATCGAAAAATCTTCGACAATCGCACGCATTCTTGCGGAATTTACATATCTGAACGTCATCCCTTCCAGCCACGCCAGACGACTGTCCCGAGCGGAGTGCCGTTATGCGCCGAGGTCGAGCAACGAGGCAGCCTGCTCCATATCCTTGTCACCACGGCCGCTCAGATTGACGATGATAGTATCGTGGTCGGCAGCAACTTGCTTTGCGAGGGCGAGCGCGTGACTGCTTTCGAGCGCCGGAATGATGCCTTCTGTCTCGCTTAGCGTCCGGAAGGCGTCGATGGCTTCGTCGTCGGTGATGGCGCGATACTCACACCGGCCAACCGCCCGGAACATGGCGTGTTCGGGGCCGACGCCCGGATAGTCGAGTCCAGCAGAGACCGAGTGGACTTCCACGTCATCTTCGATAACGCGCGTGGCCATCCCGTGGATGACGCCGTCTTTCCCCGCCGCGAGCGGCGCGGCGTGACGCTTCGAATCTCCACCTTCGCCACCGCCTTCGCCGCCATAGAATGTCACATCATCGTCGCGGAAGGCGTGAAACAGGCCAATCGCGTTCGACCCGCCGCCGACGCAGGCGACCGCCGCATCCGGCAGGCTCCCAGTTTGGTCGAGTATCTGAGCGCGCGCTTCCTCGCCTATCACGGACTGGAACTCGCGCACCATCCGGGGGAACGGGTCTGGCCCGACTGCAGAGCCAACGAGGTAGTGCGTGTCGTCCATGTTCCCCGCAAAGTCTTCGAGCGCGGCGTCGACGGCGTCTGCGAGCCCCGACCCGCCACGGGTGACCTCGTTCACCGTCGCGCCCATGAGTCGCATCCGGAAGACGTTCATCTTCTGGCGCTCGACGTCCTTTTTCCCCATGTAAATCTCGGTGTCAAGGCCGAACAGTGCACCGACCATGGCGGTCGCCGTGCCGTGTTGGCCCGCGCCCGTCTCCGCGATGAGCCGCGTTTTCCCCGCCTTCTTCGCAAGCAACGCCTGTCCGAGCGCGTTGTTGATTTTGTGTGCCCCGCCGTGGAGCAGGTCTTCGCGTTTGAGATAGATGTCTGCGCCGTACGCTGCAGAAAGGTTTTCGGCGTAATATAACGGCGTCTCACGGCCCGCGTACTTCGTGAGTAGGTCGTAGAACTCGGCTCTGAACTCGGGCGACTTCGCAATCTCGTCGAACGCCGCTCCCAACTGTGCGAGTGGTTCTTCGAGCGGTTCTGGAACGTGTCGGCCGCCAAAGGTGCCGAATTTGCCCGGATTGTCTCCCGAATTGTGTTGCATGGTAGCAAGCCAATGTACAACAGTGCACAAAAATGTATGGTCAGCGACAGCGGTTGCCGGGTGCTTACTCGTCGGCTTCCACTTCTTCTGCGTCCTCGTCTTCTTCGTCATCTTTTGCGCCGTCGCGTGCGTCGAGCGGTGGAATCACGTCAACGCTCGCCACCTTGTCGCCGTCGGAGAGACGCATCACGATGACACCCATCGTGTTGCGGCCAACCTCCGAGATGTCTGCGACGTGGGTGCGCATAATCTGGCCATCGTCACTCATCACGACGACGTCATCGTCGTCGGAGACCGCCTTGATGGCGGTGACCTCGCCGTTTCGCTCGTTGGTCTTGATGTCGATGAGGCCCTTGCCGTAGCGCGATTGGGTGCGATACTTGCTGATTGGCGTGCGCTTGCCGTAGCCGTTCTCGGTGACGGTCAGTAGGTCTGCGGACTCGTCTGCGGCGATGAGTCCGGCGACCGTATCGTCGCCCGAGAGCTTGATGCCGTTTACCCCACGGGCGGTGCGGCCCATAGCGCGAGCGTCCGTCTCCTCGAACCGAATGGACATGCCGCCCGCCGTCGCAATCAGGAGGTCTGCTTTACCGTCCGTAATCTCGACGTCCACGAGTTCGTCGCCGTCTTCTAAGCGGATGGCGCGAATCCCCGTCGAGAGGATGTTGGTGAAGTTGTCCGCACCCGTTCGCTTGACGTAGCCGTGTTTCGTGGCAAAGGTGAGATACTCCTCTTCTGAGAAGTCGTCGGTGTTGACGACAGCCGTAATCTCCTCACCCTTGTCGAGTTTGAGCAGGTTGACGGCGGATTTCCCCCGTGCCGTCCTGCCGACCTCTGGAATCTCGTAGGTCTTCAGTTGATAGACCTGTCCCTGATTCGTAAAGGCGAGCAGGTAGTCGTGGGTGTTCGCCATGAACACCTTCGAAACCCGGTCGCCTTCTTTGAGATTCGTCCCGATGATTCCCTTCCCGCCGCGACCCTGAGCGTCGAAGCGGTTTACGGGCATGCGTTTGACGTAGTCGTCTTCCGTGATGACGACCAGCACGTCCTCCTGTGGGATGAGGTCTTCGTGCGTGACCGTGCCGTAATCCTCGACGATTGAGGTGCGGCGGTCGTCGTCGTACTCGTCTTTGATGGCGAGGAGTTCGCCCCTGATGACGGCGAGCAACTCGTCCTCGTCGCCGAGGATGGTTTCGAGGCGCTCGATGGTTTCGAGTACGTCGTCGTACTCCGTCTCGATTTCCTGGGCTTCGAGCGACGTGAGGCTCCCGAGTTGCATCCGAACGATGTGTTCAGATTGCTTTTCGGAGAGTTCGAAGTTCTCTTGCAGCCCGGTCTTCGCCGCGTCGCGGTCTTCTGAGTTGCGGATTGTCTCGACGACTTCCTCAACGTTCTCTAAGGCAATCAGGCGCCCTTCCAAGATGTGGGCGCGCTCTTCTGCCTCGTTCAGTTCGTACTCAGAACGCCGCCGGACGACGTCTTTGCGGTGTTCTAAGTAGTGGACGAGCATCTCCTTTAGCGTCAGGATGCGCGGCTGGCCATCGACCAGCGCGAGGTTGATGACGCCGAAGGTGGACTCAAGGTGGTGTTCGAGCAGTTGGTTGCGAACGATGTCCGTGTTCGCGTTGTGCTTGAGTTCGATGACGACGCGAATCCCTTCGCGGTCGGATTCGTCCCGAAGGTCCGAAATGCCGTCTATCGTGCCGTCGTTTACGTTGTCCGCAATCCGCTCGATGAGTCGCGACTTGTTCTCCTGATACGGAATCTCCGTGATGATGATGCGGTCGCGGTCCTTCTCGTTCTCCTCGACCTCGAACTCGGCGCGAACCCGCAGGCGACCCCGGCCGGTCGTGTAGGCGTTGTAGATGCCTTGGCGGCCAACGATGTTGGCTCCGGTCGGGAAGTCCGGCCCTTCGACGTACTCCATCAGGTCTTGGACGTCTGCCTCGGGGTTCTCGATGAGCTCGACGGTTGCGTCGATGACTTCGCCCAGATTGTGCGGCGGAATGTTCGTGGACATTCCCACAGCAATCCCGGACGACCCGTTGAGCAGGAGGTTTGGAATGGCCGATGGAAGGACATCTGGCTCTTGCAGGCGGTCGTCGTAGTTGCCCGAGAAGTCAACCGTGTCCTTCTCGATGTCAGAAAGGAGTTCCTCTGCGATAGAACTCATCCGCGCTTCCGTATACCGCATGGCGGCCGGTGGGTCGCCGTCTATCGACCCGAAGTTCCCCTGCCCGTCGATGAGTGGATAGCGAAGCGAGAAGTCCTGTGCCATCCGGGCGAGCGCGTCATAGATTGCGCTGTCGCCGTGTGGGTGGTAGTTACCCATCGTTTGGCCAACGATGGACGAGGCTTTTCGGTGGCTAGAGCCACTCGACAGCCCCATCTCGTGCATCGCGTACAGAATCCGTCGGTGGACGGGTTTCAGGCCGTCTTCGACGGCAGGAAGGGCACGACCGACGATGACGCTCATCGCGTAGTCGATGTAGGACTGTTCCATTTCGTCCTCTATGAGGACGGTCGAGTGAATCTCTGCAGGCTCGTCAGCAGGTACGTCAGAACTCATTTAGATATCAACCCATTCCGCGTTCTTCGCGTGGTCTTGGATGAACTTCTTGCGCGGGCCAACGGCGTCACCCATCAGCACGGAGAACATCCGGTCTGCGGCGGCGCCGTCTTCGATAGTGATGCGTTTTAAAATGCGGTTTTCCGGGTTCATCGTCGTCTCCCAGAGCTGTTCGGGGTTCATTTCGCCGAGGCCCTTGAACCGTTGGACGTTCTCGGCTTTCCCGTTGCATTTTTCTTCGACAACTTTCTCCCGCTCTGCTTCAGTCATCACGTCGTACGTCTCGCCCTTGTAGCGGATGCGGTAGAGTGGCGGCTGGGCGGCGTAGACGTAGCCCGCTTCGAGCAGCGGCCGCATGTGCCGGTAGAGGAAGGTAAGCAAGAGCGTCCGAATGTGCGCGCCGTCCACGTCAGCGTCCGTCATCATGACGATTTTTTCGTAGCGCGCGTCCTCGATGTCGAACTCGTCGCCAATGCCCGTCCCGATGGCGGTAATCAGCGCACGAATCTCGTTGTTTTCGAGGATGCGGTCTAAGCGGTGTTTCTCGACGTTGATAATCTTCCCACGGAGCGGGAGGATGGCTTGGAACTCGGGGTTGCGACCCTGTTTCGCAGAGCCCCCCGCAGAGTCGCCCTCCACGACGAACAGCTCAGAGTCCTTCGGGTCACGCGACTGGCAGTCGGCGAGTTTGCCGGGGAGCGACCCGGAGCCAAGCGCGTTCTTGCGGCGGGTGAGTTCTTCTGCCTTTTTCGCGGCCATCCGGGCTTTCGCGGCTTCGACGGCCTTCATCACGATTGCCTGTGCCGTGTCCGGGTTCTCCTCGAAGAACGTCGAGAGTTGCGTGTGCGTGATGCTTTCGACAATCCCGCGAACCTCGCTGTTGCCGAGTTTCGTCTTCGTCTGCCCCTCGAACTGCGGGTCGGGGTGTTTGACGCTGATGACGGCGGTGATACCCTCGCGGATGTCACTGCCTTTCAGGTTGTTGTCGAGATCGGAGATGAGGTTGTTTTTCGTCGCATAGTCGTTGACGACACGCGTGAGCGCCGTTTTGAACCCGGTCAGATGAGTCCCGCCCTCGCGCGTGTTGATGTTGTTTGCGAACGCGTGGATGGACTCTTGGAGTTCCTCCGTGCCTTGGACGGCGATTTCGACGTGAATGCCGTCCTGTTCGTCCGCATAGTAGATGACGTCGTTGTGGAGGTTGGTTTTCGTTTCGTTTAAGAACTCGACGAACTCGCGGATGCCGCCTTCGAACATGAACGTCTCAGAGCGGCCGTCTTCGCGCTCGTCTACGAGCGAGATTTCGACTCCGGAGTTCAAGAATGCGAGTTCTCGAAGCCGGTTTTCGAGCGTCGAGTAGTTGTACACGCCCGTCTCGAAGATCTCCATGTCCGGCCAGAACTGAATGGTCGTCCCGGTTTCCTCGTCTGCATCCATGTCGCGGACTTTTTCGAGGTTTTCTACGGGGTGGCCGCGCTCGTAGCGCTGGCTCCAGACCGCACCGTCACGCTTGACCTCGACTTCGAGGACTTGTGAGAGCGCGTTGACGACGCTCACACCGACGCCGTGGAGGCCACCGGACACTTGGTAGGATTTGTTGTCGAACTTCCCACCCGCGTGGAGCACCGTCATGATGACTTCGAGCGCCGGGCGGTCGTACTCTGCGTGCGTGTCGACCGGAATCCCACGACCGTCGTCAGAGACACTCACGGAGTTGTCTTCGTGGATGGTGACTTCGATGGTGTCACAGTACCCAGCCAACGCCTCGTCGATGGAGTTATCCACGACTTCGTAGACCAGGTGGTGTAACCCACGTGCATCTGTCGAACCGATGTACATTGCCGGCCGTTTTTGAACGGCTTCGAGCCCTTCGAGGACTTGAATTTGGCCGGCTCCGTACTCGCCTTCATCGGACATTAGAATCTGTTTCTCGCTTAGGTTGCAAGGGTCATAAACCCCTCGCACGCGCGGGCGCGAAAGTAAGTTTCGTCATTCGATTTCACTCACAATTTGTCACGGAATTAACGCCGATAGCCGCGCGTGCACACGTCCTCGTATCGTGGCGTGTAATCCAGCGCGTGAACCTGCCAGCCTGAACGTTCAGAATCGCAGACACCATATTCACTTTCACTCTACTACCGCGGGCGTTTTAATGCCCCCACGATAAACTACCATTCAATGACCTCGTTCCAATCGACACTCGGCGAGGGCGAGGGGATCGCAGAAGAGCTGGCCCAAAGCCAGCGCGAGATCTCCATCGCCGAGTTCTTCGAGAAGAACAAGCATATGCTCGGATTCGACAGCGGTGCCCGCGGTCTGGTCACTGCTGTCAAGGAGGCTGTCGACAACGCCCTCGACGCCACCGAGGAGGCCGGAGTCCTCCCCGACATCTACGTAGAAATCGCCGAGGTGGGAGACTACTATCGTCTCATCATCGAGGACAACGGCCCCGGCATCACCGCCGAGCAAATCCCGAAGGTGTTCGGGAAACTGCTCTACGGGTCGCGCTTCCACAAGCGCGAACAGTCCCGTGGCCAGCAGGGTATCGGTATCTCTGCGGCCGTCCTCTACTCACAACTCACCTCCGGGAAACCCGCGAAAATCACGAGTCGGACGAAAGGGAGTGCCGAGGCCAAATACTTCGAACTCATCATCGACACCGACACGAACGAACCGGAGATTCAGACCGAGCGCGAAACCACGTGGGACCGCCCACACGGCACGCGCATCGAGCTGGAGATGGAAGCGAACATGCGCGCTCGCGCAAACCTCCACAGCTATATCAAGCACACCGCAGTTGTGAATCCCCACGCTCGCATCGAGATGCGCGAGCCAGAGGAGACGTTCAAGTTCGAACGCGCGACCGACCAACTGCCCGCAGAAACTGAGGAGATTCGACCGCACCCACACGGCGTTGAACTCGGCACACTGCTCAAGATGCTTGATGGGACGGCGTCGCACTCCGTCTCCGGCTTCCTCCAAGAGGAGTTCACCCGCGTCGGGAAGAAAACGGCCGAAAGCATCTTAGAAGGTTTCCGCGACCGCCACTTCGGCCGCGAGATGGCGTGGATGCCGCCGGGTGCGACCGAGGAGGTCAATCTCGGCTCTGAAGACGACCCCGAGGTCACGACACTCGTCGGAGCCATCGAAGCGGCTGTCGTCAACAAAGGCGAGAAACCCACAGAGTCGTTCGCAGAGACGGTCGCCTCCCGTATTTCCGTAATGGAGCGCGTCTCCTACACCAACCTCGAACGTGTCGTCGCAGACGTTGCAGACGAGACGGAAGATGCGTTCGACCCAACGTTCGGCAAAACCGTGCGCAAAAACGCAGTTGCGGCGGCGTGGGAAGTTATCGCTGCAAACCGTGTTTCTGACATCTACTCGCTCGTAGACGAGGCGACGACCAGCCGCAAAGACGACGCCGTCGTCTACAGCCTCGCAGAACGTATCGCGGCTAAATTTGGTGGTGAGAACGAACGCGACCGCGCGACACTCAAAACCCTCCGGTCGTTCGTGGACCGCGCCGCAGAGCAGACCCAAAAGCGCGAAGACGCGACCGTCGGGGAGACGGCGCGAAACAACATCGTAGACGCGCTTTGGCGTATCATGAAGACGGTTTCTGACGACCTCCCGAACGTCAAGGAAGTTGCCGGAAGCCGAGACACGGCGAGCGAACTGCTCGAAGGGATGCGCGAAGCCGACATCATGGCGCCGCCCACGACGTGTCTCTCACCGATTACGGACGACCTGCTCCTCGCCGGGCTGAAAAAGGAGTTCGACGCGGACTTCTACTCCGCCGCGACCCGCGACGCAGACGTCCACGGCGGCGACCCGTTCATCGTGGAAGCCGGTATCGCCTACGGCGGCGACCTTCCCGCGGAGGGAACCGTTGAACTGCTTCGCTTCGCCAATCGCGTACCGCTGGTCTACCAGCAGGGGGCGTGTACGATTACGGAAGTCACGAAATCCATTGGCTGGCGCAACTACGGCTTAGACCAACCTGGCGGCAGCGGCCTGCCGAAAGGGCCCGCGGTCATCATGGTACACGTCGCGTCGACCAACGTCCCGTTCACGAGCGAGTCGAAAGACGCCCTCGCAAACGTCCCGGCGATTCACGACGAAATCGAACTCGCCATCCGCGAAGCGGCCCGCGAACTCAAATCCTACCTGAAAAAGCGCCGGTCGCTCCAGAAGCGCCAGCGCAAACAGGACGTCCTCGCCTCCATCCTCCCGAAGATGGCGACGAAACTCTCCGAGGTCACCAAACGCCCGCCGCTGGTCATCGACGACTCGATGGCGCGCATCATGAACAACGTCCTCGTCGAGCGAAACGTGGAGGACGGCACGGTCGAAGTAGTGGTCGAAAATCACTCGAACGTGAATGCGAGCCTCGAACTCACCGATATCGTCACCGCAGAGCCACAGAGCGTCTCGAAAGGCGCAACAGTTGTCGAAATGGACGGCGAGTGGTTCATCAAGTGGACCGCCGAGGTGAGCGCGGGAGATGACGCCGTACTCAAATACACGGTGGCAGACGACGACGCATCGTTCGACCTCAGCGTGAGCGGGGTCGAGAATGAACGCCTGACAGTAAACGCATGAGTCCAAGTAAAAACGACGACGTTGCCCGCGAGCAACTCATCGACCTCGCCGCATCGTTCTACGACCAGTTCGCCGGGGGCGACATCCCGAAGATGCAGATTCCCACGCGGACGAAGAGCAACATCGTCTACGACGAAGAGCTCGGCGTCTGGGTGTACGGCGACCGAAAGAGCACCCGGAGCGCGAACAGCGTCCGCGGGGCGCGAAAGCTGCTCAAAGCCGTCTACACCATCGACTTCCTCGCAACACAACTGGACGAAGACCGCTCGTCTACCCTTCGTGAGTTGTACTACCTCTCTGAATCGTGGAACGAGGAAGAAGCGCAGTTCTCCAGTCAGGACGAGTCGAACCAACTCATCGAAGACTTAGAAATCGTCTCGAACGTCACCCGCGAAGACCTGCACATGCGCCCGGAAGAATCCGGAGCGACGCTCATGGGGCCGCTGTTCCTCCGCGAACAGACTCGCCGTGGCGAACGCGACATCCACTGTCAGAAGGACGTCGGGGAAGGCGGCTACCAGATCCCGAACAATCCGGACACCATCGAGTTCTTAGACCACGACGCTGACTTCATCCTCTGTGTGGAGACCGGTGGGATGCGCGACCGACTGGTCGAAAACGGCTTCGATGAGGAGTACAACGTCATCGTCGTCCACCTGAAGGGACAGCCCGCGCGGGCAACCCGACGCATCACCAAGCGCCTGCACAACGAACTCGACCTGCCCGTCGTGGTGTTCACAGACGGCGACCCGTGGTCGTACCGCATCTTCGGCTCCGTTGCGTACGGCTCGATTAAGAGCGCCCACCTGTCGAAATATCTGGCCACGCCCGACGCGAAGTTCGTTGGCATCCAGCCAGAAGACATCGTGAAGTACGACCTGCCGACCGACCCGCTCAGCGACTCAGACCGCAACGCGCTCGAAAGCGAACTCGAAGACCCGCGCTTCCAATCCGACTACTGGACCGAACAGATCGAACTCCAACTCGACATCGACAAGAAGGCAGAACAGCAGGCACTCGCCTCGCGCGGGCTTGACTTCGTGACCGACACCTACCTGCCAGAACGCCTCTCTGCGATGGACATCATCTAACGGCTTCTTTTCCCTTCTGCGCCTACCGTTTTCGCAAAGAGTGGCAACGCCGGGATGACCGTCCTGACCGCGCCGCCGTTGAACGACGAAAAGAGGTCTTGGACAGCCGCTATCGTCGTTTCCGAGAACCCAACCGCGCGGAGCGTCCTCGGGTCGAGTTGTGGCCTGAAGGCGACGGCTTCGACAAACGCGCCTTTCAGCGATTCACTCTCGGCCACCGCCTGTTCGAAGGCGTCGCTTTCGAGAATCGGCTTGAGGTCGCGCCACGCCGTATCCAGATACGACGGCCATTGCCCGAGACAGCGGTAGATACTGGGAAGACTCTCGCCGAACCCGTGGAACTGGGTCAGGCCGTCGAGTGCCTGTTGGGCCTCGTCGGGGACGTGTCCTTGTGGGAGCATTGTTGGTGCGAGCCCCCGATTTCGGTCGAGAGAGTCAGAAAACGGCGTACACGCGGCCTCGCTGGTGTCGGGAGTTGTTCCCACGTCGCCCCCGTTCAGGCCACGGTCTACGAGCGAAAAGAGGACGGCGAGTCGCGGCGAGACGATGTCGAAGGTGGTGAGTTGTCCGTTCAGTTCGCGGAATTCAGCGGGGGTAAGACCCACATCTGCGGGTTCGTACCCGGGGAGTTCGTGCCCAGTTTCGAGTTCCGCGAGGATGGTGTCACGATAGCGCACCGAGAATGTGGCGAACGCTTCGGTTTCGAAGACGGGTTTGACCTGTCCCCACGCGTACCGCAGAAACGCGGGTTCGTTCGCCATCGTCGTCCGAAAAATCCAGTTGACGAGCGGTGCGCGAAAGGTGTGTTTGATGTCCGCGTACAGGCCGCGTTGCCAGCCTGACGCCGCAGATTCGTACACTTGCTTGGTGGTGTCCATGCGATAGTGTCGCAGGCGACCGAGTTAGCCCTTCTCGCCTCAGTGCTCATCGAGCACCACGGGAACGCTCCGCGAAGCCACGTCTCCAGCGAACGCCGTGCTGTCGGCTTCGATTGCCTCGAAGGTGTTGTAGTGAATCGGGCAGACGAGGTCGGGGTCGAGGGCTTCTGCGAGGTTTGCGGCCTCGTGGCGGTCCATCGTGAAACTCCCGCCAATCGGCGGCATGAACAGCGACACGTCGAGGCGCTCGTGGCCGTCGAGCACGTCCGTGTCGCCGGGCCAGAACACGTTGATGCCATCAAGGGTGACGAGATAGCCAACGCCCATCCCTTCTTTGTGGTACGGCTCGCCGTTTTCACGGAGGTGTGGCCCGTCGGGATCGTTGTACGCCGCGAACGAGCGGATGATAACGTCATCCACGGCAATATCCGACTCGTCGTCCACCTTCCGCACCTCATAGGGGAGGCGATTTACGTCCATCACGTCACGGTCGATGAAGCGGTGGTTGATGTTCTCGAAGATGACGACCGTCGCGTCGTCTTTCGCCACGCGCTCGATGCCGTCCGAGTCGTAGTGGTGGGCGTGGGTCACGCAGACCACGTCACCGTCTCGGGCGGTGTAGTCGTTTAAGACGCCGTAGCGTCCGGGGTCGAAGTAGACGACCGTCCCATCTTGGGATTCGAGGCGGACGGTCGCGTAGCCGAGCCAATCGACGAGCAGACCGTCGTGTCTGAAGGTCATACTCACAGGTTTGAAATCGACGGCAAAGAAGGTGGCTTACTGATTTTGGGCGAGGCGTTCGACGCGCTCCAGCGAATCGGCGTCATCGACCGTCTTGTCCGCTCGCACTGAAAGGAATCGCGGAAATCTGAGCGCGTAGCCGGAGGAGTAGGTGGGCGAGGTCTGAATCTCTTCGTAGCCGACTTCGAACACGACTTCTGGGTGTATCTCGACCGTTTGTCCCGACTGCTGTTCGATGTGCGGTTCGAGCAGGGTCGTGAGTTCTGCGAGTTGCTCGTCGGTGATGCCCGTCGCCACCTTGCCGATTGTTTCGTATCCCGAGTCGGTTCGCGCAGAGAGGAGGAACGTCCCGAGGAACTTCGCCCGGCGGCCCTCGCCCCACTCCGCGCCGGTCACGACGAGGTCGAGCGTTTCCACGGCTGGCTTTCGCTTGAGCCAGTTTTTCCCGCGGCGACCCGGTGAGTACGTCGAATCGGGATTCTTGAGCATGATACCCTCGTGGCCGTCTTCGAGCGCGTCGGCTTCGATAGCCGCAATTTCGTCTGCGTCGCCCGTGACGTGCAGTTCTGAAACGCCCACGTCGAGTAGGTCTGTGAGCCGAGCGTGGCGTTCCGTGAGCGGGGCTTCTAACAGGTCGTCACCGTCTGCGTGCAGGCAGTCGAAAACGTACAGCGAGAGTTCGACCTCCTCGCGGGCGCGGGCCACGTCGTGCTTTCGTCGGAAACGCTTGAGGACTTCCTGAAACGGCAGGGGGCGGCCGTCGTCGTCGGTGGCTACGACCTCGCCGTCGAGGATGGCAGGGGCGGCGACGTGTTCGTGAACGAACGCCACGACTTCCGGCAGCGGTTCGGTCACCTCCTCCATGTTCCGCGAGAAGATGGTGACGTCCTCGCCGTCGGAGTGAATCTGGACGCGCGCGCCGTCGAATTTGACTTCGACCGCGGCTTCTTCCCACGCTTCGAGGGCATCCGTGACGGTTCCCGCCTGTGCGAGCATCGCCTGGACGGGCCGCCCGATTTCGAGGGTCAGGTCAGCGAGTCCAGCTTCGCCATCGTCGCGGGCGGTGACGGCGACGAGGCCGTAATCGTTCGATACCTGCAAGGCGCGTTCGACCGGTTCAACATCGACCTCGAACGCTTGGGCGATGGCATCTCTCACGGCTCCCTCCCCGACGCCGATACGCATTTCAGAAAGAACGAGACGCGCGAGATACCGGGCTTCGTCGGGGTCGGTGCGGTTGAACAACCCGAACAGGATGTCGAGTTTTCGGTCTTGACTCCCCGACCCGTCTGCGGCGGCGACTCGGCGTAGTTCTTCATCCACCTCAGCGACGGTGAGCGCGTCCGTTCCACCTGTTCCGAACGCGGCGAGGCCTTGCTGGCCGCCGAAGTCGTAGCTCGCGGCTACCTCGCCAATTTCGCCCATCTCGGCGAGGCGGTCCTCGACGGCTGCGGCGGAGATGTTCTGTCCGGCGGCACGGGCGAGTGCCTCGTACAGCAGTCGTGGGCCGATATCGAGCGTGGTCGAATCGTGGGCGGGGAACACGCGGCCTTGGATGAACCGCGAAATGGTGTCGAGGTCGTCGCCCGCTTCTGCAAAAAGGGTCGTAACGAGCGAGACGATTGCTAGGTCTGCAGGCTCGGCTTCGATGGCGCGAGCGCGGGCGGCGAACGCGGCGAACTCCATTGACGAAACCGTTGTCCTCTGTGAGAATAAACGCCCCGAACGACGGGCGGGGCAATGGTAATAGTCTTGCCATGAGAATGACTGGGTATGGCAATTCCGCCACCGTCTACCGGCGCGCTCGTGGTGTTCGGCCTTATCGCCGTCACGGTGGTGTTGTTCGTCACCGAACGGCTGCCCGCCGACATCACTGCGATTGCGCTGCTCGTCACCATGGTCATCCTCCAGCCGTGGACGCAAATCTCTCCACAGGAGGCGATTTCTGGCTTCTCGAACGCGGCGACCATCACCATCGTCGCAATGTACATTCTCTCCTCTGGCATCGAACAAACCGGCATCGTGACCCAACTCGGCCGTCGAGTCGGTGAGTACACGGCGGGAAGTCGCATGAAGCTGCTTGCGGCCACCATCGGCATCACTGGCCCAGTCGCGGGTATCATCAACAACACACCCGTCGTCGCCGTGTTCATCCCAATGGTCACCGACCTCGCAGACCAGAGTCGCATCTCTCCGTCAAAGCTGCTCATTCCGCTTTCCTACGCCGCGATGCTTGGCGGGACGCTCACGCTCATCGGAACGGCGACGAACATCGTCGCCTCGGACATCTCTGCTGACCTCATCAACCATCCCTTCTCGATGTTCGAGTTCACCCCGCTTGGCTTTCTCATATTGCTGGTCGGAGCCATCTACCTGATGACGATTGGCCAGTATCTGCTGCCAGAGCGCATCCTCGCCGCAGACCTTACAGACGAGTTCGAGTTAGCCGACTATCTCGTGAAGGTCACGGTCAGCCAGAGTTCGCCGCTCGTCGGGGAGAAAATCAACGAAGCACTCGCAGAACGTGTCTACGACGTGGACGTGCTCCAGATAACGCGCGGAGACCGTCTGTATCTCGCAGAGGAGACCGACCAAGAAATCGAAGTGCGCGACATCCTCACCGTGCGAGGCGACGAAAACGCGATAAGCGCTTTCGCCGCCGGTGAGTCGCTGCGCGTTCTGCGGAAAGCCCCGGTGACCGAACTCGAACTGGCCCCGCTGAGCGGCCCGGGCACGCTCGTCGAAACCATCATCCCGGCCGAGTCCTCGCTCATCGGCCAGACGCTCGCAACCGCGCGTCTCAGAGAGCGCTACGCGGCCACGGTGCTCGCCATCCGACGCGGTGAGGACATCTTCCACGACCACCTCTCCGGCCCGAAATTGCAGGAAGGGGACGGCTTCTTGCTCCACGCGACCGACTCTGCTGTCGAACTGTTAGAAGAACGCGGTGAACTGCTCATCACCGAAGTCGCCCACACGAGCGCGCTCACCGACCCAGAACCGCTCGACCGCCGGAAGGTGGCGCTGGCCCTTTCTATCATCGCCGGGGTCATCGCCACCGCCGCGTTGAACCTGCTCCCCATCGTCATCGCCGCGCTCGGCGGCGTCGTGGCGATGGTCGTGACCGATGTCATCCGGCCGTCTGAGGCCTACGACTCGGTGAACTGGGAGGTTATTTTCTTGCTCGCGGGCATCATCCCGCTCGGCCTCGCCATGCAGGAAACGGGTGGGGCAGCTTTCCTCGGGAGCATCATCGTCGAGTACGGTGCGGTGCTCCCAGCCATCGTCGTTCTCGGACTGTTCTATCTGCTCACCGGCCTGCTCGCAGACGTGATTACGCCCGTCGCAAGCGTGGTGTTGACCATGCCAATCGCGGTCGATGCCGCGCTCAGAATTGGAGCCGAACCGTTCGCATTTGTGCTCGCCGTGACGTTCGCCGCCTCGACGGCGTTCATGACGCCCGTTGGCTATCAGACGAACCTCATGGTGTACTCACCGGGTGGCTACCGCTTTATCGACTACGTCAGAGTCGGCGCCCCACTGCAACTGTTGCTCACCGTTGTGACGACACTCGGTATCGTCGCGTTGTGGGGCGTTTGATACCGTTTCTCGAAGCTGACGTGTTGCCAAGAGATTTTATGTCGTCGCCCTCTCACCCTCGGCTATGGACTTAGACCTTGCTGCGCAGGTCAACGACGTCCTCGAAATCGACGCAGAGGCGTTCCAGACACGGGTGGAAGAAGACGCTTCGGTCATCAAAGAGGAAGTCGCAGCAGGCACGTTCGACAACCCACAGGCCATCATCGGCTTCGAGTACGAGTTCTACGCCGTCGCGGACGCAGAGGGTCGCCACGACGACGGCGGCGGCGCGGGCGAACTCATGCGGGTTCCCCGACGCTTGCTCGAATTCATCGGCTTCGAGAAGGAACTCGGGCTGCACAACGCCGAGATGTCCACGAGCCCCCAACCACTCAATCAGTACGGCCTCGCCGCACAGGAGGCAGAGGTTCGCGCCCGCCTCCAGACGGCCCAAGAGTGCGTCGGTGCAGAGGGCATGCGCCTCGTGAGCGACGGCATGTGGACCATCCCGCCAGAGGGCGAATCAGCGCGCGAATACCTGACCAACAGCATCACTGACGGCGACGTCACGATTGCAACTAACATGTCAGATTCGGTGCGCTATCACGCGATGGCGAACCGAAAAGACGGCCTCGACGCCGGGATGCGGCTTGAAGCTCCACACGTCTCGCTACAGGCTGATACGGTAATGCCAGAGAGCCTTATCACGTCGATTCAACCCCACTATCAGGTCGCCCAAGCGCGCGACCTTCCGCGACACTTCCGCTACGCGCTTCGATTCGCGGGACCACTGCTTGCTCTTGGCGTGAACGCGCCGTTTTTCCCCGCAGATCTCTACGACGAGGACGCCACCACAGACGAGATTCTCGACGACGCGTGGATGGAAAACCGTATCAGCGTGTTCGAGACGGCGCTCAATCCGGCAACCGGCGAGAAAGGAAAAGTCAGCTTCCCGCGTGACATAGACAGCGTCGAAGCGGCCATCGACAACATCGTCGAGGATTCGACGCTCGTCCCAATGCCCGTCTCCGCGTCTGACCGCTTCGACGACAAGTTTGCCCACTTCCGGATGAAACACGGCACGTACTGGCGGTGGGTGCGGCCGGTGTTCGGCGGGCCAACGCGGTCTGCGGCGAACGCCCGCATCGAATTCCGACCAATTCCCGCCCAGCCAACCGTCCGCGACTCCATCGCCTTCCAAGCGATGTTCGCCGGACTGATGGAGAGCCTGCCGCGCAGGGAGCATCCGGTCGCCGACCTCGATTGGCAGTTCGCAGAGGAGAACTTCTACGCCGCCGTCCGCGACGGGCTGGATGCAGACATGCGATGGATTACGAACGACGGCCGCGAAACGACGAATCTCGAAACGATGTACGAAGACATCTTCGCCCACGCGAAAGACGGCCTCAAACTGCGCGGTCACTCGGACGAAGAAGCCGCGAAATATCTCTGGCCACTCCGGATGCGCGCACGCCACCGCATGACGCCAGCGCAGTGGAAACACGACGAAGTCACCGCGCGCGTCGAGAAGGGAGACTCCTTCGCAGACGCACTCTCGGGGATGCAACGCGAGTACATGCGAAAGCAAAAAGACACCCTCATCGAGGGTACGTTTGCCAAGTGGGCGGATAGCTGAACTACACCACGTCTTCTTCTTCCTCGCCGAACAGCCGGGAGACAACCTGCGAAACCGAAACAATCGGTTCGCGTCGCCGAGAGGCCGTAATCCAGTTCGTTTGCCACTCACCGTCTTTCAGCGTGACCGGAACCTGTTTGCCAAGGAGTTCTTCGACTTCGCTCGGGTGTACCTTGCAGTAGGCGAGAAACCGCTCAAATTTCGAGGTACCATCGAGTTTTTCGGGCGTCTTGAACCAGAGGCTGGTGTCGGTCTCAGTCTCGGTCGGCACGGCAATCACGACCTGAATTCCGGAAACCGCAGGGCCGGTGAAAAGCCATTTTTTCGACCGCTGGGAATGTTCGCGCACGTCCACAATGGTCCCCGAGGTGATGTAGCGGGCGCTTTCGAGCACATCAAGGCGTTCCTGCACCGCAGAAAGCGACCCGTGAGAGACTGTGGCGCGTGTTTGGAGATACTGGGTTGTGACGTACGAAAAGAGGATGACACTCCCCAGAATGACCGCGAGCGGGACGAGTACTACCAGCACGATGAATGCCGTCTCTAAACTGACCATTGGTGAGCCTCGGACACCCCGCGAGATGCCTGAAAGAGATTCGTCTGCAGTAGTGATAATGATTCGTGCGGTGGCCTCGCACTGTCGGTGTGGGAACTGGGAACGGCCGCTCAGTGTGAACGCACTCTTGTGAGAAAAAGCTGCGATGCGAAAACAGAAAACGGCTCTATAAGACTTCGTTGAAGTCTTTGTGCCCGTGGATGTCGACGCCGTCGTGGGTAATCTCTGCGATGTAGACACCGTTACCGGAGCCCGTGTCGCGTTCGACGGCGGCTTTGACACCAGCGGCGGCCACGCCGATTGCTTCTTCGTTCGAGAGACCGGGTTCGTAGAGGCGTTCGAGCGTCCCGTAGGCGACGGTTAGGCCGGAGCCGGTGACCGTGTAGTCGTCTTTCATGACGCCGCCTGCTGGGTCGATGCTGTAGACGTGGTGACCGTCGTCGTCGACACCGCCGAGGATTGGCGTCGTTGGCAGTCCACGGCACATGTGGCCTGCGAGGGTGGAGAGTGCCTTCATGGACATCTCCTCGCCGCGACGAGACTGGTAGAGGTTGACCTCTGCGCGCAGGGAACGAATCAGCATCTGGGCACCACCGACGGAGCCAACGAGCGTGAGCGCGCCGGTCGGGTGAATCTGTTCGACCTTCTGGACGTCCTTGTTGGAGACGAAGCGGCCGCCGAGGGAGGCGCGCATGTCGGTTGCGATGATGACGCCGTCTTCGGTCGTGAGGCCGATGGTCGTCGTCCCGGTGCTGTTGACCATGTCGTTGTCGATTTTCGAGGCGTCGAACTCAGGAATCGAAGCGAACGAGGACGCATACGGGTTCGCATCCTGGGGGGCGAAGCGGTTTAGGTTCCGAGAGAACTCAGAGCCAATCGTTGGGTCTCGCATTGCGTGTTCCTAGTTGCCGAGTACTGATAAAACCACCTCTTCAGGGTGAAATCACCCGGTGGCTCGTGGTTTGAGCGACCGCTCGAAGCTGGAAGTGTTTAAAAAGGGTGGTGGCGGTTGGTTCGTCGTTAGCGGTCGTCAGCAGAGTCAACAGCGGTCCCAAGCCGGTCGATGACACGGTGGATTGGCAGTGGGATGCCGAGGCGGCGAGCGCCGAGGGCGAGCGGCAGGAGCAAAATGCCAGCGAAGATGCTCAGTTGGTACAGGGCCAGCAGACTTGCGCGGTAGAGGCGGTTCATTTCGTCTTCGGTTGTTGCTGCCGAGGGGGGTATATATAAACCTTCCCTACGCATCGGAACTAAAATGTGGGGTGGTGCCACCGCACACCGCCGCGCCGTCTATCGATTCAATCTAACTTGATTCCGACGCAACAAAATACACAGACTGGGCCGGGCGTTCAATCAGCAAGCGATGAGCAACCCCGTCCCTACGCATAAGTTATAGCGATAATTCCGATAGCGTGCGCGCTCCGCGGGGAAATCACAACGCTTCAAACCCCCCGCCGACTGAGTAGGAGTATGAGCGATTATTTGGTCGCAATGGAAGCCGCCTGGTTGGTCAGAGACGTAAAGCAGATCGACGACGCCATCGGCGTCGCGGTCAGCGAAGCAGGGAAGCGACTGAACCAGAAGGACATGGACTACGTCGAGGTCGAAGTCGGCGTCACCGGCTGTCCGGCCTGTGACGAGCCGTTCGACTCCGCGTTCATCGCCGCGAACACGGCGCTCGTCGGTCTCCTCCTGGAGATGAAGGTGTTCAACGCAGAGGGTACCGAACACGCCCAGCGCATCGCAAAGAGCGAAGTCGGTGGCGCGCTCCGCGACGTGCCCCTCAACGTCATCGAGACGTTCGAACTCGACACCGAAGACGAGCAGTAAGCATTTTTCGCGTTTTCAGCGCCACCGTCTGAGCAACCGAAGGTTTTTCGTATAACCCATAGTAATTTTGCGTATGGAACTGCCGACCCCAGCGGACCTCCGGGAACGACGCACCGGGCTGGGTCTCACCCAAAGTGAACTCGCAAACCGGGCAGGGGTGTCCCAACCGCTCATCGCACGCATCGAAGGCGGTGACGTAGACCCGCGCCTCTCGACGCTTCGACGCATCGTAAACGCGCTGCAAGAGGCAGAGGGCGACATTCTCCGGGCTGAAGACCTGATGCACGAAGATGTCATCAGCACCGCCCCGGACGACAGCGTCCGAAACGCAATCGAGTTGATGTTGAAAGCTGGCTTCTCCCAACTTCCCGTCCTTCACGACGGCTACCCGGTTGGCCTCATCAGCAACTCAGACATCCGCAAAGCCGGCGATACCGATAACGCAGGCGACCTGCCGGTCTCAGAAGTGATGCGCGAGTCGATTACGACGGTCACCCCCGAGGCGACGCTCGACGAAATCGACAACCACCTGAATCACCACGACGCCGTCATCGTCATCGACTCCGGGCAGATGGTCGGTATCATCACCGAAGCCGACATCGCCGCCCACCTGAGCTAAGATTCTACGCCGAGATGGGCACACAGCGCCTCATTTACGCCCGTTGGTTCTTCGACGTGCACCCAGTGTGACGCCCGCTCGAATCGTTTGAGGGTCCCATTTTCACAGTACTCCAAACTCTTTGCCGCCAGCTCTGGGCGCAGCGCTCCGTCGTCTTGTCCCCAGCAGATGAGTGTCGGTACACGAATCCGCGTTTTCGGCGGAAGTGGCCCCGCGAGCGGCATCGCCCGATACCAGTGTATCATCGACCTGAGCGCCCCGTCTCGGCTCCACGCTTCGTGATAGTAGCGCATCACGCCCTCGTGGAAGATGCCGGGCCGCGAGCTATCGGTGAGCACCAGTTCGAGCGTTGCCTGCCGATTTCGCCCGAGCGTCCACTCCGGAAGGAGTGGGAGGAAAAAGTAGAAAATGTACCAACTTCGGAGCAGTTGCCGAGGATTCGTCGCCAGCGCGGTCGCGAACACCCGCGGGTGTGGCGCGTTGAGAATGCAAAGCCGGTCTACCATCTCGGGATAGCGGGTCGCACAGTCCCACGCCACGCCGCCGCCCCAGTCGTGGCCGACGAGGTGGGCCGAGTCACGGCCTTCAGACCGGATGAGCGCGGCGACATCCCCTGCGAGTTTCGAGATGCGATAGGCGCGGACGCCGCTTGGTTTGTCACTCAGATTGTAGCCGCGTTGGTCGGGGACGAGCACGCGAAAGCCTGCGTCTGCGAGCGCCGGTATCTGTTCGCGCCAGCCGTACCAGAAGTCGGGGAAGCCGTGGAGGAGCACGACGAGCGGGCCGTCTTCCGGCCCCGCAGTGATGACGTGCAGGGTCACGCCGTTCACCTCCCGATATTCGGACGTAAGGGGGACTGAAGATGGGAGCGACGCGTCGGGGGCCATACGTAGAAAAAGGAGGGGTGGATAAAGTAGTTAGTCGAGTGTCAATCCACGGACCGAGACCGTTCCGTCGCCGTCTTCGACGTGGCCGATGAGTTTTCCGTCGTCGGTTGCTTCGACCAGTTTCTCTGCATCGTCCGGCGAGCAGGCGACGACGAAGCCCGTCCCCATGTTGAACGTCCGGTACATCTCCTCGTCTGCGACGTTGCCTTCTGACTGGATGAACTCGAACACTGGCTGTGGGTCGAACGCGTCTGTGATTTCGTAGTGGTGGTCGCCCATGCGCGTGAGGTTCGTCCAGCCACCGCCCGTGACGTGGGCTGCGGCGTGGGTGTTGTGCTCTCTGAGTGCTGGGAGGATGTCCGCGTAGATGCGCGTCGGCGTGAGCAGCACTTCGCCCACGGACTTCGACTCGTCGCCCGGGAACGGGTCTGTGTACGCGTGATTTCTCGTCGCTGCGGTCCGTGCGAGGGTGAGGCCGTTTGAGTGGACGCCCGAAGACGGGAAGCCGACGAGCGCGTCGCCAACTTCGGCTTCACCGGGGAACATCGCGTCCTTTGGCGCGAGTCCGGCGCACGTCCCCGCGAGGTCTAAGCCCTTGATGACGTCGGGCATCACCGCCGTCTCGCCGCCGACGAGCGCGACGCCCGCCTGTCGTGCGCCTTCTGCGAGGCCCTCGCCGACCTGTTGTGCAATCTCGTCGTTCGGCACGTCGATGGCGAGGTAGTCCACGAAGGCGACTGGCTCGATGCCCGCCGCGACGAGGTCGTTCGCGTTCATCGCCATGCAGTCGATCCCGATGGTCGAGTAGTCATGGAGTTGCTCCGCGACGAGGAGTTTCGTCCCCACGCCGTCGGTGGCAAGCCCGAGATACCGATCACCGATATCGACGACGCCCGCGTAATCGCCCGCCAGGTCGCCCACAGCGCCGATGAGCGCTGCGGTTGCTTGTTCGCTCGCGTCGATGTCCACGCCCGCCTTCGAGTACGTGAGTTCCTCTGCGTCCTCGTCGGTCATGCCTGAGAGCGGGTTGGATGGAACAAAAAGGACTCCGATTCCCCGGCCCGGTTACGTGAGGCCGAATCTGAACAACGCGAGGAGTGCGAGCGCCGCACTCGGGAGGAAGACCACGAGGAACACGACCTTACTCCATCGAAACACGCTCTTGCCGTCGAGCGGGCCAAAGGGGAGCATGTTGAATCCGGCGAGCAGGAGGTTGATGGTCAAGCCGAGTTGGCCAACGTAGCCAAGCGTCCCGCCCACGCCGAATGCGAGCGGCGCGAACACGGCCGCGAGCAGGAGGTTCGTGACCGGCCCGGCGAGGGCAATCAGGCCGTTTTCTCGCTTCGTGACGTTGCGCCCGGCGTGGTAGACGGCGCCCGGCGCGGCAAACAGGAAGCCCGCGAGTCCGGCCGCGACGGCGAGCATGAGCATGCCGTAGTCGGCGCGGAACTCCGCGACCTGCCCGAAGCGGATGGCCGTCACCTTGTGGGCCAACTCGTGGAGCAGGAACCCAATGCCGACGGTGAGCATGCTCACCCCGATGACGAGCGGCAGTTGGGTTGATTGGACGATACTCGGCCCGGCGAGGAAGAACGTAAACGCCACGCCGAGGGCTATCCACGCGATGACGAGGTCTTGGACTTCTTTTGCGCTAAAATTCATGTAAACTGCCTCAAGATGAGGTCTGCGCTGTTTTCTGCGCCCTGTACCATCAGACGGGCAACCCCGTCGATACCGCCGACGTCAGCGGCCATGTACGGCAGGACGACGAACGCGAACAGGACGCTCGCAATCATGCTCCCGATGTTGGTCATCGCCACGATGAGAATGAGCCGAAACAGCGGGACGGCCTTCATCCGCGACCACAGGTCGCCCATCGGGCTCTGTTCGTCAGAGAGAATGTCGTTGAGTTTGCCGATGTCTGTGATGTTGACGCTGGTGTAACGCAGTTCGACGTAGCCCGCAAACCAACCGGGTGCAAGCAGTGGATTCACGCTCGTCATCCACGCCACGGCCCCGCCAATGGTCGCGCTCGACCAGTGGGCACCGGCGACCTTCGCAAGCGTAAACGAGAAGATGCCGTTTATGAGGAAGAAGGCGACGAACAGTTCGAGCAGGAAGCCGTCGCGTGCGCCCGCCATCGCAAGCAGGATGAAGAACACGAGGAAACCGAGGGTGAACAGGTAGCCAAACGCCTTGTACACCGAAAAGCGCTTTTTCTGGACGCCAACGAGGTTCTCCATCGGCGGCAGCGAGGCCGGGTTTTCGAGGTAGCCAAGAATCCCCGCACGGTGGCCTGCACCGACGATTGCGACCACGTCGAAGCCCTGTTCGCGCAGCGCCACGAGGCGGTGGGCGATGAAGGCGTCGCGTTCGTCGATCAGGGCTTCTGCCCCGCCCGGCGAAAAGCGGCGGAATTCGGCCATCATCGCGGTGACCACGTCCGCGTTAGTCAGCTCGTCCATGTCAATGTCTTCTGCTTCGTCGCCGAATCCGGCGAGGCCGACGGTCAACTGCCAGAGCATCCGTAGCTTCTCGAAAAAGGTCATCCGCGCCCAGAATCGCTGGATGGTGACCTGAATGTCGCGGTCAACGAGGGCGACGTTAATTCCCAACGACTCTGCTGTTTCGACCGCCGCCATCATGTCTGCGCCGGGCTTGATGTCGAATCGCTCGCCCATTCGGGTCTGAATGTACGAAAGCAGCCAGTAGGCGAGAAATTGGAACACCGTGTTGCCGTGAAGCAGGTCGCTTGCGTCGAGGTTGTCCGGCGTCTCGCCTTTGAGTTGGCGATAGCGACCCTCGTCGAGTTCGACGGCGACCACGTCGGGTCGTTCGTCGTCGATGACCTGCTCTACTTCGTCGACGCTGTCGGCGGAGACGTGGGCTGTCCCCACGACACGCACGCTGCCTTCTGCGGGGGACGGCTCCGCGGACTCACTCATCACCTCCGTTACAGGGGCGCGGCTTTTACCGTTGTCGGAGTCTCTGACTCAGCCCCCGAGGAAGCGCTGGCGAACCTCGTCGTCTGCCAGCAACTCGTCGCCCGGCCCGTCGTAGGCGTTCTCACCGTTCACCAATACGTAGCCGCGGTCACACCGGCGAAGCGCCTCCTTCGCGTTCTGCTCGACCATCATGATGGCCGTGCCCGCATCGTTGATCTCGTCGATTTTGTCGAACATCTCATCGACCAGATCCGGGGCGAGTCCCGCAGACGGTTCGTCGAGCAGGAGCAAATCCGGTTCGAGCATGAGTGCACTCCCCATCGCGAGCATCTGGCGCTGGCCGCCGGACATGGTTCCCGCACGCTGGCGCTTGCGTTCTTCTAAGATGGGAAACCGCTCGAAAACGGCGTCGATGGCTGCCTGCGTTTCGCTGTCGTCGATGTACGCGCCCATCTCCAGATTTTCCTGCACCGTCATCGTCGGGAAGATGTTGTCCGACTGTGGGACGAAGCCAATTCCCCGCTGGATAATCTCGGGCGTGTCAACGCCCTGAATATCTTCGTCACGAAACGTGACAGTGCCGCCCATGTGCGTCGTCAAGCCGAACACGGACTTCATCGCGGTCGATTTACCTGCGCCGTTCGGGCCGACAATCGTCACGTATTCGCCTGCTTCGACCACCATGTCCACGTCGGTGAGAATCTGGAGGTCGCCGTAGCCCGCATCGAGGTTCGTGAGTTCGAGCATTCAGACCTCCTCCCCGAGGTAGGCTTCGATGACGCGTTCGTCGCGCTTTACCGCCTCCGGCTCGCCAGCCGTGAGCACCTGTCCTTGGTGCATGACGACGACGCGTTCGCAGGTTTCCATGATGATGTCGATGTCGTGTTCGATGAAGAGGAAGCTGTAGCCCTCCGCTTCGAGGTCGTGGATGCGCGCGAGAATCTTGCGTTCGAGCGTCGGATTCACGCCCGCAAGCGGTTCGTCAAGGAGAACCATGTCCGGTTCGGTGAGCAAGACGCGCGCGAGTTCGAGCAGCTTGCGCTGGCCCCCCGAAAGCGTCCCGGCTTTCGCGTCGAGGACGTGGTCGATTTCCAGGAACTCCGCCATCTCAGCCGCCTTTCGGCGGACGCGCCGTTCGTCTTCAGCAAACGAATCGCCGCGGAGCCACGCGGTGGCGAGGTTTTCGCCGCTCTGGGCTTTCGGCGCGAGTTGTAGATTTTCACGGACAGTCATCTCCGGCAGTTCGCGGGGAATTTGGAACGTCCGGACGAGCCCTTCGTCTGCGATTGCAGACGGACGCTTGCCGGTGATGTTCGTCCCGGCAAACTCGACGCTCCCCGCGTCCGGCGTGAGAAAGCCAGTGACGCAGTTGAAAAACGTCGTCTTCCCGGCACCGTTCGGGCCGATGAGACCCGTGATGCCGTCGCCGACCTGCATATCGAGGCCGTCGATGGCGGTAATACCCCCAAAGTGCTTTTCTAAGCCCTGAATGTCGAGGATTGGGTTCTGGATGTCAGTCATCGCTCACACCTCCCCGGCCGAGGTCGATGTCGTAGTCCTGCTCGCCGAGCATCCCCTCCGGCCGGTAGTAGAGGATGACGATGAGCAGCCCCCCGATGAGGATGAGTCGCAACGCGGCGAGCTGCTGGGCGTACTCGCTCGGGAAGAAGTCATCGAGGAAGCGCGTCCCCGAGTTGATGACCCAGAACACCGCCGTGCCGAGGATGACACCGCGGTTGTTCGCCGTCCCGCCGATGATGACCGCGGTGTAGGCAAAGAACGTCACCGTCGAAGCGAACTGCGTTGGGTCGATGAAGCCAATGTTCGCCGCCCACAGCCCACCGGCCGCGCCGGCGAGCGCAGAGCCGAACATCAGGCTCTGAATCTTGTAGCGGAAGGTCGGTTTCCCGAGGGCTTCCGGAACCGTCTCGTCGTCGCGAACCGCTCGGAGGACGCGCCCGTACGGGCTGTTCACGGTGCGCTGGACCCACCAGTACGCGCCCGCGAGCAACACGAGCGTGAACAGGAAGAAAAAGCGGTCGTAGTCGAGGCCGCCTGCGCTTCCAGCGTTCGCGTCGTAGAGCCAGAACAGGTTGAGCAGCAAGTCGCTCGTGTTTCCGTCGGTGACGAGTTTGACGAGCGGCTGTCCGAGATACCACAGGCTGAACAACACCGCTGAGACGAGCGCGAGCAACGAGCCGATGTGGTCCGTTTCGCGCAGCGCCTGTCGTCCGAGCACCACCGCGAGAACGAGCAACAGGAGCGCAATGGTGTTGTCCACGTTGAGCGAGACGACGCCGAGATTCACGACGAGGCCGAGCATCGTCGTGATGACGAAGCCGAGACTCCCCGCCAGTGCGAGGGTGGTTCCCACACCGAGTGCAGTTTCCCGCGCCGAGAGCGGGCGGACGACCTTCACCGTGCGGTAGCCCACATACCCGAGGGCGAACACCGAAGGCAGGCCGAAGATGAGGAGATTGAGTTGGAAGCTTCCCGTCCCGATTGGGAACACAGCTTCGAGGGGGCGTGGAATCTCACGAATCCCGAACGCGCCGTTGAACAGCCAGCGTTCGTTGTGGAACACGGCGTTCAGGATGGTCGCAATGCCGAGTGCGGTAATCGCCAGATAGTCCTCGCGCAGGCGTATCGTCGGAATCCCGACGAGCAGCGAGACGAGCGCCGCGGCGAGCATGCCAAGGACGAGCGCGAGTGCCCACCCTAGTAAGTCGCCACCCGGAACACCCGCGAACATGGTGGCGAGGCCGAGGCCAGAGATACCTTCGTAGGTCTCTGAGATGCCCGCAGGCATGGCGAGGAAGACGGTGACATACGCGCCAATCATGAAGTAGGCGACGTGCCCGAAGTCGATGAGGCCGGTAAAGCCGAACTTCACGTTCAACCCGAGCGCGAAGAGGCTGTAGATGGTCACGAACGTCATGAGGCTGATGAAGAAATCAGCAAGCGCCATCAGACATCACCCCACAGGCCCTCAGGCTTCACAAGCAACACCGCGATGAGGATGACGAAGGCAATTGCGGTCCGGTAGGTCGCAAACTCCGCAGGGAGCAAGAACACGCCCACGTCCATCGAGACGCCGATGATGAGGCTGGCGAGCACCGCACCGTACGGCGAGGTAATCCCGCCCATGATGACGGCGGCGAAGATAGGGAGCAACAGCGAAAAGCCCATGTTCGGATTCAGGTTGCTCGCAAACCAGCCGGTCAGAATCCCTGCGAGCGCGGTGAGCAGTGCTGCGATGACCCAGACGACCAACTGCACGCGGTCGATGTTGACGCCGCGAATCTCCGCGAGCGCCATGTTGTCCGCCGTCGCGCGCATTGCCCGGCCCGTTCGCGTGCCCTTGAGCAGGAGATTCATGGCGAGCATCGTGACGAGCGTCAGCCCGAGGATGACGCCGTACTTGATGCTCACGCCGATGCTCGTAGACCACGCCGCGGCGTCGATGGCGAGCGGTGCGCCTTGGAGCACGGTTGCGAGCACGCCGAAGGTGGCGATACCCGCTGCCACGCCGAGGACTCGTGGGGAGACGAGGTGTACCGTCTCGAAGCCCGTGTCGTCGGTTCGCAGGCGGTAGACGCCAATGCCCGCCGCGATGGCGACACCGACGATGACGAGCAGGCTAAGCCAGCCGTAGCCCCATTCGCCGAGGGTGACGAGGTCGCCCGCTTGCCGCTGGACGGTTTGGACGCTGAGGCCGCTGCCGGTCAGGTAGAGTTCGACGTTCGTGTTCGTCACGCGTTCGGTGTTGTAGTTGATGTTCCCCGAGCCGACGAGGAACAACACGACGTTGCGCAACACGAGCGCGAGGCCGAGCGAGACGATGACCATCGTGATGAGGTCTGCGCCTTTCGACCGGAACCGCCGGAAGATAGCGAGTTCATACACCGCACCAGTTCCCCCGGCGACGGTGATACCGACGATGCCCGCGGCGATGAGCGGGAGGCCCCCGAAGTCAGGGACGAACGGCACCGCGCCGGGTTTGTTGAGCGCGAGTGTCAGATACGCGCCGATGGTAATCATGTCGCCGTGGGCGAAGTTCGGCACTTCCGCGATGGAGTAGATGAGCGACAGGCCGAGTGCGCCCGCCGCGATAATCGTACCCGTAATTAATCCCTGTAAAATCGCGTCAAGGAGGCCCGCCGATGCCATCAGCGAGCCACCTCCGCGTGGGTCTGTGCGTCCGTGTGGGTGGTGTTCCGAATCATGAGTGCTGAACCTGGGGTGAGAACTGTTTCGTGCCGAGCAATGTGGCCGCGCCGAGCGCGACGAGGTTGAGTGCGGCGAGCAAGACGAATCCGCTCGCGTACTCGCCGGTTGCGTCGCGGAGCGCGCCCGTGACCGCTGGCAGAATCAACGCCGCAACGTTGCCCGCCGCGACGACGACCGCGATTGCCGACCCCTCTGAGGACGTGGCTCCGGCGGTGACGTTGAACACCGCGCCGAACGGAACCGATACGGCGAGCATCGCCACGACGGGTAAGATGAGTAACAGCGGCGATGGAGCAACCACCGCGAGCGCGCCAAAACAGACCGCGGCGACGGCGGTTGCGCCGCCGATAAACCACGGGTCGCCAAGCGACCACCGCCAGACGACGGTGCCGCCGGTGATGCGCCCGGCAGTCGCCGTGAGTAACACGGCCACGTTGAGCGGCCCGGTCACGTTCAAATCCGCGGCGAAGGCCGTGATGAACGTAGAGAGGGTGATGTATGAACTGATAATTGCAATGTAGCAAAGTGACGCGAGGACGACCGGCGGGGAGAGGACGGATGACAGGGTTCCGCGTGGTCCCTCCCCTGATGGGGCCGTCTGTGCGTCATGACGCTCGCGCCAGCATGCGACGAGCGCCGGTACAGAAAGCAGCGCACCGGGACTGTGAAGCAGTCCAAGTTCGATGAGCGTGGGGGCGGCGGCGAAGCCGATCGCACCGCCAAAGGTGAGCATCCCGCCGAAGACACCCTGATGGTGCGTCGCGGACGTGCCTGCGTAGAGGCGGGCGATGTGGGTTGCGCCAACCGAGAGAACGAACCCACCGGCAAGCCCCCAACACGCCCGGAGGACGAGCAGGGTTTCGTAGCTCGACGCAAAGTCGAGGGCAACGGCGAAGATGGCGTGAAACACCACCGCGCCAAACAGGAGGCGAGTCGTCGCAAACCGGGCGACGAGGTGGCTTGCAGGCACCTGCACGAGGACGAATGAAACGAGCGCCGCGCTCATGAGCAAGCCAACGGCGGTAAAGCCCACGTCGTACGTCGCCATGAGGACGTCCGGGACGGCGGCGTATGCGAACGTCACGTACCCGACGCACCCCATCGCGAGGTGGGGCGCGTATTTGAGTGTCCGTGCAGGTGCGTTCGCCATGTTTATTCCTCGTAGCCGTAGTGTTCGCGGGCGAAGTCGGCAGACACCTTTCCGAGGCGCACGTCCCGGGCGATTGCCTCGGGGTCGCGGTCGTCGGGGCTGCCGTAGCCACCCGCCCCCGGCGTCCGTACGCTCACGGTCTGGCCGGGTTCGAGGTTATGCGTCGATTTCTGGGGGAGTTTCGTCTCCTCGCCGTCGTCGGTGAGGTAGGCCGCGCCTCTGCCGCCTGATTCGCCGCCAGCGAGGCCGTAGGGGGCGTTCACGTGGCGGTCTGCGAGCAGACTGAACGTCGCGCGGTGGTCGCGCACTTGGATGTCCCGACGGAGGCCGAGGCCGCCGCGGAACTCGCCCGCACCGCCCGAATCTTCGCGCAGTTCGTAGCGCGTCACCCGGAGCGGGTAGGCTGTTTCAAGCACCTCGATTGGGGTGTTCATCGTGTTCGACATGTGGACGTGGACGCCGTCCATGCCGTCTTTGCCCGCGCGGCCGCCGAAGCCGCCGCCTTGCGTCTCGTAGAAGGCGTATGGCGAGCCGTCGCGTGGGTCAGTGCCGCCGAAGGTGATGTTGTTCATCGTCCCCTGACAGGCGGCGACGACGCGCTCTGGAACCTGCCCGCCGAACGCGCCGAGCACCACGTCAGTCACGCGCTGGGAGGTCTCTAAATTTCCGCCGACGACTGCCGCCGGGAGTTGGGGGTTCACAATCGTCCCCTCGGGCGCGTGGATGTCGATTGGCCGATAACACCCGTGATTCGGCGGAATGTCGGGGTCGGTCACACAGCGGACGGCGTAGTAGGTCGCAGACGCTGTGACCGCGAACACCGCGTTCACGGGGCCGTCTGTCTGTGGGGCCGTCCCGGTGAAATCGACGTGGACGGAATCGCCTTCGACCTCCACTTGCGCGACGACTGGCAGGTTCTCGTTGCCCGCGCCGTCGTCGTCGAGCACGTCGTCGAACTGGTAGGTGCCGTCTGGCAACTCCTCAATTTCTGCGCGCATCCGTCGCTCTGAGTAGTCTTTGATTTCGTCGAGCGCCACTGAGAGCGTGTCCGTGCCGTACTTTTCGACCAGTTCGATGAACCGGCGTTTGCCCGTCTGATTCGCGGCTTCCTGTGCCCGGAGGTCGCCGCGGCGTTCGTCCGGCGTGCGCACGTTCGAGAGAATCATCTCCATCACCGGCTCGTTCACCTCGCCACCGGCGAACAGTTTCACGGGTGGGATTCGCAGCCCTTCTTGGTAAATCTCCGTGGAGTCTGCGGCCACGCTGCCCGCTCGCGCCCCGCCAATGTCGGCGTGGTGGGCGCGGTTCGCGGCGTAGGCGACGATGTCGCCCGCTACGAACACGGGCGTCACAAGTGTCAGGTCTGGCAGGTGCGCCCCGCCGCGGAACGGGTCGTTGAGCAGGATTGCATCGCCTTCTTCGAGCGTTTCCGGTGGGAAGCGGTCGATGGCGGCGGCCACCGAAAACGGCATCGCGCCGAGATGGACGGGCATGTTTTCGGCTTGAGAGATGAGTTCACCCGTCGCGTCGAACATCGCACACGAGCAGTCGCGGCGCTCTTTGATGTTCGGCGAGTAACCGGTGCGAATCAGGTTCGCGTTCATCTCCTCTGCGATGGCGATACAGGCGTTTCTGATGACTTCGAGCGTGACTGAGTCGATGTTCATTGGGAGACCTCCACGTGCAGGCTGCCGAAGTCATCTATCGACACCTGCCCGCCGGGGTGGATGACGACGGTACTCTCGACGCCGCTCACGATGGCTGGCCCTTCGAAGCTCGCGCCCGTTGGAAGGTCGCCGCGGTCATAGATGAGCGTCTCGTGCGTTTCGCCGTCAAAGGCCACGTCGCGGGCCGAAAGAACGGCGTCATCGACTTCCCCGCCCGCATCCGCCGGGCGAAGATTTGGCGTTTCGACCACGCCACGCGCCCGCAGGCGGATGGTGACGAGTTCGACCGGTTCATCACGGTAGGCGTGTCCGTAGCGCTGTTCGTGGCGGTCGTGGAATTGCGCGGCGATGGTCGAGAGTTTCGTGTCGTCCAATTCGCCGTCTGGAACCGGCACGGAGAGTTCGAACGCTTGGCCCGCATAGCGCAGGTCAACCGTCCGCTCGAACTGCATCGCGTCTGCGGCCAAGTCCTCTGCGGCCAGTCGCTGTTCGCCTTTTTTCGCGAACTCTGCGAACTGTGCGCCGAGTGACTCAGGCGTGATGTCCTGCCACGGCCGCACGCGCGAGGTGCTGTAGTCGTAGAGGATGTCGCTGATGAGCAAGCCGAGCGCGGAGAGGACACCGGCCGTCCGCGGGACGATGACCTTCGGAATGTCGAGTTCTTCTGCGAGTTTGCAGGCGTGCAGCGGTCCTGCGCCGCCAAATGCGACGAGGCCGAACTCGCGGGGGTCGTAGCCGCGTTCGACGCTCACGACCCGAAGCGCTCGTGCCATGTTCGCGTTCGCAACGTCTAAGATGCCTTGGGCGGCCTCTGTGACCGTCATGTCGAGTGGGGCTGCGATTTGGTCGTTGACGATACGACGCACGTCTTCGAGTTCCACGTCGAGTTCGCCCGAGAGGAACGCGCTCGGGTCGATGCGCCCGAGCAGGAGATTCGCGTCGGTAATCGTCGGCTGGGTGCCACCGCGCCCATAACAGATTGGGCCGGGGTCTGCGCCCGCGGATTTCGGGCCGACGCGGAGTGCGCCCCCGGCGTCAATCCACGCGATTGAGCCGCCGCCCGCGCCCACGGTGTGGATGTCGATGGTCGGGACTGAGACGGGGTACTCGCCGATGTTCGTATCCGTCGAGACGAGCGGCGTGCCGTTTTCGACGAGCGACACGTCACACGAGGTGCCGCCCATGTCCATCGTGATGAGGTTCGATTCGCCGGAGAGGCCACAGACGTAGGTTGCGCCTTGGACGCCGCCCGCAGGCCCAGAGAGAAGCGTGTTGACCGGGCGTTCGCGCGCGATATCGGCGGTGATGATGCCGCCGTTTGACTGCATGATTTTGAGTTCCGCACCGACGCCCTCGGCTTCGACTTTGGTCTCTAAGTTGCCGATGTACCGGTCCATCACCGGTTTCAGCGCGCCGTTTAGTGCCGTCGTCAGCGTGCGCTCGTACTCGCGGATTTCCGGAAGGACATTGCTCGACAGTGAGTAGGATGCGTCTAAGCCTTCTTCCCGGAGTAGCTCGCGGACGCGCCGCTCGTGGCTGTCGTCTTCGAACGAGTAGAGCAGGCTGATTGCCACGCTGTCTACGTCCGCCTCGATAAGACGGGCGGCGAGGTCGCGCACCTCGGCTTCGTCGAGTTCCGTGAGGACGTTCCCGCGCTCATCGAGGCGTTCGCGCACCTCGTAGCGGCGGTCGCGTTCGACCACCGGCACGGGCTTTTCGACCTGAAAATCGTAGATGTCGGGCCGGGCCTGTCTACCGATTTCGAGCACGTCGCGAAAGCCCTCGGTCGTGATGAGGGCGGTGTCGGCCCACTCGCCTTCCAAGACGGCGTTGGTCGCAACCGTGGTGCCGTGAGCCAAAAAGCCGATTTCCGCGGCGTCGAAGCCCTCGCGTTCGCGCACCTTCTGGAGCCCGTTTATCACGCCCTCGTCGGGCGAGGCGGGCGTCGATGGCGTCTTGCTCACCGTCACCTCGCCGTCGTGGATGGTGACGATGTCCGTGAACGTCCCACCGATGTCGACGCCGATGCGCCGTCCGTCACTCATGGGGCCTCCGCGTTTGTAGACACTGCTGTGTTGGTCATGTACTGAAATATGGGTTCACTGAAGTGGTTAGACGAGGTCGTCTGCTGGAATCGTGTCCTGGTTTTTGAACTCGCCATCCTCAACTTGGACGATAACCATGTCACTGGCCACGTCGCCGTTGTCGTCGTAATTGACGTTGCCACTCGGACCGCTGTAGTCGATTGCCGTTCCGGCGTCTAACTTCTCGACGCCCGCACCGAACTCGGCGTAACTTACTTGCTCGCCGTCAGGGTTCGAAACCTCGCGCATGGCCTTTTTGACGTCTGCGGCGTCGTCCGTGCCCGCTTTGTGGACGGCGAGCGCATAGGAGACGAGCGCGTCGTAGGAGTTCCACGAGTACGGGTCGAACACCTGCGCGTCCGGGTAAGCTTCCTGATACTCCGAGACGAACGTCTCCGTCGCGCCACCGCTTGGTGGCTGCGTGCGGACGCCGTACATCCCGTTCATCACGTCTGCGCCGACGTTTTCGATAACGTCCTCAGAGAGCAGGCTGGTGTGAAGCACCCAGTTGCCGCCGTAGCCCTCTTCTGCCCACTGGCTGAGCATGGTCGTCCCGCTCTCGGGGTAGCCCGCGAACGCGACGAAGCCGGGGTCGTCTTCGAACGCCTTTGCGAGAATTTGCTGGTACGACGATTGCCCGGATTCGTACCCGATAGTCGTGGTCGTCGTCCCCGAGAAGGTCGACTCGAACGTGTCGGCGAGCGCCTCGCCGAAGTCGTTGTTGATGTAGATGACCGACGCCTTCTCGACGCCTTGGTCTTCGATGATTTTCGCCATCACCTTTGCGACGAAGCGGTCGTTTGTCCGCGTGCGGAAGACGAGGTCGTTGTCGTCAAGCGTCGAGATGCTCGGTGAGGACGAGGCGGACGTGATGTGAAGTACGTTGCTCGGCACGGTCACCGACTTTGCGATGCTGATGGTGACACCGCTCGATACCGCGCCGATGAGCGCGCTCACGTCGTTCGTGTCCACGAGTTTGTTCGCCGCGTTCACACCCTGCGTCGAGTCGGTGCCCGAGTCCTCGTCGTGCAGGGTAAGCTCGCGCCCGAGCGGGCCGCCCGCCGCGTTGATGTCCTCTTGGGCCATCCGGAGCGCGTTCATCATTGGGCCACCGAAGTCAGAGAGGTCGCCGCTGAACGGGATGACCACGCCGACATCGACCGGCGAACTGTCGCCACCGCTGTCGCCGTCGCCGGAGTCGCCGTCGTCTGTCTCAGAGCCACCGTCTCCGCCACTGCCTTCTTCGGTTCCGCCGCCACCGCCATCGGAGCCGCCGTCGTCTTGGACGTCTTCTTGACTGATACATCCCGCGAGCCCGGTCGCGCCTGCAAGCCCTGCGAGGCGCAGGAACCGCCGACGCTGAAGTTCTCGTACGAAATTGTCACCCGATGCCATGGTCGGAGTCAGACCACTATCCATATATAGACTCTTGTTACCCTGTCTCACAGTAGCAATACTGAGTATGAACTGTTGTGAAAACGTATGAAAAGTTATGCAGCGGCGGTCTACTATTCTGGAACTTCGGTCATCAGCACCTTCGTGAGTCCCTCTTCGATTTCGATTGTGAACGGCAGGTGAACCGAACTCCGTTGGATGAATCTGGTCATGAACCAGCGGAGCTGTTCTGAGGGGTAGACGACGTGGTAGGTGTTCTCCTCGCTGCGCCTGACGGTGAGAAAGCCACACAGTGAGAGCCATTCGAGCATTTCGCCTAAGTTATCGAACTGGCCTTTGTACTCGTGGGCGTGGTAGTCTGAGACTTTGTCCGCGTCCGCGAGAAACTCCGGGTCTGGCTCGCCGTTTTCTCCTTCGACGTAGTCGAGAAAGCAGTGGAGGAAGTCGATGTCGAACAGTGCGTGTTCGCCACCTGAGAGCATCTTGTGGTAGTCTTGCAGATTTACACTCGTCTCTGTCGTTGCGGCCTGAAAGTTCGCGGCGTAAAAGGTGAGCGCGCGTCGAACCATCTCACTCTGGCCCACACCGGTGCGGCTCGTCAGGTCTTCGAGCGCCGCCCGTGCGTCGGTGTCGAGCGAAACTGTCACCCTGTCATGTGACATACACTCACACTCAGGGGCGGAGTGCGGTAAAGGTCACGAATCGTGTCTGGAATCGTACTAGTTTGGTTTCGAGCGTGAGAGACAGCAGACTCATTTCCCTCCCGCGAAAACCCCGACGTATGCCATCGCTCATGGAGACGTATATCGAGAATCGTGAACTCATCTTGCCAAACCACACCAACACCTACGAAATCGCCCACGGTGGCAACGTGATGAAGTGGATGGACGAAGTCGGAGCGATGTCAGCGATGCGGTTTGCCGGTGAAACCTGCGTCACCGCGCGCATGGACCAAGTGAACTTCCACCGCCCGATTCCGCTTGGTGAGACCGCGCTCATCCGCGCCTACGTCTACAAAGCCGGGCGGACGAGCGTCCGGGTTCGCTTGCGCGCTTACCGCGAAGACCCACTCACCGGCGACACCGAACTCACGACGGAGTCGTTTTTCGTCTACGTCGCCATCGACGACCACCACAAGCCAACGGAAGTGCCCGACCTCGAGGCGGCAACTACCGACGGCCAACGCCTCCTCGACGAAGCCCTCAACGCCGAAGCCGAAATGAACGGCAGGGCGTAGGGACGCGGTTTTATCCGGGCTTCTCACATATATTCTCCTATGAGTCTCGACATCGACGCCCCACCCGCACCGCGCATCGTCGCCAACACGGACGTTGCTGACTACGAGGATGTGGAGGTGTTTGGCTCCCAAGACTACCGCAGAGAGGAGTTACAGGAGTTCTTAGAAGACGGTGCGTGGGAACGCTCGTTCAACGAGTGGGCAGAGCACACGGACGTGACCGAAGCCCAGTTCGGCGTCGTCGAAGACCTCTCGCTCATCTCCGAGTTCGATTTCTTCTGGGACGATTTTGCAGACCGGGTTGGCTACCACGCGCCGGGGCTCCCCGAAAACTGGAAAGAACAGAATCTCCACCCCGGCCTCACCTCGTGGGGTGACGTCTCTGCCATCAACGCCGGACTCACCGAACTCGGCCAGATCGTGAGCGACGTGTTAAAAGAGGAGTACGTAGACTGGGAAGCAGAATACGAGGCTCCGGAAGACCTCCCTGACTTCAGCTAGTTTTTCGTCGCGACAACCACGAACGTTTCCACGCGTTCGCTCGCAAATTCGACGGTGAACCCGGCGGCTTCAAGATGCGCTTTCGCATCCGCGAGTGAGAATCGCTCTGTCAGCGGCGGGCCTTCGACGTTCTCGCCGTTTGCAGACCAGTCTGCGACGACCAGTTTGCCGCCGGGTTTCAGCACGCGACGTACCTCCGCGAGCGCCGAGTCATCCGCGAACTCGTGGTACGTCATCGTCGAGAGCGCCGCATCGAGTGACTCGTCTGCGAAGGGCAAATCACCGATTTCTGCCGTGGTCAACGAGACGTTTTCGGGAACGCCTTTCTCACGGTATAGGTCGTGCATTCCCTCCTGGACGTCCACCGCGTACACTTTCGAAACGTAGGGTGCGACGTGGTCGGTGTAGAATCCCGTACCACTGCCGAGGTCTCCGACGGTCATTTCGCTCTCGGGTTCGAGGTGAGCCAAGAGTTCGTCAACCGAGAGGAAGCGATAGCGAATTGGGTCATCAAGAAATCCTGCGTGGTCTTTGTTGAACGTGTGAAAGCCCATACTTCGTGTACGACCGGGAACGCGAAAAGTGTGTAACCTCAGGCGAAGTGTGGGACGACTTCGTCACCAAGTCGGTCGATACATGCGACCATCTCGTCGGTGCCGATGCCGGGGTAGTAGGTGCGGAAGATGAAGTGGACATTATCTCCAAGCGCCTCGCGGTAGGGTTCGAGTTGGTCGATGACTTGCTCGGGTGTGCCGAAGATGGCCTGTTCTCTGAGTTCCTCGACGCGGTCTCCAGGCAGTTCGTCGAGTGTCTCGCCGCTTCCCCATTCTGCGTACTTGCGCTGGAGGTAGCAATAGCCGTCTTTCATCGTCTCCCACGCCGCTTCCTTCGAATTTGCGACGAAACCATGTTGAATCAGGTACGTCGTGAATTCGCCGTCGATTCCTTCCTGCTCGCGGACGGTGTGGATGTCCTCTTGTCGGAGTTTTACGCCTTTGATGGAGAGCGAAGAGGGGGCAATCCACCCGTCTGCGAGACGTGCGGCGCGGCGAACCGCAGGTTTGGCCTTTCCGCCGAGGAGTACCGGCGGCGCGGACTCCGGTTTCGGCGTCACGAGCGTGTCGTCGGGCACGTTGTGGAATTGTGAGGCGAAATTGAGTGGGCCGTCAGACCACGCGCCGCGAAGGACCGAAACGGCGTCTTCGAGTCGGGCAGTTCGTTCGTCTTTCGGCACGCCAAAGCGATCGAACTCGTCGTCTACGTAGCCAACGGCCAGCCCGAGCGAGAGGCGGCCATCTGCGAGCAGGGAAACGGTGGCGGCGTCTTCTGCGAGGCGAACCGAGTCGTAGAGCGGTGCGAGCGCGATGCACGTCCCAATCTCGATTGCGTCGGTCGTGGCTGCAAGTGCGCCGAGGGCGGGCATCGTCCCTGAGAGGTAGCTGTCGTCGGTAAAATGGTGTTCTGAGACCCACGCACTGGCAAGCCCTGCATCCTCGATGGCGCGTCCGAGCGTGAGCATCTCCTGATAGATTTCGTTCAGTGAGCGGTCATCGTCAGGGCGATGCTGGCAGGTGAACAGGCCCGTACCAATCTGCATACGCGACCCACGCAAGCGACCGTTATAGGTGTGGCTTCGACGAAAAGACTAATCGACCTGTCGTGCTATGAGTATGCATGTCAGTGAGGGCCGCGATGCCGGAGGATACAACGGGGATTTTGACAGTTGCGCAGGCGTCGTGGGAGGGCGACTACCCGACGATTCTCAGCCGTGAAACGGCAAGCGAGGGCGTCGCTGACTGGTATAATCCCGCCCTCATCAAAAAGGAGATCGAACGGACGGACACCGTCATGCTCGTCGCGGAGAAAGACGACACTGTCACGGGCTTCGTCCACGCCCTCTGGAACCACGACGAGGGAGATATCCTCAGACTGTACGTCCATCCCGAAGCCCGACGAAGCGGCGTCGGCACGGCCCTCCTCCAAAGTGCGGTCACCGAACTGTTCGACCGCGGCGTCGACCTCGTCCGGGCGATGGTGCTCAAAGACAACCGACTCGGCAATTCCTTTTACGAAGACTACGGATTCGCTCTTGAGCGCGAAGGCGAGACGTACATCGGTGAGAAAGCCTACCCCGAAGCCGTCTACGTCATCCACCGTCAATAGTCGATAACGGTAATCTCGTCAGACGGCCACTGGCTCAGGATTTCGACGCCATTCTCCCTGACGACGACCATCTCCTCTAAGCGCACGCCCTGTCTGTCTGCGGGTTCTTGCGTTTCGACGGCCATCGTCATCCCTTCTTCCAGTCCGATTGGGTGGTCTTCTGAGATACCCCGCCAGATGAGCGGCACCTCGTAGAGTTGGAGGCCGAGACCGTGTGCCCAGTGGTTGGTCGTCATTTGCCAGTGGTCGGTCGCGCCGTAGTAGTCTGCGTGTTCGCCCTCCATGTCGGGGAAACCCTTGCACACGTCGTCGGTCGTCGCACCCGGTTCGATGCGGTCGAGGACGGCGTAGAGGTTCGAGCGAGCGAGTTCGTAGGCTTCTTTCTGCGCCTTCGTTGGCTCGCCAAGCGAGAAGGTGCGGTAGTAACACGAACGGTAGCCGAGATAGCCGATGTTGTAGAAGTCGGCGTACACGAGGTCGCCGGGTCGCAGGATTCTGTCCGTCGTGTTCGCCTGATGTTTTGGCCACGTGTTCGGCCCGGAGGTGAGGTAGCCCCCGCCGACGAACGCACCATGTCGCCAGAGTTCGCGGACAGCCTCGCCCCACACCTCAGATTCGCGCATGCCGGGACGGGCGACTTCCTTGATTTTCTGGAAGCCCGCTTCGCAGATGGCCGCGACCTGTCGCAGGCACTCGATTTCGTCTTTCGTCTTCGTCTTTCGCGCCGTCTCCATCGCCCGCGAACATTTCTCGGCTTCGACCTGCACGCCGCGCTCTTCGAAGGCAGAGACGAGGCCGCCGTTCGCCACGTCGATGCCCATGGGCTGGCCTTTGACGCCGTACTCCTCCATCGCCTCGACGACGGTTTCGGCCATCTTCCCGAGTAAGAACTTCCGGGCAGAGGGGCTTCCAGATGCCCGTGGGACGTTTCCGAGGCCGGGGCAGGCGTAGCGAATGTCAGCGAGCCACGGGCAGTTAAAGCGCTGGTTGCTCGCGTGATCTGCGGTGTCCCAGTGGACGACCGAGCCGTCCGCTGTGAGCAACGTATAATGGTCTGCGCCACTCCCGCCAGTCATGGCGAGGCCGGTCACGTACCGGACGTTCGGGTCGTCGATGAGGAGCATGCTCCCGAGGCCTTCTGCGTTGAGCTGTTCGACCGCCCGCGCGTGGCGCTCTTCGCGGAGGCGCTGGGTGTTGATGCGCTCTTCCCAGTCTACCGCTTGCGTGCCGCGGGTTCCCTCCATGAAATCTCGACGGTATCGCGTCATACAGCATCAATCACCGACAACCGTGAAGAACCTTTACGGCGCTGTGTCTTTCGTGAAAAATTGAATTCGATTAGCTCTGTTTCGCGCGGTCGAGCCAGTCGGGTTCTGCGACTGTCGTGGTGCCAACATCGGTCATCGTGGAGATGAGGTAAATCGTCCCTGAGACATCGTCGTCTTCGACGTCGAACCGAATCTCGATGAAGCGAGCGATTCCGTTCTCATCGACGAGCAACACGGCTTGTGCGTTCGTAATCGTCTGGTTGCTCGCCGGGTCGATGTCCTCCCGAAGGTCTCTGAAGCTCTCTACACCCTTTGCCTCATAGCGCGTCACGGAAACGCCATCGAACTGTTCGACGCCAACCTGTGTCCAGTCTGCGCCGTCAACTGTGTCGGTGACGATGTCAATCTGCATCGACTCGGTTACGTCCACGGGTTCTGTCTCTTCCATATTGGTATACGGTTCGCTTCCTTGGCGGTACTCAGTGTACTCAGAATCGTTCGATTGGAAGTAGGTGCGCTCGTAGGATGATGACCCAGCAGTGTATACCGTCGATTCAAAGCGGAACTCATCGAACGCGAGCAGATTCGTCTGGGTGGCCGTTCCGTCGTTTAGATTCACTCGCGTCGCCGCGTTGAGGTCAAGCGTACCGTTCGTCGTATCAACTGAGATGTTCAGTTGATTCGTGAAACTCCCCGCGTTTTTGAGTGCCGCTTCGTGTGCGCCAGCCAGCGTCGTCGCGTCAAGGTCGTCACCGGACGCCGTGTACGGCTCTCCCATCGTGGTCGTCTGTGTTGTCGTCGTCGTGACATCGTTTCCGGCCCCGGCCCCTGTCGTTGTTGTCTCGTCTGTGACGCCCCCCGAACATCCTGCTAGAACTACCACCAGCCCCATGAGGACCGTTACGAAAACTGAACGGTTCATACAGCATCTTCGACGGGTAAGGGCTTAACCGTAGAAGTTCCGCGAAATTGACTGAATTTCCAGCGCCATCCCTCATAGTTTATTGTGATCTCCTGAGTCTATCCGCTGACGCATGTACAAGCACGTCGCGCTTTTGGTCAGAAAAGAGGGGTTGACCCACGAGGCGTTCGTTGACTATTGGCAGACGAACCACGTACCAATCGCCCGTGAAATCGAGGGCGTCGTCAAGTACGCGACGGTGCTCCCGGTCACGCCCGAGGCAGCCGAGTTCGACGGCCTCGCAGAGCTATATTTCGAGGATTTAGACGCGCTCCACGACGCGCTCGGGAGCGAAGGCTCGCGCGACTACGACCCGGCCAAGGGCAAAGCCAAAGAAGCTCGTGAGGACGTGAACAACTTCCTCGACATCCAGCGCCGCCCCCGGTTCATCGGCGAGGTCATCGTCCAGCGAGACGACGTGAGCGGCGACACCGAGGGCCTCTACAAGCACTCCGCGTTCCTCGTCCGCAAGGATGGGATGACCCACGAGGAATTCGTCGACCACTGGCAGAACAACCACACGCCAATCGCTCGCGAAATCGAAGGCGTCGTCAAGTACGACACCATCTTGCCGACCGACCCCGAAAACGCCGAGTTCGACGGCGTGGCCGAACTCTACTTCGAGGATTTGGATGCGCTCCACGACGCGCTCGGGAGCGAAGGCTCGCGCGACTACGACCCGGCAAAGGGCAAAGCAAAGGAAGCCCGCGAGGACGTGAACAACTTTCTCTCGATTGGCGACCGCCCACGCTTCATCGGGAAGGAAACGGTCCAGAAAGACGAGACGGGGCACTGACCATGGATCGAGAGGCACAGGTCAGAGAGTCGTTTCCTGAACTCGATGCCATCCGCGACGACGACCTCCGCGACCGTGTCGTCGAGGCGTGGGCACGCGGTCTCGAACGCGGCGGGTGGCGCGACATCGCGGACATCCCCTACGCATGGAACATCCACGAGGTGACCAACGTCGAACACACCCGTGGCGTCGTGAAAATCGCCGTGGCGAGCGCGGAGATTCAGCGCGACTTCCACGGCGCTGACCCCGATTTTGACGTGATTCGCGCCGCCTGCCTGCTCCACGACGTGGGCAAGTGCTACGAATACGTCACGCACGTGGACGACCACCTGACCGACCCTAACCCAACCTACGTTACCGAGGATATCCCGCACTCACTGTCGGGCTACGCCCTCGCCCATGAGGTGGGTGTCCCGCTCGCCGTCCAGCGCGCGATTCCGCATTTCATCGGCGAGATTCCACGCCGGACGATGGAAGCCGAACTCGTCAAAAGCGCGAACTCGGCGTCCTCGAACGCCATCACGCAGGCCACGATGGGGATTAGTCTGAAAGAGTGGGTCAAACGCTACTCCCAGACCCAAGCGTAACGGGCGCGATTTTTTGCGGTGAGCCGACGAAATACAGGTATGCACGCGAAGGTGAATCTGGACGAAATCGAGATGCGAGAAGTCGGGTCTGACTCTCCAAAGCTGAAAGCCGTCGGCTACGAACTCAGGCCACAGAAGATGCGCCCGAACGTCTGGGTGTGCGAACCCGGCCAACGGCTGAATCGCCACCGGCAGAAAACCCAAGAAGAACTCTACCACATCCTGAGCGGCACCTTCGAGATGCACTACGAGGATTCGGCGGAAGAACTGAAAGCGGGGGACGTGGTGGTCGTCTCGCCCGACGAAATCCGCCAACTCGTTTGTGTAACCGCGGGTGAAGTGTTCATCGTCGGCGCGCCGAATGTGAAAGACGATGGAATCGTGTTGAACGAAGATTAGAGCGGTTCCAATCCAGCCTCTTCACGGAGCACTTTCACGTACTCTCGAATCCCGGTTTCGAGGTCGTACTCGGGGTCGTAGCCGAGGTCTTGCTTTGCTTTGGTCATGTCGAGCACCTGCGTCCACGGCAGTTCGCCTTCGTCAGAGACGGAGAGGTCTGCGTCCGGAATGACCTTCTTCACAACCTCCGCAGCCTCTCGAATCGTGGCGAGTTCGCCGCGGACGTTGTAGACGCGCTGTGTCAGGTCGTCCTCGGGCGCGAACGCGGCGAGGCGGAACGCTTGGGCGATGTCGCGGACGTACTGCCAGTCGATGATTTGGTCACCAAATTCGACCGAGAAGGACTTGCCAAGGGCGGGGCGCTCTATCATCTGGGCGAGGAACGCAGAGCCGCCAGTTTCTCGGTAGGGGCCGTAGGCTACCGTCGGGCGGAGGGCAACGTGCGAGACGCCGAACTCTTCTAAGTATACCTTCGCCTGATGTTCGTTGTACACCTTCGTCGCGCCGTAGAGCGTGTCAGGATACACGAGGTCGGCTTCGGTCACCCACTCGCCGTAGTTGCTCGGCGGGGCGAAGGCGGCGGCGCTTGAGGCCCACGCGACGCGCTCGACTTGGTCAGAAAGGGTGCGAGCCGCCTCGAAGACGTTGTTCGTCCCCTGGATGTTCACGTCCATCGCGGCCCGTGGGTTCGCTTCTGCGGCCGTCGTGAGCAGCGCAGCGAGATGGATGATGCGCGTCGCGCCCGACTCTTTGACCGCGCGGACAACGGCGGTCGGGTCGGTCACGTCACCGCGAACCACCGACACATCGTCTGCCACGCCGAGTTTGTCGAGGCGGGTTTTGTCGGTCGAAAGGTCGTACGCGACCACGTCGTGACCCGCGTGGACGAGGTCTTGGGCCACGTATGCGCCGATGAAGCCAGTGCCGCCGGTGACGAGTACCGTTTCTGCCATTGTCACGAACGTTGGTGGGAATTGCGAAAAACGTTGCCGTGAGACGGACGCTACGCCTATCTATCAGTCTGACGAACTGTAGGCTGTGGTGGGTCACGACGCGACGGTCGAGGCGACGCTCGATTCTGTCGGCAGTCAACCGGACGGCTTGTCGAGCGACGAGGCTGCGCGTCGCCTTTTAGCCCACGGTGAAAACGACCTCATCGACACCGAAGGCAGGCGACCACTGTCGATACTCGTCGCCCAGTTTTCGAGCCTGCTCATCGGCGTACTTGTGGTCGCGGCCCTTCTCTCTGCGGCCGTTGGTCACGCCATCGACGCGCTGCTTATCGGCATCATCGTCGCCGCGAATGGCGCGTTCGGATTCGTACAGGACTACCGCGCAGAGCAGAGTCTGCTCGCCCTGCGAAAACTCGCAACGCCGAACGCAACCGTCCGCAGAGACGGCCGTGAGCGGAACATTCCGGCGACCGACGTCGTCCCCGGTGACATGCTTATTTTGACGCAGGGCAGCGCCGTGATGGCGGATGCCCGGCTCTCTTCGGTCCAGTCGCTCGAATGCGACGAAGCGCCGCTGACCGGGGAGAGTTTGCCCGTTGGAAAATCTGTCGCGCCGGTTTCTCCGGACACACCACTCGCCGAACGGACGAACATGGTGTACCGGGGAACCACCGTCACCCGCGGTCGCGGCGAAGCCGTCGTCGTGGCAACCGGCATGGACACCGAGATGGGCGAAATCGCCGGGGCGCTCGCCGCAGCCACCGCGCCGCTGACGCCGCTTCAACGCGACCTCGCGGCGCTCGGAAAATCGCTCGGCATCGGCATTCTCTTCGTGTCTGCGTTGCTTGCGCCAATCTTAGTCGTCCTCGCTGGAACCGACGCCGTGCAGGCTGCGCTCGCCGCCGTCTCCCTCGCGGTGGCAGCCATTCCAGAGGGCCTTCCCGCGGTGGTGACGCTCACGCTCGCACTCGGCGTCAGACGGATGGCCGCAGAACACGCCCTCGTTCGGGCACTCCCCGCGGTCGAAGCCCTTGGAACGGTCGATATCATCTGCACGGACAAGACGGGCACCGTCACCGAAGGCGAGATGGTCGTGAGTCAAGTGTGGGTGCCAGACCGCGTGTATTCGCTCGCAGACGACCCGTCGGAGGACGACAGACTGCGCCGCCTGTTCGAAATCGGCGTCGTCTGCAACGACGCCACCGACGACGTGGGTGACCCGACCGAGCAGGCGTTACTCGGCTCTGCGCGCTGGTACGGCCTCGACCCGGACGCGGTTCGGGACGCCCACCCACGCGTCTCTGAACGCCCCTTTTCTGCAGAGACCCAGCAGATGATGACCGTCCACGACGACGTTGCTTTCGTCAAAGGCGCTCCCCGACCGGTGCTCGACCACTGCTCACACGTCCACACCGAGGCCGGTGTTGTCCCGCTCACTGACGACCTGCGTGCGCAAATCCGCGAGCAAACGGACGCCTTCGCCGCGGCGGCGCTCCGCGTTCTCGGCTTCGCCTACAACACCACCAACGACCCGGACGAGTCGCTCATCTTCGTCGGGTTACAGGGCCTGCTTGACCCGCCCCGTCCAGAGGTCGCCACCGCAATCGCGGAGTGCCACCGCGCCGGTATCGACGTCAAACTCATCACGGGCGACAACCGCGTCACGGCAAGCGTCATCGCAGCCCATATTGGCCTTTCGGGCGCAACGCTCGACGGGACGGAACTCGATGCGATGGACGACGACGAACTCACCGCGCGCCTGTCTGGAACCACCGTGTTCGCCCGGGCGACGCCCGCCCACAAGGTGCGAATTTTAGAAGCGTTACAGGCGCAGGGCCACGTCGTGGCGATGACCGGCGACGGCGTGAACGACGCGCCCGCGCTCAAGCGCGCAGACGTGGGCGTGGCGATGGGAATACGCGGGACGGACGTGGCCGCCCAGAGCAGCGACATCGTCCTCCTCGACGACAATTTCGCCACGATTCGCACCGCAATCCGAAACGGACGGGCCGTCTTCGACAACATCTGGAAGTTCGTTGCCTACCTGCTCTCTGCGAACTTCGCGGAGGTGCTGTTGGTGTTCATCGCCTCGCTCGCCGGGTATCTCATCCTCCCGGCGGTGCAACTGCTCTGGATAAACCTCCTTACTGACGGTCTGCCCGCACTCGCACTTGGTGTTGATTCGACGGGCGACGATGTGATGGACAGACAGCCAAGAGCGCGCGCCACAGGCATCCTCGACCGCGAACTGCTTGGCTTTGTTGGCGGGGCTGGCGTGGCCGCCGCGCTGGTGATGCTCGGACTGATGGTGGTCGTCCTCGACGGCGCGCCAACAGTGACACCCTACGCCCTCACGATGGTGTTCACGGGGTTCGTCCTGCTCGAATTTGTCAAACTGTTCGTCGTGCGCTGGCTTCGCGGCACGCCGGTTATCAACTGGTGGCTGTTTCTCGCGGTTGCAGGCTCGCTTGCACTCCAACTCGCCGTCGTCTACACGCCGCTTCGCACCTATTTTGGCACCGTCCCGCTCAGCCTCGGCGATTGGGGACTTCTCGGAATCGGAATGGTGACCGGCGGACTTCTGTTCGTTCTCGTCGCCCGCATCGTGCGCCAATTCGTCGTTCACTCGTGAAGGCCGCCAACCGAGGCGTAGAACGACGATTGAAGCGTGTCCGCCATCCGTTCTGACCGGTCGATACGCACGTCGATGACCGTTGGCGTGTCCGCGGCGTTGCCTGCTTTGAGGCCTGCTCTGAGTTCGCCAGGGGAGTTTGCGCGAATCCCAGTCCCGCCAAGCGCCTCCGCTACGGCGACGAAGTCCGTGTTCTGGAACTCCACACCAGGCATGTCGGCGTCCATCTCGCGTACCATCCCGAGGCTCGTGTCGTTGAGCACGACGTAGGTGGGCGCGACGCCGTATTCGACGGCTGTCTCGATGGAGGTCATCGTCATCGCAAACCCACCGTCTCCGGCCACGGCAAGCACGTCTTTGTCCGTCGCGAGCGCCGCGCTTACGGCCGCGGGACCAGCCCACCCCATCCCGCCAACGCCACCGCTCCCGAAGTAGGTTCGCGGCGCGGGCGTCTGGAGGTAGTTTAACAGCCAAAAGCGGTTGTTTCCGGAGTCTGCGGTAACGATGGTGTCTTCGTCAACCACGCGCTCGATTTCTTTGACGGCGCGCTGTGGTTTGACGGGAGCTGCGTCCGAGTCGCACTCGGGTGCGGTGAAGTCCTGTTGAGCCTCGGCCACCCGGTCTTTCGCCCACCCTGCAGCTGCCTCGCCACGGGCTACGAGCGCGGCCAAGGTCTCTTTCGCGTCGCCGATGAGGCCAACGTCTGCGGGGTACACCCACCCGGCGTTTCGCGTGTCTGCGTCCGCGTGGATGATGGTTTGCTCGTCGGGGCGGATGAATTCGGGGGCTTGCCAGTTCGAGTCCATCGGGTTGAGCCGCGAGCCAACCACGAGAAGCACGTCGGCCTCGCTCACGACTTGGTTTGCGCCTTCGTGACCAAACGAACCGATGACGCCAGCGGCGCGCGGGTGGGTCTCTGCGATGGTGGATTTCCCGAGATACGAGGTCGCCACGGCGCAGTCGTAGGCGTCGGCGACCGCGACGAGTTCGTCGTAGGCATCTGCGGCGTGGATACCATTGCCGGCGACGATGACCGGTCGGTCTGCGGCTTCGAGCGCGGCGACAGCTTGGTCGAGGTCGCCAGCAGTTGGTCGGGACTTCCACGTCTTCGTCTGTGCGTTGGCGTCCCAAAGCGGCGGCACGGGGTTTTCTGGAACCTCCTTCGAGACTGCACCCCCATCAAGGATGACGGCGGTTGGGCCGGGTCGCCCGCTGGTCGCGTGTTTGAACGCGAGGTGGACGCTCCGTAGGGTTTCGACCGGTGTGCGAGGGAACCAGTGTTCTTTCGTTATCGCCCCGAGGATGTCGGGAAGTGAGAGACCCCCGTAGTCGCCTCTTGCCTGTTGGTACGGCGCGAGCGTCGAATACTCGCCGCGCTCTGAGGCTTCGGTGAGGACGACCATCGGCGAAGAGCCGAGCCGGGCTTCCATCTGTCCGATTGCGCCGAGGCTGCCAATCCATGGTCCCTGTCCGGCGAGGACGCCTGGTTTGCGGGTGAGTCGGCCGTACAGCTCCGCCATCACGCTCGCTTCGCGTTCGTCGCGCGGGCGGATAACTTGAATCGGCGTGTCACCGAGTTCTGAGAACAGTTCGATGACGCGGCCGCCGGGGTAGCCAAAAACGAACTCGACGTCCAGTTCTACGAGGGTTTCTGTGAGGTGGGTTGCGGTGTTCATGCGTAGTACAAAGTCGAATGGTGAGCAAGCGAGCAGGCCGTGTGACCCATTGCCGTTGGGTCGCTCGCACAACACTTTGTGCTTTCGGTGGGGCCGATGGACAGACCGGGCGCAGACGAGAGATTCATTATGCCGCGTGGCCTGTTACCACGCATGCCTGAAACGATTGTCCCACCTCGAGAGCGAACCTGCCTCCAGTGTGGGCGCGCTGACGTGTGGGACGACGCGGTTGAAAACTGGCGAATCGCAACGATTGACGGCGAAAAGCGCATCGGCACGCCCCACTGCATCCACGAGTGGAATATAAACGGCACGTACAACCCGTTCGAAGCCTAAGCAGACTCGATTTTCTCATCGATGCCCACCGTTTACATTACCGCCCCACCGGAGGCCGCCGACACGATTGCCCACGCGCTGGTCGAAGCACGACTCGCGGCGTGCGTGAATCTCCTCCCTTGCCGGTCGGTGTACCGCTGGAACGACGCCGTCCACGAAGACGACGAAGTCGCGCTTCTCGCGAAAACCACCGACGCCCAGTACGATGCACTCGTCTCTCGCGTTGGTGAACTCCACCCCTACGACGTGCCGTGTATCGAGCGATTTGACGAGACTGCAATTCTCGATGCGTACGCTCAGTGGCGCGACGACGCCGTCTCAGAAAATTAGCCGTAATGTTCGGCCTCAGGGGGTCGATTCCCCCTGAGCCCACCCAACCTCTCGAAAATCCAGTGCCACCCAATGGTAGCAGGGTGAATTTTTAGCGAAAGTGAAACCGAGTGTGGCGGCCCCGGGCAAAGCCACCCCACCGGTCTTCGTTGCCGGTTTGTCAGAGGCACCCGGCATCCGTTTCTTTGTTGGCTTACCTATTTACTTCACTGACTGCATACTTGGTCACTCCGTGAACACTCATATATAACTATTTCCTGTGTTTATGTATCTCGACAGTCGGTCGCACGTACCGCCCTGTGTGCTGGCCGCCCACGGCGGAAAGCTAAACTCGTATGGTGATACACAGAAACTATGTTCTCTGTCATCTCGTATCTCGACTGGATTGCTGGGCGGCCAGAGGAGGCCGCCTACGACCTCGGGTCGAGCGACCTTCGCACGAGCAGTCCCTCGTATACGCGTGTAACGCCATCGGTCCTCTCAGGCCTCGAAGACCCACCCGAAACGGTAGCGCTCGAATCGCAGATTGCCGCCGCTTACGGAGTCGCGCCGAAAAACGTGCTCATCACCGCCGGGGCAACGCACGCAAACTTTCTCGCTATCGCGGCGACCGTTGGAATCGAGCGCGAAGCCGAAGACAGCCCAGAACAGCGAATCCTCGTCGAAAAGCCGGGCTACGAACCGCTCGTCGTGACGCCGGAAGCGCTCAACAGCCAGACCGACCGCTTTCTTCGAATGGAGGAAACCGATTGGCAACTCGATGCAGACCGGGTCGAAAGCGCGCTCACCGACGAAACAGACCTCGTCATGGTCACCAATCGTCACAATCCTTCGGGCGTCTTGACCGGCCGCGACGCACTCGCTGACCTCGCAGCTGACTGTGCCAACGCCGGTGCGCGCTTGCTTGTCGATGAGGTGTACGGCGCGTTCGTTGAAGAGCCAGCCAGTGACCTCGCCTTCGGCGGCGTCACAGCAGCGGGACTCGACAACACCATCGTCACGGGGTCGCTCACGAAATTCCTCGGCCTCGGTGAACTCCGCATTGGCTGGCTCATCGCGGATGCCGCGTTTGTGAAGCGAGCAAATCACATCTTGCAGTACGTCCCGTCGATTTCCGGCCCGAGCGTCGCCCTCGCCCGTCGTGCCTTTCACAACGCAGCCCAGCTCGCAGAACACGCTCGCTCACACCTCACGGAGAACCACGCCCAACTCACGGCGTTCGTCGAAGACCGCGACGACCTCACGGGAACCATCCAGCCCGGCTGTACGTTTGGGCTCCTCTTTCACGAGGCAGTCGATGGCGACGAACTCGCCGCCGCCGCGTGGGACGCAGGCATTCTCGTCGTCCCCGGCCGATTCTTCGGCGTCCCTGAAGGCTTTCGAATCGCGGCTTCGCGGTCACCAGCAGACGTGGAAGCCGCACTCGCGGCATTCGCTGAGGTTCTCGATTCGCTGTAACCGGTTCCCGAACAATCATTTAGCAGGCCGTGGCAGTTCGTGCCATGAGTACCGATACCGTCCGCACGTTCGAGTCCGCACTCGATGGGAAGGCGGACGACATCGTGCGAACGTCTCCAGATACGTTTTCGACCGACCTCGCCGCCCTTCTCGAACCACCTACCGTCGGCACCGCACTCCGGGGATCGCTCTCGTACGACGACGCCTCCGTCACCGTTGACCCGACGCCGCAAGAACTGCTCGCCGCGGAAACCGGCGTCTCGCACGCCGGTCTCGCCGTCGCCGACTACGGAACCGTCACCCTCCGGACGACGACTGACGCAGACGAGTTCATCTCGCTCTATCCGAGTCGCCACGTCATCGTCGTTGCGGAGGCGGACATCACACCGAGCATGACCGACGCATTCTCCCAACTCGAAGAAGAGTTTGACGCAGGCACGCGCACCCAAATTCTCGCCACCGGCCCAAGTGCGACCGCCGACATGGGCTCGCTCGTTCGCGGTGTCCACGGCCCTGAGAGCATTCACGTGCTCATCGTGGAGGAACGATGAGTTCGCGCCGACAGAAGGCGGCGGCGTTGCGAAAGCTCATGGACGAAGAGGGTGACGCCGTCAGAACCAACACACGCGGCCTCGCGGAACTCGCCGACTTCAACGTCGCTCACTTCGACCGCTACGAAGCACTCAGAGAGGAGGCGCGAGCCATCAAGGAAGATGCCATCGAACGCCTTCCAGACCTCATCGAGGAGGTCACCGAGGCCGTCGAAGCCAACGGCGGGCAGGTGTACGTCGCAGCCGACGCCGAGGATGCGAACCGCTACGTCGAGGATGTGATGGCCGCAAAGGACGCGGAGTCGCTCGTCAAGAGCAAGTCGATGACGACCGAGGAACTCGAACTCAACGCACACCTCGAAGCCGCTGGATACGAGGTGTGGGAAACCGACCTCGGCGAGTTCGTCATCCAGTTAGCCCACGAGACGCCGAGTCACTTGATTGGCCCGGCGCTCCACAAATCGACCGACGAAATCGCCGACCTGTTCAACGACCACTTCGACCTCGATGAGCCGCTCCCTGACGACCCGCAAGCGCTCACCACGTTCGCCCGCGATATCGTCGGCGAGAAGATCATTGAGGCCGACGTGGGCATGACCGGGGCGAACTTCATCGTCGCTGAATCGGGAACGCTCGCCATTGTCACGAACGAGGGCAACGCCCGCAAATCTGCGGTCACGCCGGACACCCACGTCGCGGTGGCGGGCGTTGAAAAACTCGTTCCGACCCTCGCAGACCTCCAACCGTTTGTCGAACTCATCGCCCGCACAGGAACGGGTCAGGATATCACGTCGTACGTCTCGCTGCTCACGCCACCGGTAGAGACCCCCACAATCGATTTCGAGGCAAACGAGTTCGGGACGGGCGAGCGCGACTTCCACCTTGTGCTCGTCGATAACGGCCGCCGCGAGATGCGCGCGGACGAAGACCTCCGCGAGACGCTCTACTGCATCCGGTGTGGCGCGTGTGCGAACACCTGCGCCAACTTCCAAGCCGTCGGCGGTCACGGCTTCGGTGGCGAGACGTACACCGGCGGCATCGGTACGGGCTGGGAAGCCGGAATCTCGGGACTCGACACCGCAGCTGAGTTCAACGACCTCTGTACCGGGTGTTCACAGTGCGTGCCGACCTGCCCGGTGAAAATCGACATTCCGTGGGTGAACACGGTGGTTCGCGACCGCGTGAATCGCGGCAAACCACAGGACGAACTTGGCTTCCTCGTCGAAGGCTTGACGCCGGACGAAGAACCGGGAACCCTCGACCTGCAAAAACGTGTGTTCGGCAACGCGGGCACGCTTTTCAAACTGGGCAGTCGCTTCGCGCCCGTCTCGAATTGGGTGGGGAAGATTGGCCCGGCGCGAAGGCTGCTCGAATCGGTCGCTGGTATCGACGCTCGCCGCGACCTGCCCGAGTTCGCAGGCGAGACGCTCCGTGAGTGGATGGCCGAGCGCGAACCGGTGGCAGCGTACGACCGCGACGTGGTGCTCTATCCAGACATCTACACGAACTACGTGAATCCGGCGCGCGGGAAAGCCGCCGTGCGCGTGCTCGAAGCGCTCGACTGTCGGGTGCAGATTCCGCATCTCGAAGAAAGCGGGCGCGCGCCGTTGTCACAGGGAATGGTCGAAACCGCACGCACGCAGGCGAAAACCGTCTACGGGCAGGTGGCAGAGCACATCGACGCGGGGAGAGATATTGTGGTCATCGAACCGAGCGATCTCACGATGTTCCGCGACGATTACGAGAAGTTCCTCGAACCCGCCTCCTTCGAGCGCATTTCGGGGGCGAGCTACGAGGTGTTCGAGTACGTGTACGGGCTGCTCGAAAACGGCGCGGATGCGTCTGCGCTCACTGAAGGTTCCGAAACAGAACTTGCCTACCACAGCCACTGCCAGCAACGCTCGCACGGGTTGGCAGCGTACACGGAAGCCGTCCTCGCTGACCTCGGCTACGACGTACAAACCTCGTCTGCTGACTGCTGTGGGATGGCCGGGAGCTTTGGCTACAAAGAAGAGTACTACGAGGTGAGCATGGACGTCGGTGAACAGTTGGCCGAGGAGTTTGCTGATGCCACGCAGGTTGTCGCAAGCGGCACGTCGTGTCAAGAACAGTTGGCGGCGTTCAGAACCGAGTCGCCGCTCCACCCCATTGAACTGATACAACCCTGACACCCGCGTCGGCGCTGCGTCAGACGCTCAGCCAAGAGTTAAGGCCCCTTGGACAGACCTCGAATGTATGGACGCAATGCCGCAAGAAATTACGAGCCTTGTCGGCCGCGAAGTCTACTCCAACAACGGGGTGTTCGTGGGTGAGGTCGAGGATATTCGACTCGATCTCGACCAAGAGGTTGTGACGGGGCTCGCGCTGAGTCAGCTCAACACCGACCTGTTCCGAAACCGGCTCGAAGGGCACCGTGGGGTCATCATTCCGTACCGCTGGGTACGCGCTGTGGGCGACGTGGTGCTCATCAACGACGTCGTAGAACGTCTGCGCCAACCAGAAGAAGACGACGAAATCGCGGCCTAATTTCCGTTTCCGCTTTCACTGCTACTGCTGGCTCCTTCGACCCCCATCGCCTGAAAGAGCTTTCTGCGGACGGCTTCTTCAACGAGTTGGAGGAGGGTGTCACGGTTGCTTTCGGTCGTTTCGATACCCGTGAAGATGCCGAGTGGAATCGAGACGTTGGCGTCGGTCGAGTGACCCGTCGCCTCGCCGAGTTCGCCAAAGGCATCTTGGAGGACGTTTCTGATGTTCAGCCGGATGTCCTTCGACCGGGCAGCGAGGTAGATGGTGTCGTCGTCCAAGGCGAACACCGCAGTCGTCGTGATACCCTCTAAGTTGAGGAGGTGTTGGGCGGCTTGCGTGAGGGCATCGCGGTCGCGGATGAAGCCAGCGTTCGAGACGAGATGACTGCCTTTCACGTCACGATTCCGGATGGCTTCTGCAAGCACGTCGAGCGTCTCGGGGCTCATGCTCGGCGACTCGACCTGTTCGAGCGTGTCGTGGTCAGCAAACGGATAGAGATAGGCCGCGGCGGTCAGGTCTGCGGGCGTCGTATCGCGCTTGAAATCGAGCGTCTCAGCGCGAATCCCGTAGAGCAGCGCCGTGGCGACTTCCTTGCCGAGCGTTAAATCGAACTCTTGGACGTACTTCGTGAGAATCGTGGAGGTCGAAGAGACGTTCGGGCGCACGTCCATGAACGCTGCATCGTACTCAGGGTCAGGTTCGAAGTGGTCAATGAAAATGTCGGCTTCGACGTCCACCGCGTTTTCCGCAGCTTTCGCGTGGTCTACGAGCGCGATGGTGTCGTAGTCATCGAGGTTGACTCCGTCACGGGAGACGAGGTCGATGCCGAGCAGGTTGACGAAGGCTCTGTTCTCTTGGTGGCCAATTTCGCCATCATAAAGAATGTCGGCTTCGACGCCGCGGGCGCTCGCAATTGCCTGAAGGGCAACCGCGCTCGCGATGGAGTCGGGACCGGGGTTATCGTGGGTGATAATCGCCATCTTCGACTCCGTGTCGTCGATGACTTCGGCGAGCTGTTCGGCTTTGTATTCGAGTTCGCCGCTTTCGAGAGCGCGCAGGGCGGAATCCGCGATGACAGAAGACGGGTTGATGACAACGTCCGCACCGGCTTTCGTGAGTTCATCCGCCGAAACGGGGTCTGAGGCACGGACGACGATGAACTGCTCGCCGCCGCGCTCGCGGATGTTCTCTACGGCTTCCCGGTTTGCGGCCACGTCTGAAGAGAGAATCAAAATGACGTCCGTCTCATCTAACTCTGCGATGACGTCTTCTTCGCGAATGTCTGCGGTTTTCGCGTTCAAATCCTGGTCACGCAGGGCCTCGACGCGTCCGGGGTCTTGGTCTAAGATGAGAACCTCCTTCCCCTCATCCACCAACTCCTCTGCGACGGCGTGCCCGACGCTACCACAGCCAAGAATCGCGTAGGACGACATCGAAGCCATCGTGATGCCTGTACTCATCGTAATCGGACTATCCCGCGGACGATACTTATATTGCCCACCTTTTGTCCCTCATTCGGCTTGTTTCACCCTGTCGTTCGCCACGTATCGTGGCTTACACGCCAGCAGAAATCTCTCTATCGGCGGTGGTTCTTCAGGTGGTGTCATGCGACGACGTGACGGCCGCCTGCCGAAACACAACCTATATTAATCAACCGCCGTTAGGTGAATTTGCGTGGGCCGGTAGCTCAGTTAGGCAGAGCGTCTGACTCTTAATCAGACGGTCGCGTGTTCAAATCGCGCCCGGCCCGCTTCACTTCGTGAGGAATTGTATCCAACAGACGGAAGTCCGTCAGTTAAATACTGAACTGAGATTAGGCGATTGAGTTCGTCACCTACCGAATCGATTGGGCCACAGTCCTGCGATAATCTGTAGTCAACTTCGACCAGCATAAGCGTATGTCACTGTTCCAATTCGCTGAACCGCTCAACAGATGACTCGAATAGCTTATCGCCTAAAGAGGCTGTATCCAACAGGATGTCGGTTGATAGAAGTGATGCACACACGCACTTCCTGAGAACATCAACTCGACAACCTGAGACCGTCTCGCTTTTCGAGCCCGTAGCTGACCAACACCAGTCCAGATAGCCCCGAGAGGGTGAGGACAAGCACTGTGTGACTCCGGGGGTACGTGTTGTCGCCGTGGATGACTGAATACTGAAAGTCCTTCCCGTCTTTCCGCACGTAGCGATGGGCAAGGATGCTCCGAACCGCCTCCGGGTCTTCTGACTCATAGACCGCAACCACCGTCCTATCCTGTTGAGCGCCATCAAACGACGCCTGTGCCGCTGGTGGGAGCTGACTGTACGCGATGACCTTCGTCGCAGGAGGTGTGTCCTCAACTGGTTCGACCGTTGCTATTGCATAGCTCGCTCCGGCGGGTGGCGCTGTTGCCAGCCCATACACACCGATTCCGGCAAAGACGAGACAAGCTATCCCAAGGAGAAGAGCACCACCCCTCAGCCACCCAGTGACCATTTCATGTTAGTTGGTTGCCTAATCTATGGGCTTTTCGGCTGATGAGTTGCTGCATCCTTCTCCTGTATCCGATACTTCATTGAAACCTCTCACAGCAGGAGGATTCTAACGGGTCTACGGTTCCTGTCCGCCAGCAGGAACCCCCACAACGAGAACGGTTGTGACATTGGGCGAAAATACTCGTTCAGGGGGAGCGTTAGTCGGCACGAAGATTTTTGGTGATTTTGGAACCGTTGGTATAGGTGTACCAGTTATTCCAGTAAGATTGACCAAGCACAAAATTGATTATCTATTGATGTCTCCTCAGCAGAGTTATGCTCACTACGAACCAGCGATTTATCCATGACGGTGAGATTGTCCCCGTCGATTGGCAGCAGTACCAGAGAAATCCTCACAGATACTCCGGAGTAGCTCAACCCAGTCCCCCTCTAAGAACTCTTGAAGAGCCAGACACAAACAACGCGACCCACATTCGGTATCAAGACATTGAGGGGGCAACAGAGGATTATTTCAAATTCAAGAATTTAGACTTCTACAACCGGGGGCTGAAAAATGGTGGTTGGGTGAACAAGAAATGGTACAACTATCAAAACAATTTACACTTGATTGAAATAATCTCAGGACATTTGGAATTGACCACGTTCCAGCTTTCCAGTGTCAGACACTCATTCCTGAGTTTGAACCTCAGAGAGTGGGGACAACGGGCCGAACTGATTGCCTTCTGTGTCTGTGCAGTAATCGTTCATCAGGACGAAACAGAACGGTCGTATCACTACAACCAGAAGCCTGAAAATCGAGATAAGTTGTTCTCGGAGGTTGCGAAAAATCTTGGACTGTCTGAAAAGGAGATTAGACGAGAATATGCAAAATTGGAGAATTACTTCCGGAATCCTGACTCGGCAGACCCAATGCGGTACCTGCAATTCGAAGAACGAGAACGCCTAGCAGACGGCACGATGAGGGGTATATAAAGGGTAAACCATTCTATTGAGTGATGAGTATCCTCCCAAGAACAGGGTGATAAACCTCGTATTTTCGGTCTGGTAGTACGCAGGAAGCGCCGCCCACCAACTCGACCGAAGGGAGAGAGTGGGCCTGTGAGGATTCTTCAGTCCTACTTGACTTCCAGTTCGGGTGGTGCGGTGGATTGTAGCGGAGGCTTCCTGCGTACTGACAGAGCCATACTTTCGGCTACAGTTCTTGTTTAAATCAAGTATATAAGCTAACCACGATAGAACGTTTGTGTCTGTTGTTCTCAGTCGTTTCCAGCAAAAAAATGGAACGGGAGCATGGACGCTCGAAGATAGCAAATGTTGTGCTGTGAGGCTCTAACGTATATTTTATATTGATATTTTCAGTCTACAGAAAGTACTTATTCGCATATCAATAATGTGGGTATCAATGAATAATCGCCCATTCTTTTCAGTCTTATTGGTAATCGTTGGAGTACTGGTCGTGGGTGTTGTGGTAACTAACCAAAGTGCAAAAAATACTGCGCTGACACAGGAGGAAGCGTATTTAGAAACAACGTTAGAAAATGCATCCTGTCTCACAGCGTGGGACACGTCTGAAGTCACTTCTAAGAAACGAGCATCAGTCATTAGTTACAGTCTCGATGGACATGTGGTGAAGGTTTCTCACCCCTACTCATATAGTACCAACCAAACAGATGCTGATAGTTCATCTAAGGCGACCTACTTGGTTAGTGGGAATGAAGCGCATCTGTTAGAGAGAATGCCATTGAACCTCCCCTGTTAGTTCTATGTCTGTTGAATAAGGGATTGCACGAATGAGTTCCAGCATAAAATTCTGAAGTTCGGGGACATCTCGCTCCTATTCAGCTGTGTTCGTCCATGAACCGCCACTGTCTATCGAGACGGTCTCCATCCGTCGGTTCATCGTAGTGGTCATTGATGACCTCTGGAGAGGCGTCCACGCGCTCTGAGAGGTTATTCACGGGCCACCCGTCATTCAGGTGGTGGGTGATGCTTGCGCCCCTGAGAGCGTGCGGATGGTAGTTGTACGGGCAGGTAGCACATTGTTCGTGTTCTTGCCGAGCTTCGCACACGTCTGGGTTGCGTCCGCCCGGACACTCAAGCCCGATACGACATGGCTGGGTGTACTTGTACGTCCACATTCGGATAGTCCCCTTTGCGGCCCGTCCGAACGACGTGGTGATGAGCGGGTCTCGTCCGTACTTGTCCTGCGTGGGTTCCCGCGTGTTCTCAAGGTAGTCATCCAGCAGGTTGCACGTCCGGTCATTCAGTGCAACTGGTCGCTCTCCTGACTCTCCATTCTTGAGCGTGGTTCCTGTCTCAGGTCGGTGCTTGAGCTTCAGGTACGCTTTCCGGGGGTAGTAGTCCCCGAAGTCGAGGCTGTGTAACCCACCTGTTCGCATCGCGGTTTCCCAGAGCAAGGTGAGCGCTACGTGCTTGTTAGTCGCGTAGTGGAACTTTCGCAGGTAGTCAAGGGCGGCCAGTATCTGCTCTGGGTCTGCGTCCTTCGTCCGTTTCTTCTCTCGTTTGCTGACGGAGGGAACCCGGACGTTCTCTGCGACATGCGGGTGAACTGCGTCGATGCTCGCACACCAGCTCAAGAACACTTTGAGCGTTGAGGTCTGGGTACGCAGGCTCACTTTGTTCAACCCCCCTTCTCGCTGCCGCCACGTTTTGTATCGCTCGACCTTCCTGCCGTCTATCTGGTTCATGTTGTCAATCCCGGTTTGGTCACACCAGCGCAGGAAGTGACCCAGTCGGGATTTGTGGGCGTAGATGGTGTTGGTACTGTACTCTTGGGTCTGTGCGTCGAGATACCAGTCGTAGGCGTCTCGTGGGCTGATAGGCTCCAAAGTATTTTCGGGCATGTTGCTCCATCGCAGAGCCTGTAGCCTCTCCATCCGGGTCGCCTGTTGCGGTTTCCGCGAGCGAAGCGAGTGGGTTCAAATCGCGCCCGGCCCGTTTTTGCCACGAATCAACTGATGAGTGGCAAAACGGCTACGAGCGATTTGAAGTAGACGAGTCGCAGCGGCGAGCGGAGCGAGCCGACCGTCTCGGCGTAGTTCATAATCGCGCCCGGCCCGCTTCTCATAATTCATTACCCTCTGAGCACCGCGTAGCGTGTGCTCTGAACAGCTGAATTATGTGCGGGTTACAAGCGATTTGAACGAAGGAGCGAACGCAGTGAGCGACTGGGGTTCATAATCGCGCCCGGCCCGTTTTGCAACGAATCAACCGATGAGTGGCATAGTTATTTTGCAGGGGTGACGAATCGCTCAGTCCCCTTTTTCACCAAGTATGGGATGCGTTGAGAGAGATACAGTCCGATTTTCGTTTGCCAATCAGCGGTTATTACTTGATCAGTCGATTCGATTTGTGCAGCCAATTTCCGGCCCACATCAGCGGGATCACTTAACAGTGATTCTGGATATCCAAGTTCCGCTGCCGACTCAGTGTTCGAAAGCGGTGGGTGCATCAGCGTACACGAGACGTTTTCATGTTGCAGTTCCAGTCGCAGAGACCGGACAAGTGCTTCGATTGCACCCTTTGTTGAAGCGTAGCCAGTGAGTCCGGGATGGCCAACGAGACCCGCCCCGGAGCTCACGTTGTGGATGATGCCCTCATTTCGGGCTCGCATGTGTGGCAAGACGGCGTGAATCATCCGAATGTAGCCGAAGTAGTTCACCTCGAATTCGCGTTTCGTGTCGGCAAGCGACTGGGCTTCAAAGGGCGCGAAATTGAATATCGCGGCGTTATTGACGAGAATATCAATGCGCCCCCAGTCGTCGATTATCTCCTCGATTGCTGTTTCAACCGCGTCATCTGCGGTCACATCACACGCAACGAAACGAACCTGCTCTGGGTGAGTTTTCTGAAGTGACAAGATGTGTTCGCCGTTGATATCCAGCCCAGCAACGCGGTAGCCGCTTTCGAGGAGTGATGTGAGCATGTGGTAGCCAATGCCCTCATTCGCCCCGGTGATAACGACGATTCGGTTTTTCGCAGCCAACGACATTACACAGATGATACGTCAGATACAGCTATTAGCTCGTTGGCAAATTGCCCGCGTTGCTCAGACACACCTCCGTTCTCAAGCAGTTATACAGAGCCCAGTATTGGCGTGGGTAACGGCCAACGGATGTATCTTCGCTGAAAGTACCCAGAAGCATCAGTACTCCCACCAGTTCGGGTCGTCAATCTCCCCGTCTCTAAACGGCCGAGGCAGTTCCTCGTTCGATTCGGCCCCAAGCGCATAGCCGAGGTAGTACCCAACAATCCAGCCGGTGTCGCCTGAGTCGTACCCAGCCACAGTTATCGTAGCATTTGAGTAGTATTCGAACGCCGGGTCGTCGTCTGTGTCGTAGCCGAACACGCTGATGTCGGTGTAGGGTTCGGTTCGCTCGTCGCCCACGTTGATGACGATGTCCGCCTCTTCGCGGGTGTCCACGACGACCAACTCGAGCTGGTCGGGTTCCGTTCCTTCTGCGCCGTTGTTGTAGTAGTCAAGCGCTTGCTCGATCTTCGTCTCGTAGGCGTAGTCGATGCCGTCGTCCACGTTCGAGTAGTTGACGAACACGGTGAGGGTGGCCTGGTTGAACGGGATTCGTCGCTCAGTCGCGTTCGGAATCGAGAGGGAGGTGGCGTTGGTGTACGCCGTCATGAACGCCGGTGGCGTCTCGTGGCCCAAGCCGAGGGTGTGGCCGAGTTCGTGCTTGATGGTTTTCACGGTCGTCTCGTTCACGAAGCCAGTGGCGATGTAGACGACGGTTGGCGAGGGGAGTTCGTTCTCGGGTGAGTATCGTGGCGCACACCCGAGCAGGTCTTCGGAGGTGAGTGAACCACAGCGCTGAATCGTTGGGCTCATCCTGAGTATCACGTCGACCTCGCTCGAATTTTCGACGATCTCGAACTCAACTTCAGCAGCCGTGTACTGCGTACTGTTGGTCTCCCAGTAGTCGAGCGCCGCTTCGACGAGCGGCGTGTAGTTGCGGGAATCCTGTTCTGGTTTCTCGATGGCCACTGTCACCGGGTTCTTGTTCCACGGATTGATGGGTGGAGCCTCGGTGGTTGGTTGAGCCGTCGGCTGGGCTGTGGTCGTTGCGGGAGACGTGGTGGATTCAACCGTCGTAGACGGAGTGACTGACGGCGTCTCAGTCGTCGCCATTTCGGTTGGCGTTGGTGTCGTTTGGGTTGCGGTATCGACAGGGCTGGCGCCACACCCGGCCAAGAGCACCAATACGACAGCGAGCACAGTCTTATCCACGATAATGTGATTAAATTGTCAACAGTATAAAGTCTGGTGAGAATTTGAGCGGTGCATCGCCTTTATCGCACGCAACGAACATTTTACAGAGGATATGACGACCATTCGGCGGTGTCCTGACTGTGGGGTCACGATGGAAGAGATGGAGATGCGAACCGACGATGGCTTCAAACTCTATCTCGTCACGAACGAACCAAAGCCGGGCTTTCTCGGCGGACTCGGCGTCAAAGAGAAGGTCAAAACCCTCGTTGCAGTCTGCCCGGAGTGTGGGCTCATTCGCCACTACGCAGATCAATAGCTCCGCCATCGGCAGATTGCCGTGCGAGTTTTTCGAACTTTCCCGCTAAAGGAGCGCTCACGGTTGTTCACGACCCGCGTATCATCGCAACGTTTCCGACGCCGTGCTCGACCACCTGTTGCGTAATCGTGCCGAACGGAATCTGAGCACCGTCGGTTCGTTGAGACAAGCCAACACAGATGGTGTCGAATCGGCCGAGTGCGCCGAGAATCGCGGCAGTGACGTCGTCGCTGACGATGACCTCGACGTTGTATTCATCGGGTTCAAGCCCCGCACGTTCTGCGACTTCTTCAATGAATGTCTCGCCGCGTTGAATCGCGTCTGCTTCGTCCGCCTGTGGCGGTTGGATGTTCAGGAGGGTTGGGGTGGTTCCTTCGACGGAGGCAAACTCCACGGCGCGTCTGGCGACGACCGGGGCGTTCGGCCCGGGTGCGACGAGCGCCACTGGCGACCCAATCGTCTCGGTTCGGAGCGTGACGAGCGACGTGGGACAGTCGGCGTCGTTGATTATCGAATCGAGCGTGTGACCGAACAGCGAATCAGCATCGCCAAGCGTCCCGTCCCAGCCGAGGAGGAGGTGGTCTGCGCGTTCGGCTTTGAGCACGTCGAGCACCGCTTTGTCGATGGTGGGGGCGACCATCGCCCGGGTACGGAGGTGGACGTCTTCGGTCGCGGCGATTTCGTGGGCGGCTTCGAGCAGTTCGTGTTGGTGGTCGAGGCGATCTGATTCAACGTTCTGTAACGGCGAGGGGTGTTCGACCTGAACGACATTGACCGCAACGAGTTCCGGCGTCCCTTGTTCGTCGTTCGCGTGCGCGCTGGCGGCGGCGAGTCTGAGAAGCCCGCGTTGCGTGGCTGGATTGGCGACGGGAACGACAACGCGGTACACCTCGGCTGGTGCGCGCCGGAGTGCCTCGCCGATGAGTCCCTCGCCCACGACGCGGCTTCTCGCGTAGACGAAATACCACACCACGCCAAGCGCGACGATGCTTGACCCGATGAGGATGATAACGGGCGCCATCTGCGAGATGACGACGAACGAGAGGAGCACGCCGAGGATGGGAACGACCGGATAGAGCGGGAAGGGGAGCCTGAACGACGGGTCGTACTCGTCGGGGTCGGCCCGCCGGAAGACGATGAGCGCGAGGTGAACGAGTGAGTAGGAGACGAGGAAGCTGAAACTCGCCGCTTCAGCGAGGAGGGCGATGATAGCGTCAACTTTGAGGCCGACCAGTATGAGGAGAGCCGTGAGCCCGCCGGTCGCGAGAATGGCGCGGTGGGGCGTCCGGAAGCGCGCGTGGCTCACGTTCATCCAGTTGGTCACGAGACCGTCTCGGCCCATGGCGTAAACGACGCGCGAGGCGGCGAGAATCGACGAATTCGAACTCGAAATCGCGGCGATAATCGCGGCGAACACGATGGCAACCCCACCAACCGAACCCAGGTACACTGCGGCAACGTCAGAGACGGGGATGGGTGACTGCCCAAGCGATTCGAACGGGATGACGCCCGTGCTGACAAGCATGACGAGGACGTAGAGGAACGTTACGAGCACCACGGAGAGAATCATCGACAGCGGAATCGTTCGGCTTGGATTCTTGATTTCGCCCGCGACGGTGGCGATGATTTCGAATCCGAGAAACGAGATGAAAACGATGCCGGTCGTGGCGAGAATTCCGCTGGGGCCGGTCGGCGCAAATGGCTCCAGATTTTCCGGGACGATAAAGAACACGCCAACGGCGACGAAGACGACGATGATTGCCGTCTCTGCCAGAATCATGACGTTCTGGAGGGAACTCGATTCCTCCGTGCCGTAGTAGTTGACCCCGATGAGCAACGCCAAGCCAATGAGTCCAAGGATGATGACGAACACGCGCCCATCGAGGAACGGAATGGGTGCAACCAGATACTGCCCAAAGCCGACCATGTAGAAGGCGCTTGCGAACATCAGGCCGGTCCACATGCCCCAGCCGACGATTGCGCCGAACAGTCCACCAAGCGCGCGATTGACGTAGTGGTAGCTCCCGCCCGCAATCGGCATCCCCGTCGCCAACTCGGAGAGTGAGAGCGCCGCGAGCAACGCGACGAAGCCAGCGATGGCGTACGAAACAGAACTTGCCGGTCCGGCGAGTTCCGCTGCGATGCCGGGGAGGATGAAAATTCCGGCACCAATCATCGTGCCGCCACCGAGCGTCATCGCTTCGAGGAAGCCGAGGGTTCGCTCTAACTCACCGCCGCCGGTGCTCATGGCCGCTCCGCAAGAATTTCACACGACACGAGAGCGATCATCACTCGACATCCCGGACGATGAGCGCGGGAATTTCGATGCTGTCGATAATCCGTGAGAGCACGTCGCCGATAATGCGTTCTCGAAGCGAGGGTTCTGTTTCACCGAGAATCACGATGTCGTACTCGCTACACAGTGCGATGATTTCGTCCTGTGGACTTCCTCCCTCTCCGAGTCGCCACTCAATCCGTGATTCGTCGATTCCGTATTCAGTCAGGCGCTCGACCGCCCCACGGAGAAGAAATTCACCGTGACTCCGGTTCGTGTCTTCGGTGACCGAGTGAAACAGGGTGACCGTAGCGTCGCTTGCGCGAACGAGGTTCGCAACGACCGAGATGATGCGGGTGAGGTTTACATCGCCACGGAGTGGGACGAGAATGCGATTGATGACGGCTGTGTCACCACCCGCCAAGACCGCGTCACAGCCGTGCTGGTGAGCAATCCGGTCGATTGTGGCTTCTCGGTCGTGGGTGAAAACGAGCACGTCGGTTAGGTCACGCCTGCCGTCAGCGATTGCGTTCAGTCTGGTTACCGCTTCGGCTTCGTATTCGTCTTTGATGAGTGCCGGTTCTGCTTGGTCCGGCACCGGAAAGTAGCCGAGCAACACGACCTCGATTGGTTTGAGGAGGTCGAGAATCTGGAGCGGTGGGAGTTCTGACTCCGAAATATCGACCGGAACAAGAATCGTTAGTTCGTCAATCGGAGCCATATTGTGATACTATTTCACATGCAAAAGATATCAATTCATCGTAAGGGTTGACGCGAGAGAATTTCACGGGAAACCATAGTCGAAGTGTGGATTGATTACCAGATAAACTGCCCGTCGCTTTCCGTTCGTCTTAAAAATCACTCAACTTCGCCTCTGTCGCGCCTTTTGCGTCGCGGCCGAACTCAGAGAGCGCGACGAACTCCAGTCCATTGTCCCGGAGGGCCCGTTTCACGCGCTCTGAAGCAGAGGGCGCGACGAGCATCCCGCGCACGTCCTCGTTCGTGTCCTCGTAGAGCGAGACGTAGCGCTGGAGTTGGTCGAAGTGATTGAGCGTTGCCTGAATCCGTTTGACCTCGATAACGACCGGAACGCCGTCATCGTCTACGGCGTAGAAATCAATGTAGCCGTACTTCGACTCGCGTTCGTGTTCGACGATGCGGATGTCGGAGCCAAGCACGTTCGGGTTCTGCTCGATGAACTCGTGCATCTCGGCTTCCGTGCCCGAATCCTCGTATGTTGCGCCGTCTACCGCGTTGAACCGCGTGACCCCGTAGGTTTCTTCGATGCGAACTTCGACGCGCTCGCTCGGATTGGTTCGTCGCGCGAGCAAAACGGCGTCGCCATCACTGAGACGGGCGGAGACGCTGCCGCCGCCGGGCATCCAATTCACTGGTTTGTGACCCGTTGGCTGGTGGACGAGGAACGTGCCGTCGGGTTTGGCGACGAGGATGCGGTCGCCCGCGGCGAGATAGCCGCTTGTTCGCCCTTCGTAGGTCACTTCACAGCGCGCTTCGACGGTGAGCATCGAGCCGTCGCGAGCGGCTGCCTTCGCAGCTTCGACGACCGCTTTCGGTTCGGGAGATTCGAGTTGCGAGAGAGGCATGCGCTCTCTGAGTGAACTCACGGGCGGAAAATAAGGCTGAAGATTTCGGGTGGTCGCTATCCGCCAGCACGCGTCGCGCTGCCAATCTCGATTTCGACCAGTCGGTATTCGTAGCCGGACTCGCCGCCGTCGGTCGCCGTTGTGCGGTACTTCGCGTTCAGCTTCCGCCGTATCTCTGTCACCTTCTCGCGGTCGGTGACGATGCGGGCCATCCCGAGAATGCTGACCGCCCAGTAGCTCTCACGCGTGTTTTCGATTGATATTGCAACCCGCGGATTTTCCGCGATGTTCCGAAGTTTTCGCCCGCCGGTCATCAGGTACAGTTTGCTATTGTCGTAAACGTACCAGACGGGCGCGACGTGCGGGCGGTCGTCGTGCGAGGTCGCAAGGTGGGCGCTTGCACGCCCGGACGAGAGAAGGCGTTCGATGGTAGGGGACACAACCATGGCGCTCATAGGCTGTGCGAGTGGATAAGCCAGTTCTCGGTGCGCAGGTCGGTGCAAGGAAGGTTTTTCAGGCTCTGTAGAGTCGTTCGTACCATGCCCGGGGCCATCGTTCTCGAAGGGAAGCGCGTCTCGCTTGCGACCGTCGAAGCAGAAGACCTCGACTTTCTTCGCGACAACGTCAACCATCCTGCCGTGCGGGTGCCCGTTGGCCAACAACTCCCAACGAACGGCTATCAAGAGCGCCAGTACTTCGAGGAGATGAGCACGGACAATAACAGTCTCCAACTGCTCATCGTCAGCAACGACCGGCGCGTCGGCGTGGTCGAGTTAGACCCCATCGACCGCGAGACGGGGCAAGTCGAGTTGGCTTACTGGCTCGTACCCGACTATCAAGGCGAAGGCTACGCGAAAGCCGCCGTCGAACTCGCCATCGAGTATTGCTTCGACCAGCTTCGGATGCACCGGATTCAGGCTGCCGTGTTTTCGTTCAACGAAGCGTCGATGGGCCTGCTGAAACGCCTCGGCTTCACCGCAGAAGGCGTCCACCGTGAGGACGTGTTCATAAATGGCGAGTACCACGACACACACTACTTTGGCCTGCTCGAAGCTGAGTGGCGAAAAGCGTCCGCGCAGTAGCCTATTAAACCGCGAAAAAACGTTCCCTGCGGGGTTACTCTTGTGGGCTGTAGTTCGGCGCTTCGTCCGTAATCATCACGTCGTGTGGGTGGCCTTCCGTCTGGCCAGCCGAGGAGATGCGGACGAACTCAGCGCGTGCTTTGAACTCCGGCACCGTCGATGCGCCGACGTAGCCCATCCCGCTTTTCATCCCACCGACGAGCTGGTGGAGTTCGCTTGCGAGACTGCCCTTGTACGGCGTTGCGGCCTCGACGCCTTCGGGGACGTAGTCGTCTTCGTCCTCTGGTTCGTCTTTGAGGTAGCGGTCGCCGCCGCCCGAGCGCATCGCGCCGACGCTGCCCATGCCGCGGTACTGTTTGTACTTCTTGCCGTTCATCGTGATGACGCGGCCCGGTGCCTCGTCGGTTCCGGCGAAGTACGAACCGAGCATCACGGCGTCTGCGCCCGCGGCGAGTGCCTTGATGGCGTCGCCGGAGTAGCGAATCCCACCGTCTGCGATGACGGGAACGTCGTGTTTCGACGCCACGTCTGCGACCTGCGCGATGGCCGTAATCTGTGGCATTCCAGCACCCGTGACGACGCGAGTGGTACAGATGCTGCCGGGGCCGATACCGACCTTGATGCCATCTGCGAAGTCCACGATTTCCGCGGCGGCTTCGCGGGTCCCGACGTTGCCCACGACAACGTCCGCGGAGACCGTCTCCTGAATCTCGCGGGCGCTGTCGATGACGTTCATGTTGTGCGCGTGGGCGCAATCGATGAAGAGGACGTCCGCACCGGCTTCGTCCGCGGCTTGCGCGCGGTCGAGTTCGAACGGGCCGACGGCGACGCCACAGACGAGGCTGCCGGTCTCGTCGCGGGCGGCGTTGTCGTACTCACGACGGTGGAGGATGCCCTGCATCGTCACGAGGCCGATGAGTTTGTTCTCGGTGTCCACGATTGGGACACGCTCGATTTTGTGCTCGTACATGAGTTCGAGCGCCTCGCGTGCGGTGACGGCTTCCGTTGCGGTGATGACTTCGTCGGTCATCGCTTCGCGGACTTCGTCGCCTTCGCCGACTTCGAGGTACGGGCGCACGTCCGTCGCGCTGATGATGCCGAGCACCTTGTCGTCGTCGTCCACGACGGGTGCGCCACTGATGCCGCGTTGTTCCATGAGTTGGTCAACGGAGCGGATGGTCATGTCCGGGCTCGCGGTGACGACTTCGCGGATGATGAGGTCGTCTGCGGCCTTCACGCGGTTGATTTCTTCGACCATCGTCTCGACGTCCATGTTTCGGTGGAGGACACCAATGCCGCCCTGTCGGGCCATCGCGGTTGCGAGGTCGCTCTCGGTGACCGTGTCCATCGCCGCAGAGAGCACGGGCACGTTGATGCTGACGTTTTTCGAGACGTGCGTCTTCACGTCCGCGTCGTCGGGTTCGACACGGCTCTCTTTGGGTCTGAGCAATACGTCGTCGAAAGTGAGCGCCTCTGGGACTCTCAACTTCTGGGAGAATGGGTCGTCTTCGGGAACGTCGTTCGCCATATAAACCGTCGGAAAGGGTTCCTCAAAAACGTTGCGAGATATCGCCTGCGTGGTGGAACGTGTCACGCCACCCGGCGGGACCGGCATTCGCCACCACTCGACTGGTAAACTTCCGACATAACCCAATATAGTTTACGGCCAGGTGTAGACAATTGTCCACCAATTCTGTACACAAGTGTGGCTTCCCGTGCTGTGGGAACGTTTCACGTTCGATATTCGAGAGCCATGGAACCGTCTCTCACACAACGTTTATGTCTATAACTATTGTTGTGAGCGTATGGACGCTGCCAGTCCCATCGCACGGAGTACGGTCGGTCAGAACACCCGTTCCGACGAGCTGACACTCTTTAACGCGATGAAACCCATTTTTACACTGGCAGGATTCCCGTCGGTAGGCCTCTGGCGAAAACGTGACCACAGCGCTCGCCAGTATCGTCTCCACTATCGCCGTTTGGCCGAAGGTGACGGCCATCAGTAGTCCGAAATGAGTAGCTCCCAACACCCAATCGCACTCCGCTTAGAGCAACAGGTAGGCGGCGCGGCGAAGCTTCTCGTCACGGTCATGGCGTTGCCACTTATCGATGGCATCTTTCCTGCGCTCGTTCTCGCTGGCGCACTCGACAGCATCACCGGCATCCTCGAAGTCGGCCTCCTCGTCTTCGGTGGCTCTGCGACCGTCGCGGTCATCCTCGCTGAAATGGACGGAAACCCGCGCGAACAGGCACAGACGATTCTGCTCGTCGGGGTTCCACTCATCGCACTCGCCGCCGCAGAGGCGGCGTTCGCCCCGACCATCGAAAGCGTGTTGAATCTCGCGACGTTCGAGCGCTTCGCCGCGCTCGTCATCCTCGCCATCGCGGCCAAAACCGCGAGCGCGACGATTGGCGAGTACCTGCCACGGCCCGGTGTCATCATCGGCCTCGGCCTGCTCGCAAGCCTCGACGTGTCCGGCTTCGAACTCGCCCTCTCGCTCAACCCAGACCTCATCATGCGGTCTGCGGCGGCCGCAGGCGTGGGCGTTGCGTTCGCACTCTCGATTGCGCTGCTCGGCCCATGGCTGCGCGGCGTGGTTGACATCGACCGCTTCCGCTTCGGCAGTGCGGTCGCCCTCGGGATGTTGCCCCTCTCCATCCTGCACGTCCCGGGCGTCCCAAGCGACGCACCAATCGCGCTCGCTGTCCTCGGCATCGCGACCATCCTCGCGTTCGACCCGGACAACGCGACGATTCCAAAGCGGACGAAGACGGTTCCAGAAGACCCAGAACCAATGCCTGAACCAACGGCAACCCACCAACAGCCCGTGGCCGCACAGGCGGTCACTGATGGCGGCGACGACGAAGAAGACGACTCGGGGGCCTACGGCTACCCCGGCGAACCCGACAGCCGCGCGCCGTGGCTCTGACCGAGAGCGCTAATACTTAGGGGACGGCGGCCCTGCGCTTTTCTATGGCTGATAATCGCGTCGTAGAGGGCCGCATGGTCACGCCCAAGCGACTCGCCGCGCTCATCGAAGGCGCTGATGTGATGGATGCAGAACCGATTCGAGACGCAGACCGTGCGTGTCCCGACTGTGGCGGCAACGTCCTCGAAGTCGGCTACATGCCCTCGGTGATGGAGTTCGTCACCGGGTGGAAGTGCCAAGACTGCGAGTGGAGCGACGACGACCGCGACGACTGACTATTCTCTGATGAACACGAGTCCCTCGCTCGCGGGCGGTGTGAGATAGCCCGCGAGCAAGCCGAGTCCGGCGATGACCACCCCGCCAAGTAAACTCCATCCGACGACGAGCCATAGCCCGCCGTCGCGGAGCATGAGGCCGGGAAACGGAATGTTCGTTGCCATGACAAACCCGACGCTCCAGTACGCGCCGTGTGCCAGCCCGGGCGTGGATTTGATGCCGAAAAATGAAAGTGCGAACACCGCACCACCACCGATACCACTTATCAATCCATGTCGGATTCGGTCGAAGCCGTGTTCGGTAGCCAACCGCCCGGCGACGACGCCACCGAGGACGCCCGTGAGCGCGACGAGCGCGAGGCTTTGGATGAGTTTTCCTCGCAGTGGCCACGCGGCGTAGAGCACCCCGAGATAGCTCATCTGTGCGAGGATGCCGAGGCCGATGGCACGCCAATCGAGCATTGAGAGCTAATTGGCGTCGGCTCAAATGAGTGCGCGGGTATTCTGTCGCTTGCGACGGACGCTTCTCTGTAAAAACCAGCCCACAGAGAGAAATTCTCGCTGGCTGAGAACCGTAGGGGTTTCATTTATCTTCAACGAGCGTACTAGTGACCAATGATGAGTATTGAAAATGACCTCACCTTCTCCTGCCCCGAGTGCGGAGAATCGCTGGTTGTGAACGCATCGATGCGCGATGCGCTCATCAACAACGGGTGCGTCATCTGTGGGTCTGCGGTGTCTTCTAACGCCTTTTCGTCCGTCTGATACCTGCCGAGTGTTGTTCTCAATCGTCCACTGCCTTCGGTGTACGCAGAGAGTCGAGATGCCGTCTGAGGTGTGCAGTCTCCAACAATAACTATACAGTCGTTCACAGAAGATACACAAGTAGGAACTATGGTGCTCGATCAGCAGACCAAAATGAGCGAGAAAGAGACCGACGCTCTTCTAAGCGCTCACGAAACAGCTGTTCTCTCTCTCGCAGACGATGACACGCCGTACGCCATCCCAATTTCGTATGGCTACGACGCCACCAATCGGCGATTTTTCATGCGTCTCGTCTCGACTCCCGAAAGCGAGAAGCGACGCTTTCTCTCTTCTGCACCGATGGTTCGCATCGTCGTCCACGACCAGGACGACTCGGTGTATCGCAGCGCGGTCGCTGTCGGCACACTCAAAGAGATCTCGCCAGCGGAGGTGACCGTCGAACACATCGTTCAGTACGGCAACGCAAAGCGCCCGCTGTTCGAAATCTGGGGACAGACGAAAGACAACCTCGATATCAAGCTGTACGAACTCGACCCAGACGACATCGGCGGTCGCCGAGTCGAAATCGACCAAACGGCTGACGCATAGGCCCATGCTGTCGGGAATCCGCGCAACGGTCGAGTTTGCGTCAACCGAAACGTGTCCGATTGCCACCCTTTCGAACGAGGTCGACCACCCGATTTATTCACGGTCGACGTCAATCTCGCCGCTCGATTCGACCCACAGCGTCACCGAATTTTTGCTGGAAGGTGAGGTTCCAGACCTCGACCCGGACATCGAACCCATCTTTGCCTACGGTCCGACCCGACTCTACCGGTACACCCACGACCGCGGCGTCACCTGTCCCTGTGAGTGTCTCGGGCTCTTTGGCTGCCCAATCGAGCGCTATTTCGCCCACGACGGAACGTTCACCATCGTGTTTCACGCGACCGACTTTCACCACTTACAGGAAGTTATCGCCGACCTCCGCGACCGGTTTCCTGATATCGACATCAAACGGCTTGTTCGCTCACCGACCGAAGGGACGGCAAAAGACAACGTGTTCGTCGATAGAAGTCGATTGACTGAGAGGCAATTCGAAGTCCTCCAAACTGCCTACGAGATGGGCTATTTTTCCCAGCCACGAGGCGCAAACGCGACCGAAATTGCGTCGACGCTCGGCATCAGCCAGTCAACGTTTGCCCAACACCTCGCTGCCGCGCAATCGAAAGTGTTCGACCAGCTTCTCGAACGCGACGGGTAGACGGACTGTTCGTCGAGAAACAGTAGCTCCAGCATCACACGCAATCGCACGGGAGTATATAAACCACCCGTGTTATCCGGGCAGTCCATTGGTTCCCATAGCGTCCCTCGTACAGAATAGAGAATCACCATGTCCACTGCACTCTCTTTCGCTCCCGGTCGCTCGAACGGATCCACCACCGTCGCCCAAGAGAACGTCGAACCACTGCTCAAGGCGCTTGATGACGCCGCGTGCCGGGCCGTCCTCATGGCAACGAAGGATGCGGCGCTCTCAGCCCACGAGATTGCAGAATCCTGTGACTTGCCCGTCTCGACGACCTACCGGAAGGTCAACCAACTCACCGATGTCGGCCTCCTCGAAGAACGAACGCGCCTGTCACTCTCGGGAAACCACACGAGCGAGTACGTGCGTGCGGTGGAGAACATCGTCGTCTCCGTGTCGAGCGACCACGGTCTCGAACTCACGATATCTCCATGCGACGCCGCGAGCGTTTCTGCGTCGTTCTGAGGAGCCACGACGAGTTACCGGGGTGATGGATCCAACCGGACAAACCCAACGCACGCGGCGTGTTTTTCGCTCCCGAATCGAAACCACTTTAGGTAGCATTGTCCAACGAAGAGATGCGCGGGGTCGTGGCCAAGCCCGGCATGGCGACTGACTCCAGAGGTAACACGCACGGTGACGACACTCCAGAACTGATATACAGAGCACCTGACTGATCATTGGGTGCGTTGACGACCCTCTGGAGTACCGAGGCGTACCGGAGATATCAGTCGATCGGGGGTTCAAATCCCTCCGACCCCACTAACTTTCTCGCGCCGCTAACTGCTGAGCGGCGCGTGTAATTATGACCGAGGAGGATTTGAACCAGGGAGCGAGCAATGCGAGCGACCGAGGTTCACAATCCCTCCGACCCCACTCGCGCTTTTACCGGACTCAAATCGACAGACAGCGGAGCTTCGATTAAGTTCTTAGCTGATTTTCGCCGTTTGATTTCAACCACTTATCGAATGGTGGACAGCGTCACCGGTTGATTACAACTAGTAGACCTCAGTGGAAGTGAAATACTTTTTTGGATTTTCTTAGGGAGTACATCGAGAGGAACACCACTGGCCCAATAATGACAAACATACCATATTTTTAGAAATGGTATATGAATTACATTATGGTGAACGACCGGGAGATACAAAGGGTGTACTCAGCAAATGACCATCGTGTTTCCACCGTCTCGCTGACGAAACTGCCGCTCGGAACTCATGGAAACCGTTAGGATGGGTTAGAACAGTCCGGTGATGAACCCGACGCCCATGAGGATGAGGACAGCGGCGGAAAACGCTGGGAGGTACGGCGTGTACTGCTCAAATTTCTCTTCGTAGTGCTGATAACCTGCAACCATCAGCATTGTCAGTCCGACGATACCGATGATGACGGTAAGGGCGTACGCGCTCATCAGTTCGAGACAGTAGTCAGACCCGGTGCAGAGCGCGATAATCTCAAACTCTTCTTCATGTGCGAATCCGAGGACGAACGCGAACCACGCGATTCCGAGGAGGCCACGGTCGGCGGCATCTTCGAGGTCGCCGTAGTCGTGTGAGTGCCCGCCTACGAAGGGAATAAACTCTTTCAAGCGTGAGAGGACTCCTCCAGATTCATCGCCGTGCGAGTGGCTGTGGTCGTGTGAGTGCTCGTCTTCATGGCTGTGGTCGTGACCGTGGCCGTCGTTGTCAGTTCCGTGAGAGTGCCCTTGGAAGTACTCGCGGATACCGAGTGCAATGAGCAAGACACCGGCCACGAGACTAATCTGCCCGCCGATTTGGATACCACCGAGTATCGTAATCGGTTCGTTGACCTGTGTGAGATTGAAATACTCCTTCGCGTAGAAAAACACTCCAACCATCGCAATACTGCTGATAAGGTGACCTACGCCGAGGATGAAACTCGCCGCGAACCCGTACACCCACTTGTTCGTTTGGTCGAGTGCGTACGACGCAGCGACTGGCCAACCGTGCCCGGGTTCGATACCGTGGACTGCACCGAGAGCGACGGCACCGATGAGAAGCCCAAGAGCTTCGTTGTGTAACATCTATATATTAGAGATTCCGCTAACGACGGGGATAACGGTTGTTAATACCGAAATGGGTGAATCGTCATACGAGGAAACTCTTGTAGGGGCACGACGTTTCGGTACTCATGAGAACGAGTTTCAATATCCCCGATGAAGTCGTGGCGGAGTTCGACCGGGTGTGGCAAGAACAAGAAATCGAAAACAGGTCACGGGCAGTCAGAGAAGCGATGCTAGAATACATCGAGTCTCACTCTCGTCTCGAAGAAACGAGCGGTGAAGTTGTCGCTCTCGTTGCGTTCGATTATCGCCACCACGAGGTGATAGGGGAACTCCACGCTGTTCAACACGAGTATCAGGAGGTTATTCTCAATACAAGTCACACGCATCAAGGAGAGTGGTGTCTCGAAGCCCTGTTCTGTCGAGGGCCAGCCGGGCGAGTTCGCAGATTAATCTACCAACTCCGTGACTTTGATGGAGTGCGTCGGGTGAAGGCGATGGTCATTCGGGAGGGAGTGGAATAACGATTCAACCGAGACGCTTGAATGGTATACACTCTACACGCACCTATTTCACGCCGCACATGTCGACTTGCGCTCTCTATTCAGCACGGTCTCTGAAATCTATCACCGTTCGAGGATTGCAATAAAAAATTTCTGAACAGATTATTACAAGTTATCCAGATACTCCTTTCTCGTGTGTGCTCGCGCTGCTTCGCGGCGCGCGTCATCGTGTTTATCCAGCACGTCTACACTCACGTTCGCTCTCACTCTGCGCATCGTAGTGTTCATCAAAGACGTAACATTAGCTCGTTCACCAGCGTTCTATATCACAAGTTCACGAACGATACAGATGCAGGACAATCAAGAAGAACAATAGAAGCGGAATGAGCGGTGCTGCGGCTTCCAGCGGAACCAAGAGCAGCACTACTGAGGACATTACCACGAACTCCACGACCACAAATACGCTAATCAGTTCGATTGGTCTCATGAATTTTTGACTGCTCGCAAATTTAGCTTGTCTCAGATACCCGCCCCGGACTGAGATATTCCTTAAGCCCCGAATCTAACTCTCCACCAGTAACCTGCGCCGCAAGCACCTCCCCAATCGCCGGTGCCAGCGTCACCCCGAGCCCGTTCATGCCACACGCAACGTAGAAACCCGAAACGGCAGTTTCACCGACGAACGGCACCCCGTCGGGCGTGAGCGTTCGCATCCCAACCCACTCGGTTACGAGTTCAGCCCCGGAGAGTCGAGGAATCGCCTCCTCGATTCGGGCCTCTGTGTCCAGATAGAACTCGTGGGCGACGGAACGTGCCTCGTCTGGCTGCAGCTCGGTTGCGTCCTCGTAGCTCGCGCCGAACTGGCCAGCAAACGCCTGCCTGTCGCCTTCGCCCCGGACGTAGAGGCCGTCTTCGAATTCGATGAACGGGAGCGTAAACGGCGTGTCTTTCTGGAGGACGACGACCGGCCCGAGATTGTGCCGCAGCGGGAGCGCAACTCCCGCCATTCGATTTACTGTGGATGCCCACGGGCCAGCAGCGTTTATCACGGCGTGTGCTGGTTGAAACCCGGCTTCCGTTTCGACGCCGGTCACGCCATCCGGCGTGGTTTGTATACCAGTGACTGCAGTCTTTGTCTCGACGGTGACGCCCTGTGAACTGGCTTCTTTGAGGAAGTGTTGGATAATCTCTGAAGGGTCGAGATAGCCGTCGTCGGGTGTGGAGAGGGCGCCCGAGAGGGCCGCTGGTTCGAGTCCGTGCACCGCCAACGATTCGGGGGCCAAGAACTCGGCAGAAACGCCGTACGAATCGAGTGTCGTGGCGACCTCTCGCAGCGTTGTAGCGGCTTCGTCAGTGAATGCAACGTCAAGCGTGCCGGTTTGCTCGAAACTGAGTGTCCCGTCTCGAATGAGCTGGTCGTAGATGTCCCACGCTCGCTCTCTGAGTCGGTGGCTCAGCGGGTCGGGGGTCGATTGGTGCCAGACGAAAACTGCAACCGACTCGCCAGACGTTCCAGAGCCGACGGTGTTCTTCTCGTATAGAATCACAGGCCGCGCTTCGTCTCTGAGGTGGTAGGCGATGCTGGCTCCGATGATGCCCCCACCGACGATGACGATCGGCTCCATCATCTGCACTCTTGCACAAATCTCGGTAAAAACTTGTGTCTCTGCGCTGCATCCGCTGTTCACGGTTTCACGTGATTTCACCGTGCCTGACGGCGACGAGTGTAGCCATTCGGTGACGTACTTCGAACGCAGACAAGAGGACTGCTGCATTGCGTTACAGCGTCACGACTCACGGATTGTAAGAAGTATCGGTGGAGAAATCCACCATACTTAGCGAATCTGCGTATCATAGCAGACTGCAATTCTTCGGTGATGAAGCCGAAGCAATCTGCTCTACCCGTCGTGTTGGGATAAGGGTTCGCACTCACCGATTCGACATTGCTCCGAACAAAAGGTGGGTACACTCTCGATGGCTACTCAGGCGGAACCGCATACGGCACGCTCCGTCTGGGCTTTCGTTTCTGGAAATAGAACACGAGGACGACGATTGCGCCGATAAGCGGCGGAATGAAAAATCCGATGAAGAAGCCAACCGCCCACATGTCAGCGGTGTCCATCCCGCGTGACTTTCCGTCTCGGTAAATCAAAACCGCGCCAACGAGCGCGATAGCGAGTGCGAATGGCCCCGAGATGTGGATACTAATTCCGGCCATACGACACGTTCAAGAACGACTGGGAAATAGTTTTTTCATTCTGCCAACAAGATTACCGCCACTTACCGCGCGAAGCAGCCGAAAAAGATGAACGGAGGGTGAGAAAGCCGCGTTACTCTTGGATGATGAAGCCACCGGCGGCTTCGAGAATCGCCTCTTGGGACTTCGCCTCGTCGAAGGCAGCAGGGAAGGGGTCTGCGCCGTTTAAGAGGTTCAGGTAGGAGGCGTGGCGAGCTTCCACCGTTGCGATGGTTGCGCCAGCAGTGACCAGTTCTTTAGTCTCGATGCGGTTGATTGCGCCGTCGTAGGCGGACACGCCAGTGTTTTCTAACACTTGGGCGATGGCGAGGAACTCGGCTGCGGTTTCGAAGCCGAATTCGTATTCGAGTTCGGGAACGGGGTCGCCACCGAGGTCGGTGATGACCTGCGTGAGGACCTCCGTGTGCGTCGATTCGTGGTCGCCGATGTCCACGATATTGTCATACACGTCGGTGCGGACGCGGTCGCTAAAGCCGTTTAGTGTTTTGCAGCTTTTGAAATCCTTACTGCAGAACATCTCGATGCCTTCACGATAGAAGGCGTCTTCTAAGTGTTCCAGGGTGAGGGCGTAATTGAGAACGTCCACGTCGGTTGGCTCTTCGTCGTCTTCCTGGCCTGCGGCACCACCAACGGCGCTACCACCCATGCCGAGTAAGACCACACCGGCGGCCGTTCCCTTCGTGATGAAGTCCCGCCGGGAGGTAAAGCGGTCGTTCACCGCGGAGATTGCTTGCTGCATCGCGGACACGGAATCGTTTTCGGGCGAGTTGGTAGTCATTGTCTGTAACTCCACTCAAAGCGATGGCAAATTGCTTGAAAGGGGTTTGCCAAACTCTCACCCAAATTCCACACAAATGTCGCGAAATGTACCGAACCAACACACAAAAATTTTGTATTACCATAAATTTATGGTATTTCCAATCGAGTGGTTCAGATTCTCCGTAGTCATACTCAGCAGGGTCATTCTGTCCACCTCGGCTCGCGACGTCTGTTTTCGCACGCCCTCGCGTGAAAGATCCTAGTTTTAGGCTTACCTAAAAATCGAAGCGTTTACTATGTTTAGGTCGCCCTAAACATTCGTATGCAGACCAACTGGAAAAAAGATGTAACCGCGCTAACACGCAGCCGTGGAGTGGGAGCATGACCTACGCCGACAGCCCCAACTCCGCGCTGTTGGGCCAGCAACAACGGCGCGAATCGAACGCCCGTACGTATCCGCGCTCGCTCAAGTTCGCCATCAAGCGGGCGCACGGAACCGTCATCGAAGACATGGACGGAAACGAGTATCTCGACTGTCTCGCCGGGGCAGGGGCGCTGGCGCTCGGGCACAACCATCCCGTCGTGACTGAGGCCATCGAAGCCCACCTCGCCCGCGACAGCCCGATGCACACCCTCGACGTGACCACTCCCGCGAAAGAGCGGTTCGTAGACGCCCTCTACGACAGTCTGCCACCAGAATTCGCCTCCCGCGCCAAAGTCCAGTTTTGTAGCCCAGCCGGAACCGACGCCATCGAAGCCGCAATGAAACTCGTCAAAACGGCAACCGGCAACGAGGGAATGCTCTCGTTCCAAGGTGGCTACCACGGGATGACTCAGGCCGCGCTCTCGCTCACCGGCGACCGGGGCGCAAAAGACGACATCGGCGGATTGCTGCCCTACGTTCATCACCTTCCGTTCCCCGCGAACTACCGCCCACCGTTTGGCCTCGGCAGCGAAGCCGAGTGGCGTGCAAACGCCGACTATCTCGAAAACTTGCTCGAAGACCCGAAATCGGGACTCACGGCACCTGCGGGCATGGTGCTTGAAGTCGTCCAAGGCGAGGCCGGGTCGCGGCCCGCGCCCCACGAATGGGTGCGCGAGGTCAGGCGGCTCACCCGTGAACACGACATCCCACTCGTCGTCGACGAAATCCAGACCGGGCTTGGCCGTACGGGGTCGATGTTCGCCTTCGAGCAGGCAGACATCACCCCCGACGTGGTGACGCTCTCGAAGGCAATTGGCGGCGGCCTCCCTATCGCCGTCGTCCTCTACGACGAATCGCTCGACCAGTGGGAACCCGGTGCGCACGCCGGAACCTTCCGCGGGAACCAACTCGCCATGGCCGCCGGAGCAGCGACCATCGACTACATCCTTGAAAATGACCTCGACGACCACGCCGCTCGCATGGGGGCTCGACTCCGCGACGCACTCAGCGACCTGCTTTGCTACGACTGCGTCGGTGACGTTCGCGGCCGCGGCCTGATGCTTGGCGTTGAGTTCGTCACGCCCGACGAGTCAAAAGGGCCACATCCGCCAGACGGCAACCTTGCCGCCACCGTCCAGCAGGCGTGTCTCGACCGTGGCCTCGTCATCGAGACCGGCGGCCATAACTCCGCGACCGCCCGCTTCCTCCCGCCGCTCATTGTCACCCGCGAACAGGTCGACGAGATGGCCGCACGGTTCACCGAAGCCGTCCACGCGGTCGTCGACGGACAGGAGGCCGCAGCATGAACCCCGACCCCAAAGAACTGTTCAGCCATGCGGCCTACCGCGACGCCTTCCGCGCCGCAATCGACGCGCTCCCCGAGTTCGACGGCCCATACACGGGTGCGTCCTACGATGAACTCGAAACACAAATCTCGAACACCGACCCGCTTCCCGAATCCGGAGCTGGTCTCGACGCTGCCTACGCCGAAGCAAAGCAGGTGCTCGCAGATTCCGTGGATGTGACCGACACGGCGTGCATCGCCCACCTTCAGTGTCCGCCGGTGGCCCCGGCAATCGCCGCAGAAGCACTCGTCGCCGCGACCAACCAGTCGCTCGATTCGTTCGACCAAGCGCCCGCCGCCACGGTGCTCGAACAGCGCATGGTCGAGCGTCTCTGTTCGGTGTTCGGCTTCACCGAGGGTGACGGTGTGTTCACGAGCGGTGGCACGGAATCGAACCTCCAAGGCCTGCTGCTCGCCCGCGACATGGCGCTTGACGCTCGCGGAAATGACCCTCGCCAAGACGGCCTCGCTGGGGCCGAAGAGTTCCGCATCCTGTGCGCTGAAGCCGCACACTTTACCGCCGCACAGGCCGCTCGCATCCTCGGACTGGGTGAATCGGCCGTGGTCGAAGTGCCGACCGACGAAACCGACCGAATGTCGCTCGACGCGCTCGATAATATCCTTGAAGGGTTCGAGCAATCCGACGAAACGCCAATTGCACTCGTCGCAACTGCGGGCACGACCGACTTCGGTGCAATCGACCCTCTCGCCGCACTCGCGGACCGAGCAGCCATGTACGACCTCTGGTTTCACGTCGATGCGGCCTACGGCGGCGCACTCGCCTTCTCGGAACGCCACGAGCACAAACTCACTGGCATCGACCGTGCCGATTCGATTTCCGTCGATTTCCACAAGCTGCTCTACCAACCGCTCGGCTGTGGCGCATTCCTCGTCAAGGAATCCGAGTCCTTCGAGATGCTCGCCCGCGACGTGGCCTACCTTGACCCGGAGGGCGACGGCCCGCCGAACCTCGTCGCAAAATCACTTCGCACGAGCCGCCGATTCGACGCGCTGAAGCCGTATCTGACGTTCCGCGCGCTTGGCAGTGACATTATCGCGTCGTTCGTTGACCACACTATCGCGCTGACCGCGGAGGCGGGCGACATCGTCCGGATGAACCCCGACCTCGAACTCGCCGCGGAACCACAGCTCACGACGGTCGTGTTCCGCCACACTGGAGACACAAATCCTGATGCACTGAACGAAACCATCCGCGAGCGGCTCTTTGACGCCGGGGATGCCGTCCTCGCGCGAACAGAGGTGGACGGCGATGTGTACCTCAAGTTCACCCTGCTCAACCCGAAAATCACTCGGAACGACCTCGAAACGCTGTTCCAGTACGTCTGTGAGGCTGCCGTAACGCCGGAGGTGGTCGCATGAGCACCAACCTCGAAACGCCGGTTGAACTCGACCCGGCGGCGATTGCAGACCACGCTTCGATGCAGGCGTTCCTTAACTGTTACCTCCGTGAGACGGGCGCTGGCGTGGTTGAGTCAGCAGATGCCGTCCCGGTCGAAACCGTCGCAGACCGCGTTGTCCGTGTCTCGCTCGACCAGCAGGGACTCACGCTCTACGCACCCTTCGAGTACGAATCCCCGACAGGCCGACATTGCTTTGCAGGCTTTTTCTACGAGGGGGAAAACGGAACCCTTCCGCTCGACGCTCACACACTCGTCGCACTCTGCGTGAAAGAACTCTCGCTGTCCCGAGACGGTGACCCCGGCGAACTCACCCACCGTGCGACGCTCTCGCGGCGTGCCATCGAGCGATTCGTCCGTGAACGCGACGACGACGTGACGAAACCGGCGGCGACCTTCAGTGAGGCCGAACAGTCGCTGCTCTTTGGCCACCTCATGCATCCGACGCCGAAATCGCGTCAGGGAATGGGCGACAACCCCACCTTCGCGCCGGAGTTGCGCGGCTCGTTTCAACTGCACTATGCGCGGGTCGTCCCCGAACTGACCGAGGACTACGCTGCACTTTCTCACTCTGCAAGCGACTGGGTGAAAGCCGACTTGGCGGCAACCGGCTACGAATCGCTCGTGGACACGGACGACGTGTTCGTGCCACTCCATCCGCGGCAGGCAGATTATCTCGAACGGCAACCCGACGTCGAAGAACAGGTTGCTGCGGGAACCATAGAGTTCCTCGGCCCGTTCGGCCGCGAGTTCTACCCAACAACGTCAGTTCGGACGCTCTACGCGCCGGATGCGCCGTTCATGGTGAAAACTTCGCTGCCGGTTCGCATCACGAACTCACTGCGGACGAACACCCGCGAGGAACTTCCGCGTGGGGTTGCCGTCGCCGACCTACTCGACACGGAGGTCGGCGACGAGCTGAATCAGACGTTTCCCGATTTCGACATCATCAGAGACCCCGCCTCGCTCACGGTCACGTTCGGCGAGGGTGAATCCGGCTTCGAGACGGTGTTGCGAGAAAACCCATTCCCCGGCGACCCAGAGCGGGTGACGCCGCTCGTCGCGCTCTGTCAGGACGCGCCCTCGGGAGCCACAGATTCTCGGTTAGGACGACTCATCCGTGAGATTGCAGCGCGCGAGAGTCGCTCGACGGACGCCGTCTCAAAGGAGTGGTTCTGTGAGTATCTCAGCCGGTCTGTGCGCCCGGCGCTGTGGCTCTATCTCGAACAGGGGCTCGGTGTAGAAGCCCACCAGCAAAACTCGGTGCTCGCGCTTGACGAAGCCGGGTATCCTGACACCTTCTACTACCGCGACAATCAGGGCTACTACCTGCCCGAATCAAAGCAAGCGGCCGTCGAGTCGGTGCTTCCGGATGCCGCAGAACGCCTCGGAACCTGTTGCCCGGACGAGGTGGCAGACGAGCGCCTTCGCTACTATCTCATCCTCAACAACGCGTTCGGCCTTGTGAACGCCTTTGGCTGTGCGGGACTCTGTAACGAGCGCGACTTGCTCTCGATTCTCCGGGAAGGACTGGAGCACTGTCGGGCGTTCGACCATGATGACTCGTCGCTGCTGACTGACCTGCTCGAATCGCCAACGTTGCCGTGTAAAGCGAACCTCCTCACGCGATTCCACGACATGGACGAGCTCGTCGGGTCGCTCGAAAACCAGTCGGTGTACACCGACATCGACAACCCACTGGTGGTGGGAGAATGACTGGACCATCCGGCGTCGTCGCCGCCCCCTACGACTTCCGGCGACACGATGCGTCGATTTCGCGCACCATCGGCTTCAGGCAGGTCACTGAAAACGATTTAGAACGCCTCCATGCGTGGCTCAACTACGACCACGTCCTGCCATACTGGCAACTCAACGACCCGCTCCCAACGTTCCAGAATCATCTCGAAGAAAAGCTAGCTGAAGCCCACATGACGCCCTACATCGGCTGTCTCGACGGCGTGCCGATGAGCTATTGGGAGTCCTACTGGGCCGCAGACGACGTCCTCGCGGACTACTGTGACCCGTCATCCACAGACCAAGGCATTCACCTCCTGATTGGCCCGCCCGAGTACCTCGGCTGTGGCTATGCGATTCCACTGCTCAGAGCCATGACCGCGTTTCAGTTCACACACCCGAAAACGAACCGTATCCTGACCGAACCAGACGTGCGAAACGACGCCGTGATTCACGTCTTCGAGCGCGTCGGCTTCTCGCCCATCCGCGAAATCGAGATGGACGAAAAGGATGCACTCTTGATGGAGTGTACCCGCGACTCGTTCATCGACGCACCGGCGGTGAGCCAATGAGCGACGATGAGCGCGTTTACGACGTTCTCGGCGTCGGTCTCGGGCCGTTCAACCTCGGACTGGCAGCGCTCATCGAATCTGCAGACGAGGACTTAGACGCCGTGTTTGTCGAACAAAAACAGGAGTTCGAGTGGCACGGTGGGATGCTCATCGAAGGCACAACGCTCGAAGTGCCGTTCCTTGCAGACCTCGTCACGCTCGCAGACCCGACGAGTCGCTACTCGTTCCTGAACTACCTACGCGAACGCGACCGCCTCTACGAGTTTTACTTCTTCGAGACGTTCCAGATTCCCCGCCGTGAGTACAACGCCTACTGCCAGTGGGTGTCGCGCGAACTCTCGAACACGCAGTTCTCACAGGCAGTCACGAGCGTCCGCGAAGAAGGCGACCATTTCCGCGTGCGAACCATCGACCCCGAAACCGGCGACGTAGAACACTATCTCACCAAAAACGTGGTCGTCGGCATCGGGTCGCGCCCGCACGTCCCCGAACCGTTGCAGGTGAACTCACCCGACGTGTTCCATACCGCGAGTTACCTCGATAACCGCGAGCGGTGTCTCGACGCAGACAACGTTGCGGTCGTCGGGAGCGGACAGAGCGCCGCCGAGGTGTTCTTAGACCTGCTCGAACACCGCCCCGACACCGGCCAGCGCTTAGACTGGTTCACCCGGTCGCCGGGCTTCTTCCCAATGGAGTACTCGAAACTCGGCCTCCAGTTTTTCACCCCCGAATACTCGCGGTATTTCCACGACTTGCCTCAAGAAGTCAGAGACGAGACGCGGGCGAACCAAGACCTGCTGTACAAGGGAATTGACGAGAACACGAGCGCCGACATCTACGACGAACTCTACCGCCAGTCGATTCGCGCTGAGCCGGACGTTGGCCTGCTCGCAAACACCGAAATCCGCGACCTCGCCGAAGCCGAAGACCGCTTCGTCCTCGACTGCCACCAGCGCGAGCAAGCCGTGTCGTTCGCCTACGAAGCCGACGTTGTCGTGCTCGGAACGGGGTACACCCGGCCGGAGCCGGTGTTTCTCGCCCCGCTCGAACCAGCCCTTGCCCGTGATGACAAGGGCCGATTCTGCGTCTCGAAAGATTACCAACTCGATTTCGACGGCGAGGGTGGCCTGTTCGTCCAGAACATGGACCTCCACAGCCACGGCATTGGCGCGCCCGACCTCGGCCTTGGCGCGTATCGCAACTCGATTATCGTGAACCGACTTGCCGGACGGGAAGTGTATCCCGAGGACACGGACACCGTCTTCCAGTCGTTCGACGCCGCATCGTTCGCAAACCGTACGCAGACCCACTCACCACAATGACCACGACACCACCAGCGACCGTCTCGTTCGATAACCGCGCGTTCACCGAGGAGGCGTGGGAACAAACCGGCACAGAACTCCTCGCAAAGATGCTCGCGGAGTTCACCTACGAAGCCCTCATCGACCCCGAGGAGACGGAGACAGGCTACCGTCTCCCACTTGGCGACGTGACCTACGAATTCGCCGGACAGGACAGACTCTGTGACAGCCTGCTCGTGGACGCTGCGTCAATCGTTCGTATCGAGGCCGGCGAGACAGAGTCAGCGACCGACCCGGTCCGCTTCCTGCGTGACGCGCAAAACACGATTGGCATTGATGACCTCACGGCGGGCCACCTCATCCGTGAGTACAAGCGCACGCAACTGGCCGATGCGCATATCTACGCCCGCGACGACCACCTCGGAACCGCGTCCATAACCGACCTGTCGTACGCCGAAATAGAGGGCGAGATGACTGGCCATCCATGGATCACCTACAACAAAGGCCGCGTTGGCTGGGGCTACGACGAGTACCGAAAGTTCGCCCCCGAACTCGGCGCGAACACGCAGTTCTATTGGGTGGCGCTGTCGCGCGACCACGCCTCCTTCTCGGGCGTCGCGGGACTCAGCCACGACGACTTCGTTCGCACCGAACTCGGCCACCAGTACGACGATTTCTGTGACACCCTCACCGAGAAGAACCTTGACCCCGCAGACTACCTGTTCGTCCCGGTTCACGAATACCAGTGGAACAGCAGTATCACCCAACTGTATCCCGGCGCGATTGCCCGCGACGAAATCGTCTTGCTCGGAACCGGAAACGACCGCTATCGGCCGATGCAGTCGGTGCGAACATTCGTGAACGTCGATGACGAGAAAAAACACAACGTCAAAGTTCCGATGCGGATTCTCAATACGCTCGTCTGGCGCGGCCTGCCCGGCGAGCGGACGGAAGTCGCTCCGCTCGTTACCGAGTACGTCACGCGAATCCGCGACGAAGACCCGTTCCTCCGCGACGAGTGTGAATTGCTCTTGCCGGGCGAAGTGGCGAGCGTCAACTTTGACCACCCCGATTTCACCGCCATCGAGGGCGCACCGTACCAATACGACGAACTGCTCGGCGTCGTCTGGCGCGAGAGCATCGAAGACCTCGTGCGAGACACTGAGCAGCCGATTACCCTCGCCGCGCTGCTCCACGTCTCGGATGGCGAGCCGTTCGTCTCACAGCTCATTGAGGAATCCGGACTCTCGGTCGAAACGTGGCTGGACGAACTGTTCTCGGCCATGCTCCCGCCACTGCTGCACTACCTCTATCGCTACGGGACGGTGTTTTCGCCCCACGGCCAGAACACCATTCTTGTCGTCGAAGACGGCGTGCCGACGCGCATCGCGGTCAAGGACTTCGTAGACGACGTGAACGTGAGCGACCAGCCGTTCCCGGAACTCCAGTCGCTCCCCGAGGACGTCACAGACATTCTCCGGTCTGAGCCACCGGAAGGCCTCACGCAGTTCATCTTCACCGGCCTGTTCGTCTGCGTGCTTCGCTACCTCTCGAACGTCCTCACCGAACACCACGACTATCCTGAACAGCAGTTCTGGAGACAGGTTCGTGAAGCCGTTATCGACTACCAAGCACAGTTCCCCGAGCTACAGGACCGCTTCGAACTGTTTGACCTACTGCGGCCGACGCTCACGAAACTGTGTCTGAATCGCAATCGCCTCCTCCAAGACGGCTACGCAGACGACGGTGGCCGCCCGCACGCCGCAGAACACGGCGAAGTGGTGAACCCGCTCTGGGAAGTCGCCCAAAATAGGTGACCGGTTACGCAGCTGGCATCGGCTCGCGCTCTTTTGGTTCTGCGGGTCGCTCTGGCGTGGCGTGGATGACGACTTTTGCGTCGGTGCCGTTTCGCTCCGCCGGAAGTACCGAAACCGGTTCTGGAATCAATTTTTCGAGGTCCTCGATGGACGTGACGGTGATGACCCAGATGTTTCGGTAGACGGTTGTCACGAGATGCGAGCGACACGACATGGTCGCACCGGGCACGATAGGTTCGTCACCGGCAACCGGAGAGCGTGTTGCGTCGTCTCGTTCGAGTTCTATGTACATGGCTGACTTCGCTGGTGGCGCGATGGCCACTGGAATGAGAGAGATACGCGCGCTGAGGGTTTAGCTATCGCTCTCTGTGCGGGTGAGCGATTGAAGGGTTGTCTCGTGGATTCGCGGGTCGGGGAAGTCCTCACAGTACTGGTAGCGGTAGGCCAGTTGGATGCGTCCGTTCTCTGCTATGATGAACTCGCCGGGGAGTTGCCACGGATTATCCACGAGCGGGCGCCCTTCGCGTCTGCGTGCTTCGACCAGCGCGTCTGTGGCCGCCGGGTCACGGTTGCGAACGGCTTCGTCTAAGCCGTAGATGATTTGCGACGGCTGGCCTTCGAGCAGGCCGTATTCGCTGTACGCGCGCATCGAGGTATCACAGAGAATCGGGCAGACGATGTCGTGTTCGCGGGCGTAGGCGGCGGCTCGCTCGGGGTCGCCCTGCCCAACGATGACGACGGTTCCACCTGCTGCATCGTAGGCCGCCAGTTCGGCTTTCAAGCGAGCGGCGCGCTCGATGCTACACCGACAGCCAAAGTGCCGCCAAAAGAGGACGAGTGCGGGGCTGCCTGTCCAGAACTCGCTCAGCGTGCGCTCGTTTCCCTGCTGGTCTGGGAGCGTAAAGTCGGGGGCATTGTCGCCAATCTGGACGGGGAGCACTGTCCATCTGGTTCGCGTCGGCCCTTGGTCAAAGCTGGTTCGCCACTCGTGTTCTGCGTCGTCTACGATTTGTTGATACTCACTGCTCATTTCCCTCACCGTTGCGCGGGGTGCAACGGAGTCTAGAACGCACGCTGAGCGGAAAATGCTGCCTCTATTGGCTCCAAACTGAGACTGTTCAGAAGAACTGCTGGCTGCTTAATCGCTGGATTCTGGTTCCGGTTTTCGCCCTCGATTCCACACATTTGTCACAGACTCGCCTGCTGGCGGTGTGTGGTCAACATCTTTCATTGTCGGTCGTCGGCTTCGTTTTGACATGGTGTTACTGAGTAACATACCTCCTTTACTTAACCATTTCGTTGGTGTGGTAATAACACTTATTAGCATACTAACGACCTTTAATATTGTGTGTTTTCCCGCTTTGAGGCTTCTCTTTGCAGAATTGCCGATAGAGGAGCGAGGTGGAGTGGAAAAAGCAAGTTGATTTGGCGAGAAAGCTGGGCAGATTCAGTAGTGGCCCAAAACGCCCCTGTCACGCGCTTTCTTGCTGATATACTGGAAGATTCCGTAGCCAACCACGACGTAGCCCACGGCGTTGGCGGTGAGCAACAAGAGGTCGCCAGTCGGGAGTTCCCAGAGTCGCACACCTCTGGCCATCGCCGCGCCGAGCAGATCGCCACCGAGCGCGAGCGGCAGAAATCTCAACACGGGGTAGGCGTCAACGGGGGCCGCCAGCAGGCCAATGAACGTGAACTGGATGATCGCAAACAGGTTCTCGATGCGCTTGTACAGAAGCGCAAGGCCGCCAGTGATGAAGCCAACCCCCACAGCAGACGCGAGCGTGAGCACGAGCAATGGTAGAATCGTCACGAGGTCGAGCGCGAGGGTTTCCCCGGTCGTGAGAAGCATGAGTGCAAGCATTGTGCCACCCCACAGGAAGCTGATGAGGACGTTCACGCAGACTTTCACCAACGTCACGCGGCCAAACCCAAATGGCGACATGTAGAGCTGTTCAAGCGTCCCCCACTGCGCTTCGCGGATGATGTCCCACGACACAGAGGAATACGCGCCGACCGCAATTGTGAACACGAAAAAACCGACGATGATGCCTTCGAGCGAGTCCGTGAACGCGGTTCCGATGAACGCCTGCCCGCCAAAGAAGATGAGCGCGAAAAATAGGTAGATGGTGACGAGTTCACTCACCGTGTTGAACGCATACCGCGTCAGGAGGATGATCGCTTTCAGGAAGATGCCCCGAAAGAGGACGAGCGTTGGCCTCATCGCGCAGCCTCGTTATCGGTGACGGTGAGAAACACGTCTTCTAAGTCAGGTTCAATCGCCATGACCGATTCGAGCGCCACGCGTTCTGTCCGGAGCGTCTCCATCAACTCGTAAAATCGGTCGCCGTCTCGGAGAACGACATCGAACTCGGTGAAGCCATCTCGATTCGCCCAGTCGGTCACTTCGAACTCGCGGAGGTGTGCCCTGAGCGCGGCCTCGTCGTGGCTTACCGCGATGCGATAGGTCTGGGAGCGAAACAGCGCAATCAGGTCAGCAATGCGTTCGTCTGCGACGATTCGCCCCTCGTTCATGATGATGACGCGGTCGCACACGTCTTGGACAACGTCCATGTCGTGACTGGAGATGAGGATGGTTTTCCCGTCGTGTTTGGCCAATCGCCTGAGTTCACGCCGTAAGTCGAGCGAGGTCTCGACGTCGAGACCGAGCGTTGGTTCGTCGAGAAACAACACATCTGTGTTCCGTGCAATCGCACACGCGAGCGCCGTCTTCTGTTTCATCCCCCGCGAAAGGTTCGTGACCGGGTCGTCAACCTTCTCCGTGAGGCCGAGCCAGCCGAACAGGTCGTCGTGCTCTTGCCTGACGGTTTTCGGATGGATTCCCTGTAAGCTCGTGAAAAAATCGACGTTCTGTCTGGGCGAGAGTCGCCAGTAGATGTTGCGCGAGCCTTCGAGCACGGCGCTCACGTTTCGGTAGACTTCACGGGGATTGGTTTGTACGTCAACCCCACCCACTCGAATACTCCCGGAAGTCGGCGTTACGAGTCCGAGGATGGCTTTGATGGTCGTCGTCTTGCCCGCGCCGTTCGGCCCGAGCAGGCCAACCACACTCCCCTGTCCAACGGCAAACGACACATCATCAACCGCCGTCACCGGCTGTTTCCCGCGACGGGAAAACACCTTCGAGAGTCCCGACACCGCAACCACAGGCCTCTCGTCGTGTGTCGCCATTTCAGGTACGTACTCCCGGCGCAGATGTAATTGTTCCGAGGAATTTGTCAGCTTAGCCGTTGATGTCCTTTCGCTCGAACAGTTCTGCGGCGAGCACCACGAGGCCGATTGTCGCCGCGAGGAGAATCGCCGTGCCGAGCCAATCGATTTCACCGAGCGACAGCACGTCTGCGGGGTCGAGATACCGCGCGAACGAAAACTGCCCAGCCCACTCGTAATCCGTCCCGCGGGTGAGCGAGTCGAGGAAGTAGGTCGCAAACAGGAGGCCAATGCCGACTCCCTGTGCTCGCCGGACGTCATCGAACGCCACGGAGGCGACGAGACCGAGGCCTGAACACGCCGCGAGGTAGATGACGAACAATCCGTGAAGCGCGAGTAAGTCTTCGAGCGGGAGCGATTCACCTACAAATTGGATGCCGAAGTAGACGGTGACGAGCGCGATTCCGTTGACGGCGATGTTCACCGGTAAGAGTGCGAGGAACTTTTCGACGATAAACCGGGTTCGTGAAATCGGGTTGACGAGCAGCAGGTCGATAGACCGGTGTTCGATTTCACTAGAGACGAGCGACGCGGCAGCGTAGGCGAAGTAGATGCCGAGGATGAGCAGCCAGACGAGCACGTACAACTGCGAGACGAGGTAGCCGTCGATGGAGGTAAGGGACGTGACGCTCCCCACGAAGCTCTGTCGGAGTTCCGGCGAGAGCGTTTCTAAGTAGGCGTCCAAATCGACGCCGGTATCGGAAATCGACGGATACAACCCAATCGTGAGCGCGATGAGCGCGAGAATGAGGAGCGTCAGTGCCGCCGCACTCCGGGTACGCCGACGGGCTTCGAAGCGGGCGATTTCAAGCATGGACATCACCGTCGTAAAAGTGTAAGAACACGTCTTCGATGGAGGTCTCACGGATGTCTACGTCCTGTACCGTGTACTTTGCGAGTTCGTCGATGAGGCCATCGTAGTTCTCGGTGACGATGAGCCGGAGGTAGCCCGCCTCGTCTAGCTCGGTTCGGGCGATGCCGGGCATCATGAACGTCTCTGGGTCTACGTCCTCTGCAAGCGACACGCGGACGACTTTCCCACTTTTTTCGAGCAGCGTGTCGATGTCTTCGAGCGCGACGAGCTTGCCGTCACGGATGATGGCCACGCGCTCACAGATTTTCCGAACCTCGCTCAGGATGTGCGTCGAGAAGAACGTCGTGACGCCCTGTTCTTGTTCTGCGAGCAGGAAGTCGTAGAACGTCTCTTGGACGAGCGGGTCGAGGCCGGAGGTTGGCTCGTCCATGATGACGAGCCGCGGGTCGTGCATGAACGCCTGGACGATGGCGAGTTTTTGGCGATTCCCCCGCGAGTAGGCTTTCACCTTGCGGTCTGCGGGCACGGGAAACAGTTCGAGGAGTTCCTCGCGTCGGTCGTCGCCGCGGAGTCGCGCGAAATAATCGAGTACCTTCTCGCCGGTTGTGTTCCGGTAAAAGTGGAAGTCGCCGGGGATGTGCCCGATTTCCTGTTTGGCCTGCGTGAGCGCGTTCGTGTCGGTCACGTCGTGACCAAGGAGGCGCGCCTCGCCGCTCGTCGGGTGTAGCAGGCCAAGGAGCGTCCTGATAGTCGTGCTCTTTCCGGCCCCATTTGGCCCGAGAAAGCCGAAAATCGTCCCCTCCTCTACGGAGAACGACAAGTCCTCGATGCCTCGTACCTCGCCGTAGAATTTGGTGAGCCCATCGGTTTCGATAAGCGCAGTCACAGGTGACAGTAAGCTATCCGAACATATAGCATCGCAGGGGCGTTCTCGCAGGCGAGACCAACGCTCGACGCTGAGAATCGTAAAAGCAGTTATCTATTTTCTTGACTTACATATCGATATGGACGTTTTGCGGGTTATCGGTGTCTTTTGCGTGCTCCTTGCCTGTAGTGTTGGCCCCGTCGCGGGCCTGCAAGAGGACACGAGCGTCGCCGGTCGCCCTGATTTTACCGCTTTCATCCCAGAAAACACCCTCGCGCCGGGAACTGATGGTGCCGTGTCGTTGTATCTCGTGAACAACGGCGTAGTACAGATAACCGGTGACGATGAGTTCGAGCAGTTGGTACAGACAGCGCGCCAGACCACGGTTTCAGTCTCTGCGCCTGAGAACAGCCCCATCACCGTAAAAACCGCAACCACACCCGCGGGGACGGTTCCAGAGGGTGTTGCGGGTCCGTATCCAATACGGCTCGCCGTTGCCGAGGATGCAGCGCCGGGGACCTACGACCTGACCGTGGCGGTAGAGTATGAGTACACCTCGAAGGTCATTACCCGCGAAGACGGCTCGCTTCGGTTCACCGAGCGCACTCGCACGCAGGAACTTCCGGTGACAGTCGTCGTCGAAGACCAGCCTCGATTCACCGTCCTCTCCGTTGATTCTGACGTTGCGGTCGGGGAAACCGGATCGGTCACGCTCAACATTCGAAACGACGGAACGGAAACCGCCCGTGACGCCACGCTCCTCATCCAATCGGCCGACAGCGAACTCACCTTCGGGACGGGCGCACAGAGCGCAGAAAGTTTCGTCGGAACGTGGCAGCCGGGTACGACCAAGCGCGTGACCGCCCGTGTTGGCGTTGCGACCGACGCACTCGTCCGTGACTACGCCGCAGAAGCCGTGGTCGAATACAAAAACGAAGACGGGCTGACCCAACGCTCGAACCCGCTTTCGATTGGGATTCGCCCACAGTCGGGCCAGCAGTTCGCCATCGATAACGTGTCGAGCACGCTCAGCGTCGGTGACCGTGGAACAGTCACGGGGACGGTGACGAACACCGGGCAGACAACGGCGACCGACGTGGTGGTCGTGCTCCAACCCGTCTCTCCGCCGCTCATCGCGCAGTCGCTTGCGGTGCCAGTTGGCTCGCTCGAAGCCGGAGAAAGCGCTCAGTTCGAGTACCCGATTACGGTGACACAAAACGCCACAGCGGGAGTGCGGCGGCTTTCGACGACGGTTGAGTACCAGTCGCCAACCGGCCGACAGACGACCGACCCGTTCTCGCTTGCGGTCGCCGTCGCGCAGAAACAAGACCGGTTCAGCGTCGACCCCGTGAACGCGACGTTCGAAGTCGATTCTGAGGGTGTGCTCGTGGTTCGCCTCACGAACGACGGGGCGGAAGCAATCAGAAACGTCAACGTCAGATTGCTCGCAGAAGAGCCCGTCTCAAGTGCAGACGCCTCAACGTTCGTCTCCCGGCTGGATGCCGGTGAATCGACCACGGTGTCGTTCGACCTCGAAGTGTCAGACGACGCGATTCCAAAGATGAAAGCGGTGACGCTCGCGATTGACTACGAGCAGGCGGACGGCACGAGGCGCACAGAGACACAACAAGTTCCCGTGGAAGTCATCGAAGGCGCGCCCCAACAGATTCCAACAGAGGCGATTGGCCTCGCTGTGGTTGTCGTCGTCGCGGCGGCGGTGTGGTGGTATCGCCGTCGCTAGGCGTCACTGGTTCTCTCGAAAAACTCGAAAATCGGATCTGATTAGTCGTCGTCAGCCGGGGTTTCGCCACCGGTCATTGGGCCGTCAGAGCGGGGCGTGATGCCACCGCGTGCGGCGCTCATCCAGCTGGCGATGTTCTGGGCAACGTAGTCCTTGCCACCCCAGCCAACCGCGATACCGACACCGAGGGCGAGCGCGATTGCCACCCCGCCAGCGAAGGCGGTTGCGAGGATGTAGAGCAGTTCCACGTCGACGCCCATCGTATCGAGACCGATGACGACGACAGTGAAGTAGAGGAACAGGCGAACGCCCGTTGCAAACCAGCTCGTGTACATCGTCTCGGTCGCCGCGCGGGTGCGCTGGATGGCGTCGCCGATGAAGTCAGCGACGACAAAGCCGAGGACGATGATGAGCAATCCGGCGATCAGCGACGGCAAGTAGGACACGGCCTCTGAAATCCACAGCGACAGGAGTGGAATGGCGAGTGCCTCTGCGGCCGCGAGGACGGAGAGCGCGAACACGAATGCATAGGCGAGCAACCCGAACGAATGGGAGATCGCTTTTTCTGTGCCACCGAGAATGTCCCCGAGCGGCGTCGCAAGGACGACGCGGTCGAGTTCGATGCGGTCTGAGACGTATTCAACCAGCCGCATGGCTCCTCTGGCGACGAGCCAACCGATGAGCAAGATGAGAATCGCGCCGACCAGATTCGGCACGAACGCAATCATCTCGTTTAGCATGCTCGTCAGCGTATCCCCAATAGTTCCCGCTTGAAGTATGAACAAGTCACTCACAGTTTTACACCAACGAGTATAATGTTTCTATCAGTGCATATCTGTTTCGTAAGTTAGGATTAGCTTACCGAACTATCGCATTACGATTATAGGCCACACTTTTGAATTCATCCACACAATTTGTAATAATTATTAAGTAACTCTTCGTTCCGCGAGTGTCAGGAGAGCGATGGTCAAAGAATGCGCACTGTTGGTATTTTTGATATAAAATCGACGGGCGGCGCAAACGCTGAGTGAAAATGGTACGCTGTTGCGAATATTGTTTCCGATTGTCTGTATATTCTACGAGAAATTGTTTCTTCATTCAATTTTAGCGAGTAGTCGCCTAATAACGAAAGTAAACGATAGATACACTTAATAGTCAGTCCATCCATCAGTTTAGAGTTGTAAGGGGGAAGTTAACATGAAACAATGTTCAAACTGTGGGGGGTTCGTTACGCCAGACTTTGTCAGAGTGTTCGGTACTAACAACGATGAAGTGTATGCGTGCTTGAGCTGTACCACGATTACCGACTTAGAGAAGTACGCGGGGACGACGTACGGCCACACCGAGCACGCGAGCAGCGTTCGGTGGAAAGACGTCGGCCTGTAATCGAAACACCTTTTCAATTTGGCCCGGCGTCGCGCCCGTACACGTCCGTTCGGGGGTAGAAGTCGAGCCAAACCACCCAGTACATCCCGAGAGCGGTGGCGATGGCTGTGAGTTGGGCTCCTTCGTATTGGCCGGAGAGCGCTCGCCCGTTCGTCACATTCCAGCGTGTGTCACCTGCATGCATCACCGTTCGGTCCACCCACCCGCTTCAGGAACCTTAACACGCTTCCACTGTGTACTACCAGTATGGCCAATCGAGATGGTGTCCGATTGCCTGGGGTTCCCGACGAGGACGGCCCCGCGCGCATCATCTTGCACGTCGATATGGACTGTTTTTACGCCGCCTGCGAGCGCTTGCGAGAGCCTGAACTGGTCGGCAAGCCCGTCATCGTCGGCATGGGCTACGAACCCGGCGAGACGATTGGCGCGGTGGCGACGGCGAGCTACGAAGCACGCGCGTTCGGAATCGAAAGTGCCCAAGCCATCTCAAAGGCGCTCGACACCCTCCCGCGCATCGAAGACGTTGACGACGGCGAGGCTGGTGGGTACTATCGGTCTGTGGACCTCGACTTTTACAAGTCGGTGAGCGCAGCGGTCAAAGCCATTCTGCGCGACTGCGCGGACACGCTCAGAGAAGTGAGCATCGACGAAGCCTATCTCGACGTGACCGACCGCACCGCATGGGATAAAACCCCGGATGGAAGCAGAACGCTCGCCGAAGGCTACGCCCGTTACATCAAACAGCGCATCGAACGCGAGGTGGGCGTGACCGCGAGCATCGGCGTCGCGCCAAACATGAGCGCAGCCAAGGTCGCAAGCGACTTCGACAAGCCGGACGGCTTGACCGTCGTTGAGCCGGGAACCGTCCGCGACTTCTTCGCACCGCTCTCCATCGAAGCAGTCCACGGAATTGGCCCAGTCACGGCGCGCTCGCTACGTGACCTCGGCATCGAGACGGCGGGTGACCTCGCTGACGCAGACCGCGACCAACTCGTAGACCGGTTTGGGGAACGCGGCCGCGAACTCTACGAGCGAGCGAACGGGAGAGACACGCGCGTCGTCGAACCGGTTGGCAAGCCAAAGAGTTTCTCCAGAGAGTCTGCGTTTCCGCCGACGGCGGAACCGAGCGAGCACCAAGAGACGGTTTCTCGGCTCGCTGAAGCGGTCGCCGAGCGCGCAGACCGTGAAGGCGCGCTCTACCAAACGATTGGTATCAAGGTGGTGACGCCGCCGTTCGATGTACACACACGCGCGCGGTCGTTGCCCGGCCCCGTCCAAGACCCGGACCTCGTCGAGTCGGTGGCGCGCTCGTTGCTCACCGAATTCGAAGGCGAAACGGCGCGCAAACTCGGCGTTCGCGTCTCGAAGCTCTCGTTTGCGGACGAAGAACAGGCGAGTCTCGATAGTTGGAGTGGTGGTGACGAGGTTCCTGATGAGCCACGAGAAAAACCGACGCTCGACCACGAAGCAGCCCGACAGGGCCAACAGTCACTAACTGATTTCTAACTTACCACGGCGCGAACACCGGGTCGCCGAGCCGTCGTTCCTGTGAGATGCCGCCGATGTGCGCGATGTCTTCGTCGTCCAACTCCACAAACTGACTCTCCCAATTCGACAGAATGTGGTCACGGCTCGTTGCCTTCGGGATGGGGACGACGTTTTTCTCGAGAAGCCACGCGAGCGTGACCTGTTCGGGCGTCGTCTCGTGTTTTTCTGCCACGTCGCATACTTCCCGTACCTCGCCAACCTCGCCGCGCATGAGCGGCGAGTAGGCGACGAGCGTGATGTCGTGGCGGTCGCAGTAAGCCCGCAACTCCTCCTGTTGGAGCAGCGGGTGCATCTCGACTTGATTTGCTTTGATGGGGGCGTCACAGCACTCTTGGGCCTCTCTGAGTAGCTCCGGGGTGAAGTTGCTCACGCCAATGTGGTCGATGAGGCCGTCGCGTTTGAGGTCGGTGAACGCCGCAAGCGTCTCCGCTGGGTCGTAGCTTTCGGCTGGCCAGTGGACGTACAGCATGTCGAGTGAGTCGACGCCCAGCTGGTCAAGGCTCTCGCGTGCCGTCTGAACCACGTCGTCGTAGGCGAGGTCATCGAACCACAGTTTCGACGCGAGGAAGACCGATTCCCGTGAAACTGGAGACGTGCTGATACCTTCGCCAACGGCCGCCTCGTTCTCGTAGTACTGGGCGGTGTCGATGTGGCGAAAGCCCACGTCGAGTGCGTTGCGGACGCTCGCCACACACGCACCGAAGTCGGTGTTTTGCCACGTTCCGAGTCCGAGTGCGGGGATACCATTTACGGGCGGGTGGTTCACAGCATCATCCATGCACCCACAGACCTATCCGAACAAAATAATGTTTGTGGAGCTGAGAGGGGTGTTTTATCTGAACGCGCACGAACTCTCGGCATGAACAAACTCGCGGGCGCAGGTGAGGGTTGCTGGGAACTCGCACCGCACGCCTACATCATCGTCTACGAGTCACCGGCAGGCGACGAACTCCTTACCATCTACGACTGCGGTGCGGCCCAAAAACCGCCGTCAGCCCAGCTCATTGGCCACCTCGTGCGCGTGGACGCAGATTGTGACATCAGCCAGACCCAAACGGGCTATATCGTCAGAATGTTCGAGTCTACAACCCTCGAGGACCAAGGTGACAGCCACTTCGTCATCCGCGCCTGATTTTTCAGAAACCGACAGCCAACAGTATATAGGGCAGGCCTGCGACCAGTGTGATACGCGCACATGGCAGATGTAGAAACTATCACAGTCGCGGACGTGAGCGACGGCCCAGGAGGCGAGGGCACTGTCGGGGAGAAAGTCTCCCTGCCCGTCGTCGAGGTGCTCACCGGTCGTGGCTTCATCACGGGTAAATCGGGGTCGGGGAAATCGAACACGGCGAGCGTCGTCGCAGAGAAACTCCTCTCGAACAACTTCCCCATCCTCATCGTTGACACCGACGGCGAGTACTACGGGCTCAAGGAGAAATTTGAATTGCTCCACGTCGGCGCAGACGAGGAGTGTGACATCATGGTCGGCCCGGAGCACGCAGAGAAAATCGCGTCGCTCGCCCTCGAAGGCAACGTTCCCATCATTCTTGACGTGTCTGGCTATCTCGATGAGAGCGAAGCCAAAGACCTCCTCACTGCGGTCACGAAGCAACTGTTCGCAAAAGAGAAGAAGCTGAAAAAGCCCTTCTTGATGCTCGTAGAGGAGGTCCACGAGTACCTCCCCGAAGGCCCGGGCTTAGACGAGTGTGGCCGCATGCTCATCAAAATCGGGAAACGCGGGCGGAAACACGGACTCGGCATCACCGGTATCAGCCAACGTCCGGCCGACGTGAAAAAGGACTTTATCACCCAGTGTGACTGGCTCGTCTGGCACCGCCTGACGTGGGGCAACGACACCAAAGTCGTCAAACGCGTCATCGGCACCGAGTACGCAAACGCCATCGAGAACATGGGTGACGGCGAGGCGTTCTTGATGACCGATTGGGCAGAGAGCATTCGTCGCGTCCAGTTCAGGCGCAAGACGACGTTCGACGCGGGTGCGACCCCCGGCTTAGACGACTTCGAGCGCCCCGACCTCAAATCGGTGAGCGACTCGCTCGTCTCCGAGTTGAAGACGATTACCGACAAGCGCGCCCAGCACGAGGACGAGGTCGAACGGCTCAAAGCCCAACTCGAAAAGAAAGAACAGCATATCTCGCAACTCGAAGCCGAACTCGCGGACGCCCGCGACATGAGCCGGATGGCAGACCAGTTCGCCCAAGCGATGCTCGACACTACCCAGCCCTCGCGGATGCGCGATGCAGAACAATCGGGGCTCGATAATTACGAGCACGACGCGCCGGAACCCGACCCTGAGCCGGAACCGGAACCGGAAACACCGAGTCCTGAACCTGATTTTGACGAACTCCAGATTGGCGGGAATCGCCCGCTCGTCAAACAGCTCTGTCGCTCGATAGCCGAACTCGACACCATCGAACGCGGAATGCTCGCCTACTACAGCGAGCATGGCCCGGCTGAGCCCATGGACGCCTACGTCGCCACGGGCGGAGAGGCAGACCGGACGATTGCGTACAATTGCAACGCTACGCTCAAGGACGTTGGTGTGGTCACCCACCTTGGACGTGGCCACTACGACTACAGCGTCCCGCAGTTCATCGAAGCCGCCCACGACGGCCGACTCAGCGACGCAGAGTTCGAAGAAATTATCGACGTAATCGAAGCACAGTTCTTGCCCGACCTCCAGCGCGCTTAGAGCCCGGAGACGAGGTCTTCGAGTGCGGCACGCGGGTCGTCTGCTTTTGCCACGCCACTTGCGAGGAGGACGCCCTCTGCGCCGAGGTCGCGCGAGGAAATTACGTCTTCGCCGGTCGAGATGCCAGCACCACAGAGGACGGACACCGACTCGTCAACTGCGTTCGCCGCGTCCACTGCACCGGTTACGATGCCGGGGTCGGCTTTGCTCACGGGCGTGCCCGTGCCGATGAGTTCCGGCGGTTCGACGGCCACCGCGTCGGGACCGAGGGCGGCGGCGGCACCGACCTGTGCGGGGTTGTTCGCACAGACAATCGTCTCTAATCCGGCGCGCTCTGCCGCGCGGACGCTTGCGTCGATGTCTGCGAGTTTGAGGCGCTTTTCTGAGTGGTTGATGAGCGTCCCTTCTGCGCCGGCGTCTACGACGGCTTCAGCGAGCGTGCTGCCGGTGTTGCTGCCGTATTCGACGGGGCTCACGTGCTGTGCCCATGTCTCGACGCCGGTCGCTGCGACCGCAGAAAGGTGTGCGGCCTGCGGCGCGACGGCGATACGGGCGTCTGTGTCTGTAGCAACGGCTGCTGCGGCCTCTGCGACGGCGACCGGGTCACAGGGGTAGGCTTTCAGGTTTACGAGAACGAACATACCGGGAGGCGATTCCCCGGCGACAAATAGATTGCGAGACGCAGTAGTTGCGTTACTTGTCCTTGCGCTTTACGACGTCACCGAGCGTCGTGGTCGTGGAGGCGCTTCCCTCCCACTCTGAATCCGTGTCAGCGCTCTCAGAGAGGCTGATGTTGAGCGCGCGTTCGAGTTTCTTCTGGACGGAATCGTTTGGCAGGATGTCGCCGCGTTCGAGTTTGCGGATGAGACTCGCCTTCTCGTTGAGACTCTTTGCGAGTTCTTCCTGACTCAATCCCTTGTCCTCGCGCGCCTCGCGGATGCGGTTGTCGTAGTCGGTTGCGACCTCGTCCATATCGTCGAACATGTCCCGGCGACGGCGTGTCGAGCCGCTACTCGATGAACTCGACGTGCTGCCACTCGTCGACGACTTGCCAGACGAACTGCTGGTCGAGTACTTGGTGGACGAACTGGAAGAAGATTTCTGCGTCCGAACCTCCGTCCCGAACTGCGAACAGCTGTCGCAAAGCTGGAGTTCAGCTCCCTCGACCTTAACGGTCGTAAGCGAACCAGACTCGTCTCCGCACATCTCACATTGAGCCATAGCCCCACTTAGCAAGGGGCGTGTATAAATGGCACGCCGGATGGCCGCCTGCAGGCGGTTTACGTGAGCGCCCGCATCGAGTAGTAAAAGCGTTGGAGCGCCGTCACGTGGCCGATAATCGCGAAGAACACGAGGAGCGCGACGACGAGTGACACGCCGCCAACTTGCTGGATGAACGCCGCGACGACGGTCGTGAGGCCGATGAGCGCAAGCCGGTCTGCTCGCCCGACGAGGCCACCGTAGACGCGGTCTAAGCCAACCGCCTGTGCTTGCGTCCCGAGATACGAGGTCATGAGCACGCCCGTGATGGCGGCGAAGCCAATCGCGTACTCGCCAACGCCAGCCATGAGGCCCGCAATCACGACGATGTCGGCGTAACGGTCGAGGACGTGGTCGAGCAAATCTCCGGAGCGCGAGGCAACGTTCAATTCGCGGGCGAGTGCGCCGTCTACGAGGTCGAGCCAGCCGTTCAGGAAGACAAGCACCGCGCCGACGAGGTAGTAGCTGGGTGTCTGTCCGGCGAGATAATAGACGCCACCGGCGGCGACCGCGAGGACGAACGCCACGACGCTCACGCTGTCAGGGGTGAGATTGAGTCGGGCGGCGACGGTGACGAAGGGGGCGAGCAGTCGGTCTGCGACGGGTCTGAATTTGTCGAGCATTATAGATAGTCGATGAAGGAAACCTCGCCCGCAGACGGTGCGCGGTCACCGGCGATGACGGCTTCTACGTCCGCGGCAACCGCCTCGGGCGTTCGGTCGGTCGTGTCGATTTCGTAGACGGATTCGAGCCCGTGTTCGTTGACGGCTTCTGAGAGAATCACGTCGAGCGCTTCACTCTCTGCGTTTTCGCGTGCTTTCTGCGCGGCTTCGCCACGGTCGAGCAGCCGCTGTTCGAGCTGTTCTGGGTGACAGCGAAGCACGATTGCTTTGTCCGCCGTCAGGTGGTGGGCGAGGTGCGAATCCACGAGCACGTTGTCGCGGTCTGCGAGCCACTCGCGGACGGCGTCGAGGTCGGCAACGAGGCTATCGCGTTCCTCGTCAATTTCGCTATAGAGGCCCTCCTCGTCTCGAATCACGTCGTTCAGGTGAACCACATCGAGGTCGGTGTCGATGAGGGTTGTGGCCGTTGTCTTGCCCGTCCCGGGCGTGCCCGTGACGACGACTCTCATGCGGTGAGCACCTCGTTCAACACGGCCACGGCGCGCTTCGTGGTCTCCTTGGTTCCGCAGGTGATTCGAATACATTCGGGCAGCCCAAAGCTCGAACAGTCGCGGACGATGATGCCCTCGTGCTGGGCGGCCTGCGTAACCGCAGAGCCGTCGCCGACGTCCGCGAGGACGAAGTTTCCGGCGCTATTCCACGTCTTCGCGTCGAGATTGTTGGCGATGTACTCGCGTGCCCACGCGGCGGTTTCGACGGATTTCTCGACGTGTTCGTCGTCAGAGAGCGCGGCGAGTCCGGCCCGGCAGGCGAGTTCGCTCGCGGCAAAGGGCGTGTTCACCCGGGCGTAGGCGTCGGCCCAGTCGTCGGGGACGACAGCGTAGCCAAGCCGAAGTCCTGCAATACCGTAGGCCTTCGAGAACGTCCGGAGAACGGCGATGTCGTCGCGGTCGGAGAGGAGCGAGATGGCGCTGTCCATTTCCGCGAACTCGCCGTAGGCCTCGTCAACGACGACGAGCGTTTCCTCTGCGGTTTCGTCTGCCACCGTCACGACTTCATCGAGTGCCATGACAGAGCCAGTTGGGTTGTGTGGGCTCGTGAGGAAGATGATGCGCTCGCCGTCGTAGTGGTCGAGCACTGTGGCTGCAGTCTGGGCGAAGTCATCGCGTTTCTTGAGGGGGTACTCGTTCACCTCGCCGTGGTGGTATCGCGCGCTCATCGCGTAGTAGGCGAAGCCGGGTTTCGTGACGAGTACTTCGTCTCCGGGTTCGAGCATCGCCCGACAGAGGTAGTCAAGTGCGCCGTCGCCGCCGTTTGCGAGCCAGATCTGTGCGCCAGTGACGTCCCACTTCTCTGCGAGGGCGTCGGTCAGGTCTGCGGCCGACGTTTTCGGATAGGTGTGGATGGTCGGCGCGGCGGCTTCGACGGCGGCCGCGGCCTTCGGACTCGGTCCGTGTGGGTTCTCGTTAGAAGAGAGTTTTACTAGATTCGCTGGGTCGATGCCCAACTCGCGTGCGACCTCCTCGATGCCACGCCCCGCGCGGTAGGCGGTGTGCGAGGAGAGGTCCCGTGGTTGCATACCTGTCTGCTATCGGCGTGCGCCCTTAAACGCACCCACCTCGGGCAAGTGGTGTGACGATTTAATCCCCTCATTCCGTTTTCTGGTAAAATGCGCTTTCAAAGGGATGTTTATTGATAACAATATACATTTCTTGCGTTCTTGTCACCGGGGAATCCCAAAAATGAGAGATTTTCAAACCTCACGACGAACGTTGTTAAAGCGCGGCGCACTCATCGCGGGTGCGGCGGCAGTTGGCATACCGGGAACAGTTTCTGCGGCCGGTTGTGGAAAAGTTGTCTGTGCGCGATCGCCGGGATACTGGAAGAACCACCCCGAGGCGTGGCCAGTTGAGACCGTCAAAGTTGGCGGCCTCGAAAAGGACAAAGAATACTGGATTGAGTATCTCCTGAAACAACCCGTTCAAGGCGATAAAAACCGCATCCTCGCAAAGGCGCTACTCGCGGCGAAGCTCAACCAGTACGCCGGGGCAGAAGACTCGTGTATCCGGTATCGCGGCACCGCAGACAAATGTATCGGCGGCGGCCGCTGCTACTTCGGCGTGACCGGCGTGGCAGACAAGTGGCTCATCACCTCTGGGTTCCCAGCGTTCGCAAACGGCTACGAGCCACAGACCACGTGGAAGCTCGAGGTTATGCTCAACAACGAGTGCACTGGCGAACGTGACAAGGTTAAGGTGAACGGGGAATGTCTCTACGAAATCCTCGACGCGTACAACAACGGCATGCTCTGCGCCTGCAAGGCCGACTGAGTTCCCATTTCTTTTCTGCACACGAGGTTCACGACAGGCTAACCACTGGTTCACGAGTGACACGTCTCTCGGCTCACGATTCGCTCCAGTTGCTAAGCTGAACGTTCACACTGAAATGGTCCCCATACTGATTGGTAGTTCAACCAAAACTGAGGTAACAGACATGTAACAAAGTCAATTGGTAGAGAATTTCAATTCAGGTGAAAACTCATGACTGACATACGTACTTCACGACGGACGCTCCTCAAACGCGGTGCGCTCATCGCAGGAGCGGCGTCGCTTGCCATTCCGGGCAAAGCCGCAGCACGAGGTGACAGAGACCGACGGAAAGTCTGTGCACGGTCACCTGGGTATTGGAAGAACCATCCCGAAGCGTGGCCGGTTGACGTGCTGCAAATCGCCAACAAGCGCGCCCGCAAAGAGTTCTGGATTGAGTACCTCCTGAAACAGCCCGTTCGAGGTGACAAAAACCGTATTCTCGCAAAAGCGCTCGTCGCGGCGAAGCTCAACCAGTACGCCGGGGCAGAAGACTCGTGTATCCGGTATCGCGGCACCGCAGACAAGTGTATCGGCGGCGGCCGCTGCTACTACGGTGTGCCGGGCGTGGCAGTTCGGTGGCTCTACGCCGCTGGCTTCGCTGAGTTCGGGACGCCGAAGTACACACCCATGAGAACGTGGGATGCAAAGATAATGCTCCCAAACAGGTGCACCGGTGAGTGGGACAAACTCGAAGCAAACGGCGAATGTCTCTACAAGGTCTTAGACGCCTACAACAACGGCAAGATGTGTGCGTGCGGCGAAGACGATTGGGACGACCGAGACGACAAGGACTGGGACGACCGCGACTAGTCACGGTCGCCTCGTCTTCCCCTTACGCTTGTTTTAACGATTCATCGACGAAGTCGGCAGCACGGAGTGCCAACGCCGCAATCGTGAGCGTCGGGTTCATCGCCCCTGACGTGACAAACACGCTGCTCGACGCAATCGTAAGATTCGCCACGTCGTGACATCGCAAGCGCGCATCGACGACGCTCGTCTCCGGGTCCGTTCCCATTCGCGTCGTGCCCATGTGGTGGTACGTCGGCCCGGTGTTCTCTGGCCCGATTTTCCACCTGATGTCTACGCCGAGTTCGTCCAAGACGGCTTGTTGAATCTCATTCGCACGGGCAATGGTCCGTTTCTCCTGCTCGCCAATCCGCCAATGAACATCAGGGACGGGGTTTCCGTGGTCGTCAGTCTCGGAGGGGTCGAGGCCGATGTAATTCTCCTTTCGGGGTTCTTGGCCGACGAGTGCGCCCATCGCGAGATTGTGACCGTAGGAGGCTTTGAGGGTTTCGAGCAAGTCGTCGCCATACTCGGCTGAGTCCATTGCAATTTCGACCGGCGATGGCCCAGCGTAGTTCAAAAATTCGAGTTTGATAGGGCCGATTCCGGGCTCGTCGTTGTCGTAGAACTGGTGACTTTCGGTCGTCATGAATCCCACGTGGTTCTGTCGGGTTTCACGGCCGGAGAGTACGCCGCCCATCCCCGCAAACAGGTGTTCCATGAAATAGCGCCCGACTGCGCCGCTCGAATTCGCGAGGCCGTCCGGATGTTCGTCTGATGCAGACAGTAAGAGCAGTCGTGGGATTTCGACACCACCGGCGGCAAGGATGAACTGGCGGGCTTCCTGTCTGTACGTCCGCCCGTCTTTCGCGTAGATGGCGGCTTCGACTCGCTCGCCAGCTGCAGTGGTTTCGAGGCGTTGAACGGGGGCTTCGGTCACGACGCGAACGCCCTTCGCTTCTGCTTTCTCGATGGTTGTGTCGGCAGAGTACTTCGCGCCTGACGGGCAGACGGGATTGCACGTCCCGTAGCCAACGCACTGAGAACGGCCGTCGTACGCCACTGAGTTGCGGGCGTTCCCTACCGAGTGAGTCGTGATTTCGAGCGCTTCGCACGCTTCTGCGAAAATCGAGTCCGAGTGCGAGGGGGCGAAGGCGGGCATCGGATACGGTTCATCTCGCGGCGGAGAGAACGGATTATCCACTGCCCCGGCGACGCCGAGTTCTTGCTCTGCATTCGCGTAGTACGAGCGTAAATCGTCGTAGTCGATTGGCCACTCGCCGCCCGCTGGCCCGGTCGCGGCGAAGTCAGATTCGTGCAACCGCATCACCATCCCCTGCCAGTGAAGCGTACTTCCGCCCACGCCCTTTACACGAGCGTGGTTGAGCGGGTAAAAGTTCTCACCGGAAGACGTGTAGGCATCTCGTTTTCCGCCCATGTCCCACACCGAAAGACCGCTGTCACCCGGTCGAATCGACCGTTCCATCCGTTCGAGCCTGTCCGTTGGGTCGAAGCGCGGTCCGGCTTCGAGTACCACCACGTCGTGGCCCGCCGCCGCGAGCGTATCTGCGAGCAGGGCTCCCGCAGGGCCAGCACCGATGATGCAAACGTCAGTGCGGGGGATTCCGGTGTGGGTCATGGTTGCTTTGTGTAGGTTAACCCACCGGGGTGTCCCTGTGGGTTCTCGATGCCGACGAGACGGCCGCCAGTTGGCGACGAGTAGAGGGCATACTGAAGGTCGTTCCAGATGTAGTATCGAAGTCGCCGCGCCGTCGTTTCGCCTGGGTCTGCACTCGGGTCGGCTTCGGGAATCCCCATCTCGACAAGGAGTTGCGTTCGGAGTTCGACCGACAACTCTGCGAACGGTGCGTCGTACCAGTCCTGTGCCGTCTCGTTCAGCTCGACCACCGCACGCCCGAGTTGGCTTCTGTACGCCGGTCGTCCATCTATCTTCCTCGTCAAATACGTCTCGACAAATGCATGAATCCCGGTCACTTCCGTGGGGTAGAGTACGTCTGCAGCAGCGCCCATGGTTTCGACAATTTGTCTACGTGACACGTCCGCTCCGTCGTCGCCACTTGCGAGGAACGCCGACCCGCCACCGGCGACGATTCCAACGCTCGCAAGCGCACTAAGTGCGTCTCGACGCGTCAACTCCATCTTGGCGCAGAATTAGGCCACCCTAAATTTATGCGTTGTCATCCGCACCCCATGTGGTCACACTGCCGAGCGGCGAGCAACTCGCCTATCGTGAACGCATGGGTGAGACAGACCCAGTGTTGTTCATCCATTCGAACTGTTCGTCGTCGATTCACTGGGAACTCGTCTTTGACGCGATCGACCCCCGCTATCACCTCCTCGCCGTGGACTTGAGAGGGTGTGGCGACTCATCGTATGCAGAACCGGTCGATTTCTTCGCAGATTTCGCTGGCGATATTGCAGCATTTCTCGACGCGATAAACGTTGGCCTCATCCACGTCGTCGGGTGGTCGAGCGGCGCGGCTATCGGGTTACAATTGGAACTCGAAGCGCCAGAACGCGTTGCCACTGAACTCGAAGCATTTTTCGAAAAGATCGAAGCGGTCAGCGACGCGCGGGCTTAGGGAATCCGAACGGCGTGTTCGAGTACGCCAACGCCTTCGACTTCGACTTCGACCACGTCGCCGTCTTCGAGCGGCGAGACGCCCGCTGGCGTCCCCGTCGAGATGATGTCGCCTTCTTCGAGCGTTAGATAGGACGTAATCTCCTCGATGAGTTCTGGAATCGAGAAGATGAACTCAGCGCGCGAGGACTCTTGGCGCAGTTCACCGTTAACCCAGAGTTTGACCGAAGCATCGTCCGGGACTTCGTCGGGCGTTGCCACGACCGGGCCGACTGGCGCGGCGTTGTCGAACGCCTTGCCGCGAATCCAATTCTGTTCTTTGCGCTGGTCGTCGCGGTTCGAGAGATCGTCTACGCACGTAAAGCCCGCCACGTAGTCCATCGCGTCCTCGGCATCGACGTTTTTCGCTTGCGAGCCGATGACAACGCCGAGTTCCGCTTCGTGGTCGATGCGCTCTTTACCCGACGGAAGCGTCACCTCGTCGCCGTGGCCAGCGAGTGTGTTCGGCGGTTTGAGGAACAGAAGTGGGCGGTCTGGAATCTCTGAGTTCTGTTCTGCGGCGTGGTCTGCGTAGTTGAGTCCGACACAGACGATTTTCGACGGTTCACACGGGGGAAGGACGTCCACCTCGTCTGGGTCGTAGGTTTCGCCCGCGAAAACAATGCCTTCGTCGGTCCACTCACCAGTTCGTACCGACCCTGCCGGGTCGCGGAATCGAACGTGTCGCATACGTCCGGTCGTGTCTGTGGCTGGTTAAGCGTTTGTGCTGTGGCAAACCCTCACAGTGGGTCGATTCCCAGGGGTTGAGACTCAGCTTTGGTTTATATACTGGTTGTTTGCGTAGCATTACTTGTAAGGTGATAAAAATGGCAACTACTCGACCAACCCTCGAAGGAGCAAACACGTTCGAAAGCCACCTCGGTGGCATTACGGTTCGCGGTGAAGCACACAGCCTGAGCGCGTGGTTCGTCCTCGCACTCCGACTCATGATGGGGGTTGCGTTCTTGAACGCAGGCCTCGAAAAGGTGCTCGAAGCTGGCTGGGGCGCACAGGGCTACCTGCTGAACGTCGCGGCGACCAACGGCAACCCACTGCAAGGGATGTTCCTCTGGATGGGACAGACCGCATGGTTCGCTGACTTCCTCGCAATCGCCGTCCCGTGGGGTGAACTCCTCATCGGTCTTGGACTCATCGTCGGCGCACTGACCCGCCTCGCGGCGTTCTTCGGCGCGTTCATGATGCTCATGTTCTACTTCGGTAACTGGAGCATCGAACACGGCGTCATCAACGGCGACTTCGCGTACATGCTCGTCTTCCTCGCCGTGGCCGCCTTCGGTGCAGGCCGCATCCTCGGCCTCGACACCTACTTAGAACGCATCGAGGTCCGTGGCGAACCGCTCATCGAGCGCTACCCACGCCTCCAGTACATCTTCGGCTGAATCACGCCTTTTTCTACGGTATTTACTCGACGTAGAGTGCGTACACTAACACAGCGAAGCCAACGGCCGTCAGCCCACTTTCGATGACGGCGACGAGACTCGCATCGACACCCATTATCTGGTCTGCGATACCAGCGAGCAACGATCCTGTTGTAACGATACCGAACCCAATAGTAAGTGCTCTCAGTGCGGGGGCATTCGTCCGACGGTAGGCTTTGTACGCAAAGTAGGTGATGAGCCCACCAAGGACGAGTGTGATTGTTTTGAGTGCAACGACGACGGTGATCAGTTCGGTCATGTTTCTTTCCTCAGTTCGTTCCAAAGCGACGCCAGCCGGTCTTCTGGGGCGTCTGGTGGGCGCGTGATGGCGACTGTCAACTCGCGGTTCGCATCGAGACTGAACGTTACGTCCTCGAAGGCAAGCCGGTAGCGCGTCGTGTGATGGCCGTCGGTTCGAACCTCAATAAACGATTCTACCAGCGACGCCGCTTCAAGCTGATTGATTTTCCGATACGCAGTCGACCGCGGAACGTCTGCCGTTTCTGCGAGTTCCTGTACCGTTTTCGTGGACGTGAGTTCTTTGAGCAACGACTGACAGACAGAGTCGTCTAACGTATCGAGAACTATCTGCACGTCTGGAGCGGTCTGCTTCCAGCCGTCTCGCACCATTCAGTCTGGAACATGTCTCCCGCATGTTAAAACTGCATCGTCGCGGCAGAACGCTTAGGTCACGCCCTAGAGAACATTTAACTCTGCGAAACCGACCGGTTGCGGGGCTGTGTCTGCTCTGGTGTGCAGTCACACTCACCGCGGTGGTTCCGGGCGTTGTGGCCGCCGCGACGACGGAAGCAACCCACGTCGCTACTGACGAGCCCTTTAGTGGCTTCACCCTCGGTGCAGCGCTCGCCGCCGGATACTATCTGCGCTATTTCCGGTGAGTCGTGCACTCTCCTCAGTCGTTAAGTGGCTCTGCTCACAACTCACATGTGGCATGAAACTTACTTGGTACGGACACTCGACGTGGCAGGTGGACGTAGGCGACACGAGCCTCCTTATCGACCCGTTTTTCGACAACCCAAAGACGGAGAAATCGCCCGAAGCCGTTCCGTCTCCGGACTATCTGTTGCTCACACACGGGCACGCAGACCACATCGCAGACGCTGGTGCCTTTACTGACGCAACCGTCGTCGCCACGCCCGAACTCGCCGCCTACATCACAGACGAGTTCGGCCACGAGGACACGATTGGCATGAACATCGGCGGCACCGTCGAGTGCGGTGACGCCTTCGTCACGATGCACCGCGCAGACCACACCAACGGCCTCATGTCCGAGTACGCAGACTCGGGCGGAATGCCCGGCGGGTTCATCATCAGTGACACGTTGCCAACGCAGGTCGCAGACGAAGACAGCTACACGTTCTATCACGCAGGCGACACCGGCCTCATGACCGAGATGCGCGACGTTATCGGCCCGTATCTCGAACCCGACGCCGTGGCGCTTCCGATTGGCGACCACTTTACGATGGGCCCGTGGCAGGCGGCCATCGCCGCAGACTGGCTCGACGCTGACTACGCCTTCCCGATGCACTACGACACGTTCCCCCCAATCGAACAGGACCCGAAAGACTTCAAGAAAGAAGTGACGGCGACCGGAAGTGGCACGGAGGTTGTCGTCCTCGACGGCGACGAAACGTTCGACCTCGCAGCCCAGTAACCCACCACACCTTTTTGTGGCCTGTTCACACGCCACAGTTATTTTGTCGTCTCACCATTGTACCTGACGTACCATGCCAGTACGTTCATCTGAGGCTGTGTGGGAGGGAACGCTCCGTGAAGGATCAGGAACCGTCAAAACCGGCAGTGGCGTCATCGAAGCGCCCTATACGTTTATGTCGCGTTTTGAAGATGGGAGTGAGTCGAACCCAGAAGAGATGCTCGGGTCAGCCCACGCCGCCTGTCTTGCGATGCAAGTCGCTGCGGACCTCCAGCGTGCGGGCTACGACCCGGAGAAAGTGAGTGCGACAGCGAACGTCCATTTAGAGAAAGTGGATGGCGCCCAGTCAATTACGAAAATCGTCGTTGACCTCGAAGGCTCTGCTCCCGACGTTGACGAAGCCGAGTTCCTCGAAATTGCGACCGGGGCAAAAGAAAACTGCATCATCTCGCGGGCGCTCGGTGCCATCGACATTGAGATGAACGCCGCGCTCGTCTGAGCGGGGAAACCCTGATACGTTCGCTTATTTTAGGAGTGTGTATGTCAGAGCGCCCTTGGACTGACCGCATCGTCGGCGCACGCATGACGGTCGATAACCTGTTCACAGACCGCATCGCAGAATCGCAACTCACCCGACAGGAGTGGGGGCTCATTATGATGGCCGTCGAGTTGGAAATAGAGCATCCAGCCGACCCAGAGCAAGCGAAACTCGTCGCAAACACCGAGAAACTGCCAGACATCGTGCCTGAACTCGACAACATCCGCCAGCAAATGCAAGGCGGGATGGGCGGCCCGCCGCAGAAAAAGCAGTCCGGCGGGATGATGAAGTCGGTGAAAAACGCGCTCGGACTCGGCAGTAACGAGCCGGAAGTCGACGAAGCAGAAATCCGTGCCGCAGAACGCCTCGCAAACGAGTACGCAGAAACCCTCCAGCGTCACTTAGAAGAGAATGGGCGCTGGGACGAAATTCGCCGCGTGGCCGCAGAGCAGGCTTAGAGTTCTTCGCCGCTGTAGTGGAGCGTCAGCTCTTCTGCTTGGTAAATGTTGATGAGTTCGGTGATGATCTCGTCGTAGGATTCGTCTTCCTGACGAAGCCCATCTAAGCGTTCGAGCGTCTTCTCGTCTAAATGCACGCGGGGCATAGCAACAAATAGCACGCCCCAGAAGATAAAATCAGGGGGCGTTACAGGCGTTCTATGATTGCCGCCGTCACGTCTTCCGTGCTCGCGTCGCCGCCTAAGTCCGGCGTGTGCGGGCCGGATTCGAGCACTGATTCAACAGCACTGCGAACCCGTCCCGCTTCTTCGCCGTAGTCGAGGTGGTCGAGCAACATCGCCCCCGAGAGAATCGTCGCCGCCGGGTTGGCGATGCCCTGGCCGGCGATGTCCGGGGCGCTCCCGTGAACCGGTTCGAACAATGCGTTTTCGTGGCCGACGTTGGCGCTTGGCAGGAGGCCAAGGCCGCCAACGAGTCCGGCAGACAAGTCAGAGAGCATGTCGCCCGCGAGATTCGGGCAGATGACAACGCCGTACTCCTCCGGCCGGAGGATGAGGTGCATTGCGAGCGCGTCCATGAGCGCCGTGTCGTAGTCTACATCGCGCTCATCGCCGACTTGTTTCGCCGTCTCCAAGAACAGCCCGTCCGTCTTGCGCATCACGTTTGCCTTGTGTGCGATGGTGACGGTGTCGTAGCCGTTCTGTTCTGCGTAGTCGAAGCCGAACTCCGCGATGTTCCGGGAGGCTTCTTCGGTGATGACGCGCGTAAGCGTCGTCACACCGGGGGCAATCTCCGATTCGATGCCCTTGTAGACGCCTTCGGTGTTCTCGCGGATGAACACGAGGTCGGTGTCCGGTTTGAGCGCTTCGACGCCGGGATACGCCGTTGCCGGGCGCACGTTTGCAAAGGATTCGACCTGCGCACGAAGCGGGAGAATCACGTCCGCCGCGGTCTCGCCTGCCGCGCCGAACAGCGTGGCGTCGGAGGCGGCGACGAGGTCGCTCGTCGCTTGCGGTAGTGCCTCGCCAGTTTCTGCTTTCACTGCGTCGCCAGCGTCGCCGGAGACGAACTCGAAACCAAGGTCGAGGGCGTCGAGGACGTCCACGGCGGCGGGCGTCACTTCCTGCCCGATTCCGTCGCCCGGAATCACCGCGATTTGTTCAGTCATCGCTCTCCATGTACGGCAGGGCGTTTGCAGTCTCTGCGACGGCAGTTGCATTGGATTTGAGCAACGCCGTAGTGTCCCATTCGCCTTCGACGAGCGCCCGTCGCTGGGCGTCGTCTACAGTGACGGAGACGGTTTCTCCGCCGTAGGTCACGGTCTCTGCGGCCACGTCAACGTCGAGTTCTTCGTCCGGGTTCGCTTCGACCCAGTCTTGAATCTCGGTAACCGCTTCGTGGTCTGCGGTGAGCGTCGGGATGCCGAGCGCGAGACAGTTGCCCGCGAAAATTTCGGCAAAGGATTCGCCGACAATGGCATCGATTCCCCAGCGCATGAGCGCCTGTGGGGCGTGTTCGCGCGAGGACCCACAGCCGAAATTGCTGTTGACCACGAGAATCGACGCACCTTGATACTGGTCTTCGTTGAACGGGTGGTCTTTCTGGTTATCGTTTTCGTCAAACCGCTTGTCGAAGAACGCGAACTCACCGAGTCCTTCGAAGGTGACGACCTTCATGAACCGCGCTGGAATAATCTGGTCTGTGTCGATGTCGTTTCCGCGGACGGGGATGCCCGTCCCGGAGGCGTCGGTGACGCTTGGAACGTCGGTCATATCTGGGCCACCTCCTTCAGTTCGCGAACGTCAGTGACCTCGCCAGTCACCGCCGCTGCCACGACCATCTCGGGGCTCATCAGGACGGTGCGCCCGTCTTTGCTCCCCTGTCGGCCGATGAAGTTCCGGTTCGACGAGGACGCAGAGGCTTCGTCGCCCTCTAACTGGTCGTCGTTCATGCCAAGGCACATCGAACAACCCGCACCGCGCCATTCGAAGCCTGCCTCGGTGAAGATTGTATCGAGACCTTCTGCCTCGGCCGCGGCTTTCACGCGCTGACTGCCGGGGACGACGATTGCGCGAACGTCCTCGTGAACCTGCCGTCCTTTGGCGATTGCCGCCCCTGCACGGAGGTCTGGCAGTCGGGCGTTGGTACAACTGCCGAGGAAGGCCACGTCGATTTTGTAGCCTTCCATCGTCTCGCCGGGGTCGACGCGCATGTGCGCCTGCGACATGCGTGCGGTGTCCTGCTTGTCTGCAGCCAGCTCTTCGGGGGCGGGCACCGGCTGTTTGATGCCGACACCCTGCCCGGGCGTGGTTCCCCACGTCACGGTTGGCTCGATTTCGGAGCCGTCGATGGTCACCACGTCGTCGTACTCGGCGTCGTCGTCGGAGCGAATCGACTCCCAGTACTCCTTCAGATGCTCGAACTTCTCGGGGTCGTCCGCGAAGGCGTCCGTCTCGCGCAGGTACTCGTAGGTGGTCTCGTCCGGGTTCACGTAGCCCGCACGCGCACCGCCCTCGATGGACATGTTGCAGACGCTCATCCGGCCTTCCATGTCGAGGCTCTCGATGGCCTCGCCCGCGTACTCGTAGACGTAGCCGACGCCGCCGTCGGTGCCGAGTTTGCTGATGATGGTCAAGATGACGTCTTTTGCCGTGACGCTGTCACCGAGTTCGCCAGTGACCTCGATTTTCCGCACCTTCTTTTTCTCCATCGCCACGGTCTGGGTGGCGAGCACGTCGCGGATTTGCGACGTGCCAATCCCGAACGCGAGCGCACCGAATGCGCCGTGGGTCGAGGTGTGGCTGTCGCCACACACGATGGTCATGCCGGGTTGGGTGATACCCTGTTCTGGTCCGATGACGTGGACAATGCCTTGATTCCCGGAGTCCGGGTCTGCGAACTGGATGCCCGCGTCGCGGACGTTCTGTTCGAGTTCGCTCATCATCTCCTCTGCAGCGTCGTCGGCGTAGGGCCGCGACTGGTCTGCCGTCGGGACGATGTGGTCAACCGTCGCGTAGGTGCGTTCCGGGTAGGCGACTTCGAGGTCGCGCTCGCGGAGCATCCCAAACGCCTGTGGACTCGTCACCTCGTGGATGAGGTGCAGTCCGATGAACAACTGGTCTTGCCCGTTCGGGAGCGTCGTGACTTTATGCCGGTCCCACACCTTGTCGTACAGCGTTCCCTTACTCATCGTCTTCTACGTCAGGGCCTCGCTCGAAGACGGGGTTTGCACCCTCGCCGTTCGGCGGCTCATGATCTACGTCTTCCATCGTCTCTGCCTCGCCTTCTCGCTCTGGGTCGTGGCCACCGTCGGTGATGACGACGCCTCGTTTGTACACCACACTGTCGCCAAAGGCCTCCCCCGTGTAGGGGTTCGTGTGACTCACATCTTTCATCGTGCCCTTTTCAGGCATCGGTTTTCACCCGTTTCTTCTCGCTTGTGTCCTCTTGCTCAGCTTCACTCCACGCGAACAGGTCGCGCAGACGCGCGCCGACGTGTTCGATTTCGTGGTTCTTCTCTGCGTCACGCAGCTGGTTGTAGCTCGGGCGACCCGCCTGATTCTCGACGATCCACTCGCGGGCGAACGTGCCATCCTGGACGCGCTCTAACACGTCTTCCATGCGCTCGCGGGCGTGTTCATCTACGATTTCGTCACCGCGGGTGAGTCCGCCGAACTCCGCGGTGTCGGAAACCGAATCCCACATGCCGCCGAGGCCGTCTTCGTACATCAGGTCGACGATGAGTTTGAGTTCGTTCAAACACTCGAAGTACGCCATCTCCGGGCTGTAGCCCGCGTCAACCAGCGTCTCGTACGCCTGTTTGACGAGGCTCGTCACGCCGCCACAGAGGACGGCCTGTTCGCCGAACAGGTCGGTTTCGGTTTCTTCGCGGAAGGTGGTCTCGATGACCCCGGCGCGCGTACAGCCGATTGCCTTCGCGTAGGCGAGTGCCTCCTGTTTTGCCTCGCCCGTGCTGTCCTGGTGGACGGCGACGAGCCCCGGCGTTCCCTGTCCGGCCTCGTAGTTGCGGCGGACGAGGTGGCCCGGACTCTTCGGGGCGACGAGCGTCACGTCGATGCCTTCGCTTGGCTCGATCTGACTGTAGTGGATGTTGAATCCGTGGGCGAACTGGAGCGTGTTACCGGGTTCGAGTTCGTCTTTGATTTGCTCGTAGACGGCTGGCTGGACGGTGTCCGGAACAAGCACGGAGACGATGTCTGCCTCTTTTGCGGCCTGTACGGGGTTGCGCACTCGCAGTCCGTCTGCCTCTGCAGCCTGTCGGGACGCGGAATCCTCGCGGAGGCCAACGACCACGTCAACCCCGCTGTCTGCGAGGTTCTGTGCGTGGGCGTGGCCCTGACTCCCGTAGCCGAGGACGGCTACCGTCTTGTTTGCGAGCTGTGCGTCGTCTGCGTCATCGTCGTAATATACGGTCGTGGTAAATTCGTCTTCGTCTGTCATTGGTGTGTATTGGAACTGTCTTGCGTTTCTGAAGCGGTACTCTCTGCAGATGCGGCAGGCGATTCGCCCGGCGTCGTCGGCGTGTCGCCGCGCGCGAGGGCGGTCTGACCCGTCCGGGCGATTTCGATGATACCGAACTGACGGAACGCATCGACGGCGTCGTCGATTTTCCGCTGGTCACCCGTAATCTGCACCGTGATGGTGCGCGGCCCGGCGTCGAGCGTCTGACCCTCGTACATCTGCGTGATGGCGTGAACTTTGTCCGGCTCGTGGCCCTGCACCTTGAGCAAGACCAGTTCTGCGCGGACGGCGTCCGAACTGAGTTCGCCAACGGCGATAGAGGGTTTCAGCTTTGCCAACTGCTTCTTGATTTGGTCGATACCCGCGTCGGTTTCTTCGACCACCAGCGTGATGCGTGCGTGACCGTCAACCGTCGTCGGTCCGACGGTCAAACTCTCGATGTTGAACTGGCGGCGGCTGAACAGCCCGGAAACGAGCGAGAGCACACCGGGTTCGTGTTTGACGAGCGCGGAAACGGTGGCTCGTCGAGACTCCTGTTCTGCTTCCTGAACCGGGTCGATGCGTTTCCCCTGTGCGTTACGCCGTCCCTCCGGATGAGGGCGTTCTTCTGGTCGGGGGCCTTGCAGTCCTTGCGTCATAGTTGGTCCTCCGAGAGGGCGAACAGCCCGTTTGCTGCGCCGCTTGCAACCATCGGGTAGACGTTCGCGCCGGGGTCGATGTGGAAGTCGATGACCGACGGGCCGTCGTAGGCCAGCGCGGCCTCAATGGTGTCTGCAACTTCGTCGTACTCATCGACGCGGAACCCTTTCGCGCCGAACGCTTCTGCGAGCTTGTCGAACTCGGGACACCAGCCGTACTCAGACGCCGAGTGGCGGCCTTCGAAGAAGGCGTCTTGCCACTGGCGAACCATGCCGATGTACTTGTTGTTGAGCACGGCGACGGTGATGTCCATGTTATCACGGACGGCCACCGACAGCTCTTGGAGGGTCATCAGGAACGACCCGTCTCCCTCGAAGCTGATGATGGTTTGGTCGTCGCGGGCGGCCAGTCGCGCGCCGATGGCGGCGGGCAGGCCGTAGCCCATCGTGCCAAGTCCGTGCGAAGACACCCACGTCCGTGGCTCTTTGAACGTCCAGTACTGGACAGCCCACATCTGGTGTTGGCCAACGCCCGTGGTGACGATGGTGTCATCGTCGGTCACGGCGTCGAACGCCTCGACGACGAACTGCGGTTTGAGCGGCTCGTCTTCGGGCGTCTGGTAATCCATCGGATACTCGTCTTTCCACGTCTGGCACCGTTCGCGCCACTCGTCTGCGTCCGGCTCGTGTGCCATCGCGTCGTACAGGCGCGTGAGCGCCGTTCCGGCGTCGCCGATGACTGGATAGTCTGCGAAGATGTTCTTCGAAACTTCCGCAGGGTCAATGTCGATATGGATGATTTCGGCTTCCGGCGCAAACGTGTCGATGCCGCCGGTCAGTCGGTCGTCAAAGCGCGTGCCGACGGCCAACATCACGTCACAGTGGGTGATGGCCATGTTGGCGTAGCCCGTCCCGTGCATGCCAGCCATCTCCATCGAGAGTGGGTGGTCTTCGGGGAACGCGCCAACGGCAGGCATCGTCGTGACGACGGGGATTTCGTGTTCGATTGCGAACTCGCGCAGTTGCTCCGTCGCGTTTGCCTTGATGACGCCGCCCCCGGCGAGGATGACGGGCTTTTTCGCGCCCGCGAGCGCGGTTGCGGCCGCAGACACTTCCTCTGGGTCAGGGTCTGTCCGCGGGTTGTAGGTCGATGGCGTGCGACCCGGCCCCGGCTCTCGGTCGGTCGGCGCGTTCGTGATGTCCTTTGGCAGGTCAACGAGCGTTGGCCCTTGTCGGCCACTCGCGGCCATGGCGAACGCTTCGCCGACCATGTCACCAACGGTGTCGGTGTCTGAAGCGAAGTAGTTCGCCTTGGTGATTGGCGCGGTGACGCCCGTGGTGTCGGTCTCTTGGAACGCATCAGAGCCGACCATGCCCGACGGAACCTGTCCCGTCAGCGCGATCATTGGATCTGAGTCCATGTTCGCGTCTGCGATACCGGTCACGAGATTCGTCGCGCCCGGTCCGGACGTGGCGAGACACACACCGGGCGTGCCTGACACGATGCCGTATGCGTCTGCGGCGTGGGATGCAGACTGCTCGTGGGCCATCGTGACGTGCGTCATCTCCGAATCGTAGAGCGCGTCGTAGACGGGCATGATGGCGCCGCCTTGGACGCCGAACAGGTGTTTGACGCCCGCGTTTTCGAGCGCCCGGACAACGGACTGTGCGCCGTTGGTCACGGGGCGGCGTGTGGGTTTCTCGTCGGTCGATTCCTCGGTCGAATCTGGATAGGTGGAGGTTGCCCGTTCGCTCATGTTCGGGCCTCCGTTGGTGTGGGTCGGGTGGTCATCGGTTTGGTCGTGGTCGCAGGGTGTCGTATCGCAAGTGCCGTGGCTTTGTGGTCAGTGCAAAAATCGGTGGAAATGGGGGTAGGTAGGGGAGCTAGACCCCTACAATAATGAGCTGAACCGCAGCACCGCTCGTCGCCTGCGAGCGCGTGAGAGCGGCAAGTGTCTGCATTAGTAGACGGATATGTGACGCGCCCATTATAACTGTTGTGCGTCGTGCAAACCTTGCTCATTCGAACATCGTTCACGCAAGGCTCGTCACGAGCAAAAACGCCGGAAGTCATAATTCAGGCTTTGACCTCCGACTTCTCTTTGACGCCGACTTCGTTGGCAAAACGCGTGAGCACGTCATCGGTGACCTGCTGTTTTTCTGCGCCGAAGTCCTTGACCTTCCGCGTCACTGCGCGCACCTGCTCTTCGGTTGGGTCGAACCCTTCGTCTTGCAGGCGCTTTCTCACTGAGTGGGTACCAGTGTGCTTCCCCATGACCAGTTCACGGGTTGCACCGACCATCTCTGGGGTCATGACGCCCGGCTCGAACGTCGAGGCGTTCTCGATGACGCCCGCGGCGTGGATCCCGCTCTCGTGGGCGAAGGCGTTCTTGCCCACGACAGGTTTGTTCGCCGGAATCGGCACGTCGCTGCACTGTTCGACGATTTTTGCGATTTTCATTATCTGCGTGGTGTCGATACCGGTATCGACGCCAAACAGACTCTCTGCGGACATGACGACCTCTTCGTAGGCGGCGTTTCCGGCGCGCTCGCCGATGCCGTTTACTGAAACCTGTGCCTGGTGGGCACCGGCCTCGAACCCGGCGATGGCGTTCGCCGTTGCCAGCCCGAAGTCGTCGTGGGCGTGGACGTCCACGTAGGCGTCCGTGTGCGCGACCACGTCAGAGACCAGTTTGGCCATCCGCGTGGGCGTCGCAACCCCGCAGGTGTCGGGAATGTTAATCCAATCCGTTCCTGCGTCGCTCACGGCTTCCACGACTTCGATGAGGAACTCGTGGTTCGTGCGCGTCGCGTCCATGGGTGAGTACATCACCGTGACGCCTGCCTCCTTTGCGCGCCTGACTGCCTCGACGGAGCGCTGTTTCGCTTCCGCACGAGTGGCGTGCATGGAGTCTTCGAGCTGGATGTCACTGGTGCTCGCGAAGACGTGAATCATCTCCACGCCCGCGTCCAGTGCAGCCTCGATATCTTTGTCGACGACCCGCGCCAGTCCACACGTCGTGGTGCGCGTGCTCTCTGCGATGTCGCGGACGGCCTCGAACTCGGCGTCCGAGTTGACCGGGAAGCCAGCCTCGATGACGTGGGTTCCCATCTCGTCCAACGCCGCCGCTATCTCGCGTTTGTCTTCATACGAGAACGACGTGCGTGGTGTCTGCTCCCCATCGCGGAGCGTGGTGTCGAAAATCCGTACCGTGTCAATCTCGGGGGCGGTGGTGTTAGTTAGCGTGCCCTCGAAGAACTCGACCCGCCGTCTGAGACGACGTTTCCTCGGTATGTCGGTGAGACATTGTATCGCAACCAACAATCTACCGGATATATAACAGTGTCGCTCGATCAACTCATCCGTTCACGCTGACAACTCAGATAAAAAGCGGCAATGTTTGAAAACCGCATGACTGCGACGCCTCAATATTCTCAAAACATCCTTATACACTGTGGTATGCTATCTCGTCAAATGCAGGCTTGAATAATCATGAAAAAGTAACTTTTCCACCCAAAACAATGGAATAAATTGTGCGCGCGCTCTGGGAGGCTGGCGACTGGACGGATGGTCGGTCGCGCGAGACAATCACGCTCACGAAAAACGAAGCAACCTATCGTGTTGGCCCGAGAAGATATGAGGCTCGCGCACGTTGTTTTAGGTGATGTCTGAAGAAGTAACCCGCCTCCTGCGTCGCGCATATTCCGACGAGATTGAAACGGTCATGAACTACCTCACGAACGCCATCGTACTGGATGGGGTCCGCGCTGCAGAAATCAAAGAGAGCCTCGATGCGGACATCAACGAGGAACTCTCCCACGCGCGCCTGCTCGGCGAACGCCTGAAACAGCTCGACGAGCGACCGCCGAGTTCCTACGACTTCGAAGCCCGCCAGCAGAACCTCCAGCCGCCGGAAGACTCCACGGACGTGCTCTCGGTCATCGATGGCGTCCTCGAAGCAGAGATCGACGCCATCGACACGTACCGAAAGCTCATCAAGGCCGCAGAGAAAGCAGACGACCCCGTGACCGAAGACCTCGCCGTCACCATTCTCGCGGACGAAGAAGCCCACCGCACGGAGTTCCGCGGCTACCGCAAAGAGTACCGTAAGGACTGACCTCCGCGCGTCAGTGAGGACGGTTTTCTTTTGGCGTCGCTCTGATGGACGTCCAGACTCGCAGACAACCGACAGTATATTTTTCTCGCCTGCCTTCGAGCCTACAATATGGGCGATTTCGACCTCGATTTACGAGCCGCAGAAAGTGAACTCGAAGAAGAAGGAAAGGGAAGCGGCGAAATTGTACTCGGCGTGTTAGACGGGCAGACGCCACCGGACGAGTGGGTCGCCGCCGTCAAAGAGGGGAAAACGCTGTTTCTCGCCATCGAAGGCGACCTGAACAGTCTTGCCGCTGGATTCGCCCGTGACATCCGCGACTTAGAGGGGGAACTCATGCACTTTCGTGATTTCCTCGTCGTCACACCACCGGGCGTTGGCATCAACACCGAACGGCTCTGAAGCTCACGCAATCGTGAGATAGTGCCCGTCTGGGTCACGAATGACGTACCCTGTCTCTGTTTCTCGTACCGAGAGTGCCTGGTCTGTGATGGATTCTACCTTTGTCGTTGCATCTGCGGCAGTCACGCCAATATCTACGTGGACGCCGCCGCGTGCGTCTGCGAGTCCGAGCTGTGGCTCCCACAGTTCAATGTCGAAGGGGCCTGCATCGAGGCGTACCCGACGGCGATTGTCGCCGCGGTCGCGAATCGAGAGCCCGAGGTCGGTGTAGAACGACACCGCCCGGTCTAAGTCTTCGACTTCGAGGACGATTTCGAAAATACCGGTGATGCCCGCCCCTTCGTCGGTTGCTTGCCCAATCTCGACACAGTTGCCTTCGAGGTCGTAGAAGTAGAGCGATTTTGCCGCCCCAAACTGAAACTCGGTGAGGTCGAAGTGCTGGGAGAGTGTGTTCCACCAGTCGTCGTACTCGTCCGCTGGCGTCGAGAAGGCGTAGTGCGTGTGCAGGCCGCCACGGGGCACGGAGCTTGGCGCACGGAGAATCAGATCGGCGTCGCCGACGGCGAGTGCTACTTCTGTTTCGCGTTCACCTCTCACGGAGAGGCCGAGATGCTCGCGGTAGAACGACACGGCCGGGGCGAGATATTTCACTTCGAGTGCCAGCCAGCGGAGCGACGAGAACATAACTGACTCTACGACGGGGCTGTCCTTAAGCGGTTCCCGAACCGGGTAGGCCCTCCGTTTATCCGGCGTGCGCCCGTGAGATGTGGTATGACAATGAAAGCCTCCGGCACGGCACGTGAGCCGGAACGAATCGATGAGTGGGAAGGTGGCTTTGGCTGGATTGCCCATCCAGACGAGGGGATGCAACGCGCCAGCCACGCGCTCGTCGCCGCCGGTCGCGTCTGGCTCGTTGACCCGGTCGATTTCGAAGGGTTAGACGACCAGCTCGCAGAACACGGTCCCGTCGGTGGAGTGGTGCTGTTGCTCGACCGCCACAAACGCGACGCGGCCGCGATTGCGCGACGACACGACGTGTCGGTCTACCTCCCGAAGTGGATGGAAGGCGTTTCAGCCGACCTTGACGCCCCGACAACGCTGTTCGAGGGGACGCTTGCCGACACCGGGTACACCCTGTTGAAAGTATACAATAATTCCTTCTGGAACGAAGGGGCACTATACGACGATACCACCGGAACGCTCGTCGTCCCAGAGGCGTTTGGAACCATCTCCTATTACTGTACGAACAACGAGCGGTTGGGCGTCCATCCGGCGATGCGCCTGACGCCACCGCGCCGTCCGTTCCGGGGACTTAGGCCAGAGCGAATTCTCGTTGGCCACGGTGCAGGAATCACCGAGGATGCCCCGGAGGCGCTCAGAGATGCGCTCGAAGGAGCAGTAAAGCGCATGCCAAAACTCTACGTGCAAAATCTTCGGAACGTTCTCCCGTTCTAGATGTGGCGGGTGAAACCCGGTTTTCAGCGTGTCATCGTCGGATCTGTCTCGGAGCATCGTCGTCGAATATGATTCCGCGAGTGGACAGGTTTTTTCGACGATACTTTTTTAATAAATCATTCTGTATCGGGTGTATACGTATGTCTGCCGTCCACGGGTACCGGAATTCGATTCGGGAGGTCTGTCCCTGATGCACGTCACGATTGAGGCGTGCGCTACTGCTCATGGAGTACAGATTGCAGACCCCATTGAACGCAGACAGTGTGCCCTCACCAGCGACAGTGCGGTAACGCCCCGTCCCGTGGACACAGACCGGTTTACGTTTCCAGTCGACACCGCCGTTGCGATTACCACTTCAGAACTCGTTCTTCCGCAAGTCGTCGCGACCTACATCCGTACCGATGACGGCGACATGGTCGTGCACGCAGAGCACTTTGCGTTTCACGAACTTCCCAAGGGAACGTACAGCATCGAACTCAACGGGCCAATCAAACTCTACATTCGGGTCAAAGCGCCGTTTTCGGTCACCGCCGGTGCAACCGAGATGACCTTTGAATTCGACGCCGAAACGGAGGTGCTCGTTGGAGCCCGGTCGTACCACGACAACCCAGCGACTACTATCACGACGACCGAAGACCCACACGATATGATGGCGGCCATATCCGCCCTCAGTTCTGCGCTCAAGACGACCTCTTGTGAACGGTCGTACCCGACGCTTCGAGGCCACCCGCCGATGATTGAACTCGGCGATGAACTCGACATTCCAGACGCACTCAGCCCACCGGAGACGGGGGTGACTATCGAACTGCCACCGGAACTGGGGACGCTCTACGTTATTGCCCCTCTCGCCTACTATCTCGGTGCCAACGTTGAACCGGGCCCAGCGGCGCGCATCGTCACCGAAACCGGCTACACCCACCCGCTTGGTACCGGCGAAACGTTTGAACGAGAAGTCGAGCGTCTGCTCAAACAGACGTTCTTTTTAGACTGTTTGACCCGGACTGAAGGCTACTATCAGGTGTCGCTTCACGAGCGCAGCGCGGTCGAAGACAGCATTCCGTTCTCGTTCGAAAACCGGTACAGTCAGTCGGTCGGCGAGCAACTCAAAGCCGACCTCGAAGTACCGTTTCGCCACATCGAACCCCACCTGCCGGAGTGGAAGCTGACGACGCACATCTCACCGACGCCCGAAAACGTCGAAATCCTTCCGTTTCTCGTAAACGACCTTGCCGTCATTCGAACGCCAAAGGCAAGTACGGTACCCCAACCGGAGGGCCAAACCGCCGCGGTTGACGAATTTTTGCGCGACGAGTTTATGCGGGCGACGACGGACGGCGAGCGGTCACCGATTTCAGTCGTCCAGCCAGAGCCTGCGAACTCCCTCGAGCAGGCGTGGGTCGGTGACGACGCGCCGCTCGGAGCCACGAAGGCAACGGTGGCTGCGTACCGCAATCGACTCCGCCGCGATGTGACGGGACAGGATGTTGACATCACGGTGGTCTGTAACGACGAGGCGATGCTCGACGAGCACCACGCGGCGGCCGACGTGTACGGTTCGCGCGAGGCGCTTCCGTTCAACGTCACCCTCACCTCAGATCTGAGTGTTTCCGAACTCGCGGCCATCCTCGAATCGGATGTGGACTTTGTCCACTACATTGGCCACATCGACGACGACGGCTTCCAGTGTACCGACGGCAAACTCGACGTGCAGACGCTTGATTCGGTCGGTGTAGACGCCTTCTTGCTCAATGCGTGCCGGTCGTACACCCAAGGAATGCACCTCATCGAAGCGGGCAGTGTTGGCGGCGTTGTGACCTTAGACGACGTTATCGACAGCGGGGCGTTCAGAATCGGGAGTGCAATGGCGCGCTTGCTTAACCGTGGCTTTCCGCTCCGTGCGGCGCTCACCATCGCCTCAGACCAGAGTATCATCGGGAGTAAGTACCTCGTCGTCGGTGACGGTAACGTCGATATCGCGCACGCAGAGAGCCTGACACCGTATCTGTGTGACGTGCGGTCGCGGGGTGACGACTACGACGTGAGTATTCGCACCTATCCAACCAGCAACATGGGGATTGGCACACTCTTTCGGCCACACATCGGGGACAACGAAGACCAGTTCCTGAGTTCGGGCCATCTGAAAACGTTTAGTGTTGGGCGCGAGGAACTCATTGCGTTCCTCTCGCTTGAAGAAGCGCCAGTCATCTTCGATGGCACGTTCACTTGGAGTTCGGAGATCGCGGCTGAGTTTTAATCACGCGCCGCCCTGTGTCGAGCGTTCGCGAGAAAACAAGAGAGCGTATGCAACCGCTTCAGGGGCCTGGAGTAGACGTTCCACCACCGGCGATGACGTTGCCTGCCTGCATGAGCAAGAGGAAGATTGTGAACAGAATGCCCATCATCCGCGGATTCTTTGCAAGGTATTCTTTTACTGATTTTTTAGACATTACAGTTGCTACAAAGCATGTCCTACACATATAATTTTTTACACATATGTGATATGATTATTTCTACATGAGCTTGTGTATTCGCCACAGGAGGGTCGCGTGTGGCTGGCACCGACAGCGCGCAAGAAACCAACGCATAAGACAGCAATTCAGCCGAATTTCTTAATGGAGGCGCTCCCGTGTTCTCCGGTATGGTCTATGCGACTCGTGGACTCCTCACAGTCCTTCGTGACTACGCGAAAGGGGCGGCCCCAGAGCCCGTTGTATTCGTCCTTGCGACCACCCCGGCCGAGTCGTTCACCGACCACTTAGACCTCCCCGCAGAAACGCCGGTATTTTCACACTTTTATCTCGCTGATTCTGGTACGTCAGTCTCAGCGGTCTTCGGTGTTGACCTGAACAGCCCAGCAAAACAGTCGCAGGGTAGATTCATCTCCGCTCCCGATGGCTTCAGTGACTCACCCACGGGTCGCGAACGCTCTGAAACCGTTTTCATCGCGACACCCCCGTGGAACGAGGCTGCAATCCGCGTCTACGACGCAACAGGAACCGTACAACCGCTCACCATCGTCGATGCAGAACCGCCAGAAGACCCGCTTCCGTGACGCTCGCTACTTGAGATAGCCAAGCTCGCGTAGTTGGCGCGTGACCTCTTCGAACTCGGCTTCGGTCAACTCCCCTTTGCGCTGGTGTTGGACCACGATGCTCCGGAGCAAAAAGCGGACGAGGTCGCCCGTGCTCGAAAAGCTCGTCCCTTCGATTGTCTCTTCGACCTTATCCGCGAGCTCTTTCGAAATAGAGACCGAGGTGTACTTCGTCATGTGTGGCGCGAGGGGTTCACGAAAAATAGGTATTACGCCCGTTCGTCGGGGCCGGGTGACGCTGACTCGACGCGCCGTGGCTCCGAAGATTTGGCTGCGGGTTCACGTCGCTGTCGGGCAATCTCTTCGAGCCGTCTCGTCTGCTCGCGGTTGAGCGTCACAATAAGGTCCGAAAGCACGCCAAACATCAGCAGTTGCATCCCAAAGAGGATGAAAAAGGCAGACACGACTGCCATCGCCTCGTGAGAGATGCCGAGCGTGACGTATTCGACACCCACATACAGCCCAATGATAACGCCAATTATCGTGCTCACGCCCGCCACGCTCCCGAAGTAAAAGAGCGGGTTGTTGGTTTTCGCAAGCTTGTACAGCGTCATCAGGATGATGCCACCATCACGAAGCGGGTGGAGGTTCGTGTCCGAAGCCGCTGGACGCGAGCCGTAGTGAATATCCACAACGGCCGTCGTCACCCCGTGTTTGACACACTCGACGGCGAGTTCTGTCTCTATCCCGAACCCGTCTGCGTAGAGCCCAAGCGCCTCAACCGACTCGCGGGTGAACGCCCGATACCCACTCAGAATGTCTCTGAGGTCGCGTCCGTGAATGAACGAAAATGCCCCATTGATGACGCGATTGCCGGTCTGGTTCACCCGCGACATCGCATCCGGCTCCATGTGCGCAAACCGGTCCCCGATGACGTGCTGTGCATCGCCCCACAACAACGGTTCGAGCATCGTTTCTGCGTCTTCCGGCCGGTAGGTACCGTCGCCGTCAACCATCAGAATGTACGGCGCAGTGATCTTCCGAATCGCCTCGCGAACCGCCTGCCCTTTCCCGCTTCCAGACTGCGTGATAACCCGCGCACCGTGGTCGGCCGCGACCGCTCTCGTGCCATCGGAGGAGTGGCCGTCCACGACGAGGACGTTCGTCAATCCCTGCTCGTGAAAGCCGTCTACGACCGACCCGATGGTCGCGGCTTCATTGAGCGTTGGAATGAGTACACACACGTCGTCGCGGGGTTCCATTGCTTTCTGGTCGTTCCCGGGCCTGCAAAAGCCTTCTCCTACTGACTTCTCACTCAATGAATCGTTGGGCAATTTGTTTAACTGGGCCGAGGTTGACACCAAATCGCTCTTCGAAGCTGAGTACCAACATCACCTCTTCCTCTTCGATACCGAACCGGATGACAGCAAACGCGTACACAGCGGTGAATACTAAGAGGTACCCAAAGAGAAACGCCACTGTGATTGGGAATATCGCAGTCCCGATGAGATAGAGCACACCCGCGACGGTGATCGCAATGACACCTGGTTTGACGAGTGATTGAGAGAGGGGTTGGATGCCAGTTCGGGTGTACAATTGTATCGAGTAGAGTAGATTCAAGAGGACGTACGCGACCGCCGTTGCCACTGCCGCCCCGAGGAACGTGTATTCGGGGATAAGCAGGAAGTTTAACCCGAGGTTGACGCCCGCGACGAGTATATTATCGTACATGATGAGGCGCGTTTCACCAATTGAAGTAAGTGTATTACCGTTTGGTCCCGCCACGACGTGTGTAAAGAAGCCAATGGATAGTATCGAAAGTGCCAATGCTCCGGAGGCGTACTCGGGGCCGAAGGTTTTCGATATAGTCATCTCAGGAAAGAGGACAACGAGTGTGAACAAGGGGAATGTCAGTATTGACACCCATTTCACGACCAATTGGTAGAGACGTCGCATTTCTGTGACCCTACCGTCTACGTGTAGCTCGGAAACAACTGGCATGAAAATAAAACCAAATGATGCTGTAGCCACGGTTAGCAACTGTGCAACTGGATACACCACGTTGTAGATGCCTACATCGCTGGTGGAGGCTATCGCACCTAGCATGAATGTGTCGATGTCAGAAAAAATAAGAACCATCGTCGTGGTGATAAGGAGCGGAGCTGAAAAAGAGAGCAATTCTCTATCCATTCTCACTGGTGGAACAGAGGAAAGCAACGGCGTGTGGCTGATTACGTAGTAAACGCCGATTACTGAAGCAAGGAGATAGGCGAGGGCGTATGCTCCAGCAACACCGATTGCCCCATACCCGAGCCATATGACGACGATTATTCCTGTAAATCTCACGAGCGGGAGCGTGATGTGTTGAATGTAAACTTTTGGCAGCGTTTGTTTCATTCCCTGCGCCGTACCAACTGACAATTTCATAATTGCACCTAGTGGAATCATCGCGGCAAAAAGACGGAGGATGTCAGTAATCGAGGGGTTATGAAAGACGTCATTAGCCAGCCACGGAGCTAATATGACTATCAATAGTGAGACGAGAATAGCAAATGGGATAACAATTCGGTATGCAGAGATGAGAACCCCTCTACGAAACGATTCATCTTTGGATCTGGGGAGATATCTCGCTACACCAGTGTTGAGACCAATAAGTACCGCTGTCGAAAGCATAGTCAATATCGTAATTCCGATTGAAATTCCCCCATAGTCGGTGGGTCCGAGAACCCGTGCGATAAACAATTTTGCAACAAAGGAGAGTCCGAGTTCGAAGGCAAGACCGAATACGATTAAACTACCTCCTGAAAAGAGTGTTCGTACGATGTTGTCGTCTCTAGACATTGACTTGATTAAGTTTCCTTTATTATGCCCTTGAATAGACGTAGTGCAAACTTTGGATATCTGGCAGATAAGTATAGTATACTCTTCAGTGTCGTCCACCGGCCCTGACCCCGGCTTTCATGTTCCTTATGGTAGACAGAGTCTCTGGGGATCGATTGTAGATTGTATCCATTTGTCAGAGCGTTTAAACAGAATTCGGTGTCTTCCATGTGATTTAATCGCTCATCGAAGCCTCCCAGTTTTTCAAACGCATCTCGGTGAACAACAAAAAATCGAGTGAGCAAGAGATTGAAATCGAAGTCGAGTAGACCACATATTGTTCGTTCTTCTAAATTTAGCACCTGCTCCCAGAAAAAATTCTCACTGAAACGAATATCGTCATCACAAAAGACGAGTATCTTGCCGTTAGTACGAGAAGCGCCGATATTTCGTGCTTCTGCTCGGTTACCCTCAGTTACGACACAAACCTCAACGTTCGAAGGAACGGATTGGAGAGTGAGTGGGTCGTTATTGAGCGTTGGGACGATTATTGAAACAGATGGCTCGTTCATAATTGGTTATCATTCTCGAAGTTTGCTTACTCCAGTCAAAGCGCTTCGCTGTTTCTCGGCCAGCTAGACCAATTGACTCTCTTTCAGACGGATTAGAAATCAATCGTTGTAAGGTAGTCGTAAGTTCTTCAGTATTCCCGGGTTCGATCAAGAAGCCGTTCTCTCCATTTGTAAGATACTCCTCTATCGCATCAATTTGAGTACTCACAACAGGGGTTCCACAAGCCATTGATTCCAAATTTACGAGACCAAGGCTTTCGTGGTGAGATGGGAGGCAAAAGATATCTGCTGCAGTATAATACCCTGGCAAGTTCTCGTGGTTTATTTCACCGATGAACTTAACATTATCCTGAGTCTCTAATGATTTCGATTTTTCTTTTAGAGACTTCTCTAATCTACCACCACCAATAATATACAATTCTGGGATTGGTTCTAAATTGGCGTGTGCAGCAAGTAACTCAAAAAGCCCCTTTCCTTCATCCAACCGGCCGACATATAGAATCGATTGGTGATCTGTACTAAATGCGGGAGGTACTGTTGGAGAAAAGAGATTACAATCGACCCCTGCATAAACGACATCATCAACTTCAATATTGAACCACTTCTTTATTCTGCGTTCTGTGCTGCTGCTATTTGCCACAAAGCGACTCTTAGAGTGGTTGACGAGCAATTTCCATCGGATGGATTTTGATTTGACACCGGGGAAACGGAATACGGACGGGAGAGGTGATGAATTACTGATTAGCAAGTCGTCCAAGTAATAATGGGTTGAAAAGACGTCTACTTTCTGACTTAATGAATCAAGTAAGCCTCGTCTTTTTATTGACCAAAACATAGTCAATGATTCAACTTCTGCAGGTAACAATGGCGTATAGGTTGACAGATACCGATTGAGGGTGTCTTCCTTCTTCACGAACGGAATCTGAATTATCTCAATGTCGAGTTGCTGTAACTCCTCGGATAACGGTCCTGCTCCAGTAATTAGTTGAACCGTATGTCTTTGAGATGTGCGTTTTAACAATTCTCGAATGAATGTTTCAGTACCTCCGCTTGTCGCGAACCCGGCACGAGGGTTGTAAATACCGATATTCATCTTCGAATTCCAATATGAGAAATTATTTTTTCAGACACGTCTCGAGTGAGTTTTGATTTGAACTCTGGTACCGACATGTCAAGTACGCGAGTTCGTAAATCCTTCTCGAAAGAACTACTTGAGTATTTGCCAATTGCTTTCATAATCCCTGTAGCTGAGCCATCGTGAATGAGTCCGTTTACTCCGTCTTCAATGAACATTTCCGGGAACCCCTCGTTCGGAACCAGACACGGCTTCCCGCTCGCATTAGCCTCGATAGGAACGATACCGAAATCTTCGTTTCGGCCATTGAAGACTACCCCTCGACACGTCGCCAGCAAGTTATACTTCACTTCCTCAGAGACAAATCCTCGATAGTCGATATTCGGTGCACGTTCGATGCGTTCCACCATCTCGTCTGAAACATCACCCTTACCGCCAGCCAACACAAGTGTTTCTTCTAACCGTTCGAATGCGGCGACGATTTCGGGAACGCCTTTTTCGACATCAAGCCGTCCCAGGTGGAGGTAGAATTCTTCGTCACCATCGTTACGATATTTACTCAAATCAAGCGGTGGGTAGAGTACTTCCGCATCTCGCTTGTAGTACTTCCAGAGGCGACGCTGGATAATTGGGCTATTTGCGAAGTAATGATCCACCCGTGGGTCGATCGTCATGTCTCGCGTCCGAAGATAGCGGACGAGAGGGCGAGCGACTTTCCCACTCAGTGTTCCTTTTCTGTCGTGATAGAGGTCGTAGAACCACCGCGGAGGGGAGTGACAGTAGTTCACATGTAAGGTGTCGTCCGGTGTGATGACCGCGCGAGTGGTCGCTCCTGATGTGATAAGCACGTCTGGGTCGCCGTAATCACGCCAATCAACGTCTTCCCAGAGCGCGTACTCGAAGACTCTACCAACTCGTCCCTGGAGACGTCGGAGAGGCGTCCAATCGAGTCCTGAAAGCAAATCGGTAAACGAGACGTCACCATAGGGGTTCGTGGTGTCCGGGGTTGGGTCGCCGAGCGTGAACACAGTTTGTGCCCCCACTACCTCCGCGAGTTTCGTGACGAGGTACTCGGCACCGCCCCACGAATTGACGTGCCAATGGGCGATTGCCACCGTGAGGTCCTCGATTGTTCCGAGTCGCTCGTCTCCCATACTCGTCAAAACTGAAGTTGCACCCAAAAGACTATCGACACTACCACTTCGTCATCCCGTACACGTACCCAAGTCCCACTGTACCAGTTAACACGACTAGCATCACCAACTGCAACAGCCCGGAAAGCGACGGGTGAAACACGAGCCGCTTCGCCCGCTCTGGCGCGAACTCGGTGAGCAGTTTCCCGAGGAAATCGGACTCCTCGCCACTTGACTCAGGAACCAACACTTCCATCGCGCGCTTCGAATAGCCCTGCCAAAACGCCCGGCGAACCAGCCACTCCGGGTCGGTTCGGTAGGCAAACACCTTGTGCGCCACGCGCGCGTCGGGGGTGTAGTAGACGCCAGAGTCGTACCGCTGGCGCAGGCGGGCACAGAGTTCCGTCTCGCCGCCTTGGAGATTCTTGTCGCCTTTACGCCCGCCAATGGCGGTGTCGAAGCCGCCGAGTTCCGAGAACACGTCGCGTTTGAACGAGAGGTTCGAGCCGAAGGTGTTTCGCACCTCGCCGGGGCCGTCTGCGAAGCCGCGGTGGGTGACGCCGATGAGCCAGTAAAATTCGGCGGGGAGAAACGTGGGTTTGCCCGCGACCCACTCGGGAGTCATGCGTCCGCCCGCGGCGAGTGCGTCGTGGTCTTCGTATACCGAGACGAGTTCTGCGAGCCAGTCTGGGTCTGCGACCGCGTCGTCGTCGATGAACGCAACGACATCACCGTCTGCGAGTTCTGCGCCCGTGTTTCGGCTCGCGAGCAGACCGCGATTCTCGCTGTTCAGGTGGATGCGTACGTCGTCGCGCGCGCCGTAGTCTTCGAGGACGCGCTCGTACACCTCGGGGGTGCCATCGACCACGATGATGAGTTCGTGGTTCGGATGCGTCTGGGCGAGGATGCTCTCTGCTGCTTCCTCGAAGGCGTCATAGAGGTCGAGTGAATACGTACAGAGGACGACGGAGACCCGCATTTTCGAGAAGAAGGCGACGTTTGTCCAAAGGCGTTTTCCTTTCGGTTCCTTGCTGGTGTTGGCGCGTAGATAACAAGGTTTATGCGCGTTTTCCTAGTCAGGACAGACAATGAGCAAACGCAATAAACAGCCGTCGGCACAGACCCGTCGTTCCGGGTCGGTGGCCGACCTCATCGAGGAGTGGTATCACATTCCGCTCCTCGTTGCCCTCCTCGGCGTGATGCTGTACACCCGAGTTCAGGGCTGGAAAAATTTCGTCATCAATGGCGACGTCTTCTTCTCAGGAAACGACGCATGGTACCACTTCCGACAGGTGAGTTACACCGTCCAAAACTGGCCGTCGACCATGCCCTTTGACCCGTGGACGCACTTCCCGGTCGGTACGAGTGTCGGTCAGTTCGGGACACTGTACGACCAGCTCGTGGCCACCGTCGCACTCATCGTCGGCCTCGGCAGCCCAGACCAGCACACGATTGGGATGACGCTCCTGTTCGCCCCCGCGGTGTTCGGGACGCTCGTGGCGATTCCAGCGTACTTCATTGGCAAGCGCCTCGGCGGCCGCTTTGGCGGCGTTATCGCCGTGCTCATTCTCGCACTCGCGCCGAGTGAGCTCCTCCGCCGCAGCCTCGTTGGCTTCTCGGACCACCACGTTGCAGAGGCGCTGTTCCAGTCGATTGCCGTCCTCGCGGTGATGGTCGCGCTCTCCGTCGCAGAGCGCGAGAAACCGGTGTACGAACAGTTCCAAGAACGCGACTGGGACGCCCTCAGAACGCCCGTCGGGTGGGCCGCGCTCGCTGGCGTCGCCGTCTCGCTGTACATCTGGACGTGGCCGCCGGGTGTCTTCCTCGTTGGTATCCTCGGCGTCTTCTTCGCGCTTGCACTCAGTATCGTCTACGTGCGCGGCGAGAGCCCCGAACACCTCGCCATCACGGGTGCGGTGATGATGGGCGTCACAGGTATACTCACGCTCCTCTCGTTCGATTCCTTCGCACTCAGCCCAACCCAGTTTACGCTCATCCAGCCACTCCTTGCTTTCGCGGTTGCGGGTGGCTGTGTTTTCCTCGCGTTCCTTGCGCGGAAACTCGACGAGACTGAGTACCCACGTCTCGCGTTCCCTGGCGTCATCGTCGGCTCCATCGCGGTCGTTTCGCTTCTCTTGATGGTCACCGTGCCGGACGTGTTCAACTTCTTCGTCTCGCAGTTCTCCCGGGTGGCTGGCTTCGGGTCGAGCGCCACCGCTCAAACCGTTGGCGAGGCCCAACCCCTCCAACTCTCACAAGCACAGAGCTACCTCTCCTTCTCCTACGGGCTGACGTTCTACACGGCAGTCGTCGGCGCGGCCATCATGCTCGTCCAGTACTTCTACGCGGGCAAGTCGCGCGCTGAGTACCTGTTCGTCCTGACGTGGGCCGTGTTCATGACGGCCGCCGCGTTCACGCAGGTGCGCTTTAACTACTACCTCATTCTCGCTATTGTCGCGCTCAACGCCTTCCTCGCGGGCGGAATCCTCCGCTACGTCAGCCCCGAGAAGGCGATTCGCTCGGTGCGGGACATCGAACTCTATCAGGTGCTCACCGTCGTCGCCATCTTGCTCGTCGTCACCGGCCCGCTCGCGCTGCGCGGGACGAACGCCATCTCCTACGCCGGGCAGGTCTCCCAGCCGGGCGAAGTCACCCAGTGGGACGACAGTCTCGACTGGCTCGCAAACGAGACGCCGAAAGAAGGCACCTACGGTGGCGCACAGAACCAGATGGACCTCTACGGCACCTACGGACAGACGGACAACTTCGAGTATCCAGAGGGCTCCTACGGCGTGATGTCGTGGTGGGACTACGGCCACTTCATCACCGTCAAAGGCGAGCGCATCCCTGCCGCCAACCCGTTCCAGCAGAGCGCAACCGAAGCCGCGAACTTCCTGCTCTCGACCAACGAGACGGAAGCGAACGAACAGCTCGTGAGCCCAGAGGGCGAAGAGACGCGCTACGTCATGATCGACTGGAAACTCGCAGACCCAAGCTCCAACAAGTTCTCCGCGCCGACGGTGTTCTACGACCGCGAGAACCTGACCTCGCGGGACATCATCACGCCCGTGTTCAACCAGCAGGGGACGCAACTCGTCTACACCGTGCAGTCCCAGCGCTACTACGAGAGCATGCGGACACGGCTCTACTACCACCACGGCAGCTCAATCGAAGTCGAGCCAGTCGTCTCCGACTGGGACACGAGTTCGGTACAGACCAACCGTGGCACGGTGACGTTCCCGGCACTGCCAAGCGGGCAAAACGCCTCGGCAGTCAAGCGGTTCGACACGATGGACGAAGCGCGTGAGTACGTCGACAACGACGCCACCTCGCAAATCGGTGGCATCGGCAAGTACCCAAGCGAACGCGTTCCCGCACTCCAGCACTACCGGCTCGTGAAGATTTCGAACACGTCTGCGCTCTCGTCGCCATCGTTCCAGCAGGCGTTCTTCACGCGCGCCCAGCTGCTCGGTCAGGGCGGACTTTCGACGAACGCGCTGTTCAACACGCCTCCGGCGTGGGTCAAGACGTTCGAGAAGGTTCCGGGTGCGACCGTCTCCGGCACCGGTCCTGCGAACACGACCATCACGGCCGCTGTCGAGATGCGGATGGAAACGTCGAACTCGACGTTCACCTACACCCAGCAGACTCAAACCGACGAGAATGGCGAGTTCACGATGACCCTGCCGTACTCGTCGACGGGCTACGAGGAGTACGGCCTCGATGAAGGCTACACGAACGTGAGCGTTCGCGCGACCGGCCCGTACACGTTCACGTCGCCGCTCGAACGCGACGACAACCTGACCGGCACGCAGTGGCAGGGTTCGGCGAACGTGACCGAAGGCCAAGTCCTCGGTGAGGATTCGTCGGCCGTCTCGGTCACACTCTCTGAAGAGACCGTTGACATCCCCGAAGGCGCACAGAACGGGTCGGACGACGGCAACGCGACGAACTCGACTAACACAACCGCACCGAACGGCACGGACGCGCCGAACGGCACGAACACCACGAACGACTCCAACACCTCGGCATCGCTGACGCCGCCCGCCGCGCTCTCGTGGCAGGCGGTTGACGCCCCGGCCGTAGCCACTATACCTGCGGCTCTCCCACGAGTTGCCTAATGAGTGACTCTCGGATTCCCGGTGGGGAGCTGTTTTCAATCTACTTGAAAGGGTTTTTTATGGGTGCTGCAGACACCGTTCCCGGCGTTTCGGGCGGCACGATTGCGCTCATCACCGGAATTTACGAGCGACTCATCAGCGCCATCACCGAACTCGACGCTGCGGCGATTGCGAACGTCTTCCGGCTCCACACCGCAGAGGGCCGCACAGCGTTCCGTGACGACCTGCTTCGCATGGACGTCGTCTTTCTCGCCGCGCTCGGTGCGGGCATTCTAACGGCGCTCATCACGCTCTCGCGCATCGTCGAAACCGCGCTCGTCGAGTACCCTGCGTTCACGTTCGCCTTCTTCTTCGGGCTGATTGCCGCCTCGGCCATCGTGCTCTACAACCACGTCAACGTGAACACACCCGCGCGCCTTGCCGTCGCCGTCGTCGGCTTTGTGTTCGCGTTTCTCATCTCGGGCGCATCGAGCAGTGGCGGCCTGCCGAACACGCTCCCATTCGCGTTCGTCGCCGGGGCCGTCGCCATCACTGCGATGATTCTCCCCGGCATCTCGGGGTCGTTCTTGCTGTTGCTCATGGGCCAATATGAGTTCATGCTCGGGACCCTCCGCCGGTTCATCGACGCGCTGCTCGTCGTCGTCCGCGGCGGTGCAACAGCTGCCGTCATCGAACCTGCCACGACCGTCGTCGTGTTCGGCGTGGGCGCGGTCGTTGGCCTGTTGACCATCGCGCACGTCATCCGGTGGGCGCTCACCCACTACCGCGCCGCGACGCTCACGTTCCTCGTGAGTTTGATGGTCGGCGCGCTTCGCCTCCCGGCCGAACGGGTGCTCGCAAACGGCACGTTCGAGTCGGCGCTCTCGATTGGCACGGTCGTGCTTATCGCCATCGTCGGCGGGGCGGCCGTGTTGGCGCTCGACTGGTACACCGACGACCTCGAATACGCCTAACTGCTCCGTACCCATCGCTATTTTCCTGTCACACAAAGCAGCAAAACCGACATGTTTGTAACCGGGGTTGCCAACGGTTTGAGTAATGCCACTTCTCGATTCGGACGGGAACCTGTTCGGTCTCGTGAATATCATCGACGCATTCGTTATCTTGCTCGTGATTGCGGTCGTCGGCGCGGGTGGCGCGTTCGTGCTGGGCGACGACGCTGCAGAACCCGCCGCGAACAACACCACCGCCACACCGACGCCAACGCCAACAGCAACGCCACAAAATCAGACGAACAACACGACGGCACCGCCACCGACCGAGAACGTGAGCGTCGTCTACCGGCTCGAAAGCGTCCCGAAATATCTGCTCGAACCGATAGAAGAAGGGCCGGTCAACGCCACCGACTCGCTCGTGGAAGTCGAGGACATCGATATCATTTCAGAGACAAACGAAACCGTCACGGCTGAGTTGACGGTCGAAACCACGCTCACGATGAAAGACGAGTTGCGCTACTACAACGGCGAGCGCATCTACGTCGGAAAGAGGGTTACCCTCGACTTCGGAGATGTTGTGGTGAAGCCAACGGTCATCCGCTTTGCCTAAGCGGTCACATCTGCGGGGCGTTCTGCGGCGGCCGCGGCAAGCGCGGTAAACAGGTTGCTCGCTTTTGCAGCCAACATATACTGTTCGTGATAGTCGTCCGGGTCGCGTCCCCGACCGCTCGCGCGGCCAACGAGGTCGGCGATTGTTTCGTAATTGTCACGGACGAGGGTCCCCGCGAGTTTCGGCATCCCCGCTCGCGAGGCAAGTTCTTTTGCTGCGGCTTTGCCTGCGTACACCCGTCGCGCTTGTTGGTCTACGAGCACCATCGCAAACGGCGTCGTGCCGAATTGGGCCTCGAGAAACTGCTGGGAAGCGTCGTCGTACCACGAGATGGCGACGACGGTGTCGAGGCGCTTGAGCGCAAGCGCGGCCATCGAGCAGTACGGACACTCGCCGTCGTAGATGAGCACGGCGTCGGGAGCGGTCACATCCACACTACGTGCTCGCGCCCAAAATACTGTCCGCAACCGGTTGTGTATCGTGTCGGCACACGGGCAATGTGATTAAAGCCATCCACGTAATATGATGGGGCATGAGCGATTCCTCAAGTACCGACGACATCGACGCCATTCGGCAGAAGAAAGCAGAAGAGTTGCAGGCGAAAACACAGGCCCCAGAAACGCCCGCAGAACCGATTCACATAGAGAGTACCGAGCACTTACAAGAGATCGTAGACACCCACGACGTCGTGCTCGTTGACTTCTATGCAGACTGGTGTGGCCCGTGTAAGATGCTCGAACCGACGATGGAAGAACTCGCCGCAGAAGGCGCTGCGACCATCGTCAAGGTGGACGTAGACCAACACCAAAACCTCGCCCAATCGAATGGCGTCCAAGGGATTCCAACGCTCCTGCTGTACGCTCACGGCGAGCAGGCAAAGCGCCTCGTTGGCGTCCAGGACAAGGCAACGCTCTCCTCGCTCATCGAGGAAGTTGCCTAACGGCCCGTAGGCTTACAGGTACCTAGTTCTAACCACCGGCCAGATGAGTGAGTTCACAACGGCCCTTCGGCTGGTCGGTGGACTGGTATTGTTACTGGCAAACGCCTTTTTCGTGACGACTGAGTTCTCCCTGACGAGAGTGCGGCAGTTCTCTCGCGAGGAGTTCTCTGGCGCCGGCCTCGACAAAGCGTGGGAAATGACCGAAAAAATGGAGATTTATCTCTCCGGGTGTCAGGTCGGCATCACTATTTCGAGCGTCGGCCTCGGCGTCGTCGCAGAGCCAGCAGTGGCAACGGTGTTCTCGGGCGCATTTGGGCTTCTTGGCATCACCAGCGGCGGGCACACGGCGCTGTCGGTTGCGTTCGCCCTCGGGATGATAAACATCGCCCACATCGTCGTCGGCGAGCAAGCACCAACGTACCTCGGCGTCGAGCGCACGAAGCTCGTCGCCCGCTACTGTGCGCCGGTGCTCTACTGGTGGACGAAGGTGATGTCGCCGGTCATCATCGTCTCTGACAAGATTGCAAAAGGGTTGCTCGGGCTGTTTGGCGTCGAAATCGGCCGCTCGTGGACCGACGAAGAAGGCAGCGACGGTCCGAGCACGCGCCGCGAACTTCGCAGTCGCGTCGGCGATATGTTGGACGAAGGCGACCTGACTGACGAGCGTCGCAAAGAGGTAATGAACGCCCTCGAAATCGGGACGACGCCGGTTTACGAGGTGATGGTTCCTCGCGACTCCATCGTCACGCTCTCGACTGCAAACTCGCTCGAGGAAAATCTCGACATCATCGCAGAGAATCCACACGGGCGATTCCCGCTCGTTGGTGACTCGCTCGAAGACTTCCAGGGCATCGTCTACGCCCCCGCATTGTTACAGGACTTAGAAGCTGTGACAGAGGGGTCGGTCAGCCTCCAGTCGGTCGCGGCAGAGCCACTCTCTATCGACGGCCGAACCGCTGTGAGCGAGGTTATCGACACGTTCCAAGCAGAAAATCAGGAACTCGCGTTCGTGACGGAGGTTCCAGACGCCGCTGCGGACGCAGCCGACGTGACCGGCTCCGTGGTCGGACTAGTCACGGCCACGGACGCCTTCGAGGCAATTACGGGCGACTTAGAAGACCCACTCGACAAAGACGCTACGTCGTGAGCACCGGGCGGTCTGCGGTGCGGACGACGCGCTCTGCGACGCTCCCAATCGGGATGCGATTCGCGCGCTTTTTTCCGTGTGCCCCAAGAACGATGATGTCTGCATCGACCTCCGTGGCGTACGTCACGATTTCTTCGTCGGGCACGCCGTGACAGACGCGCGAGACGACCGAAAGCCCGCGGTCGGTGGCGCGCTGTTCAACATCGGCGAGAAGGTCGGTTCCAACATCCTCCATCTCTTCTAAGATGAGCTCGGTGCTACTGAGTGCCGGGTCGCCGTAGCGTCGGGTATCGACGACGAACATCGTGTGGAGCGTTGCACCGTACTGTTTTGCCAGCTCTATACCGTACTCGACGGCGCGGGCTGCCTGCTCACTTCCATCGGTCGGAACAAGAATGGTGTTGTACATGAATATCCCCCAGTTCTCGTCTGTAAAAAGGCGGGTTTTGGGCTTAAGACGCACGCCAGTTCCCATTTTCTGGGAACGTCACGCACGGAGCACCGTCGTATCTTTTGGTTCTCTCCCGCGTACAGTACGGTATGTATGACGTGATTCTCGTGCCGACTGACGGAAGCGACGCGGCACGCAGAGCGGGCACGTACGCCATCAACCTCGCAATCGAAACCGGTGCGACTCTCCACGTGGTGTACGTCGTAGACGAAAGCGCGGCAACGTTGCTGTTCAGTTCACAGCCGCTCAGCGACATGCTCAAAGCGTTCACTGAAGCCGGTGAGCAGGCTGTCGAAGAAATTGTAATCGCAGCGACGGAGGCGGGCGTCGAAGCGACAACCGAAATCGTCCGCGGCATTCACATCAACGAGGCCATTGTCTCGGCGGCAGAGCGCGCGGATGCAGACCTCATCGTCATGGGAACCTACGGCGCACGCGGTATCGAACAGGTGCTTGGCAGTACGACGACGCGCGTCCTCTCACAATCTTCGATTCCAGTGTTAGCGGTTCCGGCAGAAAAACGCGAGTAGCGCTCTCACTGAAGTATCGCGTCTACGTCTGCGTGCGCAGCCAACAACTCGCGCATCGAGGCGACGGTTTCCTCGTCGCGGGTGCGCCCGGAGCGAATCACGTCTTCTGCGCGCTCGATGGTCGTCATCGTGTCCGTCTGCATGAGCAAGATAGGAACGCCGCGCTCTGCGGCCTTCCCAACGACGGCTCCCGGGGGCTGGAACCCGCCAGTCAGCAGCAGACACGTGATGCCCGGTGCTTCGAGGGCCGCCGTTTGGATGTCGGTGCGGTCGCCGCCCGTAATCATCGCCGCGGCTTTCGTCCGTCGGAACTGACTGAGCGCGGCCTCTGCACCCATGGCACCGACAACGAATCGCTCGATGTAGCCGTCGGTGGGCACGTTTGGCGTCACGAGCTGTGCGCCGAGTTCTTTGGCGAGGGCTGAAACGGTGAGCCCGGCGAGTTCGCGCTTTCGTGGGAGCACACCGTAAACAGGAATCCCGCGGCTTTCGAGAAACGGCACCACGTCCGTCGAGACGCGGTCGTAGTCTGCGTCCTTGACGGCGTTGAACAGCACGCCGCCGAGTCGGTCACCGAAACTTTCAGCCGCCGCGAGCACGTCGTCTACGTCGCCCGGTTCGCGGTAGGTCGCGACCAACAGCACTTTCGAATCGAGGACGTTTGCCACGTCGGCATCGGTCAGTCCGATGATACCACCGGTCGTGTAGCTCCCGCCGCCTTCGACGACCATCAGGTCGCGATCTGTGGCGAGGTGGGCGAAGTTCTCCGCGACGCGGTCTCTGAGTGCGTCCGGGTCTTCTTGCCCGCGGATGGCGTTTTCGATGAACGTTGGCGAATAGATGACCGGCTCCATTTCTGCGAGGTCGTCCGTTGAATCGAGCAGGTCGCGCGCGAGCATCGGGTCTTCGTCGAGGATTTTCCCGACGTTCGACTGGAGGCGTGTGCCTTTGGGTTTCATGTAGCCAACGGACGCACCCTGCGCGGACGCGAGTGTCGCAAGCGCGAGGGCGATGGCCGTTTTGCCGGTGCTTTCTTCGGTTGACGTGATGAGCAGTGAGTTCATTGGTCGATAGTGAGTCTGAGGTCGAGTGCCGTTGCCCCCTCGGGCGTGGCGAGCAGTGGATTAACGTCCAGTTCGAGAATTTCGGGAAAGTCGGTCACGAGCTGTGAGAGCCGTTGAATGGTCTCTGCGAGCGCCTGCTGGTCAACGGGTTTTCGGCCGCGAGCGCCACGCAAGAGCGGTGCCGTCTTGATTTCGTCAAGCATGGCGGTTGCATCGCGCTCGCTCACGGGGGCGACCCGGAACGTGGCATCTTCTAAGACCTCCACGAAAATACCGCCAAGCCCGAACATGACAAGCGGGCCGAACTGTGGGTCGCGATTCATTCCGACGATGGTTTCGGTCGCTTCCTCGCGCGCCACCAGTTCCTGTACCTGAACGCCGAGAATCGTCGCATCCGGCTGGTACTCTCGGGCGCGGGTGACGAGGTCTTCGTAGGCATCGTACACGTCTTCGAGCGGTACGCCGACTTTCACGCCGCCGATGTCGGATTTGTGCGGGATGTCCGGACTAACGATTTTCATGACGACTTCGGGGTCGCCAATGTCCTGTGCGGCGGTGACGGCGTCTGCGGGCGAGTCCACGACTGCGCCAGCAGGCGTCTGAATCCCGTAGGCAGAGAGCAACTCCATCGCTTCGATTCCGAGTTGTGGTTGACCGCGTTCGGCCGCCGCGTCGAGAATTTCACGGGCGCGCTCGCGGTCTACGTCGAACGTCTTCGGTGGGACGTACTCGCGCTCGCTAATCTGCCGATACCGCCAAAGTGCATCGAGACTGCGGACGGCTCGCGCCGGGTCGAAGTACGTTGGAATCCCTGCACTGTTCAGTCGCGCCGCAGCCTCGCGTGTCGAATCGCCGCCCATCAAACAGACGGAAATCGGCGTTTCGTGGGTTGCTTGCAGCGAGACGACGCTTTCTGCGAACGCGTCGAAATCGAGGACGGCCGTTGGACAGGTGAGGATGACCGCACAGCCCACCCGGTCGTCTGCGAGCGCGAGGTCGATGGCCGTCTCGAAGCGCCCGATGTCGGCGTCGCCGATCACGTCGATTGGGTTGTGGATGTTCGCTTCTGCAGGCATCGTTTCCGTGAGTGCGGAAAGCGTGTCCTGCGTGAACGAGGCGAGCGAGAGCGACGAGTCGCCCACCGCGTCGGTCGTCATTACGCCGGGGCCGCCAGCGTTCGTGACAATCGCCACATCGCCGCGTTCGGGGAGCGGTTGGCCGTTCAAAATCCCCGCAAAGTCGAACAAGTCCTGGACGGTTTCGACGCGGAGAACGCCCGCCTGTTCAAGGCCGGTTTTGTAGGCGCGCTCGCTCCCCGCAATCGCGCCGGTGTGCGAGGAGGCGGCGCGTGCGCCTGCCTCGGTACGTCCCGATTTCACGAGCACGATTGGTGTGTCTTGGGTCACCTCGCGGGCGGCCTGAATGAACCCCTCACCGTCTTCGATGGCTTCTAAGTAGCCCATGATGACCTCCGTTCCCGCGTCGTCGCCCCACTCGCGGATGAAGTCCGCCTCTGAGAGGACAGCTTTGTTCCCGAGTGAAACCACGTCGCGAAAGCCGATGTCGCGGTCGTTTGCCCAGTCGAGGACAGCCGTGATGAACGCGCCCGACTGACTCATGAAGGAAATCGACCCGGGAAGCGCGTTATCCGGGCCGAAGGTGGCGTTCATCCCGACGCCGGTCGAGATGATGCCGAGGCTGTTCGGACCGACGAGGTTGAGGTCGTACTCGTTTGCGACTGCGGTGAGCTCTCCTTCGCGCGCCGCACCCTCGCCACCGGTTTCAGAGAAGCCTGCGGTGATGACGACGACGTTTTCGACACCCGCCTCGGCGGCCTCTCTGACCACCGCTACGACGATGGTTGGCGGCACGACGACGACCGCGAGGTCAATCTGTCCGGGGACGGCTGCGATTGTTTCGTAACTTTCTACGCCGCAGACGGTGTCGGCGCGCGGGTTGACCGGGACGGTCTCACCGCGATACGCTGCGAGCAAGTTTTCGGTGATGGCGCGGCCAACGGACCCAGTGCGTTCGGTCGCACCAACCACGGCGATTCGCTCTGGTGCAAACAGTGTCGATAGCGTTCCCATCTAGTGGTTGGGAATTTGACGCGCGGGCAAATAAGCGCAGGTGGTGGTTACGTTCGCACGTCTGCGACCGTGGCGTCCGAAAATGAAGACAGCGTGTCTGGGTCGATTGGGAACACCGTCTCTGGCGTCCCCGCCGCCGCCCACACCTCGTTATGGCCGAGCAGCGTCTCGTCGAGATACACCGGGACACGCGTCGAATGGCAAAATGGCGGCACGCCGCCGATAGACCAGCCAAGTGTGTCTTTAATTTCGTCTGCGTTTGCCATCCGGACCGTTCCCTCTGGCACTTCCTGTAAGTCTGCGACTTTCTCGAAATCGACGCGGTTTGCGCCAGAGGTGACGACGACAATCAGGTCGCCGTCTGCGACGACGGCGATACTGCTCGCAATCTGGGCAACGGCACAGCCAATGGCATCTGCCGCATCCGCGGCCGTTTTCGTCCCCTCGGGGAACTCGTGAACATCAACCTCGAACCCGTACTCCTCTGCGGCGCGAGCCGCGAACTGGGCGGCGCGTTCGTGCATATTTCGTGATGTGGGAGGCAACTCCTAAAGGTACTGCCTTGGCGGCAGAGCCTTCGTGACCGGACAGTTCTCGGGGAAACAGGGGAGTCAGGCAAACGGTGACACAGCGGATACATTGTGTGAGACAACCACTATCGCTTTTGACGGTGGGAGTCGTATCACGAGGTATGACTCATCGAGCCGTCGTTCGGGGCGTCGGGGTCAGTGTGGGGAATGAAGGTCCCGGCGCACCTGCGGTGGTCCTCGAAGTGAGAGGCGAGTTGCTCCCGATTTACGTGAGCGCAGACCAAGCCCAATCGATGCAACTCGCCATGCGCGGGCGGCAGTTCGAACGCCCCCTGACCCACGACCTCCTCGTGGATATGATAGCTGAGTTCGGTGGCGCAATCGACCAAGTGCGCATCGACGACCTCGCGGATGGCACCTTTTTTGCGAAAATCGACGCAGAACAGTACGTCGGCGGCGAGGGTCGAGAACTCGTCTTCGACGCTCGCCCAAGTGACGCCATCGCCATCGCACTGCGCGCTGACTGCCCGATTATCGTCTCCGACGCCGTCGTCGACCGGGCGGGCTACCAACCAGAAGAGTTCTCGCTCCAAGGTTTCGATGAGTATGACTGAGCTCGACGGCGAACCCTCTACGGTGCTTTGAAGGCACCAGCACGGAGACCTCGCGCTCAACGCGATAGTGTACGGAGAACAGAACAGCGCCGATTACAGTGCGAGCCAGTCGGTCGAGAGGCTGCCGTCTTCTAAGTGCCAGCGCTGATATTCGACGTCGCCCTCACAGCGTGTCTCGATGACCGCATCGAACAGTGGTTCGATGAGTTGGACGGCCTCAGAATCGTAGGCGAGCGGCAGGTGGAAGTGCCCCATGCCGCCAACGCGATGGAGTTCGCCTTCGAGGGCGTGGAGAAACGAGAAGACGGATTCGTCGTCGTGGTCTGCGAGCAGCGGGACCAGCGAGTCCACACAGAGGCGCAACTCAGCCGGGTCGAGGCCATCAGAGAGCAGTTCGAACGTCTCGATGTCCTCAGAGATGGCGCGGCCAAGTCCGGCGAGGTCGCGTTCATCAACCGTTGTCGTCGAAACGGGCGTAGAAGTGCTTGCCGTCGCTGTGCTTGCACTCCGGGTGAGCACCGCAGAGTCGATGACTTTGAGCGAGTCAGGTCCCCAGTTACCACTTGGGAGGCGGCGGTCTACATCAATCGGGCTGTCTGTGAATACGAACAGTCTGCGACGGGATGCTGTGGGATCGTCACCCAGCAGGCGCTGACACGCGTGGTGGTGGGCGCTTTCACAGCCCGATCCGACGAGCAAAATGCTGCTCCCTCTGCGCTTGAGCGCGGCAAGTGCCTGCGTGATGGCAGTGGTTTCCGTCAGACCAGTTCCTCCCTCTCTCGACATCTTTCATATTAAGTGGAATTAGTTGCTAATAAAGATTGTGGGAGCGTTTCAGAAGCGATTCACCGAGTTGCCACCTTTTTCCATGTGCACGCCATATGAGAAGGTATGTCATACGACGCTCGGGACGAGGTCTCCCCCCTGATTGACGACCTCGAAGCGACGCTTGCAGAACTCAGAACCGCTCTCGAACCAACCACACGACGCGGCCTTCCACGACCACCGTCGCCGCGACGACTTCTCTCGTTTACCGATGAGTTTGCGATTCCGACGGCGATTGCCGTCCTCGAAGCGAACATCCGCGCGCTTGAACTCGTCCAAGAACTCATCCACGTCACGAACCGTGGGCTCGAGGCGTCCGACTCGACGCAAGATGCATCGTCGCGTGCTCGTGACGTGAGCCAAGATGCGATAGATCGCCTCGAACGCGCGCTAACTGAGATTCAAGTCTCCCTCGAAGAGGGCGCACTCCCCGAGAATCCAGAAGCGAGAAAGCTGCTCACTGAAGCCCGCGCGCTCAGAGACGAAATCGACGAACGGTTGGCAGACTCCGGACGCACGGAACCAACGCCGCGACAACCCTCACCGAGAGACGCCGGCGACCAGCCCATCGTCATCCCGGTCGAATCGGACGACGCTCCAGAGCCGGACGAGGGGCCACACGACCTAGAGGATGCCCTCGCAGACGAGGAAATTGAGTCGGAGCTAGAAACGATACGCCAAGAGTTAGACGCCGTCGATGACGAAGATGATGAAAACTGATAGCTGAACGGATAGACTGCTGTCGGAGAAAAAATCTTCATAACTACGGGGTGTGTTACCATTTGCAAGTCAACGTCGAACAACCACCGGTTTCAGGAGCGCAGTATGAAGAACCTACCCCCCCACCGATTAGCACTGTATTACAGAGCGCCAGCGCCGGACGAAGCGCGCCGTTCACAAGACCACATTTTCGAGCGGCTTTCCGAACTCGAACGGATGAACGGGACGCACGTAGATCTCCACGAGTGGCCCATGCGCGTCGGGCTCGACACGGATGAAGACGAGCGAGCACGCGAGGCACTTTCGCACTACGCCGAGTTCGATAGCTGGGCGCACGACCATAACGTGAGCCTCGCTCCATACTTCAACGTTCACGAATCGCATTGGTTCACCGGCGAAGATACGAGCGAACTCATCTTCCCGATGCTGTGTCTTGCCGTGTACGATGGCGACGAGTTGGTGGACGTGTTCCCGCATACGGAAGGCGACCACGCCGTCTCCATCAGTGAGTTCATCGACCGACTCGAAGCAGACCTCGACCGCGACGAATCTGCGCAGCCACACCAACCCGCAACCTGAGTTAGTCGCTGTCGAAAAACGGGTTCCACGCGACTTCCCAGAGGTGCCCGTCAGGGTCAGCAAAGTAGCCCGAATAGCCACCCCAAAACACCTCTTGGCCGGGTTTGACGAGCGTTGCACCTGCATCGACTGCCTCTTCGAGTTGCGCATCTACTGCCTCCGCAGACCGCACGTTGTGCGCGAGCGTTATCCCTGAAAATCCCTCGCCTGCTGGCGACACGGTCGCGTCTTCTGCGAGCAACTCACGCGGGTAGAGCGCGAGTCGCGTCGGACCGAGTGTGAAAAACGCGATGTCGCTGTCTGGGTCGCGGTTTTCGAGTGGCAGACCAAGCCCGTCGCGGTAGAACTCGATTGCACGGTCGAGATTTTCGACGCCAAGCGTGACAACACTGAGACGTGGCTCCATGGACTCAAAGACGACGGACGACGGCAAAGAAATAGTGGTCAGTGCAGACGAGAACCGCTTATAGGACAGGTTCGAAATCTCCGACTCAAACCTGTCTTCCGCAACACAAGCGTCGCTTACAGGACAGGTTCGAATCGGTACCCATCCCACTCCTGACTCTCCGGCTCACGGATACCCGCGCCGGGTTCGCGGAGTTGGTCTGCGTAGACGGGACGGACTTCGTCGCCAATCTCGATTTCGTCGGTCGTGGCCTGTCCGATGGCGCGAACCGTCTCGCCCTCGACGTCGAACTCCACGACGGCAATCGTGTTCGGCGCCTCGACACCGGGTGGCGTTGCCGTGCTCGTCGTCCACGTGATGACGGTCGCCGTCTCCTCGGTGAGGTCCACCGTTTCCGTCTGTTTCTCACCGCACTCCGGACAGAGTGGGTGGCTCGGGTACGTGATGTGCCCATTCGGACAACGGTAGGCGTCGAAGCTCATTGGCGGGCCTCCATGATCGTGGTGATAACACAGTTTCCAAAGCCGCCGACGTTACAACAGAGGCCGACATCGGCTTCGACCTGGCGTGCTCCGGCCTCTCCCATGAGCTGTTTGTAGATTTCATAGCCCTGCGCGACGCCCGATGCACCGAGCGGGTGGCCCTTCGATTTGAGACCACCGGAGGTGTTGACTGGGAGGTCGCCGTCGCGTTCGGTGACGCCCTCTTCGACTGCCTTCCAGCCTTCGCCGGGTTCGAAGAAGCCGAGGCCTTCGCTCTGGAGGAATTCGAGGATGGTGAACATGTCGTGGAGTTCGGCCACGTCGATGTCCTCCGGGCCGTAGCCGGACATCTCGTAGGCCTGTTTTCCGCTTTCGACGACCCCGCCCATGACGGTCGGGTCGTCGCGTTCGTGGACGACGTGCGTGTCCGTCGCGCCGCCAACACCGGAGACGACGACGTACTCGTCGGTGTACTCCTTGGCGACCTCTTCGGGACAGAACATGAGCGCGGCGCTGCCGTCGGTGATGGGACAGAAGTCGTAAAGACGGAGCGGGTCGGCCACGAGTGGCGACTCCATGACCGTCTCCAAATCGACTTCCTTCCTGAACTGGGCGTGGGGGTTGTCCACGCCGTTTTTGTGATTTTTCACTGCGACCTTCGCCAGACTCTCGCGCGGTGCGTCGTATTTGTCGAGATAGAGTCGGGCGGTGAGACCGGCGAAACTCGGCAGCGTCAGGCCGTGTTTGTACTCGACGGGATGCGTAATTGAGGCGATGATGTCCGTCGATTCGGCCGTCGAACGGTGGGTCATCTTCTCGCCGCCAACGAGCATCGTCATCTCGCTTGTACCCGAGGCAACCGACTGCCACGCGTGGTAGATACCAGCGCCGCCAGAGGAACTGGTCTGGTCGATGCGTGCGGTGTAGGCAGGCATCGCGCCGAGGTCGTGGGCCAGCATGTTCGGAACGCCAGTTTGGCCTTCGAACTCGCCGCTCGCCATATTCGATACGTACAGGTGGTCTACGTCTGTGGGGGCGACGCCCGCGTCAGAGAGACACGCTTCGCCGGCTTCCGCGAGCAGGTCGCGGATCCAGCCCTCGCGCTTCCCGAACTGGGTCATCGACGCCCCGATTACTGCGACGTCCATGTATGTGACTGAATCAGTGAATTACTGTGTGTGTTTCGGTGACGTGGTCAGTGCAGACGGCCCGCAAGTTTCCACGCATCACCGCTCGCTGCATGTGGCAACCGGCGTGCTTCACGGCCCACCGTGAGCCGCCGGGCAACCGACCAGTTACTCTCCGACGTCGGCTGTTCTGCCTCGGTGCGAGCCGTATCCTCTGCTGAGAGGTGTGCGCTCACAGCGGCTGCAATCGCCGCCATCTCGGCATCCGTGGCGTTGTCCGGGACCGAAATCGTCCGTCCATCTTCAAGCTCGATGGGCGGCAGTTCCGGTTTCGGTGGTTGCTGTTCTACTGGTGCTGGCTCAGGACGCGGGTTGTCGCGTCCGTGGAGTTCGAGTTCCGCTGGGTGTTGGAGTATTTGCGTGGTCATAGTGGGATGTTTCCGTGTGCTTTGTCCGGGCTGTCAACGCGCTTGCGTTCGAGTAAGTCGAGGTCGGCAATGAGCCGCGTTCGCGTCTCGCGCGGGTGCAACACATCGTCTACGTAGCCACGTTTCGCAGCGGCGTACGGGTTCGCAAACTCCTCGCGGAAATCCTCCATGAGCTGTTCGCGTTCTGCATCCGGGTCGTCTGCGGCCGCAATCTGCTTTCTGAACAGGACGTTTACCGCGCCCTGTGGCCCCATCACGGCCATTTCAGCTTCTGGCCAGGCGTAGTTCACGTCCGCGCCGAGGAACTTCGAGGCCATCACGATGTACGCGCCGCCGTAGGCTTTGCGCGTGATGACGGTGAGCAGCGGCACCGTTGCCTCTGCGTATGCGTAGATGAGTTTCGCGCCGTGACGGATGATGCCGTTGTGCTCCTGTTCGGTTCCCGGCATGAATCCGGGCACGTCTACGAGCGAGATGATGGGGAAGTTGAAGGCATCACAAAAGCGCACGAATCTGGCTGCCTTCTCGCTCGAGTCGATGTCGAGCGTGCCCGCGTTGACTTTTGGCTGGTTGGCGACGATGCCGACTGGCTTGCCGTCCATGCGCGCAAAGCCGGTGACGACCGTGCGCGCGAACGCAGGCTGGACTTCGAGGAACGACTCCTCGTCTACAACGCGGTCTACAACGTCGCGCACGTCGTAGGGTTTTTTCGGGTCTTCGGGAACGATGTCCAGGATGTCATCGAGTGTCCGGTTTGGGTCGTCCCATGACTCGACGCGCGGTGGGTCTTCTAAGTGATTCGACGGGAGGTACGAGAGCAGTGCGCGAATGTGGTCAAGCGCCTCTTTGTCGTCGTCGCAGACGAAGTGAGCAACTCCGCTTTTCGTTGAATGAGCTCCTGCCCCGCCGAGTTCTTCCATCGTGATGTCCTCGCCCGTGACGGTCTTGATGACCTCGGGGCCGGTAATCATCATGTGGCTCGTGTCCTGCACCATGACAGTGAAGTCGGTGAGTGCAGGCGAGTAGGTCGCTCCACCCGCACACGGCCCCATAATCGATGAAATCTGTGGGATGACACCCGAAGCCTTCGTGTTCAGTTTGAAGAGTTTCGCAAAGCCCACGAGTGCGTCGAGGCCTTCCTGAATCCGTGCGCCGCCGGAGTCGTTGAGGCCGATGATGGGAACGCCGTTGTTGATGGCGTGTTCCATCGCCTTGGCGATTTTCTGGCCAACGACTTCGCTCACAGAGCCACCGAACACGGTGAAATCGTGGGCGAAGACGAGCACTTTCCGGCCATCAACCTCGCCGTAGCCCGTCACGACCGCGTCTCCGGCCTGCGTCCGCTCGTCCATCCCGAAGTTCGTACATCGGTGTTCGACGAACTGGTCAAACTCGTGGAACGTTCCGTCGTCTAGGAAGTAGTCGATACGCTCGCGTGCGGTGAGCTTTCCCTTCTCGTGTTGGGCTTCGATGCGCTCTTTACCGCCGCCGTTTTCCGCCTGCTCTCGTCGTTTCTGAAGCTCCCCAGCCCCAGATCCCTCGTCCCCACTCATTGCCTACCACTCCATGCCGCCGTTCACGCCGAGAATCTGGCCCGTCATGTACGAGGATTTCGGGCTCGCGAGGAACGAAACCATTCCCGCGATGTCTTCTACTTCGGCGAAGCGCCCAAGCGGAATGCGCTGGATGATTTTCTCTTGGACACGGTCTGGAACCGTTTCGAGCATGTCTGTCTTGACGAAACCAGGTGCGACACAGTTCGCGGTGGCCCGCGAGCGCGCCATTTCGAGGGCAATCGTCCGGGTGAACCCGAACAGGCCACTTTTCGTGGTCGCGTAGTTCGCTTGGCCGTAGTTCCCCTGCTGGCCAACGACGCTTGAGATGTTGATGAGGCGGCCGTCTTTGGAGTCGGTGATGTCGTCGAAGAAGACGCTCGTGCAGTTGAAGATTCCGCCTAAGTTCACGTCCATGACGCGGTCCCAGTCTTCGCGGGTCATGTTGGTGAACTTCTTGTCCACCGTGATGCCCGCGTTGTTCACGAGCACCGTCGCCGGACCGAAGGCGTTGGTGACCTTCTTGCGCATGGCTTCGACCTCGTCGATGTTCGCAACGTCTGCTTGGACGGCGATGGCCGTCCCACCGGCTTCTTCAATCTCTTCGACGACGTCGTACGCCTCGCCCTCTGAAGAGCGGTAGTTCACGACGACGTTTGCCCCTTCGCTGGCTAATTCAACAGCAATCCCACGGCCGATACCCCGAGAGGCACCGGTTACAACGCATGTTTGGTGTTCCAGATCCATTTTGTAATCTCCAGGTGGGTTGATACGGGAGACGTTCCAAATTGGAACCATCTATTTATCATTGTTCCTCACTCCCGTTCCCCTTATTCAAAGCGTTCCGTGATAGAGGGATAAGCATTATCCTAATATGGGATTATATATGTGGAGTGTGTCAGAATAGTATGGGTTTGTTCACCAAGCAACGGTCTATCACAGGAAAACTCGTCGTTTTTCACATTTCGTCTAGCATGTTAAGTGATGACATACTAAGACGCGAGTAAACGATAGGTACTTTAGGGCGACCTAAAAAGATAGATTCAACCGACCAATGACCACCGATATTTGTGTCATCATCCCAACTATCCGCGAGTACGAGTGCGTCCGGGCGTATCTTGACAACGCACGCGAACACGAGTTCGACATAGACAGGCTCCATCTCCTGCTCGTCACAGAGGACTTCTGTGACACTGACGCCATGGAAGCGATGCTCGAAGACGAAGGCGTGTCCGGAGACGTGTTCGACGGCTCTCGCCGCGAGGAGTGGTACGACGCCCACGATATCGGTGACTACTCACACATCATCCCCGCTGCGAGCCACGCAGAGACGAGCTTTGGCCTGCTCTACATGTGGGCGAACCCGCAGTACGACCTCGGCTTTTTCATCGACGACGACACCCTCCCACACCCGGAGGAGGACTTCTTCGGTCGCCACCTGGCCAACCTCGACTACGAGGGCGACATCGAGCGCGTCCAGTCTGACACCCAGTGGGTAAACGTCCTCTACCAAAACGCGGACGAACACGGCCTGTACCCGCGTGGCTACCCGTACGCCGCGATGAACGAGACGGTCAAGACCGACACCACCGAAATCTCAGACGTCGTCGCCTCACAAGGCCTCTGGACGAACGTCCCTGACTTAGACGCCGTGCGCATCCTCATGGACGGTGACCTACAAGGGCAAGCCCAGACGCGAACCGGGCATGCAGACTTCTCCAACGACTTTGTTGCCGCCCGCGACAACTACCTCACCGTCTGCTCGATGAATCTCGCCTTCCGCCGCGAGGTTATCCCCGCGTTCTACCAGCTCCCAATGGACGACAACGAGTGGAACGTCGGGCGCTTTGACGACATCTGGAGCGGCGTCTTCCTCAAGCGCGCCTGCGACATCATGGGAACCGAGATTTACAACGGCTTCCCGCTGTGCGAGCACAACAAAGCGCCACGTTCGACGTTCGACGACCTGAACAACGAAGTTCCCGCGCTCGAACTCAACGAGCACGTCTGGGAACTCGTAGACGAGGTCGGCGAGGACGCAGACTCCTACGCAGAAGCGTTCGAGGCGATGGCAGACACTCTCGCAGACGGCGAGTTCGACCAGTGGAACAACGGCGACTTCCTCAACTTCGTCGGCGAGTACATGCACGACTGGCTCGACTGCCTCGCAGAACTCGGCGAGTCCCACCCAAAACAGGCCGTCGAAGCCGTCGCAGACGACTGACCCCGAACCGGCAGGTTAAAGTGATTTAGGCGGCCCTAAATTAGTAATAATGGATTCGAGAGACACGTCCGACGCCGGCGGTGCTGGCCGTCGAACACTGGGCACGTCCCGACGTCGATTCTTGCAGTCTGCTGGTGCGGCCGTCGGGGTCGCTTCGCTCGCCGGCTGTACACAGTTCCTTTCTGGTGAAGACGCGAACGCCACCGAAACTCCCGAGTTCGGCCAGATCGGCTCTGGGCGCATCGGCGACCAGATTCAAGGCGGCACGTCGATGCAGGACATGCCAGACCTTGCTGGCGAACTCACTATCTACTCCGGGCGCGGCGAGGCACTCGTTGGCGAACTCATCGCCTACATCGAAGACCTCTACCCCGACCTCGACATTCAGCCACGGTACGAAGGGTCGAGCCAGCTCGTCCAGAAGATTCTAAACGAGGGCCAGAACAGTCCCGCAGACGTGTTCTTCTCCGTCAACGCCGGGTCGCTTGGCTTCCTCGCGGACGAAAACCGTACCGAGCCCCTCCCGAGCGACGTCACCGACATGGTGCGCGAAGAGTTCCACGACCCGAGCGGCAACTGGGTCGGCACCTCTGGGCGCGCGCGGACGATTCCGTACAACACGGAGTCGCTCAGCGAATCGGACATTCCGACCGACATTATGGCGTTCCCCGACCAAGAACAACTGGCCGACAGCATGGGCTGGGCTCCGTCTTACGGCTCGTTCCAAGCGTTCGTCACGGCCATGCGCATCTTAAACGGCGAGGAAGCCACGAAACAGTGGCTTCAGGGCATGGTCGACCTCGGTGTCGAGGAGTACACAGACGAGTTCGCCATCGCGCTCGCCGTCGCAGACGGTGAAATTGACGCTGGCTTTACGAACCACTATTACATCCAGCGCGTGCTCGCAGACCGCGAAGACGCCCCACTCGCAACCGCGTTCACCGAAGGTGACGCCGGAGCCATCTTCAACGTCGCCGGCGCGGCGGTCGTGGACACCGCAGAAGACACGGAACTGGCCGCGAACTTCGTGCGCCACCTGCTCTCTGCTGAAGCCCAAGCGTACTTCGCAACCACGACGTTCGAGTATCCACTCATCCCCGACGTCGAACCGGTCGGCGACCTCCCAACAATCGACGAACTCAATCCACCTGCAGACCTTGACCTCACGCAGTTGTCCGACATTCGCCCAACGCTCGACTTGATGCGCGAAGTCGGCATCAGCGTCTAACCAGCTTATGGCTCCAGAGACAGATTCGCTCTTCCCCAGTTCGCAGCGCGGTGAGTCGTCACTACCGCTCGGCCTCACGCTGCTCTCTGGTGCCATCGCGGCCGCCGTCGTGTTCCCGCTCGTCTGGATTCTTGCAAACGCCCTCGAAGTCGGCGGCACGACTGCACTCGACTTGCTCACCCGTGAAACGACCCTCCGGGTGTTTCTGAACAGCACGCTGCTCGTTGCCGTCGTCACGGCAGCTTCTATCGTCATCGCCGTCCCGCTCGCGTACCTCACGGTGCGGACGAATCTGCCGTTCAAACGCTTCTGGACGGTGGCACTCTCGATGCCGCTGGTGGTTCCGAGTTACATCGGCGCGTTCGCCTTCGTCTCCGCGTTCGGGCCACGAGGAGAACTCCAATCGTTGCTCGCCCCGCTCGGCATCGAACAACTCCCCGAAATTTATGGGTTTACCGGCGCGGCGCTCGTGATGACGCTGTACACCTACCCCTACGTGTTTATCTCCACGCGGGCGTCACTGAAGACGATGGACGCCCGCCTCGTGGACGCCGCGCGCACCCTCAAACACTCACGCACGGAGGCGTTTCGCCGGGTAACGATTCCACAGATTCGTCCGGCGGTCACCGCCGGTGCGCTCCTCGTTGCTCTCTACACGCTCTCTGATTTCGGCACGCCCGCAATCATGCGCTTTGACGTGTTCACGAAGGTGATTTACGCAGAGCAGAACTCGCTTTCGACGTTCGGCCAAGACCTCGCCGCACTCCTGTCGCTCCAACTCGTCGTCGTGACGTTCGTCATTCTCGCAATCGAGTCACGCGTGCGTGGGAGCGACACCATCTCGACGAGTGGTACCTCGACGCGCGGGGCGCTCGTTCACCTTGGCGCGTGGAAATGGCCCGCACTCGCACTCTGTCTCGGCGTTGCGGGCCTCGCGCTCGTCGTCCCCGTCGGGATTCTCACGGCGTGGCTGATTCGCGGTGGCTCTGAATCTGCTGCTGCCTCGCTTGCGTTCCAGTGGGAGTACGCGTTTAACTCAGTCGGCGTTTCGGCGGTGGCCGCACTCGTTGCCGGGCTCGCTGGACTCCCGATTGCCTATCTCGCCGTGCGCCACCGCTCGCGGGCGTCGTGGCTCATCGAACGCGCCTCCTACGTCGGCTACGCCGTCCCGGGCGTCGTGATGGGTCTCGCGCTCGTCTACTTCGGCGCGCGCTACGGCGGGCAATTCTACCAGCAAGAACTCATCTTGTTCCCGCTGCTCATCTTCGCCTACGTCGTGCGCTTCCTGCCCCAGGCCGTCGGTTCGACGCGCGCTGGGTTCTTACAAGTCAGCCCGACGCTTTCTGACGCCGCCCGCACGCTCGGACGCTCACCGGTGGCCGCGTTCCGCGAGGTGACGTTGCCGCTCGTCGCGCCCGGCTTACTTGGCGGGGCGTTGCTCGTCTTCTTGACGACGATGAAGGAACTGCCCGCGACGCTGCTCTTGCGGCCAACGGGCTTCAAGACGCTCGTCACGCACATCTGGTCGGCACAGGCCTCCGGTCACTTCGGGCACGCGGCCATCCCCGCGCTCGTGCTCGTAGTCGTCTCGGCGCTGTCGATGCTCGTGATGCTCGCAATGGAGGGATACGATGTCAAATAGCGATTTTGCACCAAGAAATATCTCAGTCGATGAACCACTCGATGAACCTTCAGACCGGGCCGTGCTCACACTCAATGACGTGGGCAAGTCCTTCGGCAGCGAGCGCGTCTTAGACTACCTGTCGTTTTCCGTCCGCGAAGGCGAAATCCTCACCCTACTTGGCCCGTCGGGGTGTGGGAAGACGACAACGCTCCGCCTCATTGCTGGACTCGCCCGCCCGGACGACGGGACGATTCGTTTAAACGACACGGTCGTCGCTGGAAACGGCGGATTCCTCGAACCCGAAGAGCGCGGCATTGGCGTCGTGTTCCAAGAGTTCGCCCTCTTTCCCCACCTCACCGCCGCAGAGAACATCGCCTTCGGCCTCAAGGACATGCCGAAAGCGGCGCGCGAGAAGCGTGTCGAGGAACTCCTCCACCTCGTTGGCCTCACCACCCACCGCGAGAGCACGCCAGACCAGCTTTCAGGCGGGCAACAACAGCGGGTCGCCCTCGCGCGCTCGCTCGCCCCCGAACCAGAAATCCTCCTCTTAGACGAGCCGTTTTCGAACTTAGACGTAGACCTCCGTGTCGAGATGCGCGAGGAAGTCCGACGCATCATCAAAGAGGCGGGCGTCACTGCGATTTCGGTCACCCACGACCAGGAAGAGGCCTTTTCCATCTCAGACCGCGTTGCGGTGATGAACGACGGGAAACTCGAACAGATCGGCAGCCCTGAACAGGTGTTCCAGCACCCAGAGTCGCGGTTCGTCGCGGGCTTCCTTGGCCACGCGAGTTTCCTCTCTGGAACCGTCTCCGGCGACAGCGTCGAGACGGGTATCGGGACGATTCCACGTGACCAAATCCACGGCCTCGTCACGGAGTACGACGAGACGGAAATCGACGTGCTCGTACGTCCCGACGACCTCGTCGCCCGGCCAGCGAGCGAATCGCAGGCGGGCGGTCATATCGTCTACCGTCGCTACCTTGGGCCAACAGTGCTATATCGGGTGGAACTCGAAACGGGAGACGTACTTGAGTGTATGCATAATCACGATGCCCGCGTCTCTCTCGGGATGCCGGTAACCGTCTCGCTCGCGGCTGACCACGACCTCGCGTGGTTCCCACCTGACAGCCGCTGGAGGGTCGATAGTCCGGCGGATGACTAACCGGGAGCCCCGAACCCAGTCCCCCCACGATACGACACCAGCCGACGATTCCCAACCCGATGCGCCCCCAGGGAAGTACGCAGATGCGTCCGAACTGAAACGGGCCGTCCTCACGTCCCTCGCACTCGCCCTCCTCAGTGCGCTCGTCGGCGTCGTCATCTTCGCCATCGCCACAGACCTGTTTCCGTACCACTCGTCGAACCACGACGAAGGTGTGTATCTCCAACAGGCGCAGCTCCTGCTCTCTGGCGAACTCTGGTTCGCCACCCCGCTGCCTGACGCCTTCCGCCCGTGGTTTTTCGTCCAAGACGGTTTTCGACTGTACCCCAAATACGCCCCCGTCCCCGCCGCAATGTTCGCGGTCGGCATGGCGCTTGGCGAGCCACGCATCAGTCTCGCACTGATTGCCGTTGGCTCTGCAGTTCTCGTTGCCCTCCTCACGAGAGAAGCGTTCGATACGCGCACGAGCTTCGTTGCCATCGTCGTCCTCCTCGCAAGCCCACTGTTTCTCATCTCCTCGTCGGTGTTCTTGCCGTACGCGCCGACGTTTTTCTTGAATTTGCTGTTCGCCTTCGGTTACGTCCGCGCGATTCGCCGCCGAAGCTACGCCTACGCCGCCCTCGCTGGCGTGGCCATCGGCCTCGCCTTCTTCTCACGGCCGTTTACTGCGATGTTGTTCGCCGCGCCGTTCATCTTCCACGCGATTTCAACCATCGGTGTCTCGCTGCCTGCTGGTGAACCCCTGCTCACCGTCACGTTCAGAAACGCCGTCATCGGCGTCCTCGGCGGCGCTGGCGTGGCGCTCGCGCTTGCCTACAACGCCCACGTCACCGGCTCGCCGTTCATTTTCCCGTTCGAGGCGTTCGCGCCGCTCGACGGCATCGGCTTTGGCCGCAAGGAACTGCTCGGCTACGAGCGCATCTACAGCCCCTCGCTCGCCATCGAAGCCAACGCCCACGTCCTCTGGGAGTTTGCCACGCGCTGGCTCCCCGCCGGTATTCTCGGCACGGCGCTCGTCGCGCTCGGCGTCGGCTCAAGCGTGGGCAGAGACGATATTTCGGTGAATCCGTGGAGTCTCACCGACGGGACGCTTCGCTGGATGCTCGCTGCGCTGTTCGTGAGCATTACGGCTGGCAACGTCTTTTTCTGGGGCAACCTGAACATCCTCGGGCGAATGGACACGCCTACGGACGGCCTCATCGCACAGTTCGGGCCGTTTTATCACTTCGACTTGCTCCTCCCGATTGCCGTCTTCGGGGCGGCAGGCGCACTGTTCATCGCAGACCTCGCCCGCGAAACAGTCCGCTCTCGATTCGATGCGAAGACGGCCCGCGCCGTACTTCTCACCGCGCTCGTCATTTGTGTGCCCGTCGTCGCCTCCGCCGAGATGGCCGTTCTCGCAGACCCCGTCTCGGAGAATCGCGGCTACACCGAACGCTACGAGTCAGCCTACGAACCGTTCGAAACCCAGCAGTTCGACAACGCGCTCGTGTTCGTCGCCACGCCGTACGGCGACTGGCTCAACCACCCGTTCCAGTCGCTGCGAAATCAGCCCCACCTCGACGGAAATGCGGTGTACGCCATCGACAGTGCGCCGGAAGACGACTTCGCGGTCATCGGGCGGTACACAGACCGGAACCTCTACCGCTACACCTTCCGCGGTGACTGGACGGCTGACCCTGAACCGGTGACCCCGGCGATTCAGCCCCTCGCCGTTCGAAACGGCTCTGCACACCGCCTCCAAACTGCTGTGGGCGTGGTGACCGCCGCAGAGTCAGCAACGGTGCGCCTCGAATCCGACGGCGAAGTCGTCCAATACGCCTACGAGGGCGAGTTGAACGGCACGCTCGCACTCAATTGGACGATAACGCCCGAGAACGCAAGCATCCAAAACGAACAGCTCCGGCGGTTCGGTGGGGGCGAAAACAACACGGTCGCCCTCGCCGACACCGACGAGGTCGTGCTCTCGGTGACGTTCGTCCAGCCCGGCGGTTCGACCGTGACCTACCGGCAGGCAGTGTCGATTGCTGCAGACCCGAAAAAGGACTCCGTCAAACTCATTTGGCCGCCCGAAAAGCGCGTCTGTCGCCTGCAGGCAAACTGCGGGTACGAGGGCACGTATCTGCCGGGCGCGGACGACTACATCGCTGGCGTCTCCTTCGAGACGAACGCGACGAGCGCGTGATTACCGCAGGTGTTCTTCGGCCGCGACCTTGACGATGGATTTTGCAATCGCTGCCCCGCCAGAGAGTGGGTCTAGCTTCGTCTCGCCTGCGCGTTCGTGGTACTCGATGGGCAGCTCGTAGATTCGGTAGTCGCGCATGAGCGGGCGCATCAGCAGTTCTGCGGAGAGGCCGGTGTTCTCGGTCCACTCGATTTGCTGAATCACGTCGCGGCGGTAGGCGCGCATGCCAGTCGTCGTATCGTGGACGCGCTTTCCCATGAGCGTACTTGCGAGCAGCGCGAACGCCTCATTGCCAAAGCGATTGAACGCGGGCATCGCGTCTGCGCCGTAGTAGAGGCGGTCGCCGCTGACCACGTCGTAGCCCTCGTTGATTTTGTCGAGGAAGTCCGGTAATCTGGCCATTGGGTACGTGTCGTCGCAGTCGGTTGTGACGACGACGGGCCTGTCTGGCGTTTCGACCGCTTCTTTCACGGCGATGCCGTAGCCCTGTGGCTCCTGTTCGACGACGGTTGCGCCGTGTTCGCGGGCGATTTCAGGGGTACGGTCTGACGAACCGTCGACGCAGACGATTTCCGCTCGTTCGTCGGTGACGTCGTTGATGTCGCGACAGACCGCCGCAATCGCGTCAGCTTCGTTGTACGATCCCATCACAACGGCGAGGTCGTCGAAGGTGAACGCCTCGGCTTCGTGTGTACTCATTGGCTAGCCGGAATCGCTACCCAGACTTGAAGTTTAGGTTTGCCAAAAAGAGTGGCAGAATGCAGACAGAACGGTTCTCTCGGTTAAATTCGTTCGACCAACGCTTCTTCTCGACTCCGCACGCGAACCGGTTCGCTGTGTGCAAGGAGTCGCTGCGCGTCTGCCAGTTTTTCGCCACGCTCTGCGTAGATGGTGAACAGCGACCGGCCTTTGGTCACCGTGTCACCGACGGCACAATCGAGGCGGATGCCCGCACCGACGTCTTTTGGCGCACCCGCACGGCGTGCAAGGTCGCTCACGAGCGCGTTGTCGATGTGAGTCACGACGCCGGAGCGGTCTGCCCGCACCTCGACTGTTTCTTGGCCGGGAACGAGGGCGGCACTTTCGATAGTTGGGTCGCCACCCTGTGCGCCGATAATCTCACGGAATTTTGTGAGGGCGGCCCCAGAGTCGAGTAACTCGCTCGCACTCTCGTCACACTCACAACATCCAAGCAGGATTTCTGCGAGTCTGAGGCTCTTGAGTTTGAGTTCTTCAGGGCCGTTTCCCTGCAAAACAGCGAGTACGTCGCGGGCTTCGAGCACAGGGCCGATTCCCCGACCAATTGGTGCAGATCCGGCGGTGATGGTGCATTCGATGGTGAGACCGATGTGTTCGCCCACTCGTTTGAAATCCTCTGCGAGTTCGCGTGCGTCCGGAAGGTCACGCACTTTCGCTCCCTCGCCGTAAGGGATGTCGATGACGACGTGTGTAGAGCCGGCACTCTTCTTTTTCGAGAGGACGGAGGCGATAATCTGGCCGGGTGGGTCGATGGCGAGCGGTGTCTCAACGCGGATGATTTTGTCGTCCACGGGTGAGAGATTCACTGCCCCGCCCCAGACGAGACAGCCGTTCGTCTGCTCGACAATCTCCTGTATCTCTGCAAGCGAAAATTCGACCGGGCAGAACACCTCCATCGTGTCCGCTGTACCTGCAGGCGAGGTGATCGCCCGTGAGGAGGTTTTGGGGATTTTCACGCCCGCGGCGGCGACGATGGAGACGACGATTGGCGTGATACGGTTCCCGGCAACGCCGCCAATCGAGTGTTTGTCCGCGATGACTGCGTCGTCCCACGCGAGCGATTCGCCCACGGCTGCCATGTGTTCGGTGAGCGAGAGGGTCTCTGCGAGCGAGAGCCCGTTGGTGTACGTCGCCGCGACGTAGGCAGCGAGTTCTACGTCGTTCAGTCGGTCTGCGTCGATATCTTCGATAATTGTCCTGAGTTCGTGGTGTTCGAGCTCAATGTCGTCTAACTTCTTGCGGATGAACGAGACTGAATCGGGCCGCGGGGCGAGCGTCACGTCAACAGTTCCTGAAATATGGCCAAGACGGCGCGTCACACCGAGCGTTCCGCGAGCGACGATGCCGTCGGTCACCTCAACGATGCCAATCGACGTGCGGTCTGCGTGACGGAGTTGTACCCTATCAAGCGCCCGGACACCCATCTCCGCCGCGTCAGCCCGATTGAGGAGGACGGTGGGAGAGCGCGTCCCGATATCCACCGCCACCGCCGAGAGTTCCATTTCTGTAGATACGACAGAACAGACCAAAAAGAGATGGCAAGAACCAGTGGCTTAGGCTGTCTTCCCGGCCGCTTCGAGGAGTTCTTGATACCGGACGCGGATGGTCACGGTGCTCACGTCTGCGACGGCACTCACTTCGTCTTGGGTGAGTTTTTCGTTCGTCAGGAGGGCAGCGGCGTACACCGCGGCCGCGGCGAGGCCGGTCGGACTCTTGCCCACATGGAGGTTCTGTTCTTCGCCACTTCGCAGGAGGTCGCGGGCCTGTGCGACGGTCGCCTCCGAGAGCGAGAGCGCCGAGGCGAACCGGCCGACGTAGTCGTCGGGGCTTGCGAGTGTGACGCCCAAATTCAGTTCACGGATGAGATAGCGGTAGGTCCGCTTGAACTCCATTTCGTCGATGCGGCTCACGACCGCTACTTCGGGGATGCTCCGTGGACTCCCTTCGATGCGTGCTGCGGCATAAACCGCAGCGGTTGCCATGCCTTCGATTGAGCGGCCCGGAAGCAGTTTGGCTTCGAGTGCGCGTCGGTAGATAGCGGCGGCTGTCTCGCGAACCTCTTTGCTGAGGCCAAGCCCGGAAGCCATCCGGTCGATTTCACCGAGTGCCTGCATCAGATTGCGCTCACCGTGGTTACGCGTCCGGAAGCGTTCGTCCCACGTGCGAAGGCGGTTCATTCGCTTTCGCTGGCGCGAGTTGAGCGTCTGGCCGTAGCCATCGACGTTCTGCCAGCTAATCTTGGTCGAAAGCCCCTTGTCGTGGAGCAGATTCGTGGCTGGCGCGCCGACGCGGCTTGCGTCGGTTTGCTCGCCATCACTTCGGTTGCGCCACTCAGGGCCGGGGTCTATCTTGCGTTCTGTGACGACCAGTCCACACTCGGTGCAGACAGTCTCGCCGTGTTCTGCGTCGGCTACGAGGCGGCCACCACATTCGGGGCAGGCGAGTAGTTCGACGGTGCGTTTCTTCACTTCTGTCGAGACAGGTGTCTCGTCGCTCGAATACGAGCGAATTGCTACGTCACTCATGGGTAGGTCGTGTGCGCGCTCGTCGGAGGAAAACGAATCAACGACCGCAAAAACACTTGTAACTGATTGGGAGTTGAACGCAAAAAGGCTGTCGCGGAAATGCACGAATACAGCCATTCACCCGGTGAAATTCACGAGAGTAGGGATTTCGGGTTGTCGTAAGCAACCTGTTTGATGGTTTCTTCAGACAATCCGTGGCGGTAGAGTTCGAACAGTGTCCGCTTGAACGAGAACACGTCACCGCGAAGGATACCAGCACTGTCGGTTTCGATGAGCACGCGCTCCGAGCCGTACTCTTTGATGACCGCCGCGACATCCTCTGCGGTGACACCCAAGAGCCACGGGTAACTCACGGTAAAACTCAGGTAGCAATCGGTCGTTTCGAGCACAGTTGGCGCAATCTGCTGGTCGCCGTGGGAGATGACCATTTGGTCGTCAGGCAACCCTGCCTCGTCTTTGAGCGCAATGTCGAGTTCAGTGGCTTGCAGTTTCACGTTCTCCCCGGTGAGCACGGGGTCTTGTTGCATCGAGAGGTCTAATTCGTAGCCCGGAAGCCCGCCGCGCACGCGGTCTGGAATGTCTACGCCATCGAGGTCTGCGGGTGTGTGGACGATTGCGGGGAGGTTCGCGTCCCGAGCAATCTCAAACTGGCGGCGCATCATCTCTTTTTGCTCGGCAAGCCTCCAGCCGTCGACGTGCTGAGAGGCAGTAATCCCGATTTCTCCTACCGCAGCAACCTCGTCAAGCGCGCAGTAGTCGGGCATCAAGTCGAGTAATTCGGAAACATCCTTGACGCGCGTGCCCGTGTGAATGCCAATCCCGAGTTTCGCGTCGAACAGGTGCGACTGGCGAATCTGTGCGAGGCGGTTGAGCGCGTCGTCCCAAAGAAATCGCACGTCGTCGGCCGCGACTGGTTTGTACGGTAGCCAGTAGTACGCCGCCGCCATCATCACCATTTGCTCACAGCCGCTCAATGCAAACTTCTCGCGGTCTCCCCACGAGAGCGTGTGCGCATGGTTATGAATGTCTATCCACGGCATCGAGAGCAGTTCGGCGGGTGGGTCAAATTCCGTGTCGCTCCCCGCAACCGCCGCGTCAATCGGTCGTTTCGTCGGGTATCGCCCGGTCATTGTATGGCTATCAATGACACAGCGCAAATAGATTGGCTCAACCCCACCGAGAGTAACCCGCCCACTTATGCTGATATTTTAACTATTTCGCGGTGGCCACATTGGTAGTTTCGATATAGCAACATGCACTTTACACGTCGCACAACCAACGGTCAAATTGTGTTGTGTCTACAGCAACGAATAAATGTTTTCCGCGTAGACCTCGCGCACGCGGTCGCCCCAGTTGTGGGTGTAGGTGTCGATGATGTCTTCTGCGACGTCGCCACGGAGGTACTTCACGACGCCGCGCTCGCCCGTTGCGTCCCGGAGGTGCGTGGTGAAAAAGTGGCGAAAGTAGTGGGGCGTGACGTTCTCTTCTGCACCGCCGCCTGAGCGGTACCAACCGGCCTCTCGTGCATGGGTTTTGACCATCGCGCGCACCATCTCGGGAGTCAGTCGCTTGCCCCATTCGTCACCGGTGCTCACGAAGAGTGGAGCGGCCGAAGACGCCGCGTCTGGCCGGATTGCGAGCCAGCGTTTCAGCACGCGACGCAGCTCCGCGTCGATTGGTATCACCGTATCTCGTTTGCGCTTGTTCGACGCGGTGCGTTTTTCGCCGTTTACGACCAGTCCGCGAGACGGCTCACTGGCGACGAACAACGAGTTCGGACGCGCTTCGATTGCCACTCGAATCGAGCTATCGTATGTTGATTTCACCCATTCGTCTTCGATGTGAATGTCCCTGCAATCGACGTTGCAGAGTTCGCCAACACGCATCCCAGTTTTGAGCAGCGTGACGACAACCGCCTGTTCGAGCGGGTGGCCAAGTCCTTGGACGAACTCACGCATTGCGGGGAGTGTGATCTCGCGGCGCGTCGGGTCCTTGTTGATGCGTTCGTCCATCTCTTCACGGACGAGGGTCATGGGGTTCGAATCGAACGCTCCGACTTGGGTCATATAGGCGTAAAACCGGTGGAGGTAGGAAGCGTAGGTGGCGACCGTGCTCTCTGCGAGCCGCCCGCGCATGGTGTGTACCCACGCCATGCAGTCGCGTTGGCCTGCGTCGGCGGGGGTGATGGCCGTGCCGCGCGGATTGCGCGACCCGTCGGCTAAAAACGCCTCAAACTCCCGTAATACCCGTTCGTAGGCGTTTCTCGTCCGTTCGCTTTTGCCGTGATAGACCATGTCTTGGAGGAAGTATCCCACCGGGTCTGCTGTCGCGTCGGTCTGGTTACTGACGCCCATTCATACCTCCAGAAATGGTGTATCCGCCGTGGCGTCCCGAGTACTGGATTCGATTGGCTTGCTGGAGTGAATCGAGCGCCGATTCGAGCCGGTCTTCAAACGAATTTGATAGTTCTTCGACGAGCCCATCCCACGACAAATATTGCCCATTTTCGAGGAGCGAGAGGATGCGTGTTTCGAGCCCATCACCCCCAGGGTTTGAGGGTGTAGAACGGGCTTCCGAAGGGTCAGCTTCGAACCCCTTTCTCCCGGCCTGTACCATGGCTCTCACGTACTCGCTCTGGCTCATGTCTAATTCGGCTGCATGTTCCTGCCAAATTTCTTTCTGGTAGGATGGCAGATACGTTTTGACCACCGTTCGCTCGGTGTCGGCCTCGACATCAGTCATTACTTTTGAACACTCACGCCACCCTAATCAGTGTATCCCCACATACCTGGATAAAGTATCTTATCATGAGCTATGGCACTCAAATAGAGGTCGAAATATGATTTAATCCGTATATTTGGGACTCCATATTCACTCAATTAGGTCCACAATACTGGCTATAAATTCTATAATTGCGTTGGTATCGTTCCAACATAATTATTCAGAGTGGAACTGATCGAGCTTTACAGATCAGTATATTGGCCCAAATGTGGCAGTCACCACAAATAAATTACTGTATCAAATAGATGGTAGTTTGGCTGGGGACCACGGTTCAAACCGGTCGCTATTGTACCCACAGTATGCCGCTTGATGAGTGGGTAATACATTCACAAATACCGACCTATGGCCCACCCAAATCGAGCGCTGAACAAGCTGCTTCTGTCGGACTGAAATTAGAGGAAATGGGGAGTGAAATATGCGTCCGTAATACTCTTGAGAAAATACGAAATTCCGCCCATATATCTGAATAATTATATTTTTACACCTATCGATATTTGCCGGCTTTGGGAAGGGGAAATACTGCCAATTTTCGGCTCAAATGGACGAAATTGGCCGGTTATCACGGAGGTGCATTCTCACCATGCAAACCCCCGGAGTTTCGTGCGTAGGATGGGGTCCTAGAGTTCCCGGCTGTGAAGTGGGTTGTCAGCCACGCCACCCGAAAACTCAGCCGTTCAGCATCTGTGTGTGTTCGACCAGCCGAGATTTCACTGAGTGGACTAAGGTTGTGGGTTTGCATATCATGTGTATTGCTAGCATGGGACAAGGGATTTTCTCAGTGGTTCTACACTCTGCGATTGCAGACTATTATTGAACGCGTGAACGTGGTTCGCGGTCTTTCGAGTGGCCACTCGCAAACTACAACGAACTCGACGCGTACGGACGCTTTGCCAGTCGACACGCTATAGATGGGCACACACAGCGCCACAGTGGTCCAGAGTGCAGTTCAATGGGTTCAGCGTCTACCAACACACCCGCAGCAGCAATGCACACAACAGGCGCAGGAGGATGACTGTGAGATTGAGGTTACGAGCAAACGATTCCAAAAGAGCCATCCAACCCAGCTGCTCTACACGGAGAACACAAAATACGCAAAAGCACCGTCCGAGGGGGTGGCGCAACCCGTAGACGGCGAGTCGAGTTCTCGGACAACACGGCAGAAAATTGGCCGTACAAGGCGGCCTGTATCTTATCACAGCCGGAAATACGGCTCAGCGTACAGCCATACCGAGAATTCGCACAGAACGCCTGTCAGGCGCGGAGAACGAATTGCAGCAAAACGGTGCGCCGAAATGACTGTGGGTTCTTTACACGCTCACCATGCCGCGATCGTTGGCCCAAATTCTTCGGCCCACCTCATTTTGGCGGTGGTGTGACTGTAAGTGGCGAAATTTTTCGAATAGGTTTGTCCCCATACCAACGCATAAACTGTATTTTGCTATATTGAATTGTCGCGTCCAAGATTGTCTCCATTTACCTATTCGCGTGAGTTTCAGAACGTACTTCCCTCGCCACTGCAAACGACCAGTTGGTTGCTGACGTAGGATACCAGCAGCCAGCTTGGGCGACCTTACGCCCAAGCACCTCAATGGGAGTGAGCCGCTGGTATCCACGGCGAGACGCAGAGTTTTCTCCCCAGTCAACGAGGAGGATGTATGGAGACGCTTCGACAGAACACCCTCCGCAAGACGTTGGAATCGGGGAACGTTGCTCTTGGGATTCTCGATAACACATACAGCCCGACGCTGGTCGAGTTCTACGGCGAACTCGGCCTTGACTTCGTGTGGATTGATTTCGAACACGGTGGCCCGAGCCCGTGGGACGGTGAACGGTTGACCGAACTGCTTCGTGCGGCGGAATTGGTTGACACCGAACTGCTCGTCCGCCTTCCTTCGACGGAACCTGGCTTGATTCGAAAGGCGCTCGATGTCGGCGCGAGAAACTTGTTTCTCTCGCGCGTGAAGACAGTCGAAGAAGTCGAAGACGCTGTTAGCGCGACACAATTTCGCTACCGCGACGCCGCGGGCGAGCGCGGACTTGCAAGTCCGCGTGCCGCACGATGGGGACTTGCAGCGGACTACGTCGGAAGCGAAGACACGGAGACGGTGATTGGCGTGACCATCGAAACCCGCGAAGCCGTCGAACACATCGACGAAATCCTCGCGGTTCCAGCGTTGGGATTCGTCTTCGCCGGGCCGCTCGACCTCTCAGTTGCCTATGGGCATCCCGGTGACATAGACCACGCAGTCGTGACCGAAGCTGTCGAAACCATCCGCACAGCAGCCGTCGAAGCTGGCGTTCCACTTGGCGGCCTCGGCTTTGGAATGGACGACGTAAACGAGAAGGCGAAAACCGGCTATCAACTCCTCAACATTGGGAGCACGACTGGCGCCCTCAAAGGCGCAGTCGAAGGATGGTTGGCTGCGGACGGGCGACAGACATAGTTACTGGTCTTCTGGCGGCGACCAGAACGTCGGCGTCGTTTCGTAGTGGTTCGAATCAGGATCCGCTGGCGCGAGTTCGTAGAGTGCGTTGTGTGCGTGGCGATACACGGTTTCGTCTGATTCGATACTGTCAGGGTCTTCATCCGCCGAATCGTACACCACTTGCCACCCCCCGTCGTCGTCAAAATGAAGCGCGAGCAGGCCTCTGTCGACGATGTTGATAAGCAACTGATAGGCGAGCTCTTCGCCCTCAAAATTTCCGCGGACGGCGACGCACTGTTCGATACCGTCTAGGGCTTCTAAATCGTCAGCGAGGCTCGCCGGGACGGGATTGTTCGGAAGAGTATCGGCAAATGATTCAGGCATGGGTCATGCTCTGGGCGAGCGACTACAAAAACGCACGCTTCTACGCGACGAATTCGGTCACTGCGTCGTCGGGCACGACGCCATTGTCCGCCCAGCCCCGAAGTTCGTAGTACTCAGAGAGCGCCGCGTCGAAGCCGTCTAACTCGTAGGGGAGTACGTCGTCAGCCCGCGAGAAGCCACGCTGGTTGTTGAAGTGGCGTTCGAGTTCAACCACGCGACTGCCGACTGAAAGCAACTCGTCGTAGCTCGCATCGAAGAGGTTTTCGTAGCGCTCTGGACTCATCGACCCGCGCGAGAACTTACAGACGATGCCGCTGTCGTTCAGCGCCATGACGTTCTCCTTTTCGATGAGTGCGGCTGGTTTGCCCTCGAATCCCTCCGGTGGGAGCGCGTCCTTATGCGACACGAGTGGGTATTCGAGCGCGTAAAACGTCGCGTACATGTGGTCTGCGCCGCGGTTTGCGGTGGCAAAGGAGAGTCCCTGTCCGTTCAGGGTGCGACCGTCGTGGGCGGGGAATTCCATGCCTTTGACCGTCCAGTTCTCGACGCCGAGCTCTTCGTGGAAGCGGTCGATGCCCTCCGCGAGCAGGTCGCCATCGCCTTCACGATAGGCGATTTTCTCGACTAACTCGTGGATGAGTGAGACGTTGCCAAACTCGTCGTTCGCGGCGAGGTACGCGGAAATTGCGTCTCCAGCGCTGATGGTGTCGACGCCGAACTCGTCGCAGAGTTCGTTCGATTTCATCACGTCAACGATGTCGTCTACGAGCGCGTTCGAACCGAAGGACATCACCGTCTCGAATTCCGGGCCTTCGGTTTCGACACCCGCTTCTTCGTCTTTGGTCGGGAGTTTGCACGCAAACGCACACGACGAGCAGGTTCCTTTCTTGTACTTTTTTGACTCGACTGCGTCGCCGTTGATGCCGCTCGCTCCCTCGAAGGAGGTCTCTGCGAAGTATTTCGTCGGGAACGCACCCACCTCGTTTGCGAGGTCGGTGACGCTCGTCGTCCCCTGTCGCTTCATGATGTGGTCTGAGGTGGCGGCCTCGCGGTGGATATCCATCTGCGTCGCAGAAATCTCGATGTCTGGCGTGGAGTCACCGTCGAAGCTGATGGCTTTGATGCCTTTTGCACCCATGACCGCGCCGAGACCCCCGCGGCCGAACGCGCGTGATTCTGAGGTCATGATGGACGCAAAGCGGACGCGATTTTCGCCTGCAGGGCCGATGACGCAGAGTTGGTCTTCGCCGAGGTCGTGGTGTTCGGCCATGTACTCGTCCGTCTCGCTCACGGTCGCTTCTTCGAGGTCAGGAACCTCCTCGAAGGTAACGCCCTCGTCGGTGATGTGGACGGCGAGCAACTCGTCGCTCTGACCGACGAATTCGACGGCGCTGTAGCCCGTTGCGCCGAAGTTGCGCGAGACGAACCCGCCCGCATTCGAAGAGAGCAACCCGTTCGTGAGCGGTGAAATTGCGGTCGCGTTCATCCGCCCGGTGAAACTCATATTCGAGGTTTGCATCGGCCCGGTCGTAAAGTAAAGCCGATTTTCGGGGCCGAATGGATCTGCGTCGAACGGCGTGCGCTCATGAGAGAGTCGCGTTGCGAGACCCCGCCCGCCGATAAACTGGGTGAGTGCGTCGTCGATGTTCACTTCCTCGGTCGTTTTCGCTCCCACATCGACAGAGAGCAGTGGCCCGCGTGCGTGAAGCATACTCAGGCTTCTTGCTCGTACCGCAAAAACAGTACTGGTCACGGCGACCCATGTACCAAAGAGGTGTTTGAGCCTACACGACAGTTAATGCTCAAACTGTCCTTTCATACAGCATGTCCCCAACACGACGCTCGCTGCTCCGCCTTGGCGGGCTTGCAGTCACCGGCTTTTTCGCTGGCTGTGTCTCGAACGACGCTGACCCAAACACGACCGAACCGACCAGCACCGACGGCGGCATGCCCGGGTCGAACGACACCACTGACAACGGTGCAGGCGGAACCCGGCCTGCAGGGACAGGTGGTCCCGGCCTCTTCCTCCACGCCACTGATACACAACCGGCCCTCCCGCTCAAACTCGCCGTGAGCGTCACCCACGATGTTGCGACCGAGGATGCACCACCTCAGCTCAAGGTCACGCTCACGAACACGAGCGACGAGCAACTCACCGTTGGCGAGGGACGCGCCATCTTCTTCCAGTACAGAATGGACGACGACAATCAGTTGATGCTCCTGCCCGCGGCAGACAGGTACGACGCAAAGCCCGGCTGCTGGCGGCTCAACGAGCCAATCGCCGTCACCGAGGAGTACCGAACGCGCACCGTAGACCCCGGTGTATCCATCTCGGAGAAGGTTGACCTCTACGGAGCGCCCGAAGGCGAGGGCTGCCTCCCCGTCGGAAACTTCCACTTCACCACCAGCTACAACGTTGTGCCGACCGAGTCGATGGAGACCGCAGCGCAAGAATCGGCTGAGTGGGGGTTCACGGTAACACTCGAATGAGGCTGCAAACCGGGCGCAACCTCCTGCAAATATTGGGCAGTGTTATTGGGCAGTATTACTGGCCAGTAACACTATAATGGGGGCAACCTGTGTCGGCCGTACTCGTCTCATCAAATAATGTTACTTTCCGCGCGCGAAGAAAGAGAAAGACGGTGGCGCTCAGATGATGCCGTCGGTTTCAAGCCGTTCGACGTCCGCGTCGGTGTAGCCGTACTCCTTGAGAATGTCTGCGGTCTGCTCGCCGAGCAACGGCGGATGCTGGCGGATACTTGTCGGCGTCTTCGAGAGGTGCATCGGGCTGCCAGCCATTTCGACGTCGCCTGCGGTCGGGTGGGCAACCGATTGATGCATCCCGCGGGCTTCGACTTGCGGGTTTTCGAACACGTCTTCCATATCCTTTACGTCGCTCGCGGGGACGCCAAAGTCGTCCATCGTGCCGAGGATTTCTTGGGTGGTGAACTGCGCGAACTCCTCGTCTAACAACGCATCGAGCACCTCACGGTTTTCGACACGCGAGGCGTTGTCCGAAAAGCGTTCGTCGTCGACGAGGTCTTCGCGGTCGATGGCCGCACAGAACTTCGGCCACAGGTTTGGCGAGGGAACCGCGATGACAACGTAGCCGTCTTTCGTTGGAAACGCTTGATACGGCGCAATCGTCGGGTGTTTGCTCCCCATGCGTCCCGGCGGGGTTCCGGTGGCGAAGTAGTTAGAGGCCATGTAGCTCATCCACGCCACCTGCCCGTCGAGCAGCGAGACGTCGATTTTCTGGCCCGTGCCATCGCCGAGTTCACGTTCGAGCAACGCAGCGAGGATGGCTTGGGTGGCGTACATCCCCGCGCCGATGTCCGCAATGGCGACGCCGACGCGGACGGGTGCGCCGTCTTCTTCGCCGGTGATGCTCATGAGCCCACCTTCTGCCTGCATGATGAGGTCGTAGGCGGGGCGGTCGCGGTCTGGCCCCCACTCGCCGTACCCCGAGAGCGCACAGTAGACGAGGCCCGGATTCTCCTTTCGGAGCGTCTCGTAATCGAGACCCCAGTCTTCCATCTTGCCGACGCGGAAGTTCGAGACCACGATGTCTGCCTCGCTTGCGAGGTCACGGAACAGTTCGCGGCCGTCTTCGCTCGCGAGGTTGAGCGTCATCGAGCGCTTGTTGCGATTGACGCTCAGGTAGTAGGCACTCTCTTCTGAGTCACCGTATGTCGGCGGATGCCAGCCGCGTGTCTGGTCGCCGCCGTCAGGGCGTTCGATTTTGATGACGTCTGCACCGAGGTCGCCCAACTGCATCGTACAGAACGGTCCGACGAGCACGCGCGAGGCGTCTAAGACGGTCACGCCGTCCAACGGCCCGGTGTTCGTCTCTGGATTCTTTGCTTCACCAACCATGGATGGTCATTCGTAGGCAGCGATACCCGTTAAGTCATGGCCGAGGATGAGGGTGTGAATGTCGTGGGTTCCCTCGTAGGTGTAGACAGTCTCCATGTTCGCCATATGGCGCATCGGCGAGTAATCCGCCGTGATACCGTTTCCACCGAGCATCTCACGAGCAATCCGAGACTGGTCGCGGGCCATCCGGACGTTGTTGCGTTTGGCCATCGAGACGTGCTGGGGACGCATGTCGCCGCGCTCTTTGAGCTCCGCGAGTCGGAACGCGAGCAGCTGGGAGGTCGTAATCTGGGTGGCCATCTCCGCGAGCTTCTGCTGTTGGAGCTGGAAGCGCGCGATTGGCCCACCGAACTGGTCGCGGTCGAGCGCGTACTGACGCGCCGTCTCGAACGAGTCGCGGGCGGCACCGATTGCACCCCACGCGATACCGTAGCGCGCCTGCGTGAGACAGGAGAGTGGCCCTTTCATACCGGAGACGCCCGGCAGGACGTTGTCTTCCGGGATGCGCACGTCACTGAGGCCAATTTCGCCCGTGATGGAGGCACGAAGCGAGAGTTTTTCGTCGATCTTGTTCGTCGTCACGCCGTCGCGGTCAGTTTCGACCAAGAAGCCGCGGACAGGGGTGTCTTCGGCCGAGCGGTCGCGTGCCCAGACGATTGCCACGTCCGCGATGGGGGAGTTCGTAATCCACGTTTTTGCCCCGTTAAGGACGTATTCGTCGCCGTCTTTTTCGGCGTACGTCTCCATCGCCGTCGGGTTCGACCCGTGATTTGGTTCCGTCAGACCGAAACAGCCAATGGCGTCACCAGTTCCCATGTCAGGCAACCACCGCTCTTTCTGTTCTTCGCTGCCATAGCTGTGGATGGGGTACATCAC